>CAUOZE010000001.1:0-128488 GCA_963508915.1 uncultured Deefgea sp.
ACCACTGCGGAGTGGTAGTTCAGTTGGTTAGAATACCGGCCTGTCACGCCGGGGGTCGCGGGTTCGAGTCCCGTCCACTCCGCCACTTCCCTTGTTGCTTCCTGTCTTAAATTCAAAAAAAACTTATACCTAATTTTCAGCATTCAAGTTAACATTGGTGCCATATACACTAATACCAATGGCATTCGCTGATTGCTTATGACACAAAAAATTGCACCACTGAACTGGTCTACCAGTAGCAAAAATAAACAAGCGCGCATCCTTGTTTCTATTGCTATTTTTCTTAGTACATTCATTTTATTGATTTTTTCTTTTGGTGAAAGTAAATTCACCGTATTTAGTCAGATTAGCCTTGCTCTTTCCTTGTTCCTATTATTGGCCACACTCTACTATGTCCAAGTGGTATTAAAGTCCAAGAAAGAAAAGCCAATCCTTTCGCAACATACAACGATTGTTCCTCCTGCCGAAGCAGCCGAAGCTTTGCATGCCTTGCCTGATTTGATTTGGAGCATCGATTACGCCAGTCGTCGGGTTACGGCGCAAAACCAAGCACTGAGCACCACTCATCCGGATGGCATTGAGCAAAGCAAACTCGCATCGCTATTTCCAGCCCGCGTTTCCCGCCAATTTTTGGAAAGCCTGATCAAAATTCAAAATACACAAACCGCACAGCGGTTTGAATATCAGCTCGATAATACCGAAATCACTTTCGAGGCTCGCCTCTCGCCACTAACTTCGCGCAGCTGCGTAGTCATCATTCGCGATATTTCGAGCACCAAGGCCATCGAAACGGCGTTATTCCAGCAGCAAATGTTCACCCAGCAAATTCTGGATGCGAATCCAAGTTTGATTTTCGTTCGGGATCAACACAAACGCTTCTTGCTTGTCAACCAAGCGACCCAGTCTCTACTTGGGCATGAGCTGCTAGTTCAATCGCACATGGGCCTGGATGAAGATACGTCCATTCTCACGAAGGGCGACGACGAAGTTCTAGAGCATGGCAACACCGTGCGGCTCGAAGATCATTGCACATTGAGTAATGGCCGCACGCATTGGTTTGACCTGACCAAGATTCCACTTGAGCGCGAGGGGCAAGTGTACATTCTCACCATCGCGATCGATATCACCCATCTGAAAGAAGCCGAGCAAGCGCAAGCAGGCACCAGCCATTTAGTACGTGCCATGGCCGATGTACTGCCACAGCCCTTCCTACTGGTAGAAAATGAAGTTATCCAATTTGCCAATATGGCGGCTTGTGCCCGCTTGGGTGTGACACCTGAAAATCTAATCGGCGAATGCATCAGTCAATTCGCTCAAGGTGAACATCAGTACGCCAATCTCACCCACCTAAAAAATGTGGAAGGCGAAGCAATTCACTGTGCGCTACATAAAGTAGATCGAGGTAATCAAAACACTCACCTCATCACGCTGCAATAAACATCGTTTCTGCTAAGGCTTGCAGCGGTACATGGTAAAATCGCACCTTTAGTGCCTTTTAAGCCGCCGCTGCAATGAATCTGGACTTTCGCGCCCTACGCGCACAACTCGCCGACTGCCAATCCAACGACTATCACTCGCTGTCTCGACTTTTGCAGCAATGCAGTGAGCGACAAAAAAAACAGCAAGAATTTGCGCAGCAACATGCCGACTTAGTCGCTGGTATCGCTAAATCGCAAGCCAAAACCGCATTGCGCCGCGAAAAGCTCCCAATTCCCGAATTTGATGCCAGCCTGCCCGTCAATCAACGCCGTGATGAACTCAAAGCCGCGATTGCCAAGCACCAAGTCGTCATCGTCTGCGGTGAAACCGGCTCAGGTAAAACCACGCAGCTGCCAAAAATTTGTTTGGAACTCGGTCGTGGCGTGCATGGCTTGATTGGTCACACGCAGCCGCGCCGTTTGGCCGCGCGCTCAGTCGCCAGCCGCATCGCGCAAGAACTCAAATCTGAAACCGGCACCATCGTCGGCTATAAAGTCCGCTTTACCGACAAAAGCTCACCATCGAGTTACATCAAGTTGATGACCGACGGGATTTTGCTGGCCGAAACGCTGTCTGATCGCTACTTAAATCAATACGACACCATCATCATCGACGAGGCGCACGAGCGCAGTTTGAACATCGACTTTTTGCTCGGCTACTTAAAGCAACTGTTACCGCGCCGCCCTGACCTCAAAGTCATCGTCACCTCGGCGACAATCGACTCTGATCG
Source organism: uncultured Deefgea sp. (assembly GCA_963508915.1). Taxonomy (GTDB): domain Bacteria; phylum Pseudomonadota; class Gammaproteobacteria; order Burkholderiales; family Chitinibacteraceae; genus Deefgea. Next base: position 2,210 of record CAUOZE010000001.1, read on the forward strand.
CTTCAGCAAGCATTTCAATAATGCGCCGGTAATGGAAGTCTCTGGCCGCACCTTCCCCGTTGAAGTGCGTTACAAAGAACTCGCCAGCAAAGACGAAGACGACCAAGAAATCGAGATGGAAGAAGCCATCGCCCAAGCGGTTGATGAGTTATGGCGCAAAGACGGCAGCGGTGATGTGCTGGTGTTTTTACCGGGCGAGCGCGAGATTCGCGAAACCGCCGAAGAACTACGCAAAGCCAAACTGCGTGACGCCGAAATCCTGCCTCTGTTTGCGCGACTATCCAATGAAGATCAGCAACGCATTTTCCGACCGAGCAGTACTGGACGACGTATCGTGCTGGCGACTAATGTGGCTGAGACTTCGCTGACGGTACCCGGCATTCGTTATGTCATCGACAGCGGCCAAGCAAGGATTAACCGCTACAGCCCTCGCGCGAAAGTCGAGCAACTCTTGATCGAAAAAATCTCGCAAGCATCAGCGCGCCAGCGTGCCGGTCGTTGCGGCCGTGTCGCCAGCGGGATTTGTGTACGCCTGTATTCAGAGCAAGATTTTTTACTTCGCTCCGAATTTACCGACCCCGAAATCACCCGCTCCAGTTTAGCGGGCGTGATTTTGCGTATGGCAGCGCTCAAACTCGGCAATGTGGTTGACTTCCCATTTTTAGAAGCACCATCGAGCAAACTCATTTCCGATGGGTATCAACAGCTACGCGAATTGGGCGCTGTTAATGATAGCGATACGCTGACTGATATCGGCCGACAACTCGCTCGCCTACCCGTTGACCCACGCGTTGGCCGAATGTTGATTGCGGGGCGTGATGAAGGCTGCTTGAAGGAAATGCTGATTATTACTTCAGGGCTGTCATTGCAAGACCCCCGCGAACGCCCGTATGAAGCGCGCGCGGCGGCAGATCAAGCGCACGCCAAGTTCAATGAAGAAAAATCAGATTTCCTCTCTTATCTGCGGCTGTGGGAATTCTTTGAAAAACTGTTGGCTGATAAAACGACCAATCGCCAGTTGGTACAAGATTGCCATCGTTCATTCTTGTCCTACTTGCGTTTGCGCGAATGGCGCGAGTTGCATAAACAGCTTTCCGACATGGTCATCAGTGAAGAGGCAAGCGACTCGCGGCATCGCCATGCGCCCTTCCGTTTGAATGAAAAACCGGCGACATTTGAGCAAATTCACAAGGCACTCATTACGGGTCTGCTGGGTAATTTAGGCTTCAAACAGCCAGAAAACGACGAATACCTCGGTGCACGCGGCATTAAATTTAATGTGTTTCCTGGCTCTAGCCTGAAAAAGGCACGGCCGAAATGGATTGTCGCGGCGGAACTGGTGGAAACCAGCAAGCTCTACGCACGCTGCGTCGCCGCGATTGAGCCTGAATGGATAGAAAAACTCGCGCCGCATCTGATCAAGAAACAATACTTTGATCCGCATTGGAGCAAAGACAACGCGCAAGTCAATGCATCGCTACGTATTACGCTGTATGGCTTGCCAATTGTACCGCGCAGGACGATACACTTCGGGAGTATCAATCCTGCCGAAGCGCGCGAGATGTTTATCCGCGAAGCTTTGGTGCGCTTTAACTACAACAGCAAAGCCAAATTCTTCGACCACAACTTTGCGATGTTGCTGGATGTCGAAGAACTAGAGCACAAAACACGCCGCCAAGACGTTTTGGTCGATGAAAACGCCCTCTTCGCTTTTTTCGATGCAATCATTCCGCAAGACATCGTCAATGGCGCAGGCTTTGAAGCGTGGCGCAAAGGCGCAGAAAAGCTCAATCCGCAACTGCTCTATCTGCAAAAAGATGACCTGATGCAGCACAGCGCGGCGGCGGTGACTGAAGAGCAATACCCAGAATTCATCCGCGTACACGACATCAAACTGCCGCTGTCGTACCGCTTTGAGCCTGGCCACGTGCTCGATGGCGTCACGATGACGCTGCCGCTGCATTTGCTCAATCGCGTCAATCACGCAACATTTGACTGGCTGGTGCCCGGCTTAATCTGTGAAAAAATCACGCTCTTGATTAAATCACTGCCCAAATCGACGCGTCGCCTCTGCGTTCCGGTACCTGAATTTGCGACCAAAATGCTCACTGCCCTAGAAACGGCCAGCCGCGATGAACCGCTGCTACCGCAACTGGCGCAATGCACCACGCGCGGCGTTGGCCAGCCTGTCAGCGCCGATGAATTCAGTCAGACTGATTTACCACTGCACTTACGGATGAATTTCCGCGTCGTGGACGATGCAGGCCAAGAACTCGCCCAAGGCCGCGATTTGATCGCGATTCGCGCGCAACTGGGCGAAGCCGCGCAACTCACCTTCCGCGATACGGCCGATGAAACCACGGGCATTGAGAAATCAGGGATTGTGAAATGGGATTTTGGCGACTTACCCGCCAAGCTCAGTTTCAAACGTCATGGCAAGGCAATGACGGGCTACCCCGGACTGGTACCCGACGAAGACGAAGCCGGTAAAGAATGCGTCGCGATTCGTCTGTTTGACACCGAACACGCCGCCAACGAAGCACACCGCGCTGGCGTCGTCCGTCTGCTGCAATTTGAATTGAAAGAACATCTAAAGCAATTACCGAAGGCGCTGCCGAACTTTAACCAGCTCGCGATTCATTATCGTTCGCTCGGCAATAGTGACGAACTAATGGCGGACGTCATCGCCTGCATCTGTAACCGCGCCTTTTTGGGCGACGACGAAGCACCGCGCAAAAAGAAAGACTTTGACGACCAAAAAAGCCGCGCCAAGGTACGCCTACCGTCAGTGCGCGACGCCGTGCTGCGCACACTCAACGACATCGCCCCCGATTTTGTCGCACTCGGCACGCTGACTTCCAAAGGCGGCAATATCCAAAACGAGCTAAAAACCCAGCTCGGCGAGTTGATCTACAAAGGCTTTCTAACCGCCACCCCATGGGAGCAATTACCGCGCGTTCCCGTCTACATCAAAGCGATGAAAGTCCGCCTAGAAAAACGCGCCCAAAACCCGAACCGAGACGGCCAACGCGGTGCAGAAGTCGCCGAATTAATGCAAAGGTATCTGGCTGAAATCGATAAATGGCAAAGAGAAGGACGAGATACCTCGACCCTATTGCCATTCAGATGGATGATCGAAGAATTGCGCGTTGGCTTGTTTGCGCAAGAATTACGAACGCCGTATCCGGTATCGGTGAAGCGATTGGATAAGGTTTGGGGTGAAATTACGAAGCGGTGATGGTTGAGATTTTGATGTGTAGGTGGGTTAGCCGAAGGCGTAACCTACCATGTGCGGTGATAAACCGAATGAAACTGAAAGCTTTTTAAATCAAAACTAGAGACAAAAAAGTCATGAAGCGTCGCCTACAAGTATTTATTTCAAGTACATATCTTGACCTCATACCCGAACGCCAAGCTGCGGTCGGAGCAATCCTCAAAGCTGGGCATATCCCAGCAGGAATGGAACTTTTTACCGCTGGCGATCGTTCTCAGATGGATACAATCAAACAGTGGATCGACGAATCGGATGTATACATGCTCATCCTAGGTGGGCGATATGGTTCAGTCGAACCAATCTCAGGGATCAGCTACACCGAACTTGAATATGACTATGCCATTCAACAGCAGAAACCACTTTTTGCCGTTGTAATTACAGATAGCGCACTAGAACAAAAAGTAAAATCCAACGGGACCACCTTCTTAGAAAGGGATAATCCAAAAGAACTAAAGCTATTTCGCGATAAAGTCCTGAGCAACATAATCGTCATTTTTCGACGATGAGAAAGATATTAAGCTTTGTGTTCACGAAACTCTCGCGGACTTCACTGCGAATAGAAACCTAAAGGGTTGGGTACAAGCAGACGAGGTTGTAGACACAAAACCTCTTTTTGAAGAAATTACAAAACTCGCCGATGAAAATAGGCAATTAAAAGAAGTAATTACAAAGCTTGAAAATCGGCCTTCAGTACAAAAACCAAAACAATCCGAATCATTTCAAGAACTTAATAAAATTCTTTCAGCTATCGATGTAAAAATCCCAGCGAATGTCACGGGCAAAGATGAAATAACTAGCGATCTCCTCAGCTTGTTCTTCAGGGCGAAAGACACTTTAAGCAATGGCATTACTAATCAGTATGGGGCGAGCGATGTTGAATCATTCTTATTTCACAATGTGTGCCCAAAACTACAAGTACACGGTCTTACGGAAAGTGAAAAGGTTCCTGGAGTCCGCTACCGAAGGTATGCAGTAACTCCGCTGGGTAATGCATTCTTAGCCGATATGGAAAAACGTTTAGTGTTATCAAAGGGACAGGATGCTAGTCACACTAGATCCCAAGCAACGACAAACTCAACTACAACCAAAAATATTAAAGAAAAGAAATCTGCACCCTAGACATCGCTTTAAGCGCGTTGGGCTAAGCCTTCGCAGCCCAACGTTTACCGCAACAGACCGCCAATCATGGCGGTTTTTCTTTACCTGCATCAATTCATCCAACACGGATTAGCGGCTATGCGCCGCGGCACTTACTTTCCTTGCTTCGCCAAGGAAAGTAAGCAAAGGAAGGCGACCCCGGCATCTGCGTCGGCTACGCCGATGCCCTCGCTGCGAACAATCGGCAAGGCGGCGGGCTTTAACAAAACAGAGCCCGCCGAAACCCCTTGCCGCTTGTTTACCCTAAGGGCACAGCCTGCGCTAAGGCAACAAGTTGCCAAGCTACGGCATGCCTCGCTCGGCGCTGATGCAGGGGAATCCCTGCAGCTCAACCATTGCCGCACATACATGCCTAGGTGTTGCTCTAGGGCGCAATTTAATTATTGCTTTGATTGATATACCCCTGCTGCCAATTAGGACGAATTGCCCGTGGAGCCGCGCCGTTCGGGAGGCGGTTGGCAAGGTTTTAAGACGCGACTGTTTGAGCTGCGCGACGCTAGCGCGCAGCGAGTTTGAGCGTCGCCTTGCCAATTGCCGGACGAACGGTGTTTCGCAGCGATCGGGCGCGCGCGGGTTGCAAGGGGCGGAGCAAGACCCGCTCCTTGCTCGTTTGGCCGGCGAAACGGCCGACTCACCGCCTGCGCCAGCAGGCTATGACTCACCGACAACAATTCATCCAACACGGATTATCGGCTATGCGCCGCGGCACTTACTTATCTATACCTGTGTAGCTCTAAAGGCATTAAACATGAAGCTGTACTCGCTCATTCCGTAACTGCGACAGCATTTTTTCATATTCACAGCGCAAAGCTCGATTATCTCCTTCACGCACAATCAAGCGGCACAAGTGCTTGATGTACTGCTCCACGCTGATATTTTTTACCTCCATTATTGCAATACGTTCAGTACTTGATGTAAAGCGGTTGGGTTTTGCGCGCAACTGACTACGTGGACGTCGTGCATCTGGCAAGATTTGAATCATGATTGACTTGTTTAGCTTTTAAATGAATGGCGCCATGTTAAATGCGGGTTCACCGCGCACTCAGTTAACTAGTGCACCAAGCATAGTTGTAATAATTACACTCTCAGCCAACAACATCACCAGATCAATCGGCCAAAAATTTAAGCCATATCTCGGGCGGATCGCAACCCGCGCTGATTGCTAACGCCCAACGCGATGAAATGTTTCTAACGGGGAATTTAAAACTATCACTAGAGCATTGCGATAAATACCTTCCTTGGTATTGCCCTGCATATTATTCCAATAAATGCTTACGCTAATATACAGCGCCGCTAATTAGAACGAATTGCCCGTGGAGCCGCGCCGTTCGGCGGGCGAAACGGCCGATTCACCGACTGCGCCAGCAAGCTCAGCAACGCAGCTAAATCTTAGCAAAACCCATTTCACACAATCCAACACTGTCAGAAAAACGTGTAAGAAAAATTTGTTAAATCAATCCACTGCATGATAAATTACGCGCGCTTAGTGCCAAGATAAATCAATATTATCAGAAACTTATAAGCAAATTTGTGCTGCAAGCGCACATCAAATTGCCTAAAGCTAAGCCACCAAACTACAAAAACTCGGAGCAGACGACGTGAACAAAAAATAATTTTCAAGCTTGATTGCCACCAGCCTGGTTGCTGCCAGCGGCGCGCTGGTGATGCCACAAATGGTATCCGCCCACGGATCAATGGAAGTGCCGGTCAGCCGCGGTTTAAGCTGCTTTAACGAAGGCCCGGAAAACCTCAAATCTGCCGCCTGCCAAGCTGCAGCAGCAACGTCGGGTAAGCAAATGCTGTACGACTGGACTGGGGTCAATCAACTACCGAATGGCGATCACAAAGCATTTGTGCCGGATGGTCAATTGTGTGGCGGTGGCAAACCTGATTACGCGGGCCTGAATTTGCTGCGTAACGATTGGGCAACCACGCCGATTGCACCGGATGCCAATGGTAATTTTGATTTTGTTTTGTACGGTACTGCGCCACACCAAACTCGCGATTGGCAACTCTATGTGACCCGCGATGGTTGGAATCAAAATCAGCCACTCAAATGGGCTGACTTAGAAAACTTCTGCACGGTGGGCAATATTCCAGTTGATGCCAACAAGCGCTACAAACTGAGCTGCAAACTGCCGAAAAAAACCGACCAGCATATTATTTATTTGACTTGGCAACGCAGCGATGGCGCTGAAGCTTTTTACTCATGCTCTGATGTGAAATTCACCGGTGGCGTTTCTAATTTCAAAGAAATCGGTCAAGTGCGTACGGTACAAAATTTAACTGAACGGACAAAAGTCTCATTCCGCCTGTTTGACAACAAAGGCTTTGACGTTGAAAACACCCAAGTGACCTTGGGCTTTGACAATGTGACGGGCTTAGATTCAACACAGATGGCCAACTGGCCGTACACGTTGGCGCAAAAAGTAAATGAAACCTCACGCAATATCAGTATTGGAGTATTGGAGTGTTGCAAAGCAATGGCACGATCAATCCTGTGAAGAGCGCTCAGGACAACCGCGTTTACAATCGCAGCGGTATGGATTTGACGTATCAAATCGATATTGCTTCACCGGGCGGTGCAACACCAAAACCAACACTGGCACCAACACCGACGGTTGCGCCAACAGCAACACCAGTGGTTACAGCGACACCAAAACCGACTGTTGCACCAACAACAACACCGGTTGTTACTGCAACACCGAAACCAACAGTAGCGCCAACAGCAACACCAGTTGTGACTTCTGCGCTAAGTGATGCTTGCGCCTCAGCATGGACAGCGCCACTCAGTACACCAAACCCAACACTAAAGTTTCTTATAACGGCCGAAACTTTAGCAATAAGTGGTGGACTGTGAATGAAACACCATCAACGGCTGCTCAATGGGGTGTTTGGAAAGATGAAGGTGTTTGCAAATAACCATGCACCAATGGTTTGGCACTGAATAAATCAGTGCCGATGTAAAAATAGCCCGCTTCATTCGCGGGCTATTTTTTTTATGCTTTGATTGACTGAGTTTAAGCCGTTTTCATCGCTGCTACAGCCAATTGATGCAATTCTGGGTTGGCAGCTGCAATCACGCGCCCCACTGAGCCTTTGACTAATGGCAGCCCTTGCCAATCAGTCATTACGCCACCCGCGGCAATCACGACTGGTGTTATGGCTGCGAAGTCATGTAATTTGAGCCCCTCTTCCACCACCAAATCCAAGCCTGCGGTCGCAACCAGAGCGTATTGATAGCCATCACCGCCGTAAACGGTGAAGCGTCCGCCTTTTTGTAACTCATTAAAGGCTTGCAATCCTGATGCAGAAAAATACTGCGGCCCAGTCGTACCAATTCGCGCACGGGCTAGCTCGGTGATTTGGCTCACCGAAATGGCTTCGTCATTTAAAGTGCAGCCTTGGCCGACGACACCCACCCAACGTTCATTGGCAATCGGCTGATTGACCACACCTAACACAGGCTGTCCGCGGTAAAGTAGGCCAATTAAAGTGACGAACAAAGGGCGGCCAGTGATAAACGCTTTGGTGCCATCGACCGGATCGAGCACCCACACCCAATCTGCGTCTTCGCGCTCTGCGCCAAATTCTTCGCCAATGATGCCTTCATCAGGGCGTTCGGCATTAATCAAAGCGCGCATGACTTGCTCGGCTTCACGATCAGCTTGCGTAACCGGGCTTGCATCCAATTTATCGTCGATGGCTAAACCAGTGCGATAGTATTGGCGAATCACCGCGGCACTCGCATCGGCTAATTTTTGTGCAAATTCAATTTGTGTCTGGCTTGGAATCACGCCATTCTCCTTAAATCATCATTTAATTCTGATTGCACTATTTTACGGTGAATTGATGACCATCTGTAGTGCATTTTTTCGGTGTTTTTACATTTCATACTACTCAAGCAATTTACTCAATAATAATCAATATTATTAGCATTTTTATTCATTACGCTTATCGTAATATATTATTGATAATTATCAATATACGCGTAGAATTGATTCACTATCAGTGTTAGCAACACAGAACTTATACTTAGGAGATCAGCATGCAAGGCGATAAAAAAGTCATTAAAACGTTGAATGCGGTATTAGCCAATGAACTCATTGCCATCAATCAAACCTTTCTTCATGCGCGGATTTACAAAAATTGGGGTTATAAAGGCCTCAATGACAAGGCCTATCACGAGTCAATTGATTCGATGAAACGCGCCGATCAATTGATCGAGCGCGTATTGTTTTTAGAAGGCCTGCCGAATCTGCAAGATTTGGGTAAATTGCTGATCGGTGAAGACGTTGCCGAAATGTTGGGCTGTGATTTGAAACTATTTACTGGTTTTATCGCTACCCTCAAAGATGCGATCAAGACCTGTGAGTCAGCCCAAGATTACGTCAGTCGTGATTTACTCGAAGACTTGCTAGAAGATGAAGAAGAATACGTCGATTGGCTTGAAACACAGCAAACACTGATTAAAGATATGACGCTGGCCAACTACCTGCAATCACAAGCTTTCGGCGAATAAAGACAAATACAAAAAATTTCCAGCAAGGCACGCCGTCGATGACAGTACATGAAGTACGGCAAGACGAAGCAACGCAGCAGGAAAGTTTTTGCTTACTACTTAAGGAGAATTATTATGAAAGGCAGCCCTAAAGTTATCGCCGCACTGAGTGAATTACTCGCCACCGAATTGACCTCGGTCGATCAGTATTTCGTCCATAGCCAGATGTATCACAACTGGGGATACGACAAACTGTTTGAGCGGATTGACCACGAACGCCAAGATGAAATCGGCCATGCTACCCTACTGATTAAACGCATTCTATTTTTGGAAGGCATCCCGAACGTAGCGGCTCGCACGCCACTGCGTGTAGGTAGCAACGTAGCAGAAATGCTGCATTTTGATTTATTGACCGAGTACGAAGTTGCTGCCGCGCTGAAAAAGACCATTGCACTCTGTGAAAAAGAGCAAGACTATGTCACGCGCGATATGTTGATGACGCTGCTTGAAGATACTGAGCAAGATCACGCACATTGGTTAGAGCAACAACTCTTCTTGATTAAACAAATAACGCTCGAAAACTACTTACAGTCACAAGCGTTTTAATCAAAGGTATCAAGCTGTAGCTATTATTAATCAATGGCTACAGCTTGATACGGCAACAATCCAACAGTTTTATCCAAATTCAATATTTCAGCTGCATCAAAAAAGTATTCCCTCTACACTGCCCTTTTTATTGCAGTTTAGAGCTATCCCATGGCCAGCAGCGTCATTCTAAAAACCATCTTCAGCAGTTTTTTATTACCACCCGGCCTCTTTATCATTTTACTGATGCTGGCTTTTTTACTGCGCCATAAAGCCCCGAAATGGAGTCCACGCCTATTTTGGACGACATTAACGGCGATGTATTTACTCAGCACGCCCCTCGTCGGCAATCAAATTTCACAATTAGTGGAATCTGAAATCCACAACCAAGCCGAACCTGGAATTTCCGCACAAGCCATTGTTGTGCTCGGCGGCGGCAAGCGTTTTGGTGCAAAAGATATGCTCGAAGGGCAAACCATCAATAATGTGACGCTAGCGCGAGTCCGCTACGCGGCTAAAGTGCACAAATTCAACCATCTACCGATTTTGGTTTCTGGTGGCGCACCGCTCGGTGGTATCACTGAAGCGCAATTGATGCGGCAAAGTTTGCACAATGATTTCGGCGTGGAAACCACTTGGCTTGAATCCGCCTCGAATGACACGGGCGACAACGCCAGGGAAAGTGCGAAATTATTACTGCCAAAACATGCTGAAATTATTTTGATTACTTCAGCCGACCATATGCAGCGCGCCAGCCGTAGTTTTGAACAAGCGGGATTCATCGTACACGCCGCACCGACCGATTTTCACAATCACAAACCAGTCAGTGTGATGAGTTTTTTCCCAAGTGCCAAAGTACTGGCAACAAGTAGCAGTGCGAGCCGTGAATTACTGGGCCAGATCTGGTATCGAATATTAGGAAATTAAGGGTATATGCATGAAAAAATTAAATAATAATGGCTACATGCATATACATCAGACATGGGGAAAGTGAGGATTCCAAGCGACTTCCCATAGATGACCATCAGGATCGGCAAAATAGCCGGTATAGCCCCCCCAAAAAGCCTTATGCCCCGCCTTCACCAAACGCCCACCACCTTGTGCGGCCGTAGCAAGGAGTTGATCCACTTCTTCAGGACTGCGCACATTGTGCGCCAAGGTGATGCCTCGAAAGCCACTGCCTTCATGGGGCACTCCGGCATCCTCGGCCAATAAATCATGCGGATAGAGCGCAAGACAAACCTGCCCCAACTCAAAAAAAACCACGTTCTCTTTCACTGAACGTGGCTGCAGACCTAAGATATCGCGGTAATATACCAAAGAGCGCGCTAAATCAGTCACGCCCAAGGTAATAAAGCTGACTCTGGGCTCCACTTAACGCCCAGCCGCTGCGGGTTTGGCCAATTCATAAACCGTCTTACCTTGCAGCTTGAAATACTCTGCGGCGTGGTACAGGTTTTCTGAATGCCCGACAAACAAGAGGCCATCATTTTTGAGCAGTGGCGCAAAGCGTTGCAAGATTTTAAGCTGTGTTGGCTTATCAAAATAAATCATCACGTTGCGGCAGAAAATCGCGTCAAACGGCACACGCAGCGTCCAATTGGCTTCAATTAAGTTGAGCTTGCGAAACACAATCATATTGCGCAATTCGCTTTTGAGTTGATAGCGGCCATCGGCTTGCTTATCAAAAAACTTGCTGACGCGCTGCGGGCCTAACTTTTGTACTTCGAGTGCCGGATAAATCCCCAAACGCGCGACATCGAGAACATTGGTATCTAAATCGGTCGCCACAATTTTGACCGGAGGGCGCAGTGAATCGAAGGCCTCGCAAGCCGTGATCGCTATTGAATACGGCTCTTCACCGGTACTCGATGCCGAACACCAAATATTAATGGTTCCCACACTGCGTAAGTTTTTAAGTTGTTGATTCAAAATATCGAAGTGATGCGCTTCGCGGAAAAACGAGGTGAGATTGGTGGTCAATGAGTTGGTAAACAACTCAAATTCTTTTTGATCACCACGCTCTAGCACCTGTAAATATTCATTAAATGTCTTTAGATTGAGCGCCCGTAAGCGTTTTGCTAAACGGCCGTACACCATATCGTGTTTTGACGTGGCCAGAGAAATACCCGCATAGTTGTAAATCTTGACGCGGATCTTTTCAAAATCCGCTTCAGTAAATTGAAATTCGCGATTACTAGCTAGCATGGTTCTGATTCCTGATAAAGGTCACTCAATGAAGACAGCATAGCTGATTTACAGACCTAATTCGCCCCAAATTGCATCAATCCGCGCAACAGAAGCAGCGTCGCGTTCAATCACCCTGCCCCACTCACGGTGCGTTTCACCCGGCATTTTATTGGTCGCATCTAGGCCCATCTTGCCACCCAAACCTGAAATAGGGCTAGCAAAGTCCAGATAATCAATTGGTGTATGCTCGACCAAAGTGGTATCGCGCACCGGATCCATGCGGGTGGTGATCGCCCAAATGACTTCTTTCCAGTCACGGCAATCGACATCATCATCCACAATGATGATGTATTTGGTATACATAAACTGCCGCAAATACGACCACACACCAAACATCACACGCTTGGCATGACCTGGATATTGCTTCTTGATCGAGACAATCGCCATCCGATAGCTGCAACCTTCTGGCGGCAAATAGAAATCGACGATTTCTGGAAACTGCTTTTGCAGAATCGGCACAAACACTTCATTCAGCGCCACACCAAGAATCGCAGGCTCATCCGGCGGCTTTCCAGTGTAGGTACTGTGATATATCGGATCAGGTCGCGAGGTAATCCGTTCAACCTCAAAGACTGGAAACCAATCTTGCTCGTTGTAATAACCCGTATGATCACCGTACGGGCCTTCTAAGGCGTGCAAGAAACCATTAACCTCTTTGAGTGGCACACCATGCTCAGATACACCGCTGTAGCCCGTTTCACACGGCTTAAGCACACCCTCGAGGATGATTTCAGCCGTTGCGGGAACTTGTAAATCCGAACCGATACATTTCACCAATTCAGTTTTACTACCACGGAGCAAACCCGCAAATTGATATTCACTCAAGGTATCGGGCACGGGTGTTACTGCACCAAGAATAGTGGCGGGGTCACAGCCGAGCACCACGGCGACAGCGTAGGGTTGCCCTGGGTTTTGCTTCGCGTGTTCACGAAAATCCAGTGCGCCACCACGATGCGCCAACCAGCGCATAATCACTTGATTGCGTCCAATCACTTGCTGGCGATAAATCCCTAAATTTTGTCGTTTTTTATTCGGCCCCCGCGTGACCACCAAACCCCAAGTAATCAATGGCGCCACATCACCGGGCCAGCAATGCTGAATTGGTAAAGTAGTTAAGTCGACATCCGTGCCTGCAACAACATTTTCTTGGCAAATTCCTTTGCGAACTTCTTTCGGAGCCATATTCAGCACTTGCTTGAGTAATGGCAGTTTCTCCCAAGCATCTTTGAAACCTTTAGGCGGCTCAGGCTCTTTTAAATATGCAAGGGTTTGCCCAATGTCACGCAGAGCCAGTACATTTTTTGCGCCCATGCCCAGAGCAACGCGATGCGGTGTACCAAACAAATTACCTAAAACAGGCATCTTGTGGTTTGGTACATTTTCGAACAACACAGCCGGTCCTGCGGCACGTAATAAACGGTCACAGACCTCGGTCATTTCTAATTTGGGCGATACCGGAGTTTGAATTCGTTTCAATTCGCCCTGTGCTTCCAGTTGCGCCATAAAATCGCGTAAATCACGGTATTTCATGCAGACTCCAGCCAAAAAAATGCCCGGCAAACACCGGGCTGGTTGTGATACAGCGTAAATTTATGCAGACAGCGTCATCGTTGCTATGTGGCAGGCACCCGCAGCGAGTGTTAGCGCATTATCAAACACATCACCACGCTCAACACAAACAAACTGCTGATAAGCATCTCCACCAATATCGGCAATATTTTTTGCATGCTCACCGGGGTTCCAAACCACAGCACTTTGCGCACCACTTGAGATGCGAATAGTACGTGTGCCATCAGTGATGGTTTGTACTTCAGGGACGTCGAGATACACTCGGTCGGTTGAGCCGGTAAATACCACATCACCTTCTTGTATCAGACGACGTTCTACGCCAATCGTATCGATATAATTTAAATCAGCTAATCCAGTTACAGATACTTGGGTATAGTCTGAAACAGCAAAGTAAGTATGGAATGCGTACGTATACGGTACAGATGTGTCACTTAAATTCTGAGTGTTCATGCTCAATTCAAGTACTGTACCGACCAAAATAGTAAATTCAAATTTGAAAGCATGCGGCCAAAGAGAGCGAGTTTGTTCAGTATCTTGCAAACTCATCACAATTTCAGTGCGACCATCAGCGAGATTGCGAGCCGAGTGCAAAGTCCAATCGGTACTCCGTGCAAAACCGTGTGAAGACAAACCATCGGGATTCCCACCAAACCAAGGCATACACAGTGGAATCCCACCGCGAACAGCTTTAGTCGGCTCAAAAATGGCATTGGGAGATAGCCATAACAGGTCTTGGCCACCAGTTGGAGTAAAGGAAACTAAATGAGCACCTTGAATCACAATAGCTGCCGAACCCAATGCATTTTCTACTACCAATAGCGGCAATCCATCTCCGGCTAAATTAAAATGGGCGCTTGAAGTCGTTAAACGTACGCCATTCACATTGGCTAAAACAGTAGAAAAGTCTTGTTGAGTCATTCAGAAAAGCTCCATCGTTAAGCGCTCATTTTAAAGTAAAGCCAGCAAAGCGGCTATGATTCTTTGTTTGGCACCCAAACCAGTGCGTCGCCCATCAGGACTACGACACCGCGAACCAGACACTCGGTCAGTAATTTAATACGCTGTTTTTCGGGATAAATCTCGATAACAGTTGCTCTGGCAGTCACGGTTTCACCTATATGCACTGGTTTCAAAAATTTAATATTTTGTCCCATATAAATGCAGCCTGGCCCTGGCATTTTCATACCGATGACGCTGGATAAAAAACTTGCCGTCAACATGCCATGAATAATGCGACTGCCAAAGCGAGTCTGACTCGCAAACTCTTCATCGATATGCATTGGATTATTGTCACCCGTGAGGCCGGCAAAGAGCACTACATCGGTTTCAGTGACCGTTTTCCGGTACTCATCAAAATCACCCACTGCCAATTCATTAAAATAACGAGCCATGCCAAACTCCTCTAATGATTAAATTCCAAGCGGAATGATTGCATGCTACAGGGATTTGATAGACAAATTATTAATTCAACACAAGAACTTAGGGCAGATTGCTCGGAGGTATACCTTGAATACTCCGCTCAGGATCAAACCAGCGGGAAATCCACTTAAATGATCGGCGCCAAGCATCTTGCGCTGCGACATAATTAGGTTGTGATGCTGCTTTAGTGCTCGTTGGCTCTGTGGATTTTTTGATCGGTGCGATGTCTGCACTCGCAAAATCATGCTCCGCATCGGAATAGCTGACCTTGTGGAATAAATCTTGGCCAGACTTAAGCCCCAGCTCACGGCAGTATTCAGCCGCCGCCGTTTCACCCTCTTCACCAATCAACAACAGAGTTGGCGCGGCGACACGGTAGTTTTTAAGACCTAAAAATAATCGGCAATTTGGGTAAAAAGCGACCGCTGATTTTACCCCAGGATTATTTCGGTTCATCAAAGACAGTACAGTCGACGCGCCCTCAGCCCATCCAATAACAGCGATACGGCTGGCATCAACTTCATTACGCGCTTTTAACCAAGCAATCGCAATCTGTGCATCGTTGGCACGCAGGCCAATGTTTTTCTTGTTGGTACGGCCAATACAACCCTGTCGCTTACCCTTAGGGCCAAGTATATCCAACATCAAAACGCCAAAGCCCATTTCCTGCAGCAACGATGCCATTTTCATCGTTCGCTCATAGCTGGGTGTTTGTTGCTGAGCCAAGCGATTGCAACCGTGCAATAACAATACCGCAGGGCCTATGACTTTATGCGGCGCCAAGTAAACGCCAGACAGTGTAACTTTGCCGGAATTGATGGTGACTGTTTTGGCCGCGACTTGTAATGTCACGAACGTAAAGAGAAAACACAGCAAACATTTCATTTATGCAATCAGCCGAAAGGCAAAAGGGAATCGATACAACAAGCCTTTGCTAGCGCTTAATGCTGCCAAAATACAGCACACAATATTTGTGACAAACAACAAACCAGCTAGTAACCAGCCAATCAAGGGAATCCAGCCGAGCACGCATGACAATATCAGTACCGTAATCGACCAATTTAATGCTTCTTTTCCAGTTGCATAAACAAACGGCTCTTCTTTTTTGCACAAAAAAACGATTAAACCCGGCAGAAAGCTAAAAAAAAGCGTGAAGACATAGACCAAAGCCGCTAAGTTTTTGGCTTCAGACGAAACAGGCGAAGAGAAATTGAGCGAAGAGTACGGCATCAGTCTACAGATAGCAAAACTCGGGGTGAGACTTTACCACAGCGGCGAATATGAAAAAAGTTCATCCAAACCAAATCAGTGCGATGACCCATATTTATCCGTTAATTTTAAGGCTCAGTGGCAAAATCACTGGCAGAAATTCGGTTTGTACACTAAACCAACTATGAGTCTAGTGCGCCGCAGCAATTTTCAATCAATGAGGTCTATGGCATGAGCGATACCACTCTATATTCAATCGATCACCGTGGCGTTGCAACGGTGACATTGAATCGGCCTGAGGTCTGCAACGCAGTTGATGAAATCATGATTGCAGAGCTCACCGCTACCTTTACCGCTTTGCGCCTCAATAGCGAGGTGCGAATGCTAATTTTAGAAGCCAGTGGTAATTGCTTTTGCAGTGGCACTGATTTGAATTGGATGAAACGTGGCTCACTATCCGACCCAAATCATAATTTTGAAGATGCGCTTCGCTTTGCTCGCCTACTTCGAACGCTCGACCGACTCCCTATTCCCACGATTGCCAGAGTTCACGGTATTGCCCTAGGCGTTGGTCTAGGAATTATCTCATGTTGTGATTTAGCCATCTGCACCGAAGATGCTTGGTTTTCGATACCGGAGGCACGGCTTGGCTTGATACCTGCAGTCGTTGGCCCGTACATCATTAGCCGTATTGGCAGTACCGCTGCACGCAGGTATTTTTTAACGGCAGAGAAATTTAATAGCTCAACGGCGAATAAAATTGGTTTGGTCCATCAAACAGCACCAGACTTGGCCAGTATGGATGCACAGATTGAGTTGTGGACGAATGAAATTTGCCAAAACAGCCCGCACGCTTTAGCGGCTGCAAAACGATTAATCACTTCAGTGGATCATCGCCCAATTGATGATGCGATGATTTCAGACACCGCCCACCGAATTGCGCATATTCGAACGCATGAGGAGGCTCAAGAAGGCGTTAATGCTTATCTTGAGCAACGCTCACCGTATTGGATTGCCACTACGAGCGCTTAAGCCAAGGCCGTGGTCGAGGTATTGGTTGCTGCTCCTCGGATTCAGCAACCGTAAGCAAACGCAAAGCAAGTTCTTGTTGTGGGAAGTTATGAATTGTTTTACTCGGCAAAACTCGATCTGTGGTTGAAAGGTCTTTGCCCGATGACATGTCAAATATATGGGACATTTTATGCTCCTCCATCAATGGTATAACGTGTTGAGGAACCTTACAAAACTGGGCTTACAATTAGAATATCGGACCAATTGATCAAAAATACAATCTTTTTTTGAAAATAAAAAACGGCAGCTTTTAAAGCTGCCGTTTTTTACTCATTTTGAAAACTTATTGCCCTTGAGGCGTTTTCAAATTGTACTTCACTTTGGTCTCTTTTTTGATTGCTTCAATAAATGCAGTCATCTCAACTTGGCCATACATCTTGGCTAAATTCTCTTGCATTTGGAATTGATTCTCAGCCGACAAAGCCGGCGCAGGAACTGCCGCAGTCACTTTATAAATGGCATATCCTCGTCCAGGTACTGCAGAGCCCACATAAGCAGGTAGCTTGGCTGTATCGGCTTTGAAAATAGCTTTCAAGTCGGCATCCGCAACGCCTTGTCCAGCAATGCGCGTAAATCCTTTCGTTTCTGCCCAAGTTAAAGGAACAGCAGCACCAGTCTTAAGGCTAGCTAGTTTCTTTTCACCATCGGCTAAAGCTAAAGCCAAGGCCTTTTCTTGCTTTAATTTCTGAGTAATCAAAGGCGAAACTTCGGCCAAAGTTTGTGTGCTTGCCGGTTTATATTCTAAAACACGAGCAGCAATATATTGGCCAGGGGCGACTTCAATCGCTTCAGTATTGTGTTTGGCTTTTAATACATCATCCGAATAAGCCGCTTCAATCAATTTTGGATTATTCAAAATTGAATCAGCAGGTCCAGTCCGTGTGAGCCATTCGCTCTGCTTCACCGTTAGCTTGAGTGTATCAGCTGCTGGTTTTAAGCTATCTGACTGTTGATAAACCAACTCGGTAAACTTCTCAACTTGAGCAGGGAAAGCAGTTTGAATTTTCTGCAGCTTTAATTTCTCAACAATCGCAGGTTTCACATCAGCCAAGTTAACGGACTTGATGTCATTTAACTGCAAAATATGAAATCCGAAATCTGTTTCTACAATCCCACTAATTTCACCTTTCTTAAGGGTAAATGCAGCTTGGTCAAACGGCTTCACCATGGCCCCACGCGCAAAAAAGCCTAAATCGCCACCATTGACTGCCGAACCAGGATCTTGAGATTTTTGTTTAGCTAGCTCAGCGAAACGGGCTGGCGACGCTTTGACTTCAAGTAAAATAGCTTCAGCCTGTTTGCGCACTGCGGCCTTTTCAGCTGGTTTTGCGGCTTTATCCACAGTGAGCAAAATATGGCTAACACGGCGCTCTTCTTTCGCAAGTTCTTGCTGGTTTTCAGCAAAATGCTTGGCAACCTCTTCTTCGCTCACGGTTTGTGCAGCAGCTAAATCAGCTTGTGATAAAAGCAAATACTCTAACTTAACCATTTCAGGTTTTTTATAGTTTGCTTGATTCGCGTCGAAATATTTTTTAATTTCAGCATCAGAGACGGTAACTTGAACGAAATATTGTTCAGGTGAGACTATCGTTGTCGCAACTTCACGTTTTTCAGCCATTAACTGGTTTAATTGCTGCATAGAGGCATTAGACACAAAGCCCGTTTGTACAAAACCATCCATCAATTGGCGCATGACAATATCTTGGCGAACTTTTTGCTCAAAAATCGCTGGCG
Organism: uncultured Deefgea sp.; assembly: GCA_963508915.1. Classification (GTDB taxonomy): domain Bacteria; phylum Pseudomonadota; class Gammaproteobacteria; order Burkholderiales; family Chitinibacteraceae; genus Deefgea. The sequence goes on from CAUOZE010000001.1 coordinate 20,980, forward strand.
TCATTTGTTGCGCTGCCAATAGCTCTTGATAACGTTGGTCATTAAATTTGCCATCGACCTGAAAAGCGGGGATTTGGGCAATCGCATTACGCACCATTGCATCAGGAGCTGCCAACTTGAGTTTAGCCGCGCGCTCTTGCAAGAGTTTTTGTCGAACCAGTTGTTCAACCACCATCGGTTTCATATCATCAGGAACAGCTTGATTGCCTATCGCTTCAGCGACATCACGATCGGTAATAGTCTGTCCACCCACTTTAGCAAGGTAAGGTTGGTTGGCATCACTCATCGCGTCGTAACCTGTTAGACCAACCCCTACAATCAAACCGAGCGAGACCAAACCCAAGACTACAGTTACTGCAGTTTTATTCTTTTCGACAATATCAAACATACTCTGAAAACTCCTGCTAATTGTGCGCGTTATCATGCCATATTGCAGCGATGCTGTCTGTAAGCGAGGTGCTTTAAACAACAAAAAGGGCAAACTTAACGTTTGCCCTTTGGGATTTTTGGCGGAGTGGACGGGACTCGAACCCGCGACCCCCGGCGTGACAGGCCGGTATTCTAACCAACTGAACTACCACTCCGCAGTGGCATTAAATTGATTACTCTGCATTGAAGTAATTCAATGAGCTACTCTAAGGCGCCTAAACTAAAACTGAATTGATTCGCTACAAACACTAAGCGAGTAATCCGTTTGACCAGTTCAAGCAAGCAAAAATTACTGAACTGCGTCTTTCAAAGATTTACCTGCACGGAATTTTGGCTGTTTTGCGGCAGCGATTGTGATGCTTTCACCAGTGCGTGGATTACGACCCGTGCGCTCTTCACGCTCAGAAACGTGAAAAGAACCAAAGCCAACCAAAGTCACTTCGTCGCCACTCTTCAGGGCACCAGAGATGGCTTCAATAGTTGCATCAAGTGCTTTACCTGCAGCGGCTTTAGATAAGCCAGCAGATTCAGCAATAGCGTCGATGAGTTCAGATTTATTCACTTACATCCCCTTTCAATTTGATTGGACTAAACAGTATTTTTTTTTGCCATAAGCTTTATATCAAGCTACAAAAATACATGTCAACCTAGCATGGTACTTTGTTGGGTAGTTTCGACGTAATTGAACGTATTCCACTACACCAACGATAAAAATTATTAATGTTTCGTACTTGGCTGCGCTGCTTCAGCACTGTCTGGCACAGCTACTTCTGCTGCAATAATCTCTGCAGCTTCGGGCATTCGTTCTAGAGCGTGCGCCAATACATCATCAAACCATTTGACGGAATGAATAGCAAGTCCTCGCTTCACATTGTCGGGAATTTCAGCTAAATCTTTGACATTTCCCTCAGGAATGAGCACATGTTTGATGCCACCACGATGCGCGGCTAACAATTTTTCCTTCAATCCACCAATTGGCAGCACTTCACCACGAAGGGTAATTTCACCCGTCATCGCCACATCACAACGAACAGGTATACCTGTCAACACCGATGTTAATGCTGTTGCAAGGCCAATACCCGCCGAAGGACCATCTTTAGGTGTGGCGCCTTCAGGCAAGTGAATGTGCATGTCATTTTTTTGGTAAAACTCAGGATCAATACCCAAACTCACAGCGCGTGTACGCACCACCGATAAGGCTGCTTGGATCGATTCTTGCATCACATCGCCCAATTGCCCTGTCTGTATCATTTTGCCTTTACCTGGCAACTTTACAGCCTCAATCGTCAGTAATTCACCGCCAACTTCAGTCCACGCCAATCCAGTCACTTGACCAACTTGATTTTTGAGCTCCGCTACTCCGTATTCGTAGCGATGCACGCCGAGATATTTATCCAAGTTTTTATTCGTGACGCTGACTTTTTTATCACTTGGCTTCATCAACAAAGCCTTAACAACTTTACGACAAATCTTTGCTACTTCCCGGTCAAGACTACGCACACCGGCTTCGCGCGTGTAGTAACGAATAATATCGCGCACTGCGGTGTCGGCAATCAGCAATTCGCCTTCAGCCACGCCGTTATTTTTCATTTGCTTGGGCACGAGGTATTTCAGCGCAATATTCACTTTCTCATCTTCGGTGTAACCCGATAGGCGAATAATCTCCATCCGGTCTAACAATGGAGCAGGAATATTCAGTGAATTGGCAGTTGCAACGAACATAACATCCGATAGATCGTAATCCACTTCCAAATAGTGATCACTAAATGCATGATTTTGCTCGGGATCTAGCACTTCTAGCAGAGCAGAAGAGGGATCTCCACGCATATCGCTGCCCAATTTATCCACTTCATCTAGCAAGAACAGTGGATTTTTCACGCCAACTTTGCTCATGCTTTGCAAAATCTTACCTGGCATCGAGCCGATATACGTACGGCGATGACCGCGAATTTCAGCTTCATCACGCACGCCACCCAAAGCCATGCGAACAAACTTGCGATTCGTAGCACGAGCGATACTCTCACCCAAAGAGGTTTTACCCACGCCCGGAGGACCTACTAAGCACAAAATCGGCGCTTTTAGTTTTTCAACTCGCGTTTGCACTGCGAGATACTCAACAATACGTTCTTTGACTTTATCGAGGCCATAATGATCGGCATCCAAAACGGTTTCAGCCGCAGCGAGATCTTTGCTAATCTTGGTTTTCTTTTTCCAAGGCAGACCAAGCATTGTTTCAACGTAATTGCGAACCACCGTTGATTCCGCCGACATCGGCGACATCATGCGCAGTTTTTTGAGCTCGGCTTCGGTTTTTTCCTTCGCTTCTTTGCTCATGCCTGCATTTTTAATTTTCTTTTCTAATTCATCCAGATCGGCGTTTTCATCCAGCTCACCGAGTTCTTTTTGAATCGCTTTGACTTGCTCGTTCAAATAATATTCGCGCTGGCTTTTTTCCATTTGCCGTTTTACACGACCACGGATGCGCTTTTCAACTTGCAAAATATCAAGTTCAGACTCTAATTGCTTGAGCAAATGATCCATTCGCGCCGCAACGTCTTCCATTTCGAGCACAGCTTGTTTTTGCTCTAATTTCAGCGGCAAGTGCGCCGCCACAGTATCGGCTAGACGACCTGCAGTCTCAATACCAGCCAAAGAGGTCAAAATCTCTGGCGGGATTTTTTTATTTAATTTAACGTATTGATCAAATTGCGACAGTAAAGCACGGCGCATGCCTTCTGCTTCGTGGTTGCCTTCATCCGCCAATGCTTGCGGTGTGGCAATCGCTTGGTAAAAACCATCTTCATCTTGAAAAGACTCAACCAGCGCACGTTGTACGCCTTCAACCAACACCTTAACGGTACCATCAGGCAGCTTTAATAATTGCAGCACCGTAGCCACTGTACCCACAGGATACAAGTCAGCCATAGTTGGCTCATCTTTGGATGCGTTTTTCTGCGCGACCAATAGAATATGTTTGCCACCTTCCATTGCCGCTTCGAGCGCTTTAATCGATTTTGGGCGACCAACAAAAAGTGGAATAACCATGTGTGGGAATACTACAACGTCACGCAATGGCAGCATTGGGAACGACGTAGATTCAACCGCGAGTAATTGATGCTCAGACATATTGGGATGACCTGATCGAGAGTATGTTCACAATATGAGGTCATTGCGATTAAATTCAATCGCAATGCCATAAACAATCGCGCCCGCATTAAGCGCCTTAGATCAAGGAACTTGCTGCGGGCGAGAGTAATACAAGTTTTTATTTACTTGTTACATTCATTTCCGCAGAAACCGGTACAAATTCAGGCTTGGCCGATGCCGTGATCACTTCTTTGCTCACGACAACTTTGGCAATCCCTTCCATTGCAGGCAATTCAAACATCGTATCGAGCAAGGTTTGCTCAACGATAGAGCGCAAGCCACGTGCACCAGTTTTGCGCTCCATTGCTTTATGCGCAATCGCAGCGAGTGCTTCGCTGCCGATTTCTAGCTCAACGTCTTCCATTTCAAACAATTTTTGATATTGCTTGATCAGTGCGTTTTTCGGCTCAGTCAGAATCGTCACTAAAGCGGCCTCATCCAACTCAGCCAGTGTAGCCACAACAGGCAAACGACCGACAAACTCTGGAATTAGACCAAAACGAATCAAGTCATCCGGCTCAACTTCATGCAGCAATTCGCCGATGTTTTTACGTTCATCTTTGGATTTAACTTCTGCACCAAACCCAATGCCGCCCTTCACGGAGCGATTACGAATGATTTTATCCAACCCTTCAAATGCACCGCCGCAGATAAACAAAATATTTGTCGTATCCACTTTCGGCAAATCTTGATTTGGATGCTTACGACCACCACTTGGCGGCACAGAAGCTACGGTACCTTCAATTAGTTTTAGTAAAGCCTGCTGAACACCCTCACCCGATACGTCACGCGTTATCGATGGGTTTTCAGATTTGCGTGCGATCTTGTCGACTTCATCGAGATAAACAATACCGCGCTGCGCTTTTTCAACGTCGTTATCGCACTGCGCTAACAACTTAGCAATGATGTGCTCAACGTCTTCACCAACGTAACCAGCTTCAGTCAATGTCGTCGCATCAGCAATCACAAACGGCACATCAAGCAATTTGGCCATCGTTTGCGCGAGCAGAGTTTTACCCGAGCCAGTTGGGCCGATCAGCAAAATATTAGATTTTGCCAACTCAACTTCATTACCCGCCTTGCCTTTAGTCGACAAGCGTTTGTAGTGGTTATATACCGCTACCGATAGAATCTTTTTCGCCCGCTCTTGACCCACAACATACTGATTCAAGTCATCACGAATCTCAGTTGGCTTTGGCAAACGCTTACCATCTGTGGTCGTCACAGGGCCAGCGAGCAAATCACTAACTTCTTCTTGAATGACATCGTTGCATAAATCGATACATTCGTTGCAAATAAAGACTTGCGGGCCTGCAATCAGCTTTTTCACTTCATGCTGACTTTTGCCGCAGAAGGAACAATACAATAATTTTTCTTTATCAGACATGAACAGCCATTCCGAATAAAACGCGCTGAGGAAAGAAAAGCCGCCAGACAGGCTGGCGGCTACTTAGGTTGAAGCTGGAGGCTAAGCTGCCAGACCTGACCGAGAAGCCAACACATCATCAACCAGACCATAGGCTTTTGCCTCTTCTGCATTCATGAAGTTATCACGATCAGTATCACGCTCAACGGTATCGATATCTTGACCGGTATGCTTGGCTAGCAACTCATTCAAAGTACGCTTCGTTTTAATCAATTCACGGGCATGAATTTCAATATCCGAAGCTTGGCCTTGTAAACCACCAATCAAGGGCTGATGAATCATGATGCGTGAATTAGGCAAAGTAAAGCGCTTACCTTTCGCGCCGCCCGACAACAAGAATGCACCCATCGATGCCGCCATGCCAATACACAAAGTAGAGACATCCGGTTTGATAAACTGCATCGTATCGTAAATCGCCATCCCCGCAGTGACAGAGCCACCCGGTGAATTGATATACAGCGAAATGTCCTTGTCAGGATTTTCTGATTCCAAGAATAACAACTGGGCCACCACAAGGTTTGCCATTTGATCATTCACTGGACCAACCAGAAAAATAACCCGCTCTTTCAGCAAGCGTGAATAAATATCGTATGCACGTTCACCGCGGCCGCTTTGCTCAACGACCATAGGTACTAAACCAATATTTTGCGGATCAAATTCCATTCTGGACATTCCAACCTCTCAGTTTAAATTATTGACCTTGCTGACCCATCAATTCATCAAAAGCGACAACTTGTTCAGTTACTTTAGCTTTTGACAAAACAAACTCAACCACATTGTCTTCAAGCGCCATATTGGTTGGGCCTGACAAGCGATCTGGGCTAGCGTAGTACCAAGCCACAACTTCGCTTGGATCTTCGTAGTTTTGCGCCAAATCTTCAATAATAGCCTTGATTTGTTCTGGCTGAGTTGTTAGCTTTTCAGCTTCAACCAGCTCAGACAACACCAAACCGAGGTGAACGCGGCGGCGAGCTTGTGCTTCAAACAATGCAGGTTGGAACGGAACCGTTTTCGGATCAATACCACGCTGTTGCAAGTCTGCTTGCGCGCCTTCAACCAAACGACCAATTTCAAGAGAAATTAATGAACGTGGCAGATCAAGCGGCGTTGCTTCAATTACAGCACTCATCGCGTTTTCTTTTGCGCGAGACTTCAAGCGGAAACGTACTTCACGCTCTAGATTACCTTTTACTTCAGCGCGCATTTTTTCTACGTCGCCATCTTCAATACCCAAGCTTTTTGCAAAGTCAGCATCGAGCGCAGGCAAGTTAGCCGCTGCAACGTTTTTAACTGTGATTGCAAATACTGCAGTTTGACCTGCAACATCTTTACCATGGTAATCAGCAGGGAATGCAACAGTAACGTCTTTGCTTTCGTCTTCTTTCATACCAACAACGCCAGCTTCAAACTCAGGCAACATTTGGCTGTTACCAATAATGAATGCGTAGTTGTCTGATGAACCACCCGCAAAGGCAACACCATCAATCGTGCCTTTGAAATCGATAATTACGCGATCGCCAGCTGCAGCAGCACGTTCTACGCGCTCGAAGCGAGTGCGTTGGCTGCGCAAGATATCGATGGTTTTATTCACTTCGGCATCACCAACAAGCAAAGTTGGTTTTTGAACTTCAACAGCGCTCAAGTCACCCAACACGATTTCTGGGTAAACTTCAAATGTCGCCAAGAATTCAAATGGGCCATTTTCAGCAACGTCTTGTTTTGCTTCAAAACGTGGGTAGCCAGCGACTTGGAGCTTTTGCTCAACAACCGCTTCGCCAAAACTACGCTCAACTGTTTCACCCAACACCTCTTCCTGAATACGGAAGCCATGGCTTTGGAAAACAACATTCAAAGGTGCTTTACCTGGACGGAAACCGTCGATTTTAGCGGTCTTAGCTACGCGCTTGAGGCGGGCATCAACTTGCTTAGCGATTTCTTCGCGCGGTACCGCAATGGACAAACGACGCTCTAGAGCGCTCAGGGTTTCCAGTTGTGCTTGCATTACCAGTATTCCTCAAACGTATCCCGAATTGATTCGGAAGAAAATTAATCAATAAAATAAATGAAGCAAATTTACGTCAGACTGAGCTTCTAAATACCGCTTAGCCGACCTAATCACCACAAATTCTTCTGATAAAGCGCATTTCTGACATCTCTATCCAGTCAAGCTGAGCATTATAGCAAAATCCCCAGCCCATGACCATCTACCGCCTAGCGTGAAATTCAGATGCAACACACTCAGAAAATCAGCGTTTTTTATTAAGTTAGGCTACCAGTGCGTATTTCAAGTCAAAGGCGACCACTTTCGATCGACGCAAAAAAGCCACTTGCTTTCGCTAAGTGGCTCTTCAGTTTTGATGCCATGCATCTTTGTTCTGGTGGGGGATAAGAGACTCGAACTCTTACACCTTGCGGCGCTGGAACCTAAATCCAGTGCGTCTACCAATTCCGCCAACCCCCCCCAACAAGACCCGCATCTTACAGAACAACTTTAGGGTCGTCTAGTCATTTTAGTAAAAACTATAGATAAACCTTAATAAGTCGATGAATTCAATCAGCATTCATCTAGTAGGATTCTCGCAAGAGGTTTATAAAGGGGCAAAAGATTCTGTTCTGTTCCTACCTTTTTATTGAACAGTATTTGCCGCCCTTTCATCGGCAAAGCTATACTCGCTCAACGATGATCAACACCTAATACGAGACCTAATATGAAAAAAATCGAAGCCATTATCAAACCCTTCAAACTCGACGAAGTGCGTGAAGCACTTTCAGAGCTCGGCATTTCTGGCCTGACGGTTACTGAAGTGAAAGGTTTTGGCCGTCAAAAAGGTCACACCGAACTGTATCGTGGCGCAGAATATGTTGTAGATTTCTTGCCAAAAGTAAAAATCGAAGTGGTTTTATCGGATGAGCAAGTCGATACCGCGATTGAAGGCATTATTAAAGCAGCCCACACTGGCAAAATTGGCGACGGTAAGATTTTCGTGAGCCCAGTTGAGCATGTGGTACGGATTCGTACTGGCGAGACGAACGATCAAGCAGTCTGATTCGATTCCCCCCAAAAAAAGCCGGATTTTAAAGCTGGCTTTTTTATTTCCTAGGTATTTAATCGCAGTCCTTATCAATCAATGCCTAGAAGCAAATACATCTAAACCTCAACGGGATCCACATCTAAGGTCCAACGCACTTTGCCAAGTTTTAAGGCTTGAATCGTCGGCAAGGCCTCTCCTAATACCGCCTGCAGTTGCGCTTTTGATTTCGCTGCGATTAAAAGCTGCGCCCGTTCTACTCCCGCCTTTTTTAGCATCGTCGCCGCAACGGGTTGGTTTAACACCAAATCTGGCTCGGGTGATATGCACTTACGAATGTGCGACAGCGCCGCCAAAGCTTGCTCTAACTCTGGTGCATCAGCCCGAAACAGCGCCCACGCATTAGCGGGTGGCAGCAGCAGCATACTGCGCTCGTCTAAAGTGCGATTGGCAAACGGCGCATAATCTCGAGCCAACAGCTGATGATAAAAAGGATGATCTGAAAAAGCGGTTTGGATAAATACTTCGCCCGGCGATTGGCGCCGCCCTGCTCGACCCGCCACTTGCGTGAGCAAGGCAAATAAACGCTCTTCAGCACGAAAATCAACGCTATACAAACCCGTATCGGCATTGAGTACCACCACACAATTAAGGCGATCAAAGTCATGGCCTTTGGCCAGCATTTGTGTACCGATAATAATGTCGGCCTCACCGGAGTGCACCTGCGCCAGCGCGGCGTCGAGTTCGCCTTTTTTACTGGTTGAATCGCGATCAATCCGCAGTATTTTTTTGCCCGGAAAATGTTGTGGCAACGATTCTTCTAGCCGCTGCGTCCCCTGCCCGACCGGTTTCAAATCGTGATTGCCACAATCAGGGCAGGCATGCGTAATCGCTTCTTCATGACCACAATGATGGCAGCGCAGACGGCGCTCTTTGAGATGCAGCACCAAGCGCGCGGAACAGTGCGAACAACTCGCCATCCAACCACATTCTCCGCACTGCAATACTGGTGAAAACCCGCGCCGATTTAAAAAGATTAAAACCTGCTCACCGCGCTCCAATGCCGCATGCATCGCCGCCAAAGCCATCACATGCAAACCATCGACTAAGCCAACGTTCTTGGTGGGCAAAAGTACAATTTTAGGTAGCACTGCGCCAGCTACCGCACGTTGCGTCAGCGGCAACAAGCGATAACGCTTGGCTTTGGCATTCGCCCAGCTCTCGATACTCGGCGTGGCTGAACCCAGCACAATTGGCACATTAGCTTGGCGCGCCCGATACACCGCCACATCGCGCGCTGAATAACGCAGACCTTCTTGCTGCTTAAATGATGGATCGTGCTCTTCATCGACCATAATCATACCGAGCTTAGGCAGCGGCGTGAACACCGCCAGCCGTGTACCCAGTACGATCTGCGCTTCACCGCGCAAAGCGGCCAGCCAATTGACCGCGCGTTCGGTATTGTTCAGTCCGCTATGTAATGCCGCCATCCGAACGCCAGGAAAGCGTGCGCGGAAACGGCCTTCGAGTTGCGGCGTGAGATTGATTTCGGGAATCAAGACCAAGACTTGCAAACCGCGCGCCAATACTTGAGCAATCGTTTGGAGATAAACTTCGGTCTTCCCGCTACCGGTAATGCCGTAGAGCAAAAACGGCATAAAGTCTTTGGCTTGCACCAATTCAGACACCGCTGCGGCTTGCTCGTCATTTAAAGCTAATTCAGCACTGGCTGCGCCGACACATTTTTCCTCGGCGGCTGCTTGTACCCAACCGGCCTCATGCCAAGCCTTGGTCCAGCGCCACGCGCTATCGTGCAAACGGCGAAGTGCCGCCGGCGTGTGTGGCACCAATAGGGCTTCTGCGACTTTACGCTGAGCGTGCGCTCGTTTTGAAATCTGATTAAGTAGCGCATCCAGCACCTCGACAAAATAAACCGAAGCGGCCGCCGGCTCGGAAAACAGTGAATTGGACCTAAATACCGTCGGCAGCGCCGCTGAAACAACAGCACCAATCGGATAATGGTAATAGTCAGCCACAAATTGACATAGTTGCAGGGTATCAGCCGACAATGCAGGCAGGTCGTTGAATACGGTAATGATGGATTTAGGCTTGCCAGTAAAATCGGCAGCATCGTCCCGCACATCCATCACGACACCCGACAATCGCCGCGGACCAAAGGGCACCAAGACCCGCGAGCCTACAGCAACCGTAAAGTTAACCACCTCATACGCAAACAGTTTTTTGAGTGGTACGTCAAGCGCAACGAGGGCAAAACTAGCCACTTTTTCTCTCTTTATTGCGTAAATTGTTTGCTATTCGGGTTATACACAGTTTCTGTGGGTAATTTTGTGGGCAACCTGTCAAAAATCCGATTATCCCTAGTAAAAATGGGGCTAGGGCTAGGTTGCTCAAAAATTAAACACAAAAATAAAGCCAATAAAATCAATAACTTATGTTTGTCAACGTTTTACATCATTTTTTTAAAAGGAGATTGACAAGTCAAAAACCAGGCCAATACAAAATGTGCATAACTTACCGTAACTTCACAATGCAAGACTACATAAAACGCCGATAAATCATTGATTTTCATATTCATTACAACTTCAATACAAGCTGTAAGATTTATTTTTTACCCGAAAAACGATGCACTGCGGCGACCAATGCAGCAGCATGATCTGGGTTAGTAAATTGCGAAATTCCGTGTCCCAAATTAAACACATGTCCCGTTTTCAAACCGTCTCCGCCACCGTAGCTCGTCAAAATTCGCTCCACCTCGGCTTCAATCGCTGCAGGGGGTGCAAACAGCGCGACAGGATCAAAATTGCCTTGCAAAGCGACTTTATCACCGACGCGACGGCGTGCTTCGCCGAGGTCGGTGGTCCAATCCAAACCAATCGCATCGCAACCCGTCGCGGCGATGTCTTCCAGCCATTGACCGCCGCCTTTGGTAAAGACAATGACTGGCACGCGACGGCCATCATGCTCACGTTTGAGGCCAGCCACAATTCGCGCCATGTATTGCAAAGAGAATTCTTGGTATTTGCCGAATGGCAATGAGCCGCCCCAGCTATCAAAAATCTGCACCGCTTTCGCACCGGCTTCGATTTGCGCATTCAGGTAATCAATCACCGTAAGGGTATTGACCTCTAAGATACGGTGCAAAAGGTCTGGACGCGCATACATCATCATTTTGATTTCTCGATAATCGCTTGAGCTACCACCCTGCACCATATAGCAGGCCAAGGTGTAGGGGCTGCCCGAAAAACCAATCAAAGGCACGCGGTTATCCAAGGCCTTGCGAATTGAACTCACCGCATCGGTCACATATTTCAGCTCAGTGCCCACATCCGGCACGAACAATTTGGCAACGTCTTCTTCGGTACGCACGGTACGCTCAAACTTCGGGCCTTCGCCTTCGGCAAAATACAAACCCAAACCCATCGCATCGGGAACGGTCAAAATATCCGAGAACAAAATCGCCGCATCGAGCGGAAAACGCTCCAGCGGTTGCAAGGTCACTTCGGTCGCCAGCTCTGTGTTTTTGCAAAGCTGCAAAAATGATCCGGCGTTTTTGCGCGTCGCGCAGTATTCAGGCAAATAACGCCCTGCTTGGCGCATCATCCACACCGGCGTGTATTCAACAGGTTCACGCATTAAAGCGCGCAGGAAAGTATCATTCTTTAACATTTTAAAATCTCTCATTCATAAAGCAGCGGGTATGGCATCTAGTAACCCTTTAGGGAAAACAGGCCAGCCCAAAGTATTAATTTGATTGCGTGTTAACCAGCGCAAATTAAATTCATCGCCATTGGATTCAACGCCAATGCTGTGCTGCAAAGGCGCGGCTAAATCAGCTTGATAGACAAAAACAATTTCATGCACTGCTATGCCATCAAACGTAAATAAATTCTCAACAACTTTTAACAATCGAAGGTTCTGAATTTCAACGCCAATTTCTTCGAATACTTCACGGAAAATCGCCTCTTCGCAACGCTCGCCAAACTCAACGCCGCCACCAACCGGCATCAAATAATGCTGATTTTTAGTCGGATCATAGCCTTCAGCGAATAAAAACTGCCCGTCTTGCTCAAATAGGCAAACTACTTTAACGCGAATTGGCGCAGACATTACTGCAATGCCGCCAGCGCCCACTTGCCCTGACCTTCACATTCGAGAACTTGAGCGTGATATTCGACCAGGCCTGCACGATGGCCAACACTCACCATCACGCCGTCTTTCATGCATTCCACCACGGCAGCATACAAACGCGCCTCAGCCGCCGCATCGAGCGCCGAAGTGGATTCGTCCATAAACAGAAAGTCTGGCTTGACCAGCATCACACGCAGCAAAGCGATACGTTGCTGCTCACCCAAACTCAGCACATGCGACCACGCATCGGTTTCATCCAAGCGCGGCAACAAATGCGATAAGCCAGCCAGCGCCAGCAATTCGGCAATCTGAGCATCGTCGTTTCGCGCCGCTTGCGGGTAATACAGCGCAGCACGCAAAGTACCAAGCGGCATATACGGTTTTTGCGATAGATACAGCGTAGTGGTATCGGTCTGCAAGCTCAATACACCTTTGGCATAGGGCCAGATACCCGCCATAGCGCGTAAAAGCGTCGATTTACCCGCGCCCGAAGCGCCACGCACCAGCAGCGTATCTCCCGCATTGAGGTGTAGATTCACATCGCTGAGCAGTGCGTCACCATTGGGCTTGGTTACAGATAGATTTTGCAAAGACAATCCTTGCTCAATCACTTGCGGCGTAATGCGAGGTAGTGCTTGTGCAGCTTCGAGGCTGGCATCGAATGTCGTTAAACGGTCGATAACGGCTTTCCACTTCGCAATGGTCCTAAAGCTATCCATAATAAAACTAAGCGAATCAAGCACCTCGGAAAAAGCATTACGAATTTGCATTAAACCGCCGAACAAAATTTGGCCACTAAAAAATAATGGTGCAACAATTATTAATGGAAATACGACAGCAAATTGGCTCCAAGAGAATGTAAAACCAACCACACGTACATTAAAGCCCATAATAATTTTAAAATTACGTACTACATTGGTAAACAATGCATTTAAATTTCGTCCTTCAAGAAATTCGCCTTTATACATTGCAATTGATTCTGCATTTTCTCGAACACGAACCAATGAAAAACGAAAATCGGCCTCACACCGCTCCTGTATAAAATTCAATCCCACCAACGGTCGACCAATTAAAATAGTAATCACGGTACCAATGACTGCATAAATAACGGCAGCCCAAACTAAATTACCGTGGATAATAATGTCATTGCCAGCCAGCATAAATCGAATTGGAGTAGACAAAGACCACAGTATCACTACAAACGTGACTAGATTTACTACGTTACGCAATAAACCCAAAAACAATCCCAGCGACATACTCACAAATTGATCAACATCTTCCGCAATACGTTGATCAGGGTTATCAGTTGAACCATCAGTCAATTGAATTCGGAAAAAATTTTGATGATTCATCCAGCGCTGAGTATAAAATTCTGTAGACCAGCGTCGCCATTTAATTTCTAGCAACTGCCTAAAATACAGCGCACAAATTTGAATACTAACCCAAGGAATTGCAAGCCAAGCAAAATGCTTAATTTCACGCCAAAAAGTCACTTCATCTAATTTCTGAAGTGCATCGTAAAAGACACGATTCCAGTCATTAAATAAGACGCTCATATAAACAATGCCGAGATTCAAACCCACTACAAAAATGAGCAATCCAATCGCAACCCACTTTTCCTCTGAAGCCCAAAAAGGCTTGGATAAGCGCCAAAAATTGCGAAACAAATGTCGAACTGTGGGGGCTTTTTCAGACATAAAGCTCATTGGATGCAACCTATGGATTAAATGAATTTATTTGCATACTGTACGAGGGTGAGCACCCTCATCGAATCACCGGCGAAGCCGCAGTTTCTGCCAGCGTTGCACCGCTCAAAGCGGCAATCATCAATGCAAAAATTGTTTTCATCTGAGTTTCCAAGGTAATGGAGGGAGGGATGTAGGTCGAGTTAGCCGAAGGTGTAACCCAACCTATACATTACTTCGCCCAGCTGTCTTTCAACGTGACGGTGCGGTTAAACACCGGCGTGCCGCCCGCTTGATGGTTGTGACGGTCGGTGATGAAATAACCCAAACGCTCAAATTGGAAACGCGTTTCTGGCGCAGCATTCACCACGCAGCTTTCCACATACGCAGTGATGGTTTTGAGTGATTCAGGATTGATGAATTGCGTGAAATCAACATACTGACCATCTTCACCGCGAACCGCATCAGGGCGCGGCTCGGTAAACAGGCGTTCGTACAAATTCACCGTCGCAGGCACCGCGTGTTCGGCAGAAATCCAGTGGATCACGCCTTTCACTTTGCGGCCTTCTGGATTTTTGCCCAATGTTTCGGTATCCAAGCTGCAACGCAACTCAATCACATTGCCGTCGGCGTCTTTCACCACTCCATCGCACTTAATCACGTAGGAATAACGCAAGCGCACTTCCGAGCCCAAAGTCAGACGTTGCCAGCCTTTCGGTGGTTCTTCGGCGAAATCGTCTTGTTCAATCCAAATTTCACGGGCGATTGGGATTTCGCGCTCGCCAAATTCTTCATGATGTGGATGGAATGGCGCAGTACGGCTACCCGTTACGCCCGCTTCAAAATTGGTCAGCGTCACTTTCAATGGATTGAGCACCGCCATCACACGTGGGCTACTGCCTTCCAACTGCTCACGCACCGCGCCTTCGAGCGTGGTGAAATCAATGATGTTTTCGCCTTTGCTCACGCCAATTCGCTGCGCAAACAAGCGAATTCCTTCGGGACTATAACCACGACGGCGCATGCCGCTGATCGTCGTCATGCGTGGATCATCCCAGCCCGAAACAAAGTTACCCGTCACCAGTTGGTTCAATTTACGTTTCGACGTGATCGAATACAGCAACTCAAGGCGCGAGAATTCGATCTGCTGTGGATGGCATTCCAGACTGATATTGTCGAGTACCCAGTCGTACAGCGGGCGATGATCTTCAAACTCCAGCGTACACAAGCTATGGGTAATGCCCTCTAGCGCATCAGAAATACAGTGTGTGTAGTCATACATCGGGTAAATGCACCAGCTATCGCCGGTTTTAATGTGTGTCGCGCGTTTGATGCGGTAGATCACCGGATCGCGCATATTCAGATTTGGCGACTGCATATCGATTTTGACGCGCAACGTTTTGCTGCCGTCTTCAAACTCACCCGCACGCATGCGGGTAAACAAATCGAGATTTTCAGCAGGCGTGCGATCACGGAACGGGCTGTTGCGGCCTGGCTTTTGAAAATCGCCACGATAGTCGCGCATTTCTTCTGCAGTCAATTCGCAGACATACGCTTTGCCTGCGTTGATCAATTCAACGGCGTACCCGTAAAGCAATTCAAAATAATCCGAAGAATGGCGCACATCGCCATTCCATGCAAAACCCAACCAGCGCACGTCGTCTTCGATCGCTTTGGCGTATTCGTCGTTTTCTTTTTCTGGGTTGGTGTCGTCCATGCGCAAATTGCACAGACCGTTGTAATCTTGGGCGATGCCGAAATTCAAGCAAATCGATTTGGCGTGGCCAATATGCAGGTAGCCATTTGGCTCTGGCGGAAAGCGCGTCTGCACCGCAGTGTGTTTGCCGCTCGCAAGGTCGGCATCAATGATTTGGCGGATAAAATTACTGGTCACAGGGGCATTTTCTGCACTGACTGCGGGGCTGTTTTTTTCACTCATCGCGGCTCAAACTCATTGGATTTTTACTCAAGGCAACTATTCTACCAAAACAGCGACCAAATCGCCCTGCCAATCTGAAATCTAATGCGGTTCAGCATTAAAAATCGCGCTCTTTAGCGGTGGGATGCGCAAGCAATACACTTATGCATCACGGTGTACAGCACAGATCAAAAATCCATCCACTGCTCTCACGGCTTGATGCCGAATATGTGTCTACTGAGCGTAAAGAGTTGGGCATAGACTGTAGATACCAATTCACGGAGCAACATCATGAATGCCGACTACCGCAATACCCCGCAAGGTCATGGCTCTATTTCATTGTCCGATGGCTCAATTTATACCCTCGATGCACATCCGAGCGCAGAACTGAATGATCGCTATATCGATTGTCATCTCATTCCAAGGTGCTCGATCTGTCGCCGACTCCTTACTCGCTGGCAATCATTCACCCACTGGCTGCACAATGCATGGTCGCAGCTTACTCATCAAAAAATATAAGGCTTCAAACATAAAAAATGGCGGAGAATCATCTCCGCCACGATATGTATTTCAATGCAGCAATTATTAATTAATGGCCACAAAGCAATACCTTAAATATCCTGCCCTTCCACAATGCCATCATGATGCTTGTCGGCTGACAGCAATAAATTCAATGCAATCGCCAACACGCTCACTAGCCCCACACCCGCCAAGTTGAAATTGCCAACTTGCACCATCAAACCACCAATCCCGCAAGTCAGCACGACCGATACAATGACCAAATTGCGTGGCAACATCAAATCCACTTTACTATCAATCAGTGTTTTCAAGCCGATCGAGGCAATCGTACCGAATAAGAGCACCATAATGCCGCCCATAACCGGCAGTGGGATCGACACCAAAATCGCGTTGAACTTGCCAAAAAAGGCCAAAATCACTGCCAAAATCGCCGCATAAGTCATGATCACTGGATTGAAATTTCGCGTAATCATCAGCGCACCAGTGACTTCGGAATACGTCGTAATCGGTGGGCCACCAATCAATCCAGCAAAACACACGCCCATACCGTCGCCAGCCAAAGTGCGATGCAAACCGGGCTTCTCTGTGTAGTCGTTACCCGTTACTTTGCCCACGGCCATCACTGCGCCGATATGCTCAATCGTTGGCGCAATGGCCACCGGCAGCATAAACAGCGCCGCCGCCCAATTCACTTCAGGCGTAACGAAATGCGGTTTCGCCAACCATGGCGCAGCGGCAATCGCTGCTAAATCAACGACGCCCAAAAAGATCGCCGCGATATAACCCACGACTACACCGGATAAAATTGGTACCAAGCGGAGCATGCCGCCGGCAAACACCGACACAGCAATCGTCGTCGCAAGTGAAATTGCAGCTAAAAATAGCGATACATTATAGGGAACGAGCTGTTTACCACTGCCCTGCCCCATCGCCATGCCCGATGCTGCGACCGCCACCGACAGACCAATGACCATAATCACTGGGCCAATCACCACCGGCGGCAATAACTTATGGATAAAGCCCATGCCGCGCCATTTAATCAAACCAGCAATAATAAAATACATAAAGCCAGCAAAAAATAGACCGAACTGCGTGGCGGCTTGACCCCAAGTTTGCATCGCGAAAATAATCGGACCGATAAAGGCAAACGACGAGCCTAAAAAAATCGGCACTTGCCGACGGGTAATCAATTGAAACATCAAAGTACCGACACCAGCACCAAGCAGCGCCATTGCCGGATTCAAGCCCGTCAACAGCGGCACCAGCACCAGAGCACCAAAGGCGACAAATAAAATTTGCGCGCCGGATATAAATTGTTTGATCTCTGAAAACATCACAACCCCACTTAAAAGCAAATCTTTAGTCCACGAAAAACACAAAAAGCACGAAAGATGCAAAAAATACTAAAACCTCATCGGATGCACTTTCGTTTATACAGTCAACGAAAAACGATCTTGTTCGTGTGTTTCGTGGACTAAATTTAGTTTTACTTATTAATCGTACCGAAAATCTTGTCGCCAGCATCACCCAAGCCCGGAATGATGTAGCCTTGCTCGTTCAAATGCGAATCAAGCGACGCTGATACGATTTGCACATCAGGATGTTTTTCATTCATCAGCTTCACGCCTTCAGGCGCTGCCACCATCACAATCGCGATAATTTCCTTGCAACCATTGCGTTTGAGCATGTCCACTGTCGCAACCAAAGAGCCACCCGTTGCCAGCATCGGGTCGATAATCAAAGCAAGGCGGTCTTCTAAATCACCGACGAATTTTTCAAAATAAGGCACGGGTTGCAATGTTTCTTCATCACGCGCCAACCCCACCACGCTGATTTTGGCTGACGGCACTAAATCCAGTACGCCGTTGAGCATCCCCAAACCCGCGCGCAAAATTGGTACGACAGTGAGTTTTTTACCTTTGATTTTTTGCACTTGCACATCACCACACCAACCTTGGATGGTCACATCCTCCAACGGCAAATCACGCGTTGCCTCATACGCCAGCAAACGAGCCAACTCTTCGGTCAGCAGGCGAAATTTATTGGTCGAAACATCCGCTTCTCGCAGCAAAGCCAATTTATGTTGAACCAAAGGGTGTTTAACGACGGTGATTTGCATGATGTATCTCGCAGATAATAATGCCGACATTGTAGGCATTCCTAGCGAAAGCGCTATTGCGGGAAATACGGTGAATGGAGATTTGTTGATTTATATCGATACCGTACAGACGACAAAGTCAGCAGAGAAACACGGAGACTGCTTAATAAATCCGTCGCACCCACAGCACCGTGGGCATTTCACTTTTTGATCGATCGAGTAAGGCGCGATGCTGCAAGAATACATTGCCAAAACGAGCGCCCATATCGGCCCAGAAAAACTGGCTATTCACCGCCAGCATCGCAGGGGGAATTTCGGCTTGCATCTCTTTGGGCAATTGCTGCACAAAGTCGCCAGCATTTGAGAAGTATTTGCTTCTACGCTTTGCTAATGCTTGCTCAGCAGCCGATACAGTCAACTTGGGGCCCCATGCAGATAAAACTTCAGCAGATACAAAATTCACATTCAATGTCGTTTGCACTGGCAGAACGACAATACTGGGCTCGATTTGCCGTACCAGCTCAATGCTGTAGCCATCAATTTGCGGCAGTTCATTGACGTCCACCAGCGGCGAAATTTTACTCTTTCCTGGCTCTAGAATCGCTTTGCTCTGCAAATGCTTCACCAAGGCATCGGCCAAGTTGACGGGTTGACCTAAATTGAGCAGTAATTTTTTGTAGGCAGCGACGCCAGCCGGATTGAGCTGCCCATCTTTATCGAGCAAATTAGCCAAATTAAATCGGCCATTGAGTTCAGTCAGTCGACCACTCATCGCGCCATTTTCGATTTTAATTTCGGGAATCGGTACCGCCCATGGCTTGAGCAAATGGTCGGGCTGCCCTGCGCGGGCGTCATCGCGCAGCGTGAGACGCACCAATTGCAAAACTGACCAAGTTGCAGCACGTGCCTCGGCGGTGTCTTTGCGGATTTCGAGTTGCTGCAAAGCGCGCTGCTGCCTAAGCATCAGCAATCCAGCAACCGAGGCGACCAAGGCCGCGACCATCAGCGCTGCGATAATCGCGACGCCACGCTGTTTGAATTTGGATGTCGGCATCATGGAAT
Organism: uncultured Deefgea sp.; assembly: GCA_963508915.1. Taxonomy (GTDB): domain Bacteria; phylum Pseudomonadota; class Gammaproteobacteria; order Burkholderiales; family Chitinibacteraceae; genus Deefgea. The sequence goes on from CAUOZE010000001.1 coordinate 40,442, forward strand.
CAAAAACACTCGTTCGTATTCGCCCAAATGCTGCTCCACCGCGAGGCGCACCCGAATCGCCCTTGGCCGGCTAGCTGACTCACCCCATTGCTTGCGCCATTGATTTTGATCATCTAAAAAATCAAATTCGCAGCGACTGAGGTTTTTGAGTAATTCATGCGGTACAGCTTGATCGGTCTTGGCAAGGTCGGACTGAGGAAACAATTTGAGCGTTAATGACTGAGGACGGCATTCATAAACTCCATGCAAAGGCGCGCGGTCGCCATCAAAGCGGATGAATTCCAAACTACTTGGCACTTGTGCTGAGCTAAAACTACGCAATGGCGGTTGCGATTTGCCTTCGCCATCGGTCCATGGGCGAGGTGCGATTTGGCTTAAATCACTCTCCATCCGCTCAAATGCCAGCGTCAACTCGCGCCAGTAAGCGGTTTCATTGACCACGGCCGTGCGCGTATCAATCACCATATTGACGCCGCGATAAGTAATCAAACTCATAATGGCAAAAATCGCCAAGGCAACGAGCACTTCGAGCAAAGTAAACCCGCGTGACATCGGCTTAATCCACGCGGGCAGCATAAAACACCTGCTGCGCCAGTATATGCTCAGGGCGCTCTGCTAATGCAACGCTTAGCTCTATACGTCGAAAACTATAATTGGGGGTGGGGCTGATATTCATTGTGTAAATGAAATTCTCATTGCCTTGCGTGATTTGGCCTTGCGTTGAACCTGTTTCAGGATACGTGCGCATGGCCAGCATTTGATTGACTTGATTACTCGCTACCCAGCTGGCCAACGTTCGGCTGCGGTACGTGATCAGCGTATCGGTTGAGCCGATGACGAGTTTGGCTGCGGCAGCCAAAGTAATCCCTAGTACCGCCAAGGCGACCAAAACTTCAACCAAAGTAAAACCCAGTGATTTGGCCCGCATCAGCGTTGCACCTGCATTACCGTGAAACGCCCCATCACATCGCCACTAATGCGCCATTGGGTTTCACTGCCATTGAGCGACACTTCGAACGACTCAATCACACCATCGGCAGGTAGCACAATTCTCTCGCCCAATGGTCGGTTTTGTTGATTGATTTTTTGCTCAGTCACCTGCACGCCATCGGCAAGTTGAGTCGCCCGCAAACCATCACGAACATTGAGGACTTCCCATTCTTGGCGCTCGTTTTTATACCAAAATTGATATCCTGCCCCATCACTGGTCCAAGCCAAAGCACGGCCACTGGCAATGGCCTCGTCACGAGCAGATTCAAACTGCAACATCAAACGCTCCGCCGCCGCTTGCGCGCCATCGCCACGATTAAAATGAAATACCGTAAAACTAGTCGCAATCAAAATAATCGCTGTAACGACGAGTATTTCAAGTAGGGTGAATCCATGTTGTTTACACATAAAAAACTAGACGCATTCAATTTAACCCAAGGCTTAAAACACAAGATTCATTAGTTATATCAAATGACCTAACTAGCTTATCGCATTCAAATGACAGGAATAGATTTACTGAACTCAAACATAAAAAATCGCCGCCACTTTAAAGCTAAGCTTCACGTGAACGGCGATTTTATTACTTTAACGCCCTAAGCCAAACAAGCAACACCATGATGTCTTAACTTGCTTGTTGTGCGTTGAAACACAATTACTTATTTTGCACCAACAAATACAAATGCGTTATTTCGAGCACCATTCAAACCTGCCGCAATGATTTCATTACTCATAACAGATTTGATCGCTATACCCGTCATCGTCTCACCCGCATTATCACAAGGCGCTGCACCAAAAGTAACAGTGAAGCGATAAGCATAGGCATCAGGCATTGCCGTTAACTGCCCTGTATAGCTGCAACCCGTTACTGTGCTTGTAATTTTTCCATCGGCAGCCACGCTAAAGCCTTCATTAACACCTGAGCCATATTTTTTCGAATAGCTCTTACCTGTATAACTACCCGCAAGTGCAGCTACATCTGCTTTCAAGTAGCTGTCTTTGTGGTATGCCAAGCGCGTTGTGATAGTAGCCCCTGTGACAACAGTTTTCAATTCCATACTAGTTTGCGGAACCACAGTAGCTGTAAAAGTCAGAGCATCTGGCTTATTCAGCGTACTAACATCAAAATCCAAGCCATTATTTGACAAAAGATTAGAGCCCGAACTGCTGTAATTACCTTGAATTAAACCTGTAAACGTATTATTGACCCAATACAATGACCAGTATTCACCCGATGGTAAATTCAACCAAATAAAATCATCTGTAGACGTATATACATAACGTGCAGCCCATGTGCCCGCAGCGGAAACCGAAGGTGCTGCAGTAGGTGTCGGAGTTGCTGTAGGAGTTGCTGTAGGAGTTGCTGTAGGAGTTAAGGTAGGCGTCGGGGTAGGAACCGATGTTGCCGCTGTAGAAGCACCGCCGCCACCGCCACAAGCACTAAGCAAACCACTCAAAATCAAACCCAAAAGAATCGTTTTTTTCATCATCAACTCAAGGTAAATATTCACAATCAAAATTAAGCTGCAGATTCTGAACCACTCAATTACCTTGCGTCAACTCAATCGTCAACAACACATCAAGTAGGCTTACAGATTTTACTTATTTCAAAAATAAGTCCGACCAGCAGAAACTAAAAAGCTAATACAGACAAACTAGCTATTGCCATGAACCAATTAGGTTTTCAGGCTTATCCGCACCCGCTTGCCCCTCTGGACCATAGCTCAACACGTCCACCTCGCCATGCGCACCGGGATTGAGATACACATAATCCTGCCCCCATGGATCTTTCGGTGCTTTTTCGAGGTAACCGCCCGATTTCCAATTCATTGGCACAGGGTCAGACGTTGGTTTTTGTACCAAGGCTTTCAAACCTTGCTCGGTCGTCGGCAAACGGCCGTTGTCTAATTTATATAATTTGAGCGCCGCCATAATCGCCGACACGTCTTGCTTGGCCGCGACAATCCTCGCCTCATTGGGTCTATCCATAATCTTTGGCACAATCAGCGCGCCCAAAATCGCCAAAATCGATACGACCACCAAAATCTCAATTAAAGTAAAACCACGACTTTTTTTCATTCCTACTCCACTGGGGTATTAGCTCACAAGCAAAATTAAACATAGCATTCAATGCTATACATCAGTTAAAAAAGTTACATCTTAAAAAACAAAACGTTTAGCGGCGAGCGAGCCAAAGTAGTTTGTCGACAACCGGAGCTTTCGAGCCCGAAATGTACTTTTGTACATGAGGCTTTTTCAATTGTAGAGCACCGCATGCCGACATAAATACAAAGGCGCAGCCGTCGCTATTTAACCAACTGATTCATCTCGAACACTGGCAATAGAATCGCCAACACAATCACCATCACCACCGCCCCCATCACCAGTACCATCAAAGGGCCAAGCAAACTGGTGAAGGCGGTGACTTTGCGGTCGAGTTCTTTGGTCTGTTCAATTGAAGCACGATCAAGCATTAGCGCCAATCGCCCTGTCGCCTCACCGCTGGCAACCAAATGCAACAGCAGTGGCGGAAATTCATCGGCGGTTTTCATCGCGCGTGCCAAGCTGACGCCTTCGCGCACTTCACTCGCAACCTCACCCACCGCACTTTGTAATTTCAAATTACTCATCACGCCTTCGGCCGCATCCAACGATTTAAGCAGCGGTACACCGCTACCGACCAAAATCGACAAAGTACTGGCAAAGCGCGCAGTGTTCGCCAAGCGATCCAAATAACCGAGCATCGGCCATGTTAAACGCCAAACATGAAAGCGGTGTTTCAGCTCAGGTTTTTTCAAGGCATAAAATCCAGCCACGCTGGCAATCAGCGCCGCGAGCAATGCCCATCCGCCCGCGCTTTTGACTGCGGCGCTGGTCCATAGCAAAGCACGTGTGAGTAGCGGCAAAGTTTGCTTGGCGGACTCAAATACTTGCACCATCTGCGGCACCACCCACGTTAGCATCCCTAAAATCACCAAGGCTGACACAAACATCACAACGGCAGGATAAATAAACGCAATGGCGATTTTGCTATTGAGCTCGCCACGGGCTTCCAAGTAATCGGCCAAACGCTGCATCACGCCAGACAATTTGCCCGATTCTTCACCGGCCTTGACCAATGTGCGATACAGCATGGGGAAAACACGTGGGAATTGTTCCATACCATTCGATAGCGGCATCCCCGCCATCACGTCAGCACGCAATCCGGCAAGGACTTGGCGTGTTTTATCGTGATCAGCTTGCTCAGCCAATACAATTAATAATTCATCAATCGTTAAACCTGCATCGAGCAAAGCCGAAAATTGCCGAGTGAGTGTTGCAAGCTGTTGGCTGGATAGACTCAACCTTGCCGACTGGCCTTGTGCGGTGCTTGATTCAATGAGTTGAGTCGCCAGCAAACCTTGCTCACGCAACAAATTGCGCGCGTGACGCGGCGTATCGGCGTCTATTTGCCCTGATTTTGCTTTGCCACCAGCGATAGGAACTGCTTGATATTGGAATGCCGTCACGAAAGGGTCACTTGAAAGGCGGTCATCCGCGTTTAAATTCTAAAACTGAAGTTGTAATGTAAACCTTGTTTACAACTTTGCATTGCTGCATTTGAAATGCCGCCTTGCTTAGCCGCTATACCTGAAAGTTTTTACTAACACTCTGCAAATAAATGTATGAATGCCATATTACATTCATCTACTTGTGCTTCAATACACGCTACTGCTGAATATTTCTAGGATATTACTACCGAAAATGGTAAATTTTCTACTCAAGGTCATTGATTCAACCGCTATGTCGCCTAGAATTTACCCTTACACCACAGAAGTACTAAATTATTGATGATGTGCTTACCAATCTCGCGGCACGGGATGTAGTTTACCGCGCAATAATGACGAATATAAGTAAATCAAAAGCTTTCACAGGGAATTTCAGGCCTTACCGCCACTTAGACTATGCCTTTTTCTATTAAACATTTGGCGCATACCGTTCAATACCTTGCTATCGCACTGCTCATCTGGCTCGCTATTGGTCTGATTTGGCAACTACTCACGCCCAACCGTCCTGGCTCGACACTACGTTTAGCGCAAACGGCCCCCAGCTCACAAGCCTTCAATCCTGATGCGGTATTGCGCTTATTTAATACCAGTACAGCCGTCAGTAGCGAAACCAGCGCTTTATCACTCAAAGCGCTAATTTCAGGTCAAGATGGCATTGCGATTATTGAAGGGTTGGAAGCGAGCGCAGTCGCAGTCAAAGTCGGTGGTGATGTCGGGCAATATGGCAAGTTAGTCGCTGCGATGAAAGACCATATTGTGTTGGAACGCAGTGGGTCGCAAAGTAAAGTCTATTTACCCGCATCGGCAATAGCGTCACTCAATAATGCTGTGATTACTTCCGGCAATCCTACTCAAGCCAATACGCCAGTCGCAGCCGTTGCCAATGTCGAAGCGGCGAGCATCTCACTGACTCGCGGCCAATTAACAGGCATTTTGCAAGGCGGCAATCTCGCCAACTGGAGCAAAGGCCTAGGCACCAGTCAAGCCGGTGGCATTTTGGTTGAGCAAGCCAGCCAACAACAGCTGGCACAAGTATTGCAACTGCGTGATGGCGACATTTTGAAAGCCATCAACGGCAGGCCGCTGAATAAACTCGACGATCTGTCTTTACTCTATGGCGCTTTCAGCCAGCAAACGAATTTGTCTTTGCTCATCCAACGCCAAGATAAGCCCCAAACCATCAGCTACACCGTTAATCCTTGAAACCATGAAAAAAATATTAATTGCCGCACTACTTTGCAGCCAGCTTGCGTTTGCTGCTGACGAAAACGAAAAAATCATGCTCAATTTCGTGAATTCAGACATTGAAACCACGATTAAAGCCATTAGCCTGATCACCGGGAAGAATTTCATTATTGACCCGCGTGTCAAAGGCACAATTAATATTGTTTCAACCCAACCGGTTGCAAAAGACTTGGTGTATCCAATTTTGCAATCGGCACTGCGGCAAGCTGGTTTTTCAACAGTGCAAAGCAATGGTGCAATCAAAATCCAACCCGAAGCCGATAGCAAAGCGCTGAGCAATAAAACCCTCGTGCGAGGGGAAAATGCGTCTGGCGAGCAAGTGATTACACAAATCTTTGCGTTAAACAATGAAAGCGCCAATCAAATGGCGACCATGTTGCGTCCTTTAGCGACTCCTTCGAGCTTGATTAGTGCTTATCAATCGGGCACTAGCAACACTTTGGTGATTACCGATTACGCAGACAATATCCGCCGCCTCGCGCGCATTATCGACAATATTGATCAGCCTAAAAATACCGACGTCTTTACGATAAAGCTGCATAACGCATCAGCCTTAGATGTGGCACAAAACATTGCCCGCCTGATGCCTGAGGTGTCAGTACAAGTTGGCGGCGCGCCGATCCCGCCGCCAGATGGTGTGCGTCGTTCGATTATCGTGCCGGAGCCACGCGGCAATCGCCTGATGATTCGCGCACTCAATGCGCCGCAAGCCAGTCAATTGCGCCAATTAATCAAAAGCATGGATGAAGCGGCAACGACCGACAATTCGATTAACGTCATTTATTTACGTAATGCCGATGCAGTAAAACTAGCCAGTACCCTCAAAGGCATTTTGACCGGGCAAGATGATTCACCCACGACAAACAATAACAGCAGTTCAATGAGCAGTAACCCTGCTACAAGCAACACGACGAATAACAGCCCAAGCAATACCGGCACAAATATTCAAATCGCTGGCGCAACGGTTCGAGTTCAAGCCGATAGCACGACCAATTCACTCATCATTACGGCACCTCAAAATGTCTACAACAATTTGCGTTCCGTCATTGAAAAACTCGATGTACGCCGTTCACAAATTTACGTGGAAGCGATGATTGCCGAAGTCAATCAGGCCAAACTGGCTGAATTTGGCTTTCAATGGCTGGTTGCCGGCGGCAACGATAAAATCGGAGCAGGCGGTGTTAGTAACCTCAACCCAGGCCCTGGCGGTTTGGGTAATGTCATTAGCAATATTCTAGCAAAAACACCAGCAGGGATTCCCGCTGGCTTGACCATGGGCTTGTTTAATGGCGACCCGCGTGATGGAACTGCTTCACTCGGTTTACTCGCCTCGGCTTTACAAAGCACGGGTAATGGCAATGTTCTTTCTACGCCTAATTTACTGATGCTGGATAACGAAGAAGCCAAAATCACCGTTGGCCAAAATATTCCGATTATCACCGGCTCGCAAAATGGCACCGGCGCTAACGCCAATCCATTCGTATCCGTAGAACGCAAAGACGTGGGTATTAAATTACGGGTACGCCCACAAGTATCAGAAGGCGGCGTGATTACGCTGAATGTGTACCAAGAAGTCTCTAGTGTTGACTCATCACTGAACACCGATGGTGCTGGTTTGGCCACCAAAGTGAGAACTATCGAAACCAAAGTCTTGGTCGACGATGGCCAAATCGTTGTGCTCGGCGGCCTTATCGAAAATCGCGTGATTAACAATGACAGTCAAGTGCCTGGTTTAGGCAATATTCCTTATATTGGTGAGTTATTCAAGTTTCAGAGCCGTAAGTACGAAAAGGTCAATCTGATGGTATTCCTACGTCCGGTAGTGATTCGCGACAGCACTGCCAATCACACGCTGACCAACGATCGCTATCAGTACCTACGCAAACAGCAAAGCGACTTTAAAACCGATCCACATTGGTTATTGGACGACATCCCACAAATTCAGTTGCCTTCTAAGCCACCTGAAGCTGGCTTGTCGATCTATTCGGTGCAACCCAAAGCAAGCGCACCCGCTGCAGTTCCACTTCAAGCGCAGCAGTAAACCGAATATGTCTATTGTTTCTTATGCTTATGCTCGTGAATATGGCGTATTTGATGGTGAAGTCATTGATGGCAGCACCCCAATTGTAATGCGCCAAGGCGGCAGTATTGCCGCGATGGGTGAATTGCGTCGCAAACTCGCTCAAAGTCGGCTCGTCGTTTTAGCTGAAGCTGAATTCAATACCAAACTGACTCAGCATTTTGGCGACGGCAAAGCCAGTGCCATGAATATGGTCGATGACATTGAAGAGTCTGCCGACTTGGCGCGACTCATTCAAGACATGCCTGAAGTCTCAGACTTGATGGAAGCGGAAGAATCATCGCCCGTGATTCGGCTCATCAATGCGATTTTCACCGAGGCGCTACGCGAAAATGCATCCGATATTCATATCGAACCGTTTGAAACCCGATCGGTAGTCCGCTACCGCGTAGATGGTGCTTTACGCGATGTGGTCGAGCCCAATCGTGCCCTGCATGCTGCCCTCGTTTCGCGGATTAAAGTGATGGCGGCGCTTGATATTGCCGAAAAACGCATCCCACAAGACGGCCGCATCAATTTGCGAATTGCGGGTCGCCCCGTGGATATTCGCGTCTCGACCTTACCGACTGGGCACGGCGAGCGCGCGGTACTGCGTTTACTCGATAAGTCAGCAGGCCGTTTGCAACTGGCTAAACTTGGCATGGCGGAAAAAACGCTAAAACCGCTCAATCAATTACTCGCCTCCCCGCACGGCATCGTCTTGGTCACTGGGCCAACAGGATCGGGCAAAACCACAACCCTGTACGCCGCGCTCGGCAGCATGGATGCAAAAAACAGCAATATCATGACCGTGGAAGACCCGATCGAATACGACTTAGATGGCATCGGCCAAACCCAAGTCAATATGCGGATTGATATGAGCTTTGCGCGGGCACTACGAGCGATTTTGCGGCAAGACCCCGATGTGATTATGATTGGTGAGATTCGCGATTTAGAAACCGCCCAAATCGCAGTACAAGCGTCATTGACCGGCCATTTGGTGCTCGCCACCTTACACACCAATGATGCCAGCAGCGCCATCACCCGCTTAGTGGATATGGGTATCGAGCCATTCCTGCTGGCCTCATCGACCATCGGCGTACTGGCCCAGCGCTTAGTTCGTAATCTATGCAATGACTGCAAGCAACCGTATAGCGCCACAGACGATGAATTAAAACAGCTAGGGACCAATACCCCAACAACACTTTATCGCGCAGTCGGTTGCCCACATTGCGCGCAAACCGGATATCGTGGCCGTACCGGCATTCACGAATTACTGGTCGTTGATGAAGCAATGCGTACCCAAATTCATAATGCGGCTAATGAACAAGATATACGCACTTACGCCGAAAGTTTAGGCATGACCAGCTTGCGCGATGACGCGATTGAACGTGTTTTGGAAGGCGTGACGAGTATTGAAGAAATGCTCAGAATCACACGAAATAATTGAGCAATCCAACACTTCTAAGTCAATTAGAAATGATAATTGACTAAATGAGCTGATTTTCATACCCGACGAATTCATTTGAATGCACCAAAGAATAAATCATTGCGCTGATTTGACCAGCTCTGCCTGTGAGTTTAATTTATAGAATGGAGTCGCCATGCGTTACGTTTATATTGCTCTGATTATTATTTTGACCGCTATTGTTGTTTTATTTCAATTTCAAAATCTCACTGCAGTTACTATCTCTCTATTCACGCTTAGTATCACGATGCCCGCCTCATTGCTGGTATTTGCAGTGTATACGCTAGGTATGGTGACTGGCGGCGCACTTTTGTCTTTATTGCGCACCTGGATTAACCGAGCAACTCGCAAGCCGTACTAACCCAATTGGGTTTTACGTTTTATTTTAATCAACCGGATTAAACCATTATGAGTAATTTTTGGGATGTTGTTTGGCTCATCGCCGAAGCATTTATGTTTATCGTTTATCTTTTCGTACTATTTCATATTTTTGCAGATTTATTCCGCAACCATGAAATAAGTGGTGTTCGAAAAGCACTTTGGGTTATTGGCTTGATTTTGCCCGTGCCTTTCGTTGCGTTAATTTATATCCTTTGCCACGGCCGAGGCATGGCACAACGCCAGCAACAAATGCTCGAACGCATGAAAACGGATACCGATAGCTATATCCGCCAAGTTGCCGCAAAGTCACCAGCCGAACAAATTAGCGATGCTAAAGCCTTGCTGGATGCAGGTACGATTACTGCTGATGAATTTGCGAAACTCAAAGCCAAAGCACTCGCTTAAGCTTTATTCTGCGTATAAAAAAGCCATCATGACTGATAGCTTTTTTTGTGTCTCATTAAAATTTAATCTGATACCCATCAGCCGTCGCGGGAACTTGTAATAGCAATGGCGCAAGTTGTTGGCGTACTTTTTCATCGGGCTTGAGATTAATCGTACCGTGTGCCGCGCCGCGCCATTGCATATCGCCATTCCCATTGACGGCTATCGCGCTAGCGCCAGCGGGGGCAATTTGCCAGTTAGCGCCACCTACTACCACATTCAAATTCACTCTCAGCGCTGTAATCGGCGTCAACGCAGGAACAAGTTGGCTAAATATGGGATCGAGCACCAACTCTGCACTGTCGCCCACTTGTTGAGACAAACGCGGGCTGCGTAATTGCGCTTTGCCGCCTAAACCCCAATTCGCGACTTTAGGAATAGACCGAAAAACGCCTTCGAGCGGAAAAGTAATATCAACATTTTCGAGCGCACTGCCGCCCAGACCCAGCGCTATACGTGCTTGATTACTGGCTCCCAAGGCTTCGCCACGCAATTGCCAAGCCATCTGCGCGCGAAGCAGCGCTTTGGGCTCAAACTGCCAAGAAAGATTCTGCTGCAAAACTACGCCTTGCAAACCCAAGGCACTAGCTCGGCCATCCCAGATACTGCCACTGGCTTGTACCAAGCTCACCGAGCTGGGCAAAAACCACACCACGACACTCACTGGCATTCTGGCGATAAAAACTATCAGGCTGAAAACCACTAAGAGAAAAATAATCAGCTTGCGACGAGGATGCGCTATCACGATTTGAGTCTGTTTCATGTCCGCTCCAAAACTAAAACCAAAGTAGCGGCCGAATTATCTTGTTTGATTTGTACTGAAATGACTTTGGCACCGAGTTCAGACTTCAGGGCATTGGCTAATTGCAAAGCTTCATTCACCGAGGCATGTGAGCTACGTAATTCCAATTGCGTGGCCGAAATGGAGCGCACATCGGCACTGATTTTCTTGGCCGATAAGGCCGCAAATGCCGCGCTGCGTAAATCACCGGTACTGGCTTTAGGGCGTGTGCTTTCTGGCTTACTGCCCCGCATCGCAAACAGATGACCCTCTAATCGCGGCACATTCACCGATAACTTGCCAATTTGCGTGTTCAATGGCGAATAAATGCCAAAGTACAAAACAGCCAAGGCAACGGCGATTGACCAAATGGCCAACATTTTTCGTTCACGAGGATTGCGTTGCTGCCAATACGTTTGTGCTTGCAGCCGCCAGCTTTTAATCAGCGGGTTCATGGCTGCACCTCGATACTCATTCGCCCATCGGGCATTTTATTACTTTGCACTTTTGCGCCCTGCGCCGTTAATTGAGCCAACAAAGCCGCGGATTTACTTTCAGCCAACACGATACTCACCTTGCCTGCTTTGACTTCTACGCTATCGATGCCCACATCTAAATCGATTTGCGCTGCGGTTTTATGCAAAAGATCTAAGGCATCGCCCGAGGCGCTCGCCCCACTGCGATTACCGGCATTTTGCTGACTTTGCCATTGCAAAATCGGATCCACCACCGGTACACCGGGGAAAATACTGGCAAAGGTCTGGCGGATTTCTTGCCGAAGGGCCGTTTCTTGATTCGCTAAACTACGCCATTGAATAAATAGGCTAAACAGATAAATAAAGAAACACGCTACAAGTAGGTATATCGCTCCACGCCAATCAGACCAATTAGTAGATAGATATACCTTGGTTTCTTGATAGAAAGAGACGGCATCAGGTCGCGGCAGAATCAATTCTGAAGTTGATATTTCCTTGAAGGATTGAGCCGGATAAAGAGCCAATAAGTCAGCTTCAGACTCTAGCCAGCCCGACTCCTTATCGGTACAAAATATGATGCCATTGCCCGAATGGGAGTACGTAAATGGGTGCGGTAACAGTAGTAATTCTGGCAGCCAACGCTGAAAATTCATGCCTGACTGAGCTACCCACTCAGAGATTGCCGCCAGCCGTGTTTTTTCAATCACCCACACCGTCGTGATGCCATTCACTGCAGCACCCGCTACCCAGTGCACATCACTCAACTTACCCAAGATCCGATCTTCGAGGGCTTGGCTAATCAGTTGATCGCGCTGCTTTTTATTAACTGCAGGTAGCGTAAAGGAATGAGCCGTCAGCCAAGCTGCGGGAATGAGTAAATCACGCGCTAAACTGGCAGCATGATTGTCTGGATGACCATGGGCCACGCAATGCCCAAGTGCATCAAAACCCAAGCAATCCGCCAGCTCAATGCTGGACTCACCTTGGATTCGATAAAGGCCATTGATTCGATAAAGTAGATATTCAAGCTGACCTGACATGCACAACCTCAAAACAAACACGGCACTCTGTAGCAAGCGCCGTAAATGTTCGATTGTACTCAAGTTTTATGAAAGCTTGATTTATTAAGACATGCAGCGAGGTGGGTTTGCTACATTTACAGCACAGCGGCACTCGCTACGACACAGCTTTAATCCGCCGCGCAATCCAAATCGCCAGCAAACCTGCGAAGCAGCTCAAAACACCGATCCAGCCATAATGATGTAAATGCCCTTGCGCATCTTGCGTCAGCAATAAACCCGCCAATAATGACGCTGCACCAGAGGCGAAATTTTGCATGGCTGAGTTAAACGCCATCAATCGACCCCGCAAATGCGGCACCGTGGCTGCGGTCACCATCGTTGACGCTGGAATAAATCGACCACTGACAAAGATAAAAAACAAGACCGAAATCATTAAATGCCATGGCAGTCCGACTTTGAAATTTTGCGTAATCAAAAGAATCGGTACAAAACTTGCCAGCACCAGCCATGGCATGATTTTTCGGGCTGAGTAGCGATCGGTCAAGCCACCAATCAAAGGTCGGCTCACAATAGTGGCCGCGCCCCCGACCAAATAAAAATACATTAAATCACTGGCGGGTAAGCCCACATTGGCCACCATGGTTGGCGCGATAAATGGAATGACCATAAAGCCAGACACCATCAATGCTCCAGTGAGGCTCACCGCCCACCAGTGATTGCGCACGGTAAGCAGTTCTCGATAATTATCGACCCAACTCGCATCGCGATTGAGCGTTGCCAAGTGAACGCGCACTGGCGGCAGATAGCGCACCATCGCCACCGCGACCAGAGCACAAATCCCAGTTAAGGCAAAAAATGGCATCCGCCAGCCACTTTGCGCAGCCAGCCACAAACCCAAAGGTACGCCTGCCACTGCTGAGATTGAAAAGCCCAGCATGACCCAGCTCATTGCTCGACCGCGCCGCTCAACTGGAATCAAGTCACCGACAATCGCTAATACAATCGAGCCAATTACACCGCCAAAAATACCCGCCAAAATGCGCGCAGCGAGTAAGGTATAAAAGCTATTACTCAAACCGCAGGCCAATGTTGCCACGATCAAACCTGCATAACAAAACAGCAGCGCATGGCGACGGTCAAATCGATCGGCTTGTGATGAGGCCAGCAAAGCTGAACATCCCGCCGCCAAGGAATAGGCCGAAACCAACAGACCAAAATGGGCGGTATTAATCTGAAACTCATCCATCAAATACGATGCCAAGGGCATCATAATCATAAAGTCAGCAATAGCAGTGAACATCACCAACATCAGAGTGATGAGCATGGCGGTTTCTTGGCGGGAGGAAAGGGGCATCGGGTTAACCTGCAAGGGGGTTTTTGCAGTCTACCCGCATCGACAGCTATGACAATGGAGAATTACACACAAGACGTATATCGACCTAGACTATATATTTTATTGACTAGGCCGATATACGCACCAAGTTAGCTCAGTGATTTATACAGATTAAATAAGCTCAGTAATGAAATTAAGCTACCCACCAGCCACAATAGCGTACGGGCATTTAATTTATGGCACAGCCATGCCGCAAATGGGGCGGCGAATAAACCACCGACAATCAAGCCTGCGACCAAGAGCCAGTGATCCATTTTTGCCCACAGCAAAAACGCACCCGCCGTTGCAAAGGCGATGAAAAACTCAGCCGCATTCACCGTACCAATCGTTTTACGCGGATCATTACCACGCCCTACCAAGGTCGAAGTCACCACCGGCCCCCAACCGCCACCACCAACCGCATCCACAAATCCACCAAACAAGGCCAAAGTAGCGACATGCTTGATTTCATTCGAATGTGGCTTTGGATGCGTCGCTAGCCATGCTTTGCGCAAGATGTACAAGCCCATAAACAATAAGTAGGCGGCAATAAATGGCTTGATCAGTTTGCCATCAATGCTGGTCAGCAAATACGCTCCAATCACACCGCCAGCAACACCAGGAAACACCAAACGCTTAAACAGTGCTTTATCGACATTGCCAAATTTCAAATGCGACAAACCAGAAAACCCTGTCGTAAACACTTCAGCCACATGCACCGCCGCCGACGCCGATGCAGGACTCGCACCGATCCCAATCAGAAATGTATTCGAACTAATGCCGTAAGCCATCCCCAAAGCACCATCAATCGCCTGCGCCGCAAAACCCACGCCCACCGCCAGCCAGAACATCGGCGAAGTTAATACGTAGTACGCACCGCTAGATAAGCTCTGTTGCAGCGGCTCATTGACATTTTGCAGCGCAAAACCCAGCGTCGTCACCAACATCAGCAAAGCTAAACCGATAAAGCGTTTGCGCTGCCAAAATTGCCGCTCGCTAACAACAGCCTCATCAAGTGGTGGAATACCAATCGCTTGGTGCTCTAGATTTTCGGGCGTAGCCGAAAGGTCTGCGTGGCGGATTTTCATCAGGGCGACTCGAATAAGAAAATGAAACAAGAGTGTAAGCGAAAATCAAATTCCAAAATAGAACGATTTGTTGCTGATATATAACCATTAGAACTATAAAAAAACCGAGCTAAGCTCGGTTTTTTACTGGTATGCAAAAACGATTAAGCTTTTGGCTTTTCATCCGAAACCGCCTGCTTCACGCTGGCAATCCCATGCTGAACCTGTTCACCCGCTTTACTGGCAAGTTCAGCCGCCTTCACTTTCGCGTGATCACTTAATTCTGCAACTTGAATCAGCGCTTGATCTGCTGCGTGGCCAGCTTTATCGGCTAGTTCTGATGTTTTCAATGCCGCTTCATCGGCCAAAATTTCAGCCTTGACCACAACGTCAGCCGCAGCATCTTTGGTTGCATCCCATGCTTGATCAGCAGCGATCGTGGCTTTATCGCTCAGTTCACCGGCTTTGACTGCAGCATCATCAGCCACTTGGCCCACTTTATCTGCAATTTCTGCCGCTTTCCAAGCGGCCTGATCGGCCAACAACTCTGCTTTTTCCGCTAACTCAGCAGATTTTTCCTTCACCGACTCCAAAGCGTGATCAGCAGCAATTGTCGCGTCATCACCCAATTGGGCCGCTTTAAAGGCCACTTGATCAGCAACTTGACCGGCTTTATCTGCTAAATCCGCCGCTTTGGCAGAAGCGCGCTCCGCAGCCGCCTCCACGGTTTGCTCCGCAGAGCCCAATAGCTCTTTGACTTTGTCGAAAATACCAGTCATTGAATACTCCTTTAGATTGAGAGACAAACAATACACTAACAGTTTATTGCGGATTCTGATCAACTCATCCGAGCCCTCTGATTAGCTGTCGCCAAAGATAGAGGTTTGGATTGCTCAACGGAGTGTGCTGTGTGCAGGGCAAAAGATAAATTTAATTTTTCAAGCGCAAATTAAGTACAACTTAGGCACTAGAGCGAAACCTCCGTATTGAATCGTTTGACCTATTGATTTGAAAGCAAAAACATCGATGTTTTAGATTCCAACATTTTGCCATTTGACACAATCGAAGATAGTCGTACTCAGTTCCGCCGACTCGAAACTCTGCTGTAGTACCTTCCACACTTTCCCAACAGCTTGCGCCAAGGCAAACACGAATGCTGGCGCTATGGCACACTGTAAGCAATTACATTTTAATTTGCTAATGATGAATCTTAAAACAGCTAAAACAATCGTCGCCAACTGGGATAAACCGCTGATTCGCCAATTATTTTGGTATTTAGTGATTCCTGCTTATGTCGAAATACAGCGTGCAGAGCCAAGCCATTTTGTTTATCACAACAAACATGGCTGGTCTTATCGGTGGCTGACTTTACTGCAAAGCATGCTGGCGCTGCTCATGCTGCTAGTAGTCGATACGGTATTAAGCGGCACCATAGCCGTGCTGGGCCAACTGCTGTGCGCTTATTTTATGGTGATGTATGGCGTTTGGGCTTTGGCCTATTGGTCGATGAAAATCCCGCGGCCTTTGTAATTTGATAAGCGCTGCGTTTAAATGCCTCTTTTGGCAAGACAATCCAATCAGACTAAATTCGTTTGCTTCGCTCATTTTGGCCTCATGCATCCTACTACAGCGGCAAGCCTGAGCGATTGAATTAAATCCATACCGCTCACGATGCCTTAATGCTCAAGCGCTTTTCTTAATCAAGTACTGATTTCTTCATTGCTTGGTGTTGCGTCGGTTTTCTTGATGGCTAAGATTTTATCGATTCGTCGGCCATCCATGTCCACCACTTCAAGTTGCCAGTCTTCCCACACGGCAATATCGCCCGTGCGCGGCATTTGCCCAAGGATGAACATCACTAAACCGCTGAGCGTGTGATAGCTATGTTTGGCTTCATCGGGTACGGTTTGCAAATCCAAGCGATCTTTGAGTTCGGGGATAGGAATTAAGCCATCGAGCAGCCATGATCCATCCGCGCGCTGAATTGCCCAAGCATCTGCACTGTCTTGTGGCGTGAATTCGCCCGTTAAGACTTCAAGCACATCTTGTAATGTCACCAGACCTTGCACTTCGCCGTATTCATCAATCAAAAAGACCATTTCTACGCCGGAGGTACGCATCTGCGCCAACAACTCAAGCCCAGTTAGGCTTTCAGGTACAAATACGCAGGGCTGTAGATGGCTGGATAGGTCAATTTCTTCGCCTTTAAGCATTTTTTGCAAAATGTCTTTGGCGCTTAAAATCCCCAGCAAATTATCTAGACCATCGCGGCAAACAGGAAAGCGGGAAAACGGCGTATTAGATACTTTGGCTAAGTTGTCGGCCACCGAATCATCTAAATCCAGCACCACCATGTCGGAGCGTGGAATCATCAATGAGGTCACGAGGCGATCATCCAAACGCAGTACGTTTTTCATCATCGCGTGCTCGTGCTCTTCGATCAAGCCGGCTTCAGAGCCTTCGTGCAACATCGCATCAATTTCGTCTTGCGTCACCGCTTGTTGCGTCGTTTGATCTGCACCGAGCAAACTGAGTACGCCCTTAGTCGATGCGGTGAGTAAGCGAACAAATGGGCGTGTCATCAGTGCTAACAATTGAAGTGGTCGCGCAACAAATACGGCGATGGATTCAGGGCTAATTTGCCCTAAGCGCTTTGGTACTAACTCGCCCAGCACAATCGAAAAATAAGTCACCGAAACGACCACACAGACTGTCGCGCTGGTGTCGCTCATGCTTTCAGGCAAGCCAAAAGTCATCAACCAATCGGCAAAAGGCTCAGCCAAAACAGACTCACCGACAATACCACTCAGTACACCAATCGAAGTAATGCCAATTTGTACCGTGGACATGAACTTAGTCGGATCAGCGCCTAATTCTAGCGCCACGGCGGCACCTTTATTCCCCGCCTCGGCCATTTTGGCCAGCCGTGCTTTGCGCGCACTCACCAAGGCCAACTCCGACATTGCAAACAGACCGTTGAGTAAAATCAGTCCGAGCAGTAAGAACACTTCCATGAAATCATCCGGCGTATTAATGAAACATCAATATCAGGCCATTGCGCTATTTTGCAAGTTTATCAACGACTTCATTGAAGAATAAATTAAATGTCGCACCATTTGCGCAATAAATTATGATAAATACCCGTCATTGAAATTCCGGTGGCATTGTCGCCATAATCGGCGCGCAGTTGGCGAATATTCCTATCAAGTTCAAACAGCAGCCCTCTTTCACTGCCATCTTTAACCTTACTCGGCCATCCACATCAAATATCGCCCCATTTACGAAGCAAATTATGATAAATACCCGTCATAGATATTGCATTGGCATTGTCGCCATAATCAGCGCGCAGTTGGCGAATATTGGTATCAAGTTCAAACAACAAACCACGCTCGGCGCCGTCCTTAATCATACTTTGCATCCACATAAACGATGCGACGCGAGTTCCGCGCGTGATGGGTTCGACACGGTGCAAGCTGCTGGATGGATATAAAACCATATCACCGGCGGCGAGTTTGACCTCGTGCACGCCATAAGTATCTTCAATGACCAATTCACCACCGTCGTATTCGGCAGGGTCAGAGAAAAACAGTGTCGCGGATAAATCCGAGCGTACCCATTCGCCAGTATCAGTCATTCGACGCATCGCATTATCAACATGCATGCCAAAGCCCATTCCCACGCCATAACGGTTAAATAAAGGTGGGAAGATTTTTTTAGGTAGCGCGGCCGAAAAAAACAAATCATTTTTGGCCAGCGCCGCCAAAATCACTTCGCGCACCGCAACGGCGTTCACTTCATCATTGGGCAACTGTTCATTATTTTTAACTTTGGCCGATTGGCTCCCTGCTGTGATACGACCATCGAGCCATGCCGCACGATCCAGCTTTTCACGACACGCGACTACGGTTGCAGCATCGAGTACCGCAGGAATATGTAACAACATAAAAACTCCAAATAATAATGGGGTATTCACATATGGAATACCCCAATCGATGGCTACCAACAAATACCCATCATTAATCTAAGACATTAAAACTTATACGATGCCGTTACGCGAGCAGTACGCGTAGTGCCTGGCACAGCAAAGCCTGCGTAAAGACCTTCATAATATTCAGTATCAAACAAATTAAGAACATTGAGCTGGACACTTAAATCACGGTGCGTCCATTCAACCATCGCATCCCAACGCACATAGCCTGGCAAGAACACCGTATTGTCCAAGCTGGTGTAACGTTTGCCCATCGCATTCATGCCGCCACCCACTTTCCAATTGCCATCGACTTGATAAGTCGACCACAAATTGCCGGTATACGTTGGCGCATTGTCTGGGCGATTGCCTTCTTGATATTTGCGTGCTGGATTAGCCACTTCATCAATCACTGGATCCATCAGCGCAAGGCCAGCAAAGACTTGCCATTTGTCGCTCAAACGACCCGCTGCTTCCAGCTCAATACCATCGGTGTGACGCTTACCCGACAACAAGTACGGTTTTATCACGCCCGGCTCGATATCGGTTTGACGCTCATTGGTTTTTTCCGTACGGAACACTGCAGTGCGCAAGGCCAAATCACCATCCAGCAAAGTCCAACGTGCGCCGATTTCGTAGTTCGCGTTTTTCTCTGGATCAGTCAAAGCACCTTTTGGATCGGTTGAATACGCTTCAGCAGAAGGATTGAACGACGTACCATACGATACATAATACGATTGCACTTGATCAGGCTGATAGATCAAACCTGTGCGGTAGCTCCACACTTTGTCCGTGCGGCTCACATTATCAGCGGCTTTTTGTTTGGTGAACGATAGATTCTCGGTGCTGGCTTTAAAGTTATCGTAACGAGCGCCCAGCAGCACTTTCCAATGCGGATTCAAATCAATCATGTCTTGGAAATAGAAAGCCATGGTATCCGCTGTCGAATCAGCGGTCACGGTATTGACTGGATCGCTACAATTGCTTGGTACACCAGCTGTGACCGGGTTGCCCACCGTGGTTGATGGCAAAGTGCACCCCGCCAAGCCAGTCGTTGGATTTGGCTTAACTTTGCCTGTTGTATCCAATTGCAGACGGCCTCTGCTCAGTAATTTCTCGCGGGTTAATTCAATACCAGCCAGTACATTGTGGCGAACCGTACCTGTTTCGAAATCCCACAAGAAATCAGTCACGTTGGAGTAGATTTCTTGTTCACGCATGCGCAATTTACGACCACGAGTCACTGTCGTGTTGTCGGTCAATGCATCTGTTGGCTTGGCAAAAGACAAACCTGGTGCGCTCGCGCGTAAGTCCAACTCATACTTGCCGGCCCGAGTTGAATTTTTGATTTTCATATTCGGGTTGATTTGATGCTCAACACGCAAAGTGAACACATCGGTTTGTGTTTCTTCAGAATCAAAATCTTTCAGACCATAAAAAGTATCGACACGATCAATCGGCTGATTGTTTCCGTTAATAGACTCGCTCGTTACCGCTTGCTTAACTGGTTTGCCATTAGGCCCTGTTACAGTTCGGAAACCTGGGCCATTACGATAGTAAGGCACGCCATAATCCGGCACATTGTCTTCTTGGTAATGCAAATACGAGGCCGTAATTTGTGTTGGTTCGCCCAAACCCCAAGTGATACTTGGCGCAACGCCCCAACGATTCATTTCTGCGCCTTCGCGGAAACTATCAGCTTTTTGGCCCATCACATTGATACGTGCCGCGGTGCTTTCACCGATAGCGCGATTGAAATCACCCTCAACACGGTAAAACGAATCCATGCCGATGGTGGTTGAAAGCTGATTCAAATCACCACGGAATGGCGTTTTGCTCACTTGATTGACCACACCACCTGTCGAACCACGACCAAACATCATCGACGCAGGGCCACGCAAGACTTCAACGGTATCAATATGGAATGTATCGCGATTATATTGTGCAGAATCACGGAAATTATCTAAGTAGAGGTCATTCGACGCACCGAAACCACGAATACGGATGCCATCACCACTAGCGCCACCTTCGGCAGCATTAAATGTCACGCCCACCGCATTGCGTAGCGCTTCTTTCAGCGTATTGGCGTCTTGGTCATTCATCAACTGGCGCGTCACACTCGTCACCGATTGCGGAATATCCCGCGCATCTTGCTCAACGCGACCCACATGCACTGTTGGTGCTTTAAAGGTATTCACTGTGCCATTGCGGCTTTGAGGATTTTCTGCACTCACTTCAACGGGCGCTAATACGGTCTCAGCCGCGTTCACCCCACCAGCTACCGCGCCAAATAAGGCGGCAGCAGCAGGTAATTTTGCAAAATGGCGAATGCCTGACTTGTGTTTCTCTCGCATGGTTTTTCTCTTATTGATTTGGAATATCTAAATTTTTGGACAAAAAAAGGCGGGTATCACCCGCCTGCTTAAGCGTGTTAACAACAGAACACTTAACCTCCCTGACCTTGCCGATTGGTCATGAGGCCAATCTTGTTTAGACCAGCCCGCTGCGCAGCGGCCATGGTTTGTGCGATACGTTCGTACTGCACGGTTTTATCGGCGTAAATATGCACCTCGGTGTGTGGATCGGCGGCAAAAACCGCAGCAAGCCGCGCATCTAATGTGGTCGCGTCGATTAAGGTCTTGTCGTCCAACAAGCCACCATCGGCCTGTAGTGTCAGCCGCAACGGTGTTTTTTCTTGCTGAACCACCACAGCGCTCGCTTTGGGCAACTCCACTTTGACCGCATGCGTCATCACGGGCGCGGTGACGATAAACACCACCAACAGCACCAACATCACATCAACCAATGGCGTGGTATTGATTTCCGCCATCGGCGCAGCCTCTTGCTGACCAAAACTACCGAATCCCATGACCACCCTCAGTGAGCAACTGCGCATGTAGATCGTGCGTAAAACCATCTAACTCTTGGCCAAAACGGCGATTGGCGCGAATAAATGCGTTGTAGGCCACCACAGCAGGAATCGCGACGGCTAAACCTGCCGCAGTCGCTACCAAGGCTTCACCAATCGGGCCTGCCACTGTGGCCAAGGAAGCATTGCCACTCGCGGCAATCCCAACCAGCGCGTTATAAATACCCCACACCGTGCCGAATAAACCAATAAATGGCGCTACCGAACCAGTCGTAGCCAACCACGTCAAGCCGCGCTCCATTTGCGCTGTTTCTTGACTTAAGCGAGTCCGTAATTTGCGAACTAAATACTCATCCAAGGAAACGCCTTTTCCCAAGCCACCCCCTTCATGGGCGCGGTAATGGCGCAGGCCATCTGCCGCCGAAGTCGCTAATTTGGCCGCTGGCGACTGATTTTTTGCTGCCAAACTCAGTGCAACTTGCCAATCGCTGGCGTCCCAAAATTCATTCATAAACCGTTGTTGATGACGCTTCATCACCCACAACAAATGCGAACGTGCCACGATGACGACCCAGCTCACCACCGACATCAACACCAATAAAGCAAACGTTGCTTGCAAAATCGGATCACCCGAATGCAATACCAAAGACAAATCCATTACCGTACCTCAAGAACTTTTAATCGAAAAAACAACCGGCACAATGACCGTTCCTGCAACAGTGACATCACCCCGCTTGGCAGGCACAAACCGCCAGCGTTGCACCGTATTTTGTGCTTCCTGATCCAAGCGTAAAAAACCACTGCTTTTGTGCAAATCAACCTGATCGACGAGCCCCTGTGGATTCACCGCTACGCGCAAATACACGACGCCTTTTTCGCCCAACTCTCTGGACTGCAGCGGATAGCGTGGTTTTGCATTATTCAAATAATTAGCGTGAAAGCTAGGCTCAGTCGGTGCCTCATTGCGCTCCGTGCTTTGTCCCTGTGCACCACCGCCCGTTGTCGCAGCCACCACCTTGGTGCTCGTTGCGCCCTGCCCTTCATCTTTTGCTGGCGCAATTTGCGGTTTTTCTACTGCTGCCACTTCCATTGTTGAAACGCGCTCTGGCGTTGCTTCTTGTTTAGGCGCAACTGGAGCAGACTTTGCCATACGGCGCTCTTGCACCTTTTGTTTTACCTGCTGAACCTTTTGCTTCACCTTCACCACAGGCTTGGCAGGCGCAACTTCCGGAGCACGCTCGCCCATCGCCACCTGCATGGCCAACATCACAATTGGCTCAGCTTCTATGGTTTTTGGCGGCGATGATGCCATCACAGCATGCAGTACCCCCACATGCGCTAGCATCACCAATAGGATAGTTTTTCTGTTATTGAGAATCATTCGTATATAATATAGACAATCATTCTCATTTGCAATATGCTATAGCTATACTTTGTAAGTTTTATTTACAACTCAACGCACTGAAAAAATGTAGATCACAGAACGAGTGAAAAGCCCGTCACGACGACGGGCTTTTCACTCGAAAGCTAAAGATCAACTTTTCTACTTTATTTATCGTTTAAAAAATAATCCACAGGTATATCGCCAAGCCAATTATTGAAAAAAGGCTATAAAGCTATACCTATGAATCAGTTCTCAGCATCTGCATTCGCTTGGGCAGAAGAATCACGCTGCACCGGGCTCGATGAAAAATGAAACACCACGGCATTGGCGAACATCGCATCAAAGCCTTTTTCAATCATCGTTTGCACCAAGGTTTGCGCCTGACAACCGCGCACAAGATTTTCAACAATCCATTCTTGCCACTCTGGCGTTAACTGCGTATAGCCCGACATCGTCACAGTTCTCCTCGTCTGTTACGGCACACTCGAACGGTATGCTCGTAGAACACCAATCAGCTTACAATTTCAAACAAAAAAACACTTAAAACATCAAATTTGTAAGATACCGCATTATTCATCTGAAATGCGCTGCTGTCACGAATCGAATTCTAGGTGTGCATTGTGCCAACAGTTTAAGCGGCTCAATTGACGAAACGCGTGGCTGTGAGGCGATGCGCGCAGTGTGTTAGAATCTGCGCTTTGATTGAGTTAAGACCTACGGACGGGTTGGCATTATGGAACTTTCAGCACTTACCGCGCTTTCGCCGCTAGACGGCCGCTACGAAAAACAACTGGCCGATTTACGTGCCCACTTCAGTGAGTATGCCCTGATTAAAAACCGCGTAACGGTTGAAGTGGCATGGCTGAAAGCCCTCGCCAGCGACGCTGCGCTTGAAGACATCAAACCATTTTCAGCCGCGACGATTGCTGAACTTGATGCGGTGGTGAGCCAGTTCAATACTGAACACGCACTCGAAGTGAAAACAATTGAACGCACCACCAATCACGACGTCAAAGCGGTTGAATATTGGTTGAAAGAACGCCTTTCGGGCAACGCCGAAGTATCTGCCGCCAGCGAATTTATTCACTTTGCCTGCACTTCTGAAGACATCAATAACTTGTCACATGCATTGATGCTCAAAGGCGCACGTGAAGGCGTGATGTTGCCTAAGCTCTCAGAAATCATCACCAAACTCAAAGAATTGGCACACGAATTGGCTGACGCGCCGATGATGAGCCGCACGCACGGCCAACCGGCAACGCCAACGACGATGGGCAAAGAAATGGCCAACGTCGCTTTCCGTCTAGAACGTCAACTCGCGCGTATTTCTGAAGTTGAACTGCTCGGTAAGATTAATGGCGCAGTGGGCAACTACAACGCACATTTGTCGGCTTACCCTGGCTTTGATTGGGAAGGCTTCTGCCAACGCTTCGTAGAAAGCCTCGGCATCAGTTTTAATCCGTACACCATCCAAATTGAACCGCACGATTATATGAGCGAGTTGTACGACGACTTTGCACGTGCGAATACGATTTTGGTCGATATGAACCGTGACATCTGGGGCTATATCTCTCTAGGCTTCTTCAAGCAACGTGTGAACAAGAATGAAGTCGGTTCTTCGACGATGCCACATAAAGTGAATCCAATCGACTTTGAAAATTCCGAAGGTAACCTCGGTATGGCCAATGCCGTTTTGATTCACTTAAGCCAAAAGCTGCCTGTTTCACGCTGGCAGCGTGACCTGACCGACTCGACCGTATTGCGTAATATGGGCGTGGGTTTGGGCTACACTTTGCTCGGCTACGTGGCTGCATTGAAAGGCTTGAACAAATTGATGGCTAATCGCGAAGCGATGGCAGCAGATTTGAACAACAACTGGGAAGTCTTGGCTGAGCCAATTCAAACCGTAATGCGCCGTTACGGTGTACCTAATCCATACGAGCAACTCAAAGAGTTGACGCGTGGCAAAACCGGTATCACCAAAGAAGCGTTGGCCGTGTTTATTGATGGCTTGGCGATCCCACAAGATGCCAAAGACCGCCTCAAAGCACTGACGCCAGCGACTTACCTCGGTACTGCCGAGGAACTTGCTCGCCGCATTTAAGTCTGTTCCAGTATTAAAAAAGTGGGCTTCGGCCCACTGACCCGTCTTAAAGGATTTCACAGTGAAACGTAAAGTTGTTTTGGCCAGCAGCATCACCTTCGTCGCCCTTGCTATTGCATACGTCGGAGGCAGCTATTTTGCCGGCCAAGCCGTCGAAAAAACCATGCAAAAACAGCATGAATGGCTCAGTAACTTACCTTACTTCATTGTGAAATCTCACAACCACCAACGTGGCTGGTTTAGTTCAACCGAAACCACAACATTACAAGTGCGCCCTGAGCTGTATCGCTTCTTGCTCGAAAAAGAAGGTCAGCCACTGCAAAAGTTTGAAGTGACGTATACCAATCACATCAAACACGGCCCACTGCCTTTATTGAGCAGCTTTAATCTTCTACCGTATAAGGCTGCAGTCAATACAGAGTTTGTCTTTTCAGCCGATACCCAGAAGTTTTTAGCTAAATTTTTTGGTGAACAAAAACCCATTACCATCGAAAACCGCATCAGTTTTAACGATGACGGGATCGTCAAATTATCCGTACCTAGCTTTGAATACGAAGAAGCCCTTTCTGGCATCAAAGCGCATTGGAAAGGCCTTGATGCCACATTAGATTACGGCGGCGACTTTAATCGCGTCACACTGCTTGCAAATGCGCCGGGCATCACTGGCGAAGCCAAAACTAAAGGCCAATTTGCACTCACCGACTTCAGCCTAAAATTGCAGCAAGTGCGGGGCACTAGCGGCATTATGATCGGCAGCACCGAAGCCAAAATCGGCAAACTTGATTTGCAGCTGATTGAAGGCACGCCGATCAAGCTCAACTTAGAAAACCTCGCTTATGCTGGTGATATCAAAGAAGCGGGCGAATTTATCAATGGCAGTGCCAAAATTGATCTCGCCAAGCTCATTCTGGACGGGCAAGCCTATGGCCCCGCAGTTTTAATCGCGGAAGCCAATCACTTGCATGGCAAAACCTTGGCCAAAATTGGCGATGAACTCACGATCATCCAAAAACAAAATCTAGATAGCGAGCAACTCACGGCAGCGTTGACCAACTTAGCCAAAACACACGGCCTGCCTTTATTGCAAAACGATCCCCAACTGGCGATCAAAAAACTCGAAGTCAAATTACCCGATGGAAAAATCCACTTTACTGGCGAAGTTGGCCTCAAAGGCTTTGTGGCCGCCGATTTGGATAAACCCGTAGATTTGGTCAACAAGATTTCAGCGAAAGCCGATTTTGCAGTGCCACGCAAAGTGGTGGAAACTTTAGCCCTGTGGCAAGCTCGCAATGTGTTTGGCGGCCCAGATACGCAAGTTGACATGGATTCTTTGGATTTCTTGGCCGGACAATTTGTTGAAGGCCAAATTAATAAACTCGCTGAACAAAATCTGATTCGAGTCGAAGGCAAATTACTCGCCACCACGGCATCCCTCAATAAAGGCATCTTTATTTTAAATGGTATTAAAGTGCCATTGCCTTGGGAAACACCAGCGACAGCCAGCGAAGCACAGTAAGTACAATCTGCTTCACGACCAAGGTCTCGATTTACTCGAGGCCTTTTTTATTGAAACCCACTGATAAACAGGCTTGAACGTGCAGACATGGAGCATTTTTTGCCGCGTAGTTGATAATTTTGGCGATATCGGCGTCTGCTGGCGTTTGGCGCGGCAACTCGCGCACGAGCACCCGCTTAAAGTCACCTTGTGGGTGGATGACCTTGCCAGCTTTGCCAAAATTCGTGCCGAAATCAATCCAAATCTCGCCGAACAAAAACTCGAATCCGTCACGATTCGGCATTGGTCAGAGCCGTGGTCTGCAGACATTCAGACCACCAATGTGGTGATCGAAACCTTTGCTTGCGATTTACCGCCCGCCTACATCGAGCAGATGCGTAGCAGCACCACGCCACCGATTTGGATCAACCTCGACTACCTCAGTGCGGAAGACTGGGTCAGCGGTTGCCACGGCCTACCCTCGCCGCAACAAGGCCTCAATAAATACTTTTTCTTCCCTGGCTTTAATGAGAAAACCGGCGGACTGATCGGCGAGCAATCTATGCGCCAACAACGCAGTGCTTGGCAAGCTGCAGATGCAAAACAATTGCGTCAACAACTCGCTCCGAAGCGCCCAGCAGAGAGCGCAGACACGCAATACATTTCGCTGTTTGCTTACGAAAATTCGGCGCTTAATGCTTGGTTACACCGATTAAAAGACAGCCCCAACCCTATCCATCTCTTTGTGCCGCAAGGTAGGGTATTGCCTCAAATAACACAATTATTAATGCAAGCAGAGCTACACGCTGGAGAGGTATATCAGTACGGCGCGGTGACGATTTCAATCTTGCCGATGTTGCCGCAAGATCAATACGATCAACTACTCTGGAGTTGCGATCTCAATTTTGTACGCGGCGAAGACTCATTTGTGCGCGCGCAATGGGCAGGTCTACCCATGGTCTGGCAGATTTATCCGCAATCAGAAGAGACTCATCTCGAAAAACTCGTTGCTTTTTTGCAGCTCTATCTGGCCGACTTACCCAACGAGCTTGCGCAAGCGCTGCGTGATTTTTATTACACGTGGAATCAAGGCGGCGACATTGCGCAAAGTTGGACAATCCTCAATACCGAGCGTGAAGTTTTGCGGCAACATGCTAAAAATTGGGCTTTACGACTAGCGGCGCAGGGAGATCTTGCGACTAATCTGGTCAAGTTCACCCAATCCAAGTTAAAATAGTCAATTGTGTCGAGCGCGTTTTAAAAGTACTGATAAGTTAGTAGCAAAAGATCGGCAAAGCGTGACGTCGAGCACGGTCCTGAAAGTACAGTAGGACGAAACAACGCTTTGGATGTATTTTGCATTAATGCTTACAAAATCGCCGCACTCTTAAAACCCGTTCTATTTAATCCGCATTTAGGTATGTAAAAACATGGCAATCAAAACTGCACACGAAGTTCGCTCTGGTAACGTAATCTTGGTTGATGGCCAACCTTTGGTCGTACAAAAAACTGAGTTCTCAAAATCAGGCCGTAACTCTTCAGTAGTGAAAATCAAATCGAAAGGTTTGTTGACAGGCTCTGGCTCTGAAGTCGTTTACAAATCAGACGACAAACTCGAAGTTGTGACTTTAGAAAAACTCGATTGCACCTACTCTTACTTCGCTGACCCAATGTTCATTTTCATGGACGCTGAGTTTAACCAACACGACGTTGAAGCCGACAACTTGGGCGACACACGTGGTTTGATCGTTGACGGCATGGAAGACCAATGCCAAGTGACTTTCTACGATGGCAAAGCAATTTCTGTTGAATTGCCAACAGTTGTAGTTCGTGAAGTTGAATACACTGAGCCAGCAGTTCGCGGCGACACTTCAGGCAAAGTCATGAAGCCCGCAAAATTGAAAGGCACTGACTTTGAATTGCCAGTGGCTGCGTTCATCGAAATCGGCGACAAAATCGAGATCGACACGCGCACCAACGAATTCAAAAAACGCGCTTAATCTGCGATTTGAATAAAAAAGCCACCGATATTTCGGTGGCTTTTTTGTTGCCCCTAAAAATTTAGTTATTTAGTTAAACCACCATGTAAGAACTGAATCTATTCACCGACTATATTCATTACTTATTCAACAGGAACTGTCTAATGTCAACCAAAATTCTACTCAACACACTGATTTCAGCGAAACCACTCACTGCACTAGCGCCACTAGCGCCACTTGCTGATTTGCTCTTGCGCCTCTATGTGAGCAAAGTATTTTTTCTTTCCGGTCTGACAAAAATTCAAGACTGGGGAACGACAGTGTTTTTATTTACCGAAGAATATCGAACACCTTTTTTACCGCCACTAGTGGCCGCAATCGGTGGCACGGCTGCGGAGCTGATTTTACCCGTGCTGCTGACATTAGGACTGTTTACACGCCTGTCTGCCTTGGGGCTTTTTGCTGTCAACATTGTGGCTCTGGTGTCGTACTACCATGTATTGCATGAGATTCCAGCGGCTTTACAAGATCATCTAGAGTGGGGCTTGATGTTATTAGTGATTGCTAGTCTTTCTTGCGGCCGATGGGGTCTGGATACGCGCATTCCGCGCAAGAACAAATTTAATGAATGAGAACACTATGAAAAAATTCGCTACTGCGATTGCCTTACACAAACTAACACTTAAATTTGAACACAACTCTAAAAATTATCCCCAATAAAAAAGCGCCCGAAGACGCTTTTTTATTGGGGCGGGAAAAACTTATTTCACCAATGCTTTCGCACGGGCAACTACGTTTTCTACGGTGAAACCAAAGTGTTTGAACAATAATGGCGCTGGTGCTGATTCACCGAAGGTATCCATACCAATCACATCACCTTCGAGACCAACGTATTTGCGCCAGAAGTCGCTCGTCGCAGCTTCTACGGCCAAGCGTGGCACGCCAGCTGGCAATACTGATGCTTTGTAAGCAGCGTCTTGTTTGTCGAACACATTGGTGCTTGGCATTGAAACCACGCGCACTGCAGTTCCTGCTGCATTGAGTTCTGCTGCCGCTTTCACCGCCAAATCCACTTCAGAACCCGTTGCGATGATCACAACTTGCGGATTTGCAGCATCAACGAGAACGTAGCCACCTTTGGCGATATCGGCCAATTGTTGCTCAGTACGAGTTTGGAATTGCAAGTTTTGACGTGTGAACACCAATGATGATGGTGAAGTACGCTCGCCAATCGCTGCAGCCCAAGCGACTACCGATTCAACGGTATCAGCAGGACGCCATGTGTTCATGTTCGGGATGCAACGCAAGGTTTGCATTTGTTCTACTGGCTGATGCGTTGGGCCGTCTTCACCCAAACCAATCGAATCGTGCGTGTAAACGAAGATGTTGTTAGTTTTCATCAACGCTGACATACGCAATGCGTTCAAAGCGTATTCGCAGAACATCAAGAACGTGCCGCCAAATGGACGGAAACCGCCATGCAACACGATACCGTTCATGATGTGGCTCATACCGAACTCACGCACACCGTAGCTGATGTGGTTACCAGAGATTTGGCCATCAACCACTTTCAAGCTTGTAGAGCCTTTCCAGTTGGTCAAGTTAGAACCCGTCAAGTCAGCAGAACCGCCGAGCATTTCTGGCAATTGTGGGCACAATGCCGACAACGCGTTTTGGCTGGCTTTACGTGTTGCAATCGTTTCTGCTTTGCTGTGTGCATCTGCAACGGCAGCATTTACGATGTCGTTCCAGTTTGCTGGCAAGTCGCCTTTCATACGACGCGTAAATTCAGCAGCTTCAGCTGGGAATTGCGCGCTGTATTTAGCAAACAAAGTGTTCCATTCAGCTTCAAACGCAGCACCAGCGGCTTTGCGATCCCAACCAGCGTATACATCAGCAGGGATTTCAAATGGTGCGTGTGGCCAGCCAATCGCTTCGCGAGTTGCTGCGATTTCTGCATCGCCCAATGGTGCGCCGTGGCAATCATGGCTTGCGGCTTTGTTTGGCGAGCCTTTACCGATGATGGTTTTGCAGCAGATCAATGTTGGTTTGTTGGTTTCAGCTTTAGCGACATCAATCGCGGCGTTCAATGCATCAACGTCATGGCCATCAACACCGGCAATCACGTGCCAGCCGTAGGCTTCAAAACGTTTTGGCGTGTCATCCGTGAACCAGCCTTCAACGTGACCATCAATAGAGATGCCGTTGTCGTCCCAGAACGCGACCAATTTGCCCAAGCCCAAAGTGCCGGCTAATGAACACGCTTCGTGCGAAATGCCTTCCATCAAGCAGCCGTCACCCATGAATACATAAGTGTGGTGATCAACGATGTCCAGACCTGGTTTGTTAAATTGTGCTGCCAGCAGTTTTTCGGCCAAGGCAAAACCCACTGCATTGGTGATACCTTGACCCAAAGGGCCCGTCGTCGTTTCTACACCTGGCGTGTAATGAACTTCTGGGTGGCCAGGGGTTTTTGAATGGAATTGACGGAAGTTTTTGATGTCTTCAATCGATACATCAAAGCCTGTGAGGTGCAATAAAGCATATTGCAGCATCGAGCCGTGGCCGTTTGACAATACGAAACGGTCGCGGTTAGCCCAAGCGGTGTTTTGTGGATTGAAACGCATTTTGCCGCCCCACAAAGCCAAACCAATTTCAGCCATACCCATAGGTGCACCTGGGTGACCCGAATTGGCTTTTTGCACAGCATCCATTGCCAGTGCACGAATTGCATTTGCTAAATCAGTACGCGTTGCTGCCATCACAGTTCCCTTAGATTTAAATTGTGCGCTTCATGCGCAAACTTGATTAAAACCACAACTTCAGTGGCGAAAATAATACTCGCCACCGTCAAAATACTTGCTGCCCCTGCATAAAAAGGAATAGTAGTAAGGGCACAAAAGTTTTATTGCAAGGCGCCGAAGCCGCAGGCAGTACATCGAATACGACAAGGCGAGACAACGATGCAAGAAAACTTTTGTCTTACTACTAACAGACACGCCAGCATTGTACTCATGCTGGCGCATCTATGATATTGCTTTGGCGCAAAGCTCTGTGCTTCAAGCCAAATATTATTGCTTTGTTTTACTCCAACACATAAGTACCCGGTGCTGGGCAGAGCTTAGGATTGGCGCGGCTCGACAATTTCGGTTTCACTTGCTCGCCCGAATACGGTTTTAGCCATTCAATCCAGTTCGGCCACCACGATCCAGCGACCTGCGTTTTGCTAGCCAGCCAATCTTCGGGCGTTTCTTTGGCATTCGGGGTACCTTGCCAATAGCTGCGCTTCGATTTTGGCACCGGTGGATTGAGGATGCCGATGATGTGACCCGACGTCGACAAGGTGAATGTGACCGGTGAAGCTACACGATCGACCAAGGTATAGGTCTGTTTCCACGGCGCGATATGATCTTCTTCAGCACTCACCATATAAATCGGCTGGGTAATTTTGCCCAAGTCGATTGGCTGGCCGGCAATCGTAAGCGCATCAGGCTGAATCATTTTATTGTGCCAATACAATTCGCGCAGATAGGTGTGGTGCATTTTCTTCGGCATGCGTGTGGTATCCATATTCCAATACAACACATCAAACGCCATCGGCGTTTCGCCCATTAGATAATTGCTGGCCCAGTAGTTCCACACCAAACTATTGCTGCGCAACATCCGGAAACTCGCCGCCATGTCTTTACCATCGAGATAGCCTTTGCGCTCCATAATGGCATCGATGTAGTCCAGACCGTCTTCGTCGATAAACACTTCGATATCGCCGGGGCGTTCAAAGTCGGTGAGCGTAGTCAATAAAGTGGTCGAGGCCACTGGCACTTGCTCTGGATTTTGTCGATTGGCCCAAGCGAGATACAAACTCACCAAAGTACCGCCAATGCAATAACCCAATAAATTGACTTTATCGCTGCCCGAGATTTCGCGGGCGACATCGATGATTTTCACGATACCTTCGGTCAAATAATCATCCATGCCGACTTCGGCCATAGCCGCATCTGGATTTTTCCAGCTCGTCACAAACACCGAAAAGCCTTGGTCGACTAAATATTTAATAATGCTTTTTTGTGGATTTAAGTCGAGGACGTAATATTTGTTAATCCATGGCGACACTAAAACCAAAGGTACTTTATGGACCGTTGGGGTATTGCTCTCATAGTTAATTACTTCAAGGAGTTTACCCCTATACACCACCGCACCTTCGGTGGTCGCTAGGTTTTCACCGACAGTGAACGCGGATAAATCAGTCATAGCGATATCGCCTGCGGCTTTATCGCGCTTAAAGTTTTCCCAGCCTTGCAGCAAGCTCTCGCCGTGCGTGGTCATTGCTTTGGCAATGGCCGTTGGATTGGTGAGTAGAAAATTGGTGGGAGCTAATGCATTGAGGTATTGGCGCAACCAAAACGCTGCTTTACTGCGCTCTTGCTCGGTCAGGCCGGGCGTGGCATACAAGGAATCTTGCAACCAGCGGGTATTGAGTAGGTAGTGTTCTTTGGTGCTGTCCCAGTAAGGGGAATCACACCAGATCGGATCGGTAAAGCGCGGGTCTTCTGGATTGGGTGGAATACAATCGGTATCGGGCTCGCCCAAATAGCGACGCATGGTACACGCTTGCACTCGTATCAAATCATTCAAATACTGACTGAGCGCATCATTGAGATCTTGCGGATGCATCAACCACGCTTGGTAAGCTTTGCCGGTGGTGGCCAAAAGACCAAATGGATCAAAGGCTTGGCGCAATTGATGCTTCAGTGCTTGGTTGCGCTCAGCTTGACCGATAAAGAATTGTTCAAACACTGATGATTCAGACATAAGACTTCCCCAATCGTGATGATCAAGCTTTAATTTACGTTGCAACGCAACAAAAAACAAGCATCCTTTTCCCTAGTCCACCAAGGAAATTACGCTTGGAATCAACTCGTGCAGTCTAGTAAATCAAAATCACAGATCAATGAGGCGTGCTATGTCTACGCAAACCAAGATTAACTGGTAAGGGCTTGGCGCTCTGCCATCAATCGGCGCGCAAATTCGAGGCGCTCAACGGTGCCCACATCAAGCCATTCCCCCGTATAACACTCGCCAGTCACCTGTCCCGCCGCCATCGCTTTAAGCATACAAGGTAATAAAGGCATTGGCGCGTCACTTGGCACATCGGAAAAAAACGCAGGGTGATAAGCAGCTAGGCCACAAAACGTATACGGCGTGTCATTTTCACCGCACGGTTGAACGAGACCATCGCGCAAGGTCAAATCTCGCCCCGTTGGATAACCCGCTTTGGGCACGACAATCAAATGCGCCAGCGCGCCATCTGCGCTGAGTTGTTCTACTGCTGCAGCCAAACGAGCAAAATCAAAATCGGTAAATACATCACCATTCACCACCAAAAATGGTGCATCACCCAAAAGCGGCAAAGCTCGAGCAATACCAGCAGCCGTTTCTAATGCACTGGTTTCGGGTGAATACTGAATTTGCACACCATAGGCTGCGCCACCTTGCAAGGTCGACTCAATCTGCGCACCCAACCAAGCATGATTGATAACAACATCCGTCAAACCTGCCGCTGCTAAACGGCGCAAATGCCAGCCAATCAAAGGCGTTCCGCCCACGTCGAGCAAGGGTTTGGGCGTCGTATCCGTCAAAGGTCGCATCCGCTCGCCACGGCCTGCAGCCAGAATCATTGCTTTCATTGAGTGTTAGGGGTAAGGAGTGAGGGGTGAGGTGTAAAACCCCTAACGCCTCACGCCTCACCCCTCTCCTAATTAAAATGAATAACCAGTTTCGACTTTTTCGCCGTTCAAGTTCACCAGCAAGCGCCCCAATGGGGTTAGCTCGCTGTAGCGCAGACAAACTTGGCGCACATAATGAAATACGCGGGGAATATCAGCTTGGTACTGCGGCTTGTTATCACGGAATTTCAAACGCGCAAACAGGCCGAGGATTTTTAAGTGGCGTTGCAAACCGGCCATTTCAAACGCCAGATAGAAATCACCAAAGTCTTCATGCACGGGCAAGCCAGCAGCGCGAGCTTGCTCCCAATAACGAATCACCAAGTCTAAAACAAAGGTTTCGCCCCACTCGACATAGGCGTCACGCAGTAATGACACCAAGTCATACGCAATCGGGCCTTTAACGGCGTCTTGGAAATCAATCAAGCGTAAAGCATCATCTTGTACCAAGAGATTGCGCGAATGGAAATCACGGTGCATAAACACCGTCGGCTGGCTCAGCACTTGCTGCGTAATCAAGGCACACGAGCGCTCCCAAGTTGCCAGCTCTTTCCCAGTGAGGGTCACACCAAATTGCTGGCCAAAATACCATTCCAGACAAATATTGAGTTCACGCTGAATAAACTCCGCATCAAACTTTGGCAGCTCATCATCAGACGTATTGGCTTGTAGCTCAACCAGTAATTTGATTGCGCGCAGATACCATGCCTTAGCAGTTTCTTCGCTCAATAAACTCGCCAAAGTTACATCGCCCAAATCTTCGAGTACAACAAAGCCCTGCGCTAGATCTTGTTCATACACGGCAGGTACAGGCATTTCAGCGCCGGATAATTGCTGCTGACGCGCTAAAAATGGGGCGCAATCAAACACCGCCGGATCAAAGTCCATCACGATGACACTGGAATCGGCAAACGTTGCGCGCCAATATTGGCGCACACTGGCATCCGTAGCTGCCAAAACGAGGGAGTGTGGCGCAATGCCACGGACTTGCTGTAACCAATTGGAAAGCTGTTCGCTGCGATTCATCTGATGTTTAGGCCTTATTTACAACGTTTGTTAAGAATAATTCGGGCGTTTACTGCTAGAATCACCCAATTCTATCAAAGTAATGACAAAAGCCACATGCAGGTGCGCAATTCTCCTCCGTATCAAATCAAGATCGTTGCCCTTTCCTTGGCTATTTTGCCAATGTTTGCCGTGGCTGCAGCGACGTCTGCCCCCGTTGAACCGCCCGTTTTTATTGAGTCGGATGAAGCCAGCGTTCAAGAAGGCAAGTTCGCGGAGGCACGCGGTAATGTCGTGATCAAACGTGGTGATGTCACTGTCGATGCCGATTGGGTTAAGAACGACTTTACGACCGATCAGATTCTTGCGGGTGACAAAGTCAAAATGGTGCAAGCAGGCGACACGCTACAAGGCACGACGCTGAACATGACGATGCAAACGCGCATCGGCGATATGGACAACCCAATCTATCACATGGCCGAAGGCCGAGTGCGTGGCGATGGCGTAAAAGTTTTATTTGGCGGCAAAGACAAATACAAAATCCAAGACGGCCGCTTAACCACGTGTATCGATGGCAATGACGATTGGTATTTACATGCCAAAGAGCTCGATCTGGATTACACCACCAATTACGGTCAAGCTTGGCATGGCTGGGCAGAATTTAAAGGTATGCCGTTTTTCTACTACCCATGGGTTGCTTTCCCCCTCGATGGCGGTCGAAAAACTGGCTTTTTGATGCCTTCATTTGGTTATAGCAACAAGAATGGTCTGCAATACACGCAGCCGTTTTACTGGAATATAGCTCCGAATTACGATGCGACGATTACCCCTAGCTATTACGGTAACCGAGGCGTGATGCTTGGCGGCGAATTCCGTTACTTGCAACCTGACTATGCAGGGATTATTCGTGCATCAGGCATCCGCGATAATGAAACAGAAACGGATCGCTATGGCGTCTATTTCCAACATAACCAAGCATTAAGCGATCGTCTGTCGCTTAATTTAAATTACCAAAAAGTCTCTGATGCCAATTACTTCATTGATTTTTCTGATTCATTAGCTGGTGCGTCACAGGTCAATTTACCGCAAGAAGCCTTACTCAATTACAACGGCGATTTTTGGTCGACTCACCTACGGATTCAGCGCTACCAAACCTTGCAAACACCAAGCAATCCTGTTGATGTACCTTACTGGCGGATGCCGCAGTGGTACTTCAGTGCGGCGCCTGAAGTTGGCTATGGGCTAGAAACCCGTATTAGCGGGGAAATCACCCGCTTTGTGAACGATACCAAAGTCCAAGGTGACCGAGCTTGGATTAATCCAAGTATCAGCCTACCACTAGCCAATAGCTATGGCTTCATCACGCCACGCCTGAGCCTACAAGCTAATACCTACCGTTCAGAAACTGCGAGCGGGCAAAGTTTAGGCAATGAATCGCTAGTGGTGCCAATGGCAAGCATTGATTCAGGCTTATTTTTTGAGCGTGAAGGAGAATTGTTTGGCTCTGGGATTGTTCAAACACTTGAACCACGCATTTTTTATCTGTACGCACCCTATAAGTCGCAGGCCAACATCCCGAACTACGATTCGGCACTGGCCGCACTGTCTTGGTCGCAATTGTTTGCAGAAAATAAATTTACCGGCCGCGATCGTGTGAATGATGCCAATAATCTGACGCTAGCAGTGAGTTCGCGTATTTTTGATGACGCCACAGGCGCAGAACGCTTTTCACTGGGTGTAGGACAGCAATTTTATCTCACATCGCCAAAAGTCACTTTATCTGGATTAGACAATGCCGAAGAAGAAAAGAATTCAAATCTTTTTTTCACTGTGGGCAGCCAACTTCCCAATAACGTGAATGTAAATTACCTATTGCAGCAGGATTTAAACGCCAGCAGAACCATCAACTCAGAAGTGAATATAAACTGGACTCCCAGCGAATTTAAAACGCTGAATCTGCGCTATGTGAGTAATCAACCCTCTGAGATTGAGCAAGTTTCTGCCTCTGGGCAATGGCCGCTTGGGAACGGTTGGTTTGCAGTTGGCCGCTACAACTATTCACTGAAAGACAGCAAATCACTAGAGACGATTGCTGGGCTTGAATATAATGCTGGCTGCTGGGCGCTGCGTTTTGCCGCTCAACGATACATCACCACCGATAACACGTTTAAAACAAACTATTTTGCTGTTTTAGAATTAGGCGGTTTAGCGGGCATCGGGATGAATCCGATCAATTTATTGAAGCAATCCATTCCTGGTTATGCCGACACATACCGCTCTCCAAAACTTCGTTAAAGGCACGACCGTATGAAGAATATGCATTTGCTGCGCACAGCAACACTCACCCTGACCCTATTAAGCAGTTCGCTGATGGCGGAAATTATTACAGCCGATCGCGTCATTGCAGTCGTGAATCGCAATGCCATCACCCAAGTTGAACTCCAGCAAAAAATGAATACGGTTCGCGAGAATCTTGCGAAGCAAAGCGTGAAAGCACCACCCAATGAGGTACTTCTGCAGCAAGTACTCGATCGAATGATTATTGACCAGATTCAAATCCAGTTTGCACAGCAGACCGGACTTCGGATTGATGACAATCAACTCGAAAACGCCATCAATCGCATCGCCGCACAAAATCAAATGTCGCTACCTGAGTTTCGCAAAAAGCTAGAAGAAACCGGTATGAACTGGCGTGGCTTTCGTGAGCAAATTCGTCAAGATATGTTATTAGGACGATTAAAAGAACGAGAAATCGACAACAAAGTGGTCGTCACGGAGTCAGAGATTGATGATTACTTAAAACTAGCTGCCAATAAAGCGCAGATGGAATATGATTTAGCGCAAATTTTTATCCCACTGCCAGAAAATGCCAATCCAGACCAAATTCAGGAGCGTCGTATCAAGATTCAAGCTGCGCGTAAAGAGCTTGAAGCCGGGACTTCATTTGCAAGCGTAGCCGCTAGTTTTTCGGCCGATAAAAATGCCAACAATGGCGGTGCACTCGGCTGGCGCCCCGCCGGCTCTTTGCCACCAGCATTTACTTCACTACTTGAGAAGCTAGAGGCTGGCGGTCTAACTGATATCGTGCGCAGCCCTGCTGGTTTTCATATTTTCAAATTACTCGACAAACGTAGCCAGCAGGAACAAGTCGTGGTTGAGCAAACCAATGCGCGCCACATTCTGATTCGCAGCAATGAGATTACCTCAACTACCGATGCGAAACAAAAGCTAAGCCAACTTCGTATTCGCCTCGTTAATGGCGAAAAATTTGAAGACCTTGCCAAAGCGTTTTCTGATGATGCAACAGCGCCCAAAGGTGGCGATTTAGGTTGGCTCAATCCAGGAGAAACCGTACCCGAATTTGAAAAATCAATGAACGCACTCAAAATCGGTGAAATTAGCACGGTAATCCAAAGCCCATTTGGCTTTC
Source organism: uncultured Deefgea sp. (assembly GCA_963508915.1). Lineage (GTDB taxonomy): Bacteria > Pseudomonadota > Gammaproteobacteria > Burkholderiales > Chitinibacteraceae > Deefgea. The sequence continues at coordinate 79,251 of CAUOZE010000001.1, forward strand.
ACCTAATCCGCATTGATGGACGTCGTAAACAAGACGTTACCCTAGAGCGTGCTCGTTTTAAAATTCGCAGTGAATTAAAACAGCGTAAAGCGGAAGAGCAATACGATGACTGGATTCGTCAACTGCGTGATCGCGCGCACATTGAAATCCGCCTGAAGGACGAATAATGCAAAAACCATTGGCGATCACCACTGGCGAACCTGCAGGTATTGGCCCAGAGCTATCGATTCAATTAGCTCAGAGCAATATACGCAATCCGATTGTTTTATTGGCTGATCGCCAATTATTAATTGAGCGCGCGGACTGTGTTGGCGTGAGTGCCGCCGATGTAGCGGCATGGCCTGATTATGAAGTAGGCTGCGATGCGCTAATTTCCGTTTTAGATATAGCTATGGGCGCGCCTTGCGTGGCGGGCGAATTGAATCCAAAAAATGCCGCCTATGTACTCGCCTTGCTGGACCGAGCAATTGATGGCTGTGTCAGCGGTGAATTTGGCGCCATGGTGACCGCGCCATTGCATAAAGGCGTCATCAACGATGCCAAGCTGGGTGGGTATTTCTCTGGGCACACCGAATATCTTGCCGAGCGAACTAATACCCAGCAAGTAGTCATGATGCTGGCGGGGCAATACGGCCACGAGCAGAAAATGATGCGCGTAGCATTAGCAACCACACATCTGCCACTCAAAGACGTTGCCAATGCCATCACAGCAGAATCACTAGAGACCACATTAAGAATTTTGCATCAAGACCTGCAGCAACAATTTGGCTTGGCCAATCCCAAAATCATTGTCGCTGGGCTTAATCCGCACGCGGGTGAAAGTGGCCATATGGGGCGGGAAGAAATCGACGTCATCATTCCAGTGCTCAATCAATTGCGCGCTCAAGGCATGCAATTGATCGGACCACTTCCTGCCGACACCTTATTTAATCCACCGATTTTGGCACAAGGCGATGCCGTGCTGGCGATGTATCACGACCAAGGTTTGCCCGTTTTAAAATTTGCCACCTTTGGTGCGGGCATCAATATCACTTTAGGTTTGCCAATTATTCGCACCTCAGTCGATCATGGCACCGCATTGGATTTAGCTGGCACCGGCCAAGCCGAAGTTGGCAGCCTTATCTCCGCCACGCAATTAGCTGCCACACTCGCCGCACACACCTAAACCCGCGCCGCTACGTTGTGTTTCCAATCGACCAATGGAAAAAGCACGCGGCGTGACTGCTTTACAGTAGCGAAATCACTCGCTTTATTTATTCTCTTTGAGAACCAGGATTTTCATGGCACACATTCCCCGTAAACGCTTTGGGCAAAACTTTTTACAAGACCAAGGCGTCATTGCCGGCATTATCAATGCAGTTGACCCGCAAGCAGCCGATGTCATCGTTGAAATTGGTCCCGGCCTTGCCGCGCTCACGACACCACTATTAGCGCGGGTACCGCAGCTCAATGTCGTTGAAATTGACCGCGATATTGTCAGCCATTTATCTGGTATTTATCCGCCCGAGCGCCTTGTGATTCACAACGCGGATGCGCTGAATTTTGATTTTGGCGCGCTTGCTCGTGAAATTGCACCGGGAGGTCGCATCAAATTAGTCGGCAATCTACCATACAATATTTCAACGCCTTTATTATTCCATCTAGCGACCTTTGCTGATGTCATTTACGACATGCACTTCATGCTGCAAAAAGAAGTCGTCGAGCGCATGGTCGCAGAGCCAAGCACCACCGATTACGGCCGTCTCTCCATCATGCTGCAGTACCGCTACTTGATGGATCACATCATCGATGTACCACCAGAATCTTTTGATCCGCCACCGAAAGTCGATTCCGCCGTTGTGCGTATGGTGCCCTACGATGTCTTGCCTTACCCAGCAAAAAATGAAGACCACTTGCGTAAACTCGTTTTGGCGGCTTTTGCTCAACGTAGAAAAACGCTGCGCAACAACTTGAAAGGCATCGCCAATGATCAAGTGCTGGCCGATCTCGGCATTGATCCAAGCTGCCGACCAGAAAATGTCACCGTGGCGCAATACGTTGCACTTAGTAATGCATTAGCGAGTTAGGGTCTGTTGACGATCTTAAATAGACCCTAGGGATTTCCCCGCTAGGCTGATGTTCATTCTCCACACAAAATAACAGGCTTACTAATGAATGCTGATGTGACCATGATTCGCTTCCAAAACGTCAATAAATGGTATGGCCGCGACCACCATGTTTTAAAAAATCTCAATCTTGAGGTGAAACAAGGTGAAGTTGTAGTCGTTTGTGGACCATCAGGATCGGGAAAATCAACGCTCATTCGTACCATTAATCAGCTTGAAGCAATTAATGATGGCGAAATTTGGGTCGATGGGATTCAAGCCAATAGCACCAAAACCAATATCAATAAATTGCGTGAAGAAGTCGGTTTCGTCTTTCAGCATTTCAACTTGTACCCGCATTTGTCGGTCCTTGAGAACATTACCTTAGCACCGATCAACGTTAAAAAAATCGCGCCTGCCGAAGCAAAAAAACAAGCACTCGAACTACTTGAGCGCGTGGGTTTGGCCAATAAAAAAGATGCTTACCCTAGCAATCTGTCGGGCGGTCAGCAGCAGCGGGTGGCGATCGCACGTGGTTTAGCAATGAACCCACGTGTCATGCTGTTTGATGAACCAACTAGCGCACTCGATCCAGAGATGGTCGGTGAAGTGCTCAGCGTGATGAAGCAACTGGCAGAGTCAGGCATGACGATGATGGTGGTCACCCACGAAATGGGCTTTGCCCGCGAAGTAGCGGATCGTGTTATTTTTCTTGATCACGGTGAAATCATTGAAGACACCATGCCAGAGAGTTTCTTTACCAATCCACAATCTGATCGCGCTAAACAATTCTTGCGCCAAATTTTGGCGCCTATGCACCAATAAGTCAGCGAGTTTGATTTACATAATAAAAAAGATGACGCTAGGTCATCTTTTTTATTGAAGGGGTATATCTATAAATACCATTAAGAACAATGGCTAGAAAGCAATACCTCAATCACATCTTCGCCATTAAACCCAAGCGCATCCATAACTCGGCTACACCAGCAGGCACAGCTTCACTGAAATAAAAGCCTTGCATATAGTTCACGCCAAGTCCTTGCAAAAAGCGTGCAGTTTCAAGGTTTTCAACACCCTCGATCACTAAGTCCAACTGCAAGCCTTGCGCCATTTGTGCGATGGCCTGCATGACTCGCCGCCCTTCCTCCGTATGCAAGCGCTGAGCAAAAGAGACATCAACTTTCAACATTTTCGCTGGCATTTCATGTAATTGCGAGAGCGAAGAATAACCCGTACCAAAGTCATCAATCGCCAATTCAAATCCAGCTAGACGCAATTGCCGCAAATGCCGCATCTGCCGCGAATAATCTGTTAAAGCCACGCTTTCGGTGATTTCTAAAATAATGTCGGAAGGACGCAAGCGGAATTGGCTGAGTCGTTCCACCAATTGAGAGACAAAATTAGGTAGAAACAACTGGCTGCGTGAAATATTGATCATCACTTTTTGCGCTAAACCGCTATCACGCCAGTCTCGCAATTTGGCAAACGCGATCAACATGATTTGCTCAGACAGCTCTTGAATCAGCCCGACTTTCTCCGCCATCGGAATAAATAATTCCGGGCTAATCCAGCCGCTTTTATCGTCCAACCAGCGTGCCAAAGCCTCAACCGCAATCACTTCACCAGTACGGGAATTAACAATCGGCTGGTAAAAAACCTGCAGACCACCATGCTTAATCGCACTCGACAAGCGCGACTGTATCGCGACATGTTCACGACCCAGTGCTTTCAAATGAACAATATCGCTGTAGAAACAGGCATTGTTCCGCCCCGCATGCTTCGCGTGATACATGGTGTGATCAGCTGCGGACAGTAGCTCTTCGCCACTCTCTGCGTTGTCGGGATACATAGCAAAACCCACCGAAATCGTCGGCTGCGTTTCCATGCCATTGACGCTAATTGACTCGCGAGCAGCGCCACGAAGCTGTTCGGCGATTTGTTTGAGCTGATTGATATCAGTCAGGTTAGGGATTAGGGCAATAAATTCATCACCACCCCAGCGCGCCAACACAGCCTCTTCGGGCAAGACCGCTTTAAGGCGCTTAGATAAACTCACCAAAAGTTCATCACCCGTTTTATGCCCAAATGCATCATTGATCTGTTTGAAATGATCCAAATCGATAAAACCAAGGCCTACTTTGCAATTTTGGACCCGCGCTTGATCAATAGCACGGTGCAGTTCATCGTCGAGCAATAAGCGATTGGGTAAATTAGTCAGGCCATCGTACAAAGCCAATTGAGTAATATGCTGTTCATTCAAATGGGCCACGGTGACATCACGCAGCACGCCACGCAAACCCGCCACCTTGCCATCCGCCCCTTTGTGGGCAATTAAGCGAGCTTCAACCCAAACGAACTCACCGTCTTCACGCATCAAACGAAAACGCACTGTGGATGCTTCTGCCGTTTTGACCATTTGGGCAATGATGCCGCCGACGAGGGCATTATCCTCAGGATAAACCCAAGACAATAAAGACCGACCTAGGTCTTGGCTTAAGTTGCGTGGATCGATGCCACGCAAGCGTGGCCACACCGCCGTTGTTTCAGTTAAATGCCCCGCAGGTGATAAATCAACAATCGCCTCTTCGAGCAGATTCAGCGTATCAAGCATGGTCTTTTTACGAGCGGCGTCCTGCATCAATACCGTCACGTCTTGCATTAAGACCACCGCATGCAATTTACTACCCGCGCTCACTGGCTGCAGACGAACCAGAAAACAAATATTCTCCATGCTCAACGTGCAGTGAAACTGCATACTGGCCTGTCCAGCCAATAATTTGGGCAAGCGATGAACTAACTCACTGGCTAATTCAAAAGGCAGCGCCACTGTGAGTGGTCGGCCTAAAATCGTTTCTACTGGCGGTAAGCTGGGGTGCCCTGACCAAACTTGGCAAATGACACCATTCGGCTCTAACTCAAAAACCATGTCTTGCGTTCCGCCCACTAGGGCGCGTAAACGCTGTTGATTCGCTAAAGATTCAGCTTCCACCTTGGCTTTAAGCAAAGCCTGTGCAACGTGGTTGGCTAACATCGACAATAAACGCAACTCAGTGCTTTCTCGCTGCTGCCGCTCATCATCATTTAAAAAAATCAGAAACCCAAATAAATGGCCGTTATCCAGCAAAGGAATACAGAGTAATTGTCGAACTCCCACTTGCGCCAATAGCATTTGTTCCGCTAAAGGTAGTTCAAGCAAAGATCGATTTAGAATCATACCCACGGCAAGGGTATCGGCCAGTAAAGGATATTGCTCGTACTCTAGAGACACAAACGGCTGGGGGGTATTTTTTGCCAAATGGCACTCTTCATCACGCCATGCAGCCACCAAGCGCGCGATCTTCCCGTCCGCCTCATTCAAATACAAACCCGACATGCTGCTGTGCGATGCTTCTGCGAGCGTGCGCAACATCTCCAAAATTGACTCTGGATCTTCAGCGTTCGCCAGCAAACTCACCACATTATCAAACGCATCAAAATAGGTTTGATAGAGCGCCAAAGCCTCATGCATGTGGAATTGCTTTGAGTTAGAAGAAATATTCTCTGGTAGCACAACAGCCCCGCGTAACATTCATGTTAGTTTTAAAACTAGCAACGAAAAACGGGAACCGATTCGATTCCCGTTAAGCTTATTTTGCTTCTTTTTCCGGCGGCGGTATTAATACTTCACTGTAACCGCATTCTTTTTGCGGACAAACTTTTTCCGTCCCACGGCGTTTAGTGACTTTAATCGTCATAATCGGCCATTTGCATTGCGGACAAGCCTCAGCGACCGGAGGATTCCACGTTGCGTATTTGCAATCTGGATAGGTATTGCATGAATAGAACAATTTACCGTAACGGCTCTTACGCTCAATCAGGCTGCCTTTATGGCACTCCGGACATTCAATCCCCGTGTCTTTCGGTTTTTCTAAAGGCTCAATGTGCTTGCACTTTGGATAAGCCGAGCAACCAATAAACTTGCCATAACGACCTAGCTTGATATGCAGCGGTGACTCGCATTTCGGGCACGTCCGATCAGGAACGACTTCAGGCTCAAGCGGCGCAGCATTAGGATCATCGCCAATATTACGCGTGTAATCGCACTCTGGATAAGAACTGCAACTAATAAAACGACCGCGGCGACCCAAGCGAATTGATAGTTTGTGCTTGCCACATTTCGGGCAGTCTTCATCCATCGCTTCATGCGTTGCTTCTGCCCGCGAAAGCGCTTGTTTTTCTTCAACTTGCTTGTGAAATTTAAGCCAGAACTCATCCAGAACCGGGATCCACTCACGGCTACCATTCGAAATTTCATCGAGTTTGTCTTCCAATTTCGCAGTGAAATTGTAATCTACATACTGCGTAAAATGCTCAGACAAAAACTTATTCACGACTTCACCGGTATCGGTCGGTGTGAAGCGTTTTTTGTCCAAAATGACATATTCACGATCTTTCAACGTGAAAATAATCGATGCGTAGGTAGAAGGTCGACCAATGCCGAACTCTTCGAGCGATTTCACCAAACTCGCCTCGGTAAAACGCGGTGGTGGCTGTGTAAAATGTTGCTCGCCGAAGATTTTTTCGACTGGCAGCGCATCGCCTTCGGTCATTACTGGCAGACGTGCTTCATCTTCATCGTCATCCACATCATCCGCATCTTCTTGATACACGGCGATAAAACCAGGGAACACTAAAGTTTGCCCCGTGGCACGAAACAAGTTTTCTGGACTGCCCACTGCAATATCCACAGCAACGGTATCAAACTTGGCCGAGGTCATCTGACAGGATAGCGTGCGCTTCCAAATCATTTGATACAGCTTAAACTGCTCAGGCGACAAGAATGTTTTGACTGATTCTGGCGTGCGATGAATCGATGTTGGGCGTACCGCTTCATGCGCTTCTTGCGCATTTTTAGCTTTATTTTTATAAGCTATCGCATCTTTTGGCAGGTACTCTTTCTCAAAATGCTCACTAATATAGCCACGAATTTCTGCCAAGGCATCATTCGATAAAGCGACCGAATCGGTACGCATATAGGTGATCAAGCCGACTGTTTCACCGCCGAGATTAATACCCTCGTAAAGCTGCTGCGCTGTGCGCATGGCACGATCAGTGGTAAATCCGAGTTTACGCACGGCTTCTTGCTGCAAAGTCGACGTAGTAAATGGCGCAGCTGGGCTGCGGGATTTCTTTTTCTTTTCAACCGAGTGGACTACAGCATCTTTGCCGGCCAAGCCGTTTAAGATGGTGGTTTGTTCAGCTTCATTGGGAATATCAAATTGGTCGAGTTTTTTGCCTTGCCACGTGGTGAGCTTAGCTGCAACTTTACTTCGGCCTTTTTTGGTATCGAGATGAATCGACCAATATTCTTGCGGATTAAAAGCACGAATCTCGATCTCGCGCTCGCAGATTAAGCGCAGCGCCGGGCTTTGTACCCGCCCCGCAGACAAACCGGTTCGCACTTTTCGCCAAAGCAATGGCGACAAATTAAAGCCTACCAAATAATCAAGTGCGCTACGCGCTTGCTGCGCGTTCACCAAATTGAAATCGATATCGCGCGGGTTAGCGACCGCGTGCAACACTGCGGTCTCGGTAATTTCGTGAAACACAACTCGTTTAAACGTTTTATCGGGCCTGATTAATTTTTTCGCCTTAAGAATTTCCATGATGTGCCAAGAAATGGCCTCACCTTCGCGGTCCGGATCGGATGCGAGATAAACGTGGTCAGCAGCTTCAACTGCATCGCAAATCGCATCCACATGCTTTTTGTTTTTTTCGATGACCTGATACTTCATTTTGAAGTCTTTTTCAGGGTCAACCGAGCCCGATTTACGAACTAATCCACGGACGTGACCATAGGAGGCAAGAATTTGAAAGTCTTTACCTAAATATTTTTGCAGAGTTTTCGCTTTCGAAGGCGACTCAACGATTAAGAGATTGGCCGGCATGGTTCCCCAAGGCAGCAAAGATTCGAAAACTGGAGTGTGTGGTGCAGCGAGCCTTAATGTAAGGCAAAACCTTCACGACCAAACAACAACTCCTCGATAAGTAGATTGGTCAACGCATCGCGTTTTTGCCAAATCACCATTAAAACTATTAATTTGATTCGCTCTAGCGCGACTTCACCGTCAGGTTCACGCCAAAGTCGATCTAATACTAATTCGCGCTCACCCGCACTAAGTACCCGAGTGGCATCTAATGCATGCAAAAAGATAGCCGCCTCTTCAGTCAAGCGCTCCAACTCAATAGGATGCAAAGAGCGAAACCCCAATTCTTTTGTATCTAGCAATTGGTATGGGGCAACATCTATTTGTTTCAATTCAGATAACCATGTCAAAGCATCATGGATATCTTCTCCCTCAAAGCCCGCCAAAGATAATTTTTTGGCCAACTGAGACATATCCGGCAAGCCATCTGCGTTGTAAAACTGCTCAAAAAGGTAAGCAAGGACTTCTAACATAATCTAATTTAACCCCCACCGCCAATGCGTTGATAGCGTCCGCCAGGCAAAGAAGCCAGCTTCCCTTCTAATTCCAAACCCAACAGAATCTCGCACAGCGCGGAATTCGTCAAGCTAGTCCGCTCAATTAATGTCTCTAGATCAATCGGATCCCAACCCAATTGATCTAAAAACGACGAGTCAGACTCATGCACGGTCGTAGTTTCTTCTACTTGCTTTAAAGTCGAAAATAAATCATTACCAAAACACAACTCAGCCAAAATATCATCGGCCGATTCAACCAACTTGGCACCATTTTTAATCAGTGCATGGCAGCCTTTGGCAACGGGCGAATGAATAGAGCCTGGAATAGCAAAAACTTCGCGGCCAATATCGACCGCCTGTCGCGCAGTGATCAATGAGCCACTACCCAGAGCCGCCTCGACCACCAGGCAGCCCAGCCCCAGCGCAGCAATAATTCGGTTTCGTTGTGGAAAGTGCCCCGCAATTGGCGGCGAACCGAGCGCAAACTCCGATAAAATCAATCCCTCTTTTGCTAGCTGATGCGCTAAATCTCGATTACTCGCAGGATAAATACGATCTATCCCAGTTCCGATCACCGCGATGCTTGAGCCACTACCGAGTAAACCACCTCGGTGGGCAGCGGCATCGATGCCACTGGCTAAACCACTCACAATACACATACCACCATTGGACAAATGCAGAGCAAACGCCTCAGCATTACTGACACCTTGCGGTGTTGAATTGCGACTTCCTACAATACTGAGTGCGGGCTTTTTCAGTAATTTCAAGTTGCCTTTGGCGTACAAAAGCGGTGGTGGGTCAGGTAAAGACAATAATTGAGAGGGATAAGACGGATCATCCAGCGTGAGTAAAGCGTGATTTTCGCTCTCAAGCCAATCTGCTGTTACTTGGCGCTCAGGAAAATCATGGTTGTGTGCCGCATGCAAAATGCCATCGATCAATGCAGGAGAGACCAAGCCCTTCAGTTCTGCTCTAGATGCAGAAAAAATTGCTGCAGGCTCACCAAAGGTGCGTAATAAAAGCAATTGGCTACGAACCCCTAAGCCTGAAACTAGGGATAATCGTAGCCAACTCTCTAAATCAGCATCAAGCAAATTTATTCTGCCGCAACAGCAGCCTCTGCTTTAGCTTCGTCACCGACATTGACTGGCAAGGTGCTATCCATCACTAGCGCATACGAAACTTTTGGAAACACGCGGTATACGAATAAATTGCCACTCTTGATAGGTGGAGTGAATCGAGTCGGTTCAGAACTCAGCTCTTTTTTGATTTCTCGTGGCGCTTTATATGAAAACAAGACCGTCCCCATATCCACGCCATCAAGTGCACCTCTATTAAGCACCACAGTCATTAATGAGCCAACTTCAGTGACGCCACCATAAGTTGATATCACTTTTCCAGAGATGTCCTGCGAAGGTAAATGAGGCACATAATTAATGAATGGTTTTTCAGGAGCACGTATCAGGCGATCACCAACTGTGATTTCTTCACGGCTATTTACGACCACTAAAGTTGCAACATCACCTTCTCGCTTAACCCGAATATCACCTAGGTAATTCACCTCAATCCCAATTACTTCTTTTGGATCATCGGGATTAGTTAGTTGCTTACCTTTGCGGAATGCTTGCCAAGTCTCGCCTTCCTCTGCACCAACAAATTCTACTGAATAAATTTGCTCGCCAGGGCCAAACAATAAGCGATTATCAGGACCAGCGGCAATGCGTGGCGCGGCAGTAAAGTCTTCCACACTCATTACTAGCGGCTTAGATAGGAAAGGCTCAATCGATCTGTGTGGGATACTAGTAACCGCATCGTTAGACAAAGGCGTCTCACGAATTCTTGGGCTTAGCTTGCCATTCCCACCACGGCCATCCAGTTTTTGATTTTTGAGTAGTTTTAATCGCGGTTGGCCACTTGAAGTATCAAGTACAATCACATCACCTGGGTAAATCCAATGCGGATTTTTAATCTCTTCTTTATTGAGCTGCCAAATCTCTGGCCAGCGCCAAGGCTGGCTTAAAAACTTACCTGAGATCCCCCATAAGGTATCGCCCTTCACGACAACGTAACGATCAGGGGCGTTCTTAGCGAGTTTTAGTTCATCAGCCAGCAGCGGTTCGGACATAAAACCAGCAACGACAAGCAAAGAGATAATGGATTTGCGCATAATAATTTGAGCCCAGTTCTTGCAGATTTTCAACCTGCAGGCAAAATTCAAAAGAAGTTCATCAAATAGAGGCTTGATTTAGCAACCAAATCAACCCATATCCAATATAATATAATCTATAGATTATGTATTATTAATTCTGCATATAAACTTTTGGTCTAGCAAGCAAACATGGCAATTTTAAACATTCTGCACTATCCCGACGAGCGCTTACACACAATTGCGCAGCTTGTGACTGTTTTTGACACAGTCCTTCAACGTCAAATCGATGACATGGCAGAAACCATGTACGCCGCGCCAGGTATTGGCTTGGCCGCATCGCAAGTAGACTTTCACCAACGTCTAATCGTTATAGACATTTCGGAAGATAAAAACGACCTACTTGTTTTGATCAACCCAGAAATTATAAATGCCGACGGTCATACTACCTATGAAGAAGGTTGCTTGTCAGTTCCTGGCATTTATGAAGAGGTTGAGCGCGCCGAAACGTTGAGCTTGAAAGCCCTTGATCGTCATGGCAAACCGATCACGCTACATGCCGACGGTTTACTCGCTATCTGCATTCAGCATGAGATGGATCACTTAGACGGCAAAATTTTTGTCGAAAAGCTCTCTAGACTCAAGCTCAACCGCATTGTGCAAAAAATCAAAAAAAACCAGAAAAAAACCATGTAATCGCTACTCAAAGCCGTTGTGATTTATTTCCAGTACTAACAGCGGCTTTGGAGTTATTAAGCTGATCAGCCGTCAGAGACGGCATAATCAGCTCACCCATTCCACTCTATTTAACAATACAGATCAATGAAAATTATTTTTGCAGGTACGCCCGATTTTGCTGCTGAAGCCCTCAATGCTTTGATCAGTGCTGGCCATGAGATTGTGTTGGTATTGACCCAACCAGATCGTCCGAGCGGTCGCGGCATGAAGCTCACCCCTTCGGCGGTCAAAATGGTCGCACTTGAGCAAAACTTGCCGATCTACCAACCAGAAAAACTTCGGACTACTGAGCAACAAGCACCTCTCATGGGTATTGATGCAGACGCCATGGTTGTCGCCGCCTACGGGATAATACTCCCGCAAGTTGTTTTAGACTTGCCGCGACTTGGCTGCCTCAATATTCATGCTTCGCTATTACCACGCTGGCGTGGTGCGGCACCAATTCAACGCGCCATTTTGGCTGGTGATTCAGTCACCGGTATTACCATCATGCAGATGGATGCAGGTCTCGACACAGGCGACATGCTATCGATTCACACCACACCAATCACTGCGCAAGACAATGCACAAACATTGCACGACAAATTAGCTGCACAAGGCGCACAAGCGACTGTGCAAGCACTCGCTAATTTGAGCGAGTTGCCACGCCAAGTTCAACCCAAAGATGGCGTAACTTACGCAGAAAAGTTGAATAAAGAAGAAGCGCAGATCGACTGGTCAGAGAGTGCAACACAGCTCGATTTAAAAATTCGGGCCTTCAACCCCTTCCCTAGCGCGCAATCTGCTTTAAATGGCAGCATGATTAAAATATGGGGCGCCACCCCAGTACAAGATAGTGGAACGGCAGGCACAATCATTGCTATTGATAAAGAAGCCATCACTGTCGCCTGCGGCAACGGCGCATTGCGCATTACTGAGCTACAAAAATCAGGTGGAAAACGTCTCAGCACCACCGCTTTTTTGGCAGGTTCACCGCTTGAAATCGGCATGCAATTTGATATCAGCGCTTAAATCTTAGTTTGTATACAAAGTAAGGCGACCGCAAAATGGATAATTGGTTTAAAACCACGCTACTCATGGCAGCGATCTTGGCTTTGTTCATGGTGATGGGTGGCATGCTCGGCGGACAAAGTGGCATGCTGATGGCGCTCGTTTTTGGCGGCGGCATGAATATTTTTGCCTACTGGAACTCCGACAAAATGGTACTCAAGATGTATAACGCGCATCAAGTTGATGCACGTTCCGCCCCCGAGCTTTACGGCATGGTCGAAGAACTGGCCCGCAACGCGGGCTTGCCGATGCCCAAAGTCTATGTAATCGATGAAGACCAACCCAACGCTTTTGCCACCGGGCGCAATCCAGAGAACGCCGCCGTAGCTGCAACAACCGGCATTATGCGTGTTCTGTCTTATCGCGAGCTACGTGGCGTCATGGCGCACGAATTGGCGCATGTTCAACACCGAGATATTCTGATTTCAACGATTTCTGCCACGATGGCGGGCGCGATTTCGGCACTCGCCAACTTTGCGATGTTTTTTGGCGGGCGTGACAGCAACGGAAATAGCATGAACCCGATTGCGCGAATTGCTTTGGCGCTACTTGCCCCACTCGCCGCCAGCGTCATTCAAATGGCCATTTCGCGCTCACGTGAATTTGAAGCTGATGCAGGTGGTGCGCGCATCTCTGGTGATCCAGCAGCACTAGCTGATGCACTACTCAAAATAGAGTCTTTTGCCCGCGGCATTCCACTTCATACCGCTGAATCGCATCCCGCCACAGCGCAAATGATGATCATCAATCCTTTGCACCGTGGCGGCTTACAGGATTTATTTCGTACTCACCCACGCACCGAAGAACGCGTAGCACGCCTCAGAAGCATGGGCTTTCCACGGCAAAATTAAGCGCATGTATTTCACTGAAGCCCAATTAAAATAAAGCTTATAGATCAATACTTCAAAGCCCGACTTTTGGTCGGGCTCATTATTTGGATGAAATAACTATGTTTTTAACACAAAAATTAGCCGGCCAAACTGTGTCACAGGTTTTAGCCGGCAAAAACCTAACTGAAGCGCTCAATGCCGTTTGGAGAAGCAATCCGGCACTTGAATCAGGTCAACGTGGCGCAATTCAGGATATTAGCTATGGCACTTTGCGCCAACTTGGTCTATTGGAAGGGATTTTAAAACAACTGTTGCGCAGCCCCTTGCACGAAGCCGAACTCAAATCCCTCTTGCTGATCAGTCTTTACCAATTGCAATTCTCACGCACGGCGCCACACACCATTGTCGACCACGCAGTAAAGGTCGCGGCACAAACCGGCAGCGGCTTTGGTAAAGGCCTTGTTAATGGCGTACTACGTAGCTTTTTACGTGGCAAAGACGAATTAGTGCGTCGCGCCCAAGTCAGTGAAGTGGGGCAATATTCGCACCCTGCTTGGTGGATAAAAACGATGAAATCGGCGTATCCAGAGCAATGGATGAGCATACTTGAAGCCAACAATCAGCACCCACCGATGACCTTGCGCATCAATCCTCAGCACACCACCGTTGATGCCTATCTTGCCTTATTGAATGAAGCTGACATCGCAGCCAAAGCACTTGATGACACGGCTATTTGTATCAACCGCCCTACAAGTGTTGATTTTTTACCACACTTTTTCGACGGGTGGGTTTCAGTACAAGATTGGGGTGCACAAGCCGCAGCAAAGTTACTAGACCTGAAAGATGGAGTATCTGTGCTCGATGCTTGCGCAGCACCTGGCGGCAAAACTGGGCATATTTTAGAGTTGGCTATTGTACGGTTAACTGCGCTCGACAACGATGCAAGCCGCCTAAAACGCGTAGAAGATAACCTAAAACGCCTAAATAAATCAGCAACCTTGCTACTTGGTGATGCTGCCGAGCCAAGCACGTGGTGGGATGGTCAACAATACGACCGAATCCTAGCTGACGTGCCTTGCTCAGCAACTGGCGTTACTCGGCGCCATCCTGACATCAAGTGGTTACGCCGGAATGAAGACATCGCCAAATTTGCCAAGCAACAAGCCAAAATGCTCGACGCTTTATGGCCGCTCGTAGCGCCAAAAGGCCAACTACTGTACGCTACATGCTCTGTTTTCCCTGTAGAAAATGCGGCTTCAGCAGAAGCCTTTGCACAGCGGCATCCTGATGCAAAGCGAGTAGATTTACCGGACCAAGCATTGCCTCATGGCCAATCAATAGATGGCCAGCTTTTACCCACTGCGGAACATGATGGTTTTTATTACGCACTTTTTTCAAAAACGTAATTGGCAACATCTCGTTGCTACTTTGCTGCTGCTATGCACATTTTATGTGCATGCCGGCAGCATCAAAACCCTCAAGTCCGACGTTGAATTTAGCAGCAACAGAATTGAACTTTCTGCTCGTTATACCGTAGTGCTGTCACCAGAAATTGAAACCGCCCTCAAAAATGGCTTATCTCTACCATTTACCTATGATTTTAAGCTCACACGACCTTTAATCTATTCTTGGTACCGCAGTATGGCGGATGGCTTCACCCCCAATGCCAGCATCACCTACCGTTTAAGCTATCAACCGCTCACTCGCCAGTATCGATTAAATACCAATGGCTTAAGCCGAAATTTTAATACCGCAGAAGAAGCCCTTCTTGCGTTGGCGATTCTAAAAAACTGGTCCGTATTGGATGGAAGCAATATTTCTCCGGAAGATTTTGCTGGAAAAATTCGTTTTCGCCTTGATCACACCCAGTTACCAAAGTCTTACCAACTGACCGCCTTAGGCGATGCGGATTGGCAACTTGATTCAGGCTGGCAAGAATTACAACGCAGCACGCCAAGCGCAGCAGAGGCGATACAATGAAAAAGCTGCTCGTTTTCCTTGGCATCCTAGGAACGCTCCTACTCTTTTTACTCGCTTCTGCATCAGGTAATGCTTCGACACTCTCCGAGTATTACAAACTCATCCTCACACTCAATGGCATTTTACTATTAGCCCTTGCGATACTAGTAGGCTCTCGTCTTGCTCAACTATTGAAACGCGTCAAAAGCAAAGTTTTTGGCTCTCGCCTCACCATCCGCATGGTGTTGATGTTTTCTTTAGTCGCCATTTTGCCGGGTGCCTTGGTCTACACGCTCTCAGTGCAGTTTTTAAATCGTTCAGTCGAAACTTGGTTTGACGTTCGAGTTGATAATGCATTGGATCGTGGGCTAAATTTAGGCCGTAATGCCATCGACTACCAACTCAATGATCTTCAGCGCAAAGCGAATGTCATCGCTTGGGACATTCACGACAACAGCATGAGTGTGCTGCTAGAGCGACTTTCAAAACTACGCGACCAAACCGGCGTACAAGAAATCACACTGTTTGACAAAAATAGCCAAGTTCATGCCCATATTGGCAATGAGTATGCAGGTTTAATGCCAAACCTGCCGGATCGTAAAATCATTAGCGAAGCCGAGCGGAGTAACTATAAAGCCATCGAAAGCGATGCTGAGCATGGATTAATCATGCGCGTTATTGTTCAATTGCCAGGCAGCGAGCTCTCTAATCGAGTCAAATTACTCCAACTGATACAACCTGTACCGCGGCAACTAGCACAAGATGCCGAGTTAGTTGAACAAGTGAGAAGTGAATACAAGCAGCTGTCGCAATCAAGAGCAGGTTTAAAACTCATATTTAGCTTAACGCTGACTATGGCCCTGACAATGGCTCTTTTAGGCGCATTAGCGCTAGCCATTTACCTCTCGGACAAACTCGCTGCGCCACTATCCGTACTTGCGGCAGGAACACGTGCCGTGGCACAAGGCGACTTTACCCAACAGCATCCGGTTATAAGCAGAGACGAGCTAGGGATTTTGACGCACTCATTTAATCGGATGACGCGCCAACTTTCAGATGCGCGGGATACCTTGGAGCAAAACCAAGCCGAACAAGCAGAAGCCAAGGCTTACGTAGAAGCGATTTTAGGCTCGCTCTCTGCAGGGGTTTTATCGCTCGATGAAGATTGGCATTTACAGTCG
The DNA here is from genome assembly GCA_963508915.1 of uncultured Deefgea sp. GTDB lineage: Bacteria > Pseudomonadota > Gammaproteobacteria > Burkholderiales > Chitinibacteraceae > Deefgea. The sequence continues at coordinate 95,702 of CAUOZE010000001.1, forward strand.
GCCAACCACAGTGCATTACGCATTTTAGGCTTAGACCCTAACCGAATCGGTACTTTACCGCTCTCGCAATGGAATGAAGCCTATCCAAGTCTAACGGCATTTTTTGCGCACACCATCCATGGTTTTTTATCCGATGATGAGATTTGGCAACGGCAAATCGAGCTGGATGCAGAAAAACGCGTTCTCTTAGTGCGTGGTACTCGGCTGACGCAAAAAATTGATGGCAGCGAAGATTTACATGGCTACGTCATGGTTTTTGATGACATCACTGAGCTACTATCCGCCCAACGTGATGCCGCATGGGGTGAAGTGGCGCGACGTCTAGCGCATGAAATTAAAAATCCACTCACACCGATTCAGCTCTCTGCCGAGCGGATGGAAATGAAATTAGTCGACAAACTCGATGAGTCAGGCGCGGAATTTCTAAAACGAAACACCCAAACGATTGTGAAGCAAGTCGCTGCACTTAAACAAATGGTTGACGCTTTCCGCGATTATGCGAGGAAACCATCCGGCAAAAAACGGCCGCTCGACTTTATGCAATTGTTAAAAGAGATTCTCGTCCTCTACGAAGCAGCGCCGATCGTATGCGACTTTAAAGAACACGGATCATTGATGGTGAATGGTGATCCAACTCATTTGCGGCAGGTTATTCATAACTTGTTGCAAAATGCCCAAGATGCAATTGCCGATGCTCCAGAGCAAAGGATTTGCCTTTTGGTAGAAAAAGACGAAAAATGGGCGCGTCTTTATATTGAAGATAGCGGCAAAGGCTTTCCCGCTGATCTACTGCCCCGCGTTTTTGAGCCTTATGTTACATCTAAGACCAAAGGAACGGGACTGGGATTAGCGATCGTGAAAAAAATCATCGAAGAACATCACGGACGCGTTCAGGTGGGTAATGCCACCGGTGCTTACGTTAGGATCGAGCTGCCGCTCTGGGAGGAAACAACAAGTGGCTAATCAAGATATATTAATCGTCGACGACGAAATCGGCATCCGCGAACTTTTATCTGAAATTTTGCTGGATGAAGGGTATAGCGTTGCACTCGCTGAAAATGCAGAGGCTGCACGTCAATACCGTAACCAAGGCGAGCCCCGCCTCGTTTTATTAGATATCTGGATGCCAGATACGGATGGTGTGACGTTGCTCAAAGAATGGGCACGCAACGGCCAACTCACGATGCCCGTCGTCATGATGTCAGGTCATGCGACAGTCGACACCGCCGTTGAAGCGACCCGCATTGGTGCTTTGGATTTCCTCGAAAAGCCAATTGGTTTGCAAAAATTATTGGCCACCGTAAAGCGCGCTTTTTCACAGCCCGCCAATGCGGTAAAGCCGACACAGGGTTTGCAGAGCCTCGGCAATAGCACGGCGATCAACTCGCTGCGTGAGGCGCTTGACCAGGTTGCAAGCCAAACCCTGCCCATTACCCTCACCGGCGAACCAGGATCCGGCTTTGAAACGTGTGCGCGACATTTAACGCGTCCAAACACGCCTTTCATTTCGCCAAGTTCGAACGAAGAACTCGCCTTACCGCCACAAGATATTTTGAATCGAGCCACAGGCGGAACAATCTTCGTGCGGGATATTGCTTGGCTAGACCGCAAGGCGCAAGCAGGATTACTCAATCTGCTGCCAAAGCTTGAGAAATATAAAATTCGTTTGGTCACTGCATCAAGCCGCCCGCTCGATCAGCTCATCAATCAGTGCGAACCTGAACTAGTACGCCAGCTGACACAGATTATTGTTGCGGTTCCACCATTGCGAGCACATGCAGAAGATGTAGCAGCTTTAGCTGAAGCTTTGCTCGCACAAACGGTCAGCAGTAATAAATTAGGCCCACGACGTTTTTCTAAGTCAGCGTTGCAATTGCTCAGCCAGCAAGAATGGCCGGGCAATATTGATCAACTGGCTAATGTGGTGAAAAGTTTGGCAATTACAGGGCGCGATGGTGATATTGATATCTTGCCCGTGAGCCGTTTGCTGACTCAGCTCTCACCAAACTCACAAGAAGCGACTTTAGGCGTAGCGCCGCAAGCAATGCCTTTACCGCAAATCGACCTTGATTTGCCACTGCGCGAAGCCAGAGATCAATTTGAGCGTTTTTATCTCGAACGGCAAATTGAGCTTTCTAATGGCAATATGAGCCGCGTCGCGGAGCGTATTGGTTTAGAGCGGACGCATTTGTATCGAAAACTCAAACAGCTTGGCATTCAAATGCCACGTAAACAACGCGCAACTGAAGAGCAATAATCTTCTGAAATGCGTAAAATTGAAATCGGCTATCACGTATAGCCGATTTTTCATTGCAAGCGAAAACTACTGAGAGGTCTATCTTGCCCAATATTTTAATTTTAGGTGCGGGTCGGGTTGGCTCATCAGTCGCCGAACAACTGGTGCATGAACGCTATAACGTCACCATCGTTGATAACGATGCTAGTTTACTAAAACCATTGGCGGATCGGCTTGATTTGCGCACGCTGGTTGGCTTAGCCAACAATCCAAAAACCCTGATTGCTGCTGGCATTCAAGATGCAGATCTACTCCTTGCTGTAACACCCTACGACGAAGTGAATATCGTTGCCTGCAAGATAGCGCATGATTTATTCAATGTACCAACTCGCCTCGCTCGTATCCGCGATCAAGACATTTTAGAGTTTCCTAGCCTATTCACTGAAGGTGGATTCGCGGTCAACCATGTAATTACCCCAGCGCAGATTGTGACCGACTATCTGGTCAGTTTGCTAGAAACACCAGAAGCCTTGCAAGTACTAGAGTTTGCTGCGGGCAAGGCCAAAATGATTGCTGCCCGTGTTGAAGCTGGCGCTCATATGGACGGGAAAGATCTTGCAACTCTGGCATTATATCTGGACAAAATTGAATGCCGCGTCGTTTCAATTTACCGGAAAAATAAACGCATCCGACCCGATGGCATCGTAGATTTACAAGTAGGCGATGAGGTATTTTTCCTCGCCGCAACAGAGCATGTTCAGCGTGTAGTGACTGAATTTTGTAGCAATCAAAAACCTGTTAAGCGCATTACGATTTGCGGCGGCGGCAATGTCGGCTACCGACTTGCCCGTCAAATCGAAAAACGCTATCAAGTGAAACTGATTGAAAATAATAAAGAACGTGCCAACTGGTTGGCTGAGCATTTACCCAACACACTGGTCTTGCACGGCGAAGCCACCGATGAGGACCTACTCGAAAACGAGCAAATCGACCGCTGTGATTTACTACTTGCACTGACTTCGGATGATGAAGACAACATTATGTCTTCACTTCTGGCGAAACAGATGGGTGCCCGACGTGTTGTTTCGATCATTAATCGTTCACGCTACGTTGATTTGTTACAAGGCGGTAAAATCGACGTGGCGTTATCACCGGCACAAGTGACGATTGGCGCACTACTCGCTCACGTTCGCCAAGGTGATATCGCCGCAGTGCATAGCCTAAGGCGTGGCGAGGCCGAAGCAATCGAATTGATCGCCCATGGTACGCGTGATACGTCAAAAGTGGTGGGACGCCAACTTGATGAAATTAAACTTCCGCAAGGCGCCGATTTAGCTGCTGTCGTTCGAGGCAATAAAGTGATGATCGCCCATCACGATACGGTGATTCAAAGTGATGATCACGTCATTCTGTTTATCGACAATAAACGCCACATTCGTGATGTCGAAAAATTATTCGCCGTTTCAGTAGGTTTTTTCTAAATGCAGCTCACTCAAAAACTACTCCCCACCGTCAATGTGGTCGCACGCGTTTCAATGCTGTTTTCGCTCAGCATCATCGTGCCGATTATTGTCGCTTGGTGGAATAACGATGCGGGTTTGTGGCCATTTATTGATGCCTTGATTGGCCTGCAAATATTCAGTGCCGCGCTTTGGCTACTCACTCGCAATTACCGCCGTGAATTATTGCCACGTGATGGCTTCATTTTAGTGGTTGGCTTATGGACAGCGCTACCCGCTGTCGCTGCGATACCACTCATGCTGTTTGATCGCAGTATGTCCTTTACCAATGCTTATTTCGAAACGATGTCTGCCCTTTCGACCACGGGTGCAACGGTAATGACGGGGCTAGACCATCTACCGGCGTCGATTAACTTATGGCGGCATTTACTTAATTGGCTAGGGGGTATGGGTATCATCGTATTAGCAGTAGCCATCTTCCCGCTATTAGGTGTAGGGGGTATGCAGTTATTCAAAGCAGAAACGCCTGGACCGATTAAAGACAGCAAACTCACACCCCGCATCCATGAAACCGCTAGAAATCTTTGGCTCATTTATGCCGGTCTCACCGTGATTTGTGCTTTGCTATTGCGTTGGGTGGGCGGTATGTCTTGGCTTGACGCCGTTTGCCATGCCTTTGCCGCGATGTGTTTAGGTGGTTTTTCAACGCACGATGCCAGTGTGGGATTTTTCAATTCGCCACTCATTGAAGTCATTTTGATGGTGTTTATGCTGCTAGCGGCGACCAATTTTGCGACCCATTACTTTGCATTGTCAGGTCGAAAACTCTCGGTGTATTGGCACGATACTGAATTCAAAGCGATGCTCTTGTTAATTGCAACGAGCATTATTGGGCTTAGCTTTTTCCTGCTCTGGCAAAAAACTTATCCCGATTTTCTGACTTCATTGCGCCACGTATCGTTCAATCTGATTTCTATCGCCACTGACTGCGGCTTTGCCAGTGTTGATTTTGGCCAATGGCCTATCTTTGCGCCCTTGGTGATGCTGCTGCTCTCCTGCATTACTGCCTGTGCAGGCTCAACTGGGGGTGGGATCAAGATGATTCGCACCATCATTCAAACCCGTGAAGTGGGTCGGCAAATGTCACTGCTCTTGCACCCGCAAGGCATCCACCCTTTACGCGTTAACGGTCAGATTATTCCTACCAATATTTTGGCCTCGGTGATGGGATTTATCTTTTTGTATTTCACCAGCATCGTCGTGCTCACCTTTACGCTTTTACTGTCTGGCATGGATTTTATTTCCAGTTTTAGCGCGATTATTGCCTGTATCAATAATGCAGGCCCTGGCTTAGGGCAAGTAGGCCCGGCCAGCAATTACGGAGGCTTAACTGATTTTCAAACTTGGGTTTGCAGCTTTACGATGCTTTTAGGTCGTTTAGAAATATTCTCAGTCTTAATTTTGTTCACGACGGCATTTTGGCGAAACTAAGCTTTCATATCACAACTGCCAACTTCCCCAATGTAAGCTAAGCACCTTTTATCTTAAGATCCAGTGATGGAAACATTCATCACTGGTTTTTTACTCTCTATCTCCCTCTGTCTTGATATTGGCATGGTCAATGTGGCCATGATCGACTTGACCATGAAACATGGTCGTCGTGCCGGATTTCTGTTGGGATTTGGCTCTTGTTTTGGCGACTTAATCTACGCAGTTTTGGCCTTGCTCGGAATGCGCTATCTGCTGCAGTTTCCTAGCGTGCAATGGATCACATGGCTAGGTGGCGGCACGCTATTGGTTTGGCTGGCATGGAAAATGGCGCGTGAAGCTTTGCAAGACGTGCAGCGTGCAGAAAGCAGCCATCCGCCACTTCCCGCCAAGCATCACTTATTTGGCCGTGGCCTTATTTTAGCAATGGCGTCACCGACGTCAATTTTATGGTTTGCCGCGGTTGGCGGCTCACTCATAGCGCAAGCCACAGACGGATCGTGGCTCAGTACCAGTGAGTTTTTAATCGGCTTTTTTGTGGGTGGAATTGCTTGGACGCTAGGCATTGTTTGTGCCAGTCATCAAGGTGGTAAGACGATGGGGAATCGTTTTAAACAAGCATGCCACGTGATATCAGCACTGCTTTACCTCTACTTTGCTGGCTTAGTGCTCAGCAATGGCTATCAAGCACTCTGGCTAAATGCCACGCCGTAAAAAAACCGCCCGAAGGGGCGGTTGATTTCAGCATATTATGCTGCTATTTCTGTTTTACCGCGTCCACCCTGCTTCGCACGGTACAAAGCTTCATCGGCACGCAGTAGTAATGCGCGGCCATTTTCATCATCTTTAAGCTGTGCAATCCCTGCTGAAAAACGCACTTCAATTCGTTGATTGTGATGAATAAATGGCGTACGACCAGCAACGAGCTTGAGTCGGTCAATCACGTAACTCGCGCCACGAATATCGGTATCAACCAGCAGCAATAAAAACTCTTCACCACCGTAGCGAACCAGAATATCAGACTCGCGTAAAACGGCTTTGGTTAAATTCGTCACATGAATTAGAACTTGATCGCCGACTAAATGCGTGAATTTATCGTTAATTTGCTTGAAATCATCCAAATCAATAATCGCAGCCGTTAAACGACCATCAATCCGCTGCGCGCGCTTCACTTCACGCAATAGCAAATGATCCAAACCTTGGCGATTCAGTGCACCAGTCAGCGCGTCTTGCTCAAGCACTTTACGATTACACGCGAGGTCTTCTTCGATATGGCGAATTGAATCACGAATCGTCTGCAAATCGCTGTGTGACGTCGTCACCGTCGAGTGCACATTATGCGTCGTGCTAATTACCACATTGAGCATGTCTTCGAGCGAGGCATGCGTCTCTTCTGCGCTCACGCTCTTTTCTGCATGGGCTTGACGAACTTGTTTTAAATCACCGAGTTTTTGCTCAAACACAGCTGTTGAGCCCGCCAAATTATCCAATAAACTTGAAGTCAGTTCCGACGTATCGGCCACAGCATCGTCGAGTTTATATAAAACCTGCCACGCCAACTGTATCTCGGTCGCCGTTTTGGTTTCTGGCGCTTTGATCGTTAGAATTGCATTATAAAATTGGGAGTAATTGTCTGGTGTCGGTGGTAAACCGCGCTCAGTGAGCCGCTTCAAAGCAATACGGGCAATTTCCACCGGATTCACAGGGGTGGACATAGTCATGGAATTCAAGCCTAATTGTTAGTTATACTATTTGGCTCAATTGTAAGGACATGTGGATATTTCGCAAGTACTTGGTCAAATAAGCACCAAATTTAACAAAACTGTCTTTCTTTTTCTGCTATACGGTCAAACTTTCTATGCACATTCATATTCTTGGTATCTGCGGCACTTTCATGGGTGGTATTGCCGCGCTTGCACGGGCGGCAGGCCATACGGTCACTGGCTGCGATGCCAATGTTTACCCGCCGATGTCAACTCAACTTGAAGCACTCGGTATCGAATTGATCGAAGGCTTTGGCGAAGAACAACTCAGCCTCAAACCCGATTTGTTCGTCATTGGTAATGTCGTCAAGCGGGGTATGCCGCTGATGGAGGCGATTTTGAATGCAGGGCTGCCTTATACATCTGGCCCGCAATGGCTAGGTGAGCAGATCCTCCACGATAAATGGGTGCTCGCCATTGCGGGTACCCATGGCAAGACGACCACGACGGGCATGTTGGCGTGGATTTTAGAATACGCTGGACTCGCACCTGGCTTCTTAGTGGGCGGCATTCCGGAAAACTTTGGCGTGTCGGCACGCCTACCACAAACACCCCGTCAAGATGCCAACAGTACATCGCCATTTTTTGTCATTGAAGCCGATGAATACGACACGGCATTTTTTGATAAGCGCAGTAAGTTCGTCCACTACCGCCCACGCACGGCCGTTCTCAATAATCTTGAATTTGATCACGCCGATATTTTTGCTGATTTACCAGCGATTGAAACGCAATTTCACCACCTCGTTCGCACGGTGCCAAGTCAAGGCAGAGTGATTGCCAATGGCCGTGAAGCCAGTTTACAACGCGTCTTAGAGCGCGGTTGCTGGAGCGAAGTGGAATTCTTTGCTAGCGATGCCGATTGGCAAGTCGGCACTGTATATTCTGATGGTTTTGACGTGCTGCTCAAAGGTCAAATGCAAGGTCGTTTGGTTTGGTCATTGATGGGTGAACACAATGCACACAATGCACTTGCCTCCATCGCGGCGGCTCGCCACGTTGGTGTCACGCCTGCGGTGGCGATTGAAGCGCTCGGACAATTTGCCAACGTGAAACGCCGTATGGAAGTGAAAGGCTGCGTGAACAACATCACCGTTTACGATGACTTTGCTCATCATCCAACCGCTATCGCAACGACAGTGGCTGGATTACGCGCCAAAGTGGGCCAATCACGGATTTTGGCCGTGCTTGAACCGCGCTCCAACACAATGAAACTCGGTACGATGAAGGCTGCGCTAGCAGGCAGTTTGGCCGATGCTGACTTAGTCTTTTGCTTCGGTGCGAATTTAGGCTGGGATCCCGCAGAGGCGCTCGCCGATTTGGGCGATAAAGCGCAGAGCTTTACCCAATTGGATGCCTTGATTGCTGAAGTCTGTGCTGCCGCACAAAGTGGTGATCAGATTCTGATCATGAGTAATGGCGGCTTTGGCGGGATTCACGATAAATTGCTCAGCGCACTTGCTTAAGCAATACGATGTATTCTACTCTAGCCATTGATTTGTAATGACTAGAGTCAAATACCTACCATTTCACAGGCTCAGCTTCTAGTATAATTCCGAACATCGCATGCACATCAGCTTGAACTGCTTTTTCCAAGGCTAAAACATCTGCCGCAGTTGCCCCACCATGGTTGACCAAAACTAAAGCCTGTTTTTCATACATGCCAACGGGCCCCAAGCGTTTTCCTTTCCATCCAGCTTGCTCAATCAACCACCCCCCAGCAAATTTGTATTGTCCATCCTCCAATGCGTAAGCGACTGCATTTGGATAGGCAACCATCACGGTTTGATGGATTGCTGGGCTCACAATCGGATTTTTGAAATAGCTACCCGCATTACCAATCTGCGCTGGATCGGGCAATTTTCGTTGCCTTACGCTGATGACCGCCTGTGCGACTGCAGTTGGCGTATTGCCCATATTTAGACTCAGCAACTCACGCTCAATATCGCCATATTGGGTCTTAGTTTGGTGATTTTTTGCTAAGCGAAAGACAACCTCAACAATGACCCATTGCCCTGCCTCAGCCTGCTTAAAGACGCTATCACGATAGGCAAATTGGCAATCGCCCAAAGTAAACACACGCTGTTCACCCGTCTGCAAATGAATCGCCGTCAGTTGTTCAAATACATCTTTGATCTCAATACCATACGCACCAATATTTTGCACAGGCGCAGCGCCGACTGTACCGGGAATCAGCGACAAATTCTCGAGTCCGCCCCAGCCCTGCGCTAACGTCCATTGCACAAACGGATGCCACGCTTCACCACCTGCACCGGCGACGTACCAAGCCACACCATCCTCGCGCAGCAATTTTTTTCCTTGCAAACCGACTTGCAGCACCGTTTTATCAATGTATTCGGACATTACCAAATTACTTCCGCCACCCAGCACCAGCCACGAGGTCTGCGAATACAGTGGATCAGCGCGCCATTGCTTAATTTGAGTTGGCTCAGTCAGGTACAAAATGTGTCGAGCAGCCGCTTTTAGTCCCAAGGTATTCAAAGCGGTTAAAGATGAGCTAGAGGATGTAGAAACAGGCATAGCAGTTCGCAACAAAGCAAAACGCGATTATCCCCTAATTTATCAGGACTAGAAAATAAAAAGCCCTTCCAAAATTTGGAAGGGCTGATGGTCATCAATTCGATACTGAATGATGCCAGTGTTTGAGTACCGAGCATCGTCGAGCTACTTGGGCTCGGCACTTTTTAATGGGCTATTACTGTACTGCGTCTTCCTCTCTCATCCCAGTCGTAATAATCTGCCAGGATTTATATTACTGCTATTTCAGTCAAACACGTCATCCTCTCTACCCCAATCATCACAATCCGTCAGGGCTTTTTACTACAACTACATACAACACGTCGTCCTCTCAACCCTAATCATCATTATCCGTCAGGGTTTGTTTGCTACATGCCTTGCGGCACAGTCTCCATCCTCTTTATTTTTGGCTTTACCCGCGCAGTGCGACTGGTCTTGCCCCAACATCCAAAAAGTAAGAATTAAGTAATAAATTCATCTTATTTGCTGTTGTAACAGTCCGAAATTATATTTTCGGTCCCGTTGAACTCTATTAATCAATATTGGAATTTTATTGTCAAGCGTCTTTTTCAATAAAAATAGAGTCACCTTTTTCAGAAAATGTAGTCAAATGACTTACTACATTAATCGAAAAAAAATAAATGCTGCGGCGCAACAAAACCAACGCGTAACCTAGCTATATTAGATTAAATGAGCAGATATAAATTGTGCAACACAGCATTAGGCTTTAATTATGTAATAACCCAACTGTGCATTTAGTAATTTTTTGTGAACTACTACACAATTTTTTTACACTTTAGCGACAGGAAGGAAACTAACTATCTGCAAATTTCCGGCATTAAATTACGCAAAAATAACAAAATATTATATTGGTGTAATTTTAAATTTTGAAAGGAAGGAGGTAATTAGAGAAAAATGGACTCGTCATAATGTCAGCAACTGGTATTAGTTGTTAATGACGATTGAATTTACTTTAAGGGCGATTGCCTAAATTCCAACGCGCACAATACCACTTGGTTTGTTCTTCTGAGACACGCACCAAGACACTACCAAATTTTGATAGGTAGCGTGGATAAGGGCCGGGTAACTCTACAAAAGTGAAACCTAGGCGAGACTCAATATTTTTCCGTACGGTATCAACTGGTGAATTGATTAAAACACCCACCATCAGTGCACCCGACTCAGGCGTATTAACAAAGACTTCTTGGGCTTGATTACCAGCTAACTGAGCATTTTTTCCATTGAACCACTCAGCCTCACCCCAGACTCGAATGGGCGCATCTAAGTATTTACGAAAATAATCACGCCACCATGCAGTAGACCAATCACTCCGACAAGCTAAGGCCGCTTCGACTTTATCACCAAAGTGGCTAGGCAGTGCGGCATACGCATTTGGCGCATACAACAACGCCACCACAATCCCGCAGGCAATAACTTGCTTTAATGGGCTCATGATGGCGTCCTTTTGTTGCTGAAGGTGTGTCTAGCCGCTGTTGCGCAAGCCTGCTGAAACGCCGTTAATCGTCAAATGCACTGCGTGACGAAGTTCTTCCGAGTCATCGCCAGCACGAATACGTTTGAGCAATTCAACTTGTAAATGATTAAGTGGATCAAGATAAGGTAAGCGATTATCAAGACTACGTGCCAGCGTTGGATTATCACCCAACAATTGCTCGTGACTGGTAATCGCCAACACTGCATCCACCGAGCGCTGCCATTCGGCTTTAATTCGACCAAAAATACGACCAGCCACTGCTTGATCTTGCACCAATTCAGAATACCGCTCAGCAATTGCAATATCCGACTTGGCCAATACCATTTCCATATTAGAAATCGTCACACGCAAGAAAGACCAATCTGCATACAAATCACGCAACAAACTCAAACCTTCGTCGCCAGTCTCTTCCAAGTATTCAGCAATCGCTGTACCAAAACCATACCAACCGGGCAACATTAAACGACATTGCGACCAAGAGAACACCCAAGGAATCGCGCGCAAATCACCGATACTGGTGGTGTTTTTACGTGCAGCTGGGCGTGAGCCAATATTCAGATTTGGGATTTCCTTAATCGGCGTTGCCTCAAGGAAATACGTAATAAAATCAGGTGTTGCGTAGACTAAATCACGGTAGAACTGGTAAGCACGTGATGATAAACGTTCCATCAAAACACGGCGCGCCAAGACTTCATCGGTCTCAACAATCGCAGGTTGGAAACTCGCATCGAGCGTAGCAGCCACCAAGATTTCCAAATTACGACGACCGACTTCGCGATCGGCATATTTTGCAGTAATCACTTCGCCTTGCTCGGTAATCCGAATTTGGCCATTTACTGAGCCTGCTGGTTGAGCCAAGATGGCCTCATAAGCAGGACCACCACCACGACCCACCGTACCACCACGGCCATGGAATAAGCGTAATTTAATGCCTGCGGCAGTAAATACATCCACCAAAGTCAACTCGGCTTTGTAAAGCTCCCAGTTCGAAGTGAGGTAACCGCCCTCTTTATTCGAATCCGAATAGCCCAACATCACTTCTTGCACATGGTTACGACAATTCAAAAGCTGACGCCATTGAGTCAGTGCGAACATTTCACCCATGATCTTTCCGCTATTACGCAAATCGGGTGTGGTTTCAAACAATGGGATGATATTAACTTTGCTGCGTACTTGCGGCGCTAAAGACACAAGGCCAACATCATTAAGCAAGACAGCCACTTCCAACATATCCGAAACGGACTCACAGTTAGAAATAATATAGTTTGGCAGCACGGCTTCACCGTAACGAGCTTGCAACTCTGCTGCCGCATGAAGGATGTCTAATTCTTGCTGCACTTCTGGGCTATACGCAACATCGTACGGACAAATCAATGGCCGCGGACTGGCCAACTCGCGTAGTAGCACAGTACGACGTGACTGCTCATCGAGCTTACTGTATTCCTCAAGACCTGCTTGCTGGAATAACTCATTGATCATTTTTTCATGAATCGCTGAGTTTTGGCGCATATCAACTGGCGCCAAGAAGAAGCCAAACACCGATACTGCGCGTTGCAAACGGCGTAAACGGCCATTAGCCAATTTAGCGGCACCATGCGCCTTCAATGAATTCGCAATAACGGCTAAATCAGCAGAAAGCTCTTCTACATTCTTATATGCTGCAGCATGGGCCACATCGTGCAATTCATGATGGAAGGTGCCGATTTCTAAAGCCGTTGCAAAAATACGTGATGCAATCGCAGAAACCGCAAGTCGGTACGGCTCGCCATCTTTACGCGTTTGATCTTCAACTGCCGTCGCCGCGAGCTCTGACAAGGCTTGGTCAACAGCGACCAAGCGAGTCGACATTGACAATTCGCCTTCGAGCTTTAAGCACTGCTGATAGTAATGATCAAGTGCTACGCCAGCTTGACGTGAAACCGCGTAGCGCATCACATCCGCAGTCACATTCGGGTTACCGTCGCGATCACCACCAATCCAGCTACCCACCTGAATAAAGTTAGGCAATTGAATGGCTTCGTCGCCATTCATCTCAGAGAATTTGTCTTCCAAATCTTGGTACAGACGCGGAATTTCATGCAAGAAGGTATTGCGGAAAAACGTTGAGCCGTTTTCGATTTCATCTTGTACTGTCAATTTAACGGTACGCACTTCACGCGTTTGCCATAGTGTGAGCATCACACGTTCCATGGCTTCTTGATTCGCGCGAGTTTCTTCGGGCGTCATTTGGCTACGATCGCGCTCAGTAAGCAATTCAGCCAAAGCGTTGTGACAATTCAAAATAGTCTTGCGTTTTACTTCTGTTGGATGCGCAGTCATTACTGGTGCGATAAGCGTATCACCCAATAATGCCAACATTTCAGATGGTTTAACATCGCGTGCAATCAAATCATCAATCACCGCCGAGATACTGCCACGCTGCGCTTTCGACCCGGCAATCTTGTGTGCACGACGGCGACGATTGTGATGCAAATCCTCTGCGATATTAGATAAATGCGAAAAGTAGCTAAACGCACGAACCAATGCCATCGTCGTTGGCATATCCAAAATAGCCAAAGAGCGTGCCAACGCTTTACCCGCTTCTGGCTCATGGCCTTGTACATAACGAAAAGCCAATTGGCGAATCGCTTCAATTTGTTCAGCAGTCGCAGCACCTGCCTGTTCACGAATCGTGTCAGACAACAAGGCAGCAAGGAGATCAAGATCCCGCTTTAGGGGCTGGTCTTTCTCAGCAATAGGTAAGTTCACAGGCATGGGGCAGTCCAACAAATAGAAGTTCAAGACAATAATAATTGTCGACATTTTACCAAACTATGCCGTTTTCTGCCCCATTATGTGGCAGCCACCTTTTCTTTCTGGGCGATTGCTAAATGCCACAATATAACTTTCATATTTTCAATGTTTTTGCAGAGAAACCCCGCTCGGGCGATCCGCTAATTGTATTTAATTGCGATGCATTACCAAATCAAGATACTTGCCAAGCACTTGCGTATCAAATGGGCGGTGTTGAAGTGGCTTTTTTTAGCGCAAATGATCGCAGACTAATGTGCTTTACCCCGCAGCACGAATTACCCACTTCGGGGCGTGCTTTGCTTGGTGTTGCTGCGCTACTGCATCATCAAGACTCAAGCTTTAAATCAGCAATAATCACGACCGAAGCTGGCCCCACCACAGTAGAGTATGCAAGCGAAAGCAGCGTAATAATTTGCCCTACGGGCAGTACCCGCCCCTGCGATCGAGGCCACATCGAAGTTGCGCAAGCACTCGACATCAGTGCCAAAGACATTATTAATCCGATTTTATTTGTCGACAGTGGACTTGAGCAATTAATGATTCAAGTGCGATCCAGACAAAGTGTTTTGCAAGCCAGGCCGCACCCCGCACTACTAACTCATTGTTTAGCAAGCCCTAAATCATTAGTGCAAGCGACAATCTGGAGTATCGAGCACGATCTAGTTACGCTGCGCTGTTTTAGTGCAGATCCATTTCAAATCATTGAGGATTTTGGCTCTGGTATTGCTGCTGCCAATATTGCTAGTTACTTAATAGCAACGGGTGCAAAAACACCACTGAGTTTCAAAATTGAACAGGGTCATACAATTCAGAAATTAATCAGTCCCTTGTCTATTATTAATGTCAAAGTTGATCTACAACTACAAGTACACGTCAGTGGGAAAGTGAACTATCTGGGAAAAGGTATAATTGAACTCTAATATTCAAGGCATAATGCGGGCTATAAATACCTTGATATTTGATATCTGGAGCAAGCAATGACATTAAAATTTAAAGCATGGGCGCTTTCCATCGCTGTACTGATTTCACTAATAGGCGTCATGCTCGTTGGTCTTAGCACAATGCGGGATATGAGTGCCTCAGATAACCAAGCCCGCATTGAGCAGTTACTCCGAAGCACTTATTTATCTATTGCTCAGTTAGAAAACCTAGCCGCTAGTGGCAAACTGACGGATGAGCAGGCCAAAGAAATCGCGACTCAAATTTTGCGAGAAAATAAATACCATAAATCCGAATACGTTTACGTCACCGACGAAAAACTTAACTTCGTCGCCACGCCACTTGAACCACAACTGCACGGCACAAGCTTTCATGAATTTAAAGATGCCAAAGGCGGCAGCGTAGGCGCAATCGCAGTCGCAGCATTACAAAAATCAGGCGGCGCACTGACATCTTATCCTTGGACTTCTGAGCGTGATGGCAAAGTCGTTGAACTTCTCTCTGTGGCACAAAAAACACCACGTTGGGGCTGGATTGTCGGTAACGGTGTTAGCTCAGCTGAAGCCGATGCTCGATTTTGGAGTAATGCGCGCTGGCAAGTTCTCGTCTGCTTAATTGTAGCGGCCATCGTTGGCTTCTTTATGCTCACTACCGTGCGCCGTATTTTGAATGATTTAGGTGGCGAGCCTGCTGACGTACTAAAACTAGTACAAAGCGTTGCTGATGGTAATTTACAAGACACAACCCAAATTGGCTCGGCATCACCGCAAAGTATTTTTGGCTCAGTGATTCGGATGCGTGAATCATTACGAACCGTAATGTCGCAACTCACTCAGGCCGTCAATACCCTGCACCACACCAGCGATGACATCGTGTCACGGGCACAAGACAGCAATCGCTTGATTGAAGCGCAAGGCAACGCCGCTAGCCGCATTGCCCATACAGCCGAAGTATTCGCCGATCAGACTCGTGCAGCAGAGGCCCAAGCCAATACCGCACGCCAACAAAGCGAATCGGCAACCGAAATTTCAGCCAAAGGTTTGAATGTGCTTTCATCAGCAGTGAAACGATTTGCCGATATTGAACAAGCCGTGGGTGATACCCAAAGCAGTATCGATGATTTGGCGCAGCGCGTGACTAGTATCTCAGCAGTGATTGCGGTGATTCGTGATGTGGCTGACCAAACCAACTTATTGGCGCTCAATGCCGCAATTGAGGCTGCTCGCGCTGGTGATATGGGCCGTGGTTTTGCTGTGGTGGCTGATGAAGTACGCAAACTTGCCGAACGCACTAGCTCTGCAACTCAAGAAATTGGCCTCACCATTACCGCAGTACAAGGTAGTGGGCAAAATGCTAAAACACGCATGGATGAAATGGTGGTTCAGCTCAAAGAAGGTATCCGTCAAGCCAAGGAAGGCGGTGAAGCAGTCAAAGCCATTCGCCAAGAAACCGAAGCCACTGCCGCAGTGGTTGGCCAAATTGGTAATTCACTAGCTGAACAAGTCACTTCAAGTATGGCCATTCGAAATGATGTCGAGGAAGTCGCGCAGTCCTCTAGCGGCACCATGTCTGCCGCGCAAGGCACTGTGGGCGCAGCACAATCGATTAAGGTGGTTTCAGGCCAATTGGCTTCGCTGGTACAGAAGTTTAAGCTTTAAAAGCTTGATGCTTCAACAAATCAAAGCCCAAGCTTGCTTGGGCTTTGTATTTTATCAAACTCTTTTTTTACAGCTATTCACAGAGTATTCAGCTAAATGAGTAGAAACTAGCATCCATTCAATGGAGCATACTCATGTCACACGCAAAGAGAACGACTCATCCACTTATTCTAGCTGCAGCAGGTTCAGTTATTCTGGCATCGGGCGTTGGCATTGCAAATTGGTTCGATCTAATTGGACACGCCGCTGTCGCAGCAAGCACAGCAGCCATTGCAACGAGTACTGCCACAGCGGTGCCAACGGTCGCACCAACTTTAGTCCCGTCCCCCACACCCAGCCCAACAGCCTCGGCGACTCTTAAACCTAAGCCAACAAAAGCCCCAGCACCCAAGCCGACACACAGGCCAAGCCCTACTCCCACTAGTCATTGGGTGAATCAAGCGACCCCAATACCGACCCAAGCACCGCAAATTTGTCAGAACTGCGGCCGAGTCGTCAATATTCAAGCGGTGGAAGTCGCTGGCGAAGCTGGGCCTGGGGGAGTTCTACTCGGTGGAGCAGCAGGTGGCTTGCTCGGCAATCAAGTCGGGAAAGGAAATGGAAAGACATTGGCCACTATTGCAGGCGTTATCGGTGGTGTAATGATCGGCACCCAAGTTGAAAAGCAGTTCAAAAAACAGACCCACTACGATGTCACAGTGCAGTTTGAAGATGGTAGCGCACGCACCATTCAGTATCCAAAATCGCCCGCTTTACAAATTGGCCAGCGCGTTAAACTAATTAATGGGACTTTTGTATCGGATCTTTAAACAGCAAAAATTTAATAAAAAAAGCCGCTGTGCTTATTACGCAGCGGCTTTTGTTTAATGCTCTTTTCTCTTATTCAATCGATTCGGACTCAGTGGATGTTGCATCAGGCGGCATGGTTTTTGGATAAAAAATCCAGCTACGCGCTAATTCATAAAACACAGTCAGTAACACTGGACCAATGAATACGCCCAGCATCCCAAATGCTAAAGCTCCACCCAGTACACCGAACAAAATCAAGATAAACGGCAAACGGCTCCCTTTACCAATCAACAACGGCTTAATCACATTATCTGCCGAGCTGACCACCAGCAGCATCCACAGCACCATAAAAATAGACCAACCTACATCGCCGTGGTGATACAGCCATGCTGCTGCAGGCAAGCCCAACAATACTGGCCCCCCTGGCAGCAAAGCTAAAATGAAACTCGCAAAACCCAATGACGTCGCATTCGGAACGCCTGAAATTAAATAGGCAAACCAAGCTAAAACGGCCTGCACCAGCGCGGTCCCCATAAAACCATACACCACGCCTTTGGTTGAGCTAAGCGAAACCGCCAATAATTCCGTACTACGCTCACCGGCAATACGAGCCATAAAACCACGAATCCAGGCCAGTAAGTCCTCACCATCAAGATAAAGAAAGAAGGCAATAAACAAACTCATCGCCAATAGCATCATGCCGCTACCAATCTCGGTGACCAGCATCAACAACACTTGTGAGGCTGGCGAAATATAGCCGCGAATGGTTTGTAATGTTTCGGTATCTCTATCACCGAGTTTGAGCCAAAATTGCTCAATATTAGAACCAACTAGGGGGATACCAGTGAGCCAGTCAGGTATCTTCGGCCAGCCATCGCTAAATGAGTCCTTCACCTGAATACCCCACCCTGTCGCAACTGAGGCAAAATCACTAGCAGCAAAGATGACAGGCACTAAGAAAAAACCACCAAACGCAGCCATCATCGTAATCGCGGCCAATGCACGTCGTCCTTTGTACAGCTTGACCAATTTTAGGTAGGGTTTCCAAGTGGAGAGCACCAAAATACCGGCCCACAATGTAGCGGCCAGAAAAGGCTTAATGATGGCGAAAATCGTGAGTGACAATAAGCAAATAGCAGCTAATGCAATCAATGGTTCAATTAAATCAGCGGTTTTATTTTTCATGTGTGCCTTACCCAGCAAATAAGTTTCACTAGGATAAGCGAAAACACCTACTTTTGTCGTTCTACATACAAAAAACAAACTAAACCACACAAAAAAACGCCCCATCAAAGTTGGGGCGCTACATTTTCAAAAATACCTAACAATTAACGGCTTTGATTAGCCGTCATCCGAGCACGATAAATCAATAAGCCCATCATATTGGCAACATCTCTGCGTACTTGCAAAGAATCAACCCGCCCAAAACGATCGCTCAATGCCTCATGTACCTCACAAGCCAAGTGAAATAAAAGTGGTTTTTCACTCAATGGTGCTTTGACCAAATAGTGATTAATTTCATTCACAATTTGGTCGGCAAGTTCATCAGGATGAGTCGCACTCGACGTCAAAATACAATCCAGCAATCGCACCCCAATCACTCCCATTGAAAGTAACTGAATTGTCATACAACCCCCACGCAGAATGCGGTATTGCTTTACTTTAGTGAGCAAAACTGTGCTTGGTAGCGGAATCCGTCAAACGGTAATGCGGGTATTTGAGTAGCGACAAGACGATGTATTTCTTCTACATTGCGATGGTGTAATGCACCATTACGAGGAATTAATTTATGTGCGGAATTGTTGGCGCGGTATCTGATCGCAATGTAGTACCTATGTTATTAGCAGGATTGGCTCGACTCGAATATCGTGGCTACGACTCCAGTGGCATCGCCTTAAACGGTAACCAGCAACTAGATCGAATCCGCGTCGCGGGTCGTGTTGCCGATTTGGCAGCGCGCTGCGAAAACAGCAAAGGCACCAGCGGTATCGCACACACGCGCTGGGCTACTCACGGGATTCCTTCCGAAGCCAACGCACATCCGCATCAAGGCGGTGACTCGATCATGGTGGTGCACAATGGCATCATCGAAAATCATGCCGAATTAAAACTCGAGCTGCAAGCTGCTGGCTATGTGTTTAGTTCAGAAACCGATACCGAAGCCATTGCCCATCTGATTCATTTTGAATATCAGCGCAGCGCAAATCTGCAAGCAGCAGTTCAAGCGGCGATACCACGCTTACGCGGCGCATTTGCGATTGGTGTCAGTTGTCTTCACGAACCCTATTTACTCATCTGCGCACGTCAAGGTAGCCCTTTAGTGTTGGGACTAGGCTTTGGAGAGCAATTTTTTGCCTCTGATATTGCGGCACTGTTACCACTGACCCAGCGCATGATTTACCTAGAAGAAGGTGATCTCGCCGTTGTGCAGCGCGAAGCCATCCAGATTTTCGACATCAACGGCAATAGCGTCACTCGCCCTGCCCGTACATTAGACGTTGTTACTGATTCAGCTGATCTGGGCCCCTATCGCCACTACATGCAAAAAGAAATTTTTGCCCAACCAACCGCGCTGGCGGACACACTCGCTGCCGCCCTCAAGCAAGGTTTTGCGCCAGAGCTGTTTGGCAACAATGCCACCGATATATTTAACAAAACCACAGCAGTACGCATTGTGGCGTGTGGCTCTAGTTATCACGCCGGATTGGTGGCGCGCTACTGGATAGAGGAATACACCGGATTACCCGTCAGCGTCGATATTGCGAGTGAATACCGCTACCGCAGCGGCCGAGAACAAGATGGCACTCTGATCGTAGCAATTTCACAATCAGGCGAAACAGCTGATCTGTTAGCCGCCCTACGCTCAGCCAAAGAACGTGGCCAAGTCAATGTATTGGCACTTTGTAATGTCGCTCACTCCACCCTCACCCGTGAAGCGGATCTAGTGAGCTTGACTCATGCCGGTATCGAAATCGGGGTCGCATCCACCAAAGCATTCACCACGCAATTGGCCGCGCTGTTTACACTGGCCGGCGCACTAGCGCAAAGCCGGCAAACCTTGACACCAGAAGCACTCGCAGAGCTCGCTAACTGGTTACCGCGATTGCCCGCAATATTTAATGATGTGTTCCCGCTAGAAACCCAAATCGAAGAGTGGTCGCATCTACTCAGCCACTATGACCACGCCCTATTCCTTGGCCGCCATACGCTCTTCCCAATTGCACTAGAAGGCGCACTCAAACTCAAAGAAATCGCCTATATCCACGCCGAAGGCTACGCCGCAGGAGAGCTCAAACACGGCCCACTCGCACTGGTTGATGAAAACATGCCAGTGATTGTTTGCGCAGCCAATGATGAGCTATTCGATAAATTACTATCCAATCTGCGTGAAGTCGAAGCACGTGGCGGCAAAATATTTTTGATAGCTGAACCGGGTTGCGAAGCCGCATTTCCCTATTGCCAACACACCATCACGCTACCCAGTATTACCGGACCACTCGCACCGATTGTATTCACATTGCCACTGCAATTCTTGGCCTACCACACCGCATGCCGCAAAGGAACCGACGTCGACAAACCAAGAAATCTTGCAAAAAGCGTAACTGTGGAGTAAAAAAAGAACAAGGTAATGTTTGTATTGTCAAAGAATAAAATATCATGACACAACACAATATATTTTGACACCAAATAATATAATTTGACACAAATCCCACCGTACTATAACTTCAATAGAACTGTAATTTTCTGGAGTATGGTATGAGTGGGCGTCGCTTTAAAACTCAAGCTGATATAGACAGGTACATAAAGCAAGGATATGGGCAAGGCGAAGGTATTGATTACAAACCGTGGCTGCGCGTTCGAGACGTTCCTTCCAGGGGGCGTTCTCACATCGTTTCTGGGTGCAAAATTGATCGAGCACATCACCTTTTATCTGATATTGAATTTGCTTATTTCTTGTCCTTAGAGTTTTCAGAGCAAATTGTTGACATACGTGAACAATATCCAATCCTAGAAATAGAACAAACGAAGGCAATTGCTAAAAATCTGGGCATCAAATATCCTAATTACCCAGGCACGAATGTCCCATTCATTTTTAGTACTGATTTTTTAATAACCTATCTGGGGGATGATGGATTGCCGCACTTGGCGGCCCGTTCCGTGAAAGAAGAAACAGCTCTGATACCATCTGAAAATTTGGAATGGACACTAGTAAAACTTGAAATTGAACGTATCTATTGGAAAAGCAAAGGAGTTAGCTGGCTATTGGTGACGAACAAAACCATAAACCCAGTCATTAGCCATAATCTTACTTGGCTGCGCTCAGGGATCCGTTTAGACCGGCAGTTAAATGACAAGAAACTTCATCAATTATTTATTGAGGCTTTTACTCACCTAAATGGCTCTGACCGCAAACTACAGTCGATAATCAAATCCACTTCAACTGCAATTCATCTTAACTATAAAGATGGAGTTCTTATTTTCAAGCACTTAGTCTGGAATAAAGCAATTCGTTTCAATTTCAGTGAAACTTACCTTGAATTGACAATGCAAGCTCCAAAATTCGAATTATTCGCCACTTCGATTTGCTCGGATCAAAAGGTGTCCTGATATGTTGCCGCAGTTATCAATAAATGACGTACTTGAATCCGTAACTGGTGAAGCACCATTCGATAAACTATCACGCATTCTTTGGGTAGATGGGGAATCAGGGGATATAACACTTCTGTCCATTGAAATGCCCCCCAAGCAGCCATGGGTCATGAATCTTGAAGTACTTACAGCGATGCTACAAGTAGGCAAATTACAAAAAACGACGGTACGAACACCAGCATTCATGCTTGAACTCGAAGAAGATTTACCAGAGCATGCCAAGACAATGCGTAATAAAAACTGGGAACGTATACAGCCCTTAGTTGAAACCACATTCCCCGGAGAAATTTTCTTGCCACGAATGCGCGGCTTGATGGTTTCAATGCACGCAACAAAAACAGGTCTACCAAGAAAAACACTCTATCGTTTACTTTATCGATTTTGGCTTTATGGCAGCGTACGCAATGCATTATTACCAGACAGAACCAAGAGTGGAAATCCTGGTGTATCAAGAACTTTTGCGCCAGGCAAAACGCCAGGTCGTCCTGCAAAATACTTAGGTGAAACCGTAGAGGTTAAAAAAGGCATATTAACTGACAAAGATAAAGAATATATCCGAATTGGTTATGCGTTATATGCAAAAAACAAAGCCAAATATATCTCCGATGCCTATCAAAAAACATTAAAGCGCTATTATCGCGCAGAACACCCGAGTCCAAATGAAGAAGAAGGTTATGTAGTACTAAAACCATTGTCCGAACTACCTTCTAAAAAACAATTTATCTATTGGGGTAAAAAATCCTTTTCTGACATGACCGTTTTGCGTGGCCGCAAAGGAGAAAAGCGTTGGCAAAAAGATCATAGAGAGCTTTCTGGGCGGGCTACAGATGGGGTGCATGGTCCCTGTCACCGTTTCGAAATTGATGCCACGATTGCCGATATCTATTTAGTTAGTCGCTATCGCAAAGAATGGATCATTGGCCGTCCAATTGTTTATGTTGTAGCCGATGTTTTTTCAGGCATGATTACTGGTGTATTTATTGGCTTAGAGGGGCCGAGCTGGGATGGCGCTCGACACGCACTATTTAATACATTTACCAACAAGGTTGCCTTTTGTAGCGCACATAATATCGAGATATCAGAGGATGATTGGCCCTGCCACCACCTCCCACAAGAAATTATGGCCGACCGTGCAGAAATGCTAAGTGAGTCAGCCAAAGTCTCTCTTGTGGATAGCTTGAAAATAGATCTTGCTATCGCTTCTCCGTACCGTCCCGATTGGAAAAGTATTGTCGAAAGTCGCTTTAAACTTTTGAATGACCTTTCTCAGATACATTGGACTCCCGGAGGGGTTCGCGCTCGTGAACAAGAACGAGGAGATCGAGACTATCGATTAGATGCAACGATCAATTTAGAAGAGTTTACCCAAATAATTATCGTCAGTATCTTGCACTACAATCGCCATAATCGACAACCTTCACGGCTAAACGCCGAAATGATAAATGATGGAATTGAACCAACACCACTCAACATCTGGAACTGGGGAATAAATCAAGGCCTAGGATGCTTTAACCCCCAATCAGATGAAATTGTTTATCTACATCTGTTACCAACCGCTCAAGCCAGTATCCAAGCTGGCGGAATCAACTTCAAAGGCATGTTCTACACATCAGAATATGCTACAGAGAATAACTGGTTCTCACGCGCACGAAATAAAGGACGAACACCTACAAAGGTATGGTATTCGCCTTGGTCGACTGAATTTATTTGGATACAAGACAAAAATCGCACATTTCACGCATGTTCATTACGTTCGTCAGAAAATCGTTATCGTGGCATGCGATTAGAAGAAGTTATAGATATGCTGGAAATAATCAGTAAGCCATCGCCAAAAGTTCAGCATGACCAATTAAATGGTCAAGTACAACTTGATGAATTCATTGAGTCTACAATTAAAAAATCTAAAAATAGTCAATCTGCTACTGAGGCATCTGCCGCAAAACGTATCGAAGGTATTCGTACATATCGCCAAGTCGAACGATTTGTAGAACAAACGCGATTGAATGTACGTTTTGGGACTAAATCCAAAGCTCAACCATCAGAGCAGGCTATTCCAAAAGCCCCCCAAACTGTCACAAGTGTAGCAACAACTTACGCAGGGGAGCGCAGCACGCAAGTCATAGACCTCCTTGGCGGCCTTCATCAAAAAGGACAAAATTCGTGAACCAAGATAAATTTGTGCAAGCGCAATATTCCGAACAGGCTGTACTTGAATATCAAGGCAATCCTCTTATTGAGGCACTTCCACCAATTTTATCAGAAGAAAATGCCGCAGTTGCAATGGCCAATTTTCCCGAAGTGCCAAGTGATGAAGAAAGACAAAAACCCAAAGAAATAAGATTACACAGCATTGATCGACTTAATCGATTGGTTCAGCCTCTGCCAATTTATCTTGAACTAGAAAGTGTCGTTTCAACGGTCATCCGCAGTGGGTATGTGGGGCGCAATCCAATGAGCACCCAAACTTGGCGTCATTTATACGGGCTCTCGGCTCAACGTGGCATCGTTACAGAATTTGTTTCAACGGCATCCTCGTTTAGCTTGGTAGGCCTCAGTGGAATTGGCAAAAGCACAATGCTAAACTCAATCCTCAAACTCTATCCACAAACTATACGCCATCAGAAATATCGCAATACAGAATTCATTCACACTCAGATAACCTATTTAAAATTAGACTGTCCTCACGATGGGTCTTTATCAGGATTATGCCGTGCTTTTTTCCGTGCGGTGGATAAAGCATTAGGTCAAGATCGTTACACTCCACAGCTAAAATCAAAGGCCAGCGTACCTGAACTCATTCAAAAGATGGAGCAAGTGGCCAGTACATATTTTATTGGTGCGCTTTTCATTGATGAACTCCAGCATTTAAACGCAGCCAAAACTGGCGGCAAAGAAAATATGCTAAATTTCTTTGTAAATATGATTAATAGCATTGGAATTCCTGTTGCCTTTATCGGAACTAATTCGATGGTTAATCTCTTTTCTGATGTAATGCGTAATGCTCGAAGAGCTTCTGGGCTTGGCAAATATGAATTTGAACAGCCTAAAGAAAATGATCCAATCTGGAATCTTTTACTAGATGCTATCTGGCGTTATCAATGGGTCAAGCAACCACAAGCGTTAGATGCGGTTATGCGGAAGAAGCTTTATGAATTAACTCAAGGTGTAACAGATTTTTTGGCAAAATTAATGATCCTGAGTCAACGACACGCAATACAAACGGGAAAGGAAACGCTGACAACTGATTTACTCAGCGACATTGCAAACACAAAAATGGCTCTATTGAAGCCAGCAATATCGGCCTTACGAAGCGGCGACCCTAGGCAAATGAAAAAATTTGAAGATTTGTTGCCCACAGATGAACAGCTTAAGGCAATGATGGAGCCTACTGATGAAGAAATTACGCTAGCTAGGTTGGCTGTTTTATCTAAGGTTCAGCCGACACCGCTACCACAAAAATCTAGCACTAAAACAGCATCCGAAACGCAAAAGCTTGCGTCACAACAAACGCCGATTCAAATTACTCCAGAGGCAATTCACCTTGCCCAACAGACTGACCCCATAGAAGCAATGCAAAAAGCTGGCTGGCTTCTGCAAGATCCATTCGAGTTTTCACCAACCTATCAGAAGTCGTCCTAGGGTAAATAAACAATGCAGTCCCTCGATTTCAGGCTGCCAATTTTTCCAGATGAGACGCTTTATAGTCTCATCGCACGCTATCATTATTTATTGGGCAGCCGAAGGTGGCGAGACACCATTGAGCTACTATGCAATACGCCTGCAACATTATTGCATCGCTCCTTTCCTTCGTTTCTGAACAAGGTAAATACATCACTATTTCCTGAGCCTAGTATTTCATCTGTAATTGATCAGCTCACAATATTTCCTTATTTTCGTCCTTTTTTACCTGAGAGAGCTGTTGAACAAGCATCGGCACATCTAGTATCAGGCCATTCAATGGGGGGAATCAAGACCTTACTCGGCTTAGTCGCTAGCCAAATTGGAGCAAATACACAACTGCGCTTTTGCCCCTCGTGCATGGTTTGTGATCAAAATCAATATGGTCAAGCATACTGGCATCGCATGCATCAACTACCCGGAATTTGGGTATGCAGCACCCATAAAAAAATACTACTTGAAGTAGATATGAAATGGTTAGAAAAGCAGCTACGACGGTTAGTTTTACCAGATAATAAAGAACTAATAGAACATTCATCAGTGCTACCAGTAGAACTTGCCCAGCTAGAGTTTCTTTTTCACGTGGCTCAGCTGAGTACTCATATACTACACACAAACCTCGGAGTGGTACCCCTCCAATTTTGGCAAAAACTTTACCTACAACGCGCCGAAGCACTTGGGTTCACATTGCCATCTGGCCGCTTACGACTAGCACCACTTCATGCGTATTTATTAGCATCACTAAATCAACTACCAACTAAATTAGAATTCAAGGCTTGTGAAATGCCTATCCAAAATCTCCCAAATTGGATACTCCTGTTATTTCGCAAGCCACGAGGCGCATATCATCCACTCAAACATCTAATATTAGCCAGCGGGATGGGATTCAATGATGAAATAACTGATGTTGATAAGTTTCAGGTAATTCAAACAGCAGCTCCAAAATCACTAGAACAGCATATTGTTGGTAGAGAAAGTGATGAACTACTTCGCCAAACTTTAGCAAAGACAGGGGGTTCATTGTGTCAAGCCGCTAAACTAACAGGAATAAGCGTAACAACGCTTCGACTTGATGCCGCAAGACTTGGACTCGCTACTCAAACAAAACCTCAAAAACTAACTTCATCCATCATTGAACAGCTAAAGCACCACTTTATTGCTGGATTGACACTGAATGAAATCTCCACTAAAGAAAATATTTCGTTACCAACCTTATACCGTTTCCAGCGAATATTTCCCGACATTGCAAATCAATGGCGAGTTCAGCGTGAGATCCAAGAACGGGCAGAACGACGTCAACGCTATCTAGTAAGTATGCAGAAGCAAGATTATATTTGGTTGTATCGCCACGATAGAACTTGGCTTCAGCAGCAGATTCAAACCCATAAACGGCCTATATCTAATAGCAAGAAACGCGTTGATTGGGATATCCGTGACAAACAATTAGCTAAACGTGTAACCGAATGGGCTGCAATAGAGATGCAAGCCAAAAAGCGGCCCGCTAGAGTAACAAGTTCATTGATAGGGAAATCATTGCATGTTGCTGGATGGCTCAATTTCTACTCCGACAAACTCCCACTTACCAATGAAGTAATTAAGTCTTTGATAGAGACGCCTGATCAATTCTATTTCCGAAGGCTGGAATGGGCTCGCCGCGAGCTAATTGCAAAGGAACTCCCAATCGTCCGATGGCGGTTATTAAAAATGGCCAGTATACGCCCCCCAACTTCGCCAAACATTCAGCAATATATACTAACTTTATGCGAATAAATCAGAGAACATCTAGTCGATCATGCCAAACTATCACGTATATAATTATCTAAATTAATCTAGGGGCATAAGGTTATCAGTACGCTGTAGTGAATCGCACCGGGTTTCGCGGAGGCTCCAACTCTTGAAGAATGGCGTCATTGCATAGTAAATTCCAAATCCACCACTCAAAACGACCACAAACCCACCATTGATTCCGATAGCAAAACTTCCACTTTAATTCGGTGTGGCTATCCCGCTTGCATCGCATGCAGCCGCGCATAGTAACCATTCGGTCGATGAACTAGTTCACTGTGATGACCTTCTTCCACAATCTGTCCTCGCTCCATTGCGACAATTCGATGAGCATCGCGTACAGCAGAAAGACGGTGCGCAATAATCAACACTGTGCGTCCCTGGCAGATAGCTTTCATATTGTTTTGAATAATGCGTTCCGACTCATAATCCAGCGCGCTAGTCGCTTCATCAAAAATTAAGATACGCGGATTGGTTATCAGTGCACGGGCAATCGCAACGCGCTGGCGCTGGCCACCTGATAGGCCAGTGCCATGTTCACCAACCATCGTGTCATAGCCTTCTGGCAGCTCAATAATGAAATCATGCGCGCCAGCCATTTTAGCGGCATGAATGACTTTATCCATACCCATACCAGGATCAGCCAAGGCAATATTGTCGCGAATGCTGCGATTAAATAGCAGGTTTTCTTGCAACACTACGCCGATTTGGCGGCGCAACCATGCAGGGTCGGCTAGTCCTAAATCCACACCATCAATCATCACCCGACCACGCTCCGGTACGAAGAGCCGCTGAAGTAGTTTGGTCAGTGTGCTTTTACCTGAACCAGAACGCCCCACAATGCCAATCACCTCGCCAGAGTTAATCGTTAAATTGATGCCGCGTAGAATTTCAGGCCCATCGGTGCGATAACGGAAGTGCACTTGGTCGAATTCAATTTTGCCTTGAATTGGCGGGAGTTGGGCGCGACTTTGGTTGACCTCAGTCCGCGTATTGAGAATGTCGCCCAAACGCTGCATCGAAATCCCTACTTGTTGAAAGTCTTGCCATAACTGCGCTAAGCGCATAACGGGGCTGGCAACACGGCCAGCCAGCATATTGAATGCAATCAATTGACCAACGCTTAAATCACCTTGCATCACCAGCTTGGCACCCAGCCACATCGTCGCCACGACAACAATTTTTTGAATCAAGCTCACGCCTTGGCTGCCAATATTACCTAAGTGCGAAACTTTGAAGCCAGCCGCAACATAGGCTGCAAGCTGATTGTCCCAACGGCGTGTGACTTGTGGCTCTACCGCCATCGCTTTGACCGTTTCGATACCGTTGACGGTCTCGATCAGAAACGATTGATTCTCAGCGCCACGCGCAAATTTTTCATCGAGTCTCGCTTTCAGCAATGGCGTAATCAGGATAGAGAGACCAACGTAACATGGTAAAGAAATAATCACGATCAGCGTGAGCCACCAGCTGTAGTAGGCCATCACCGCTAAAAATACGATAGAAAAGAACAAGTCGAGAACCGAGGTCAGCGCTTGGCCAGTGAGGAAGCTGCGAATGTTTTCCAATTCACGCACACGCGCAACCGAATCACCGGCACGTCGCGCTTGAAAGTAGGCTAGTGGCAGATTAAGCAAGTGCCGAAATAATTTCGCACCCAATTCAACGTCAATACGGTTAGTAGTATGGCTAAACACATAGGTACGTAAAAAGGTCATACCGACTTCAAACAAGGAAATCACGATCAAACCGACCGCCAATACATCGAGTGTCGTCACTCCGCGATGCACCAGCACTTTATCCATCACGACTTGGAAAAATAATGGCGTAGCGAGCGCGATTAAATTCAGAAAAAAGGACACCAATAACACTTCACCCAGCAGCTTTCGATACTTCACTACCGCTGGCACGAACCACGAAAAATCGAATTTGGCTAAATCACCAGCGATGCTAGAGCGAGACGTAAACAAAATTAAACGCCCAGACCATAACACTAGCCATTCGTCTTTCGTGCACTGCATCGGTCTACCCGCTTGCGGGTCGTGATACAACACCGCATCGCCATCAATTTTTGCCAAAATCATCCAACGGCCATCCAACAACTGAGCCATCGCGGGTATTGGCGTGCGATCTAAACGGTCATATCGCGTATTAACCGCCTTGGCTTTTAGTCCTGCTTGTTTGGCTGCACGCAACACATCAGACTCTGCCAACAAACCAGAATCACCAGCAAACTGATGTTTGATTTGCTCAGGCTCAATTGCTACTTGATGAAAACGCGCCAGCATAATCAAGCAAGCCAGCGCAGAATCGAATGGTGGAATCGGTGCTTCGGGTTGGTAGTCAGGTAAATCGTGGACGTTCATTTGTTTCTAATCTCTAAAATAAGAAACCCAGCCTCTCTCGAAGCTGGGTGTATAGCATTACATCAAAGTATTAATGCCAGTTGGCAGCCAATACTGGCTGTAACGCATCTTGCTGTTGCTGATTCAAACTGATTTGTCCTGCGGCTGGTGGATTAAATCCGGCCATCGCAGAAACCAAAGCATCGACTTGGGTATCTAGCAGTACTTTGCCATCCGCCGTTTTGATTTGCTCTAGATTCTGGCCTGCATACCAGTTTTGCATCACGAATTTATCATCAGTACCGATGATGCTAATTTCGAGCCCAGTACCCAGTTGACGGAACCAAAGTTGGTCACTATTGGCATCGGTGATCGCTAGCGTGTCATTACCAGCAATGTCTTGCACTAAATCAGTACCATCGCCACGGCCAAAGCGATAGGTATCATCGCCTGCTCCGCCATCGATGTAATCATTGCCTTCGCCACCCGCTAAAGTGTCGTTACCTTCACCGCCCCATAGTTGGTCTTGATCTTTGCCACCGCTGAGTTTGTCATTACCCGTGCCACCCCAGAGATAGTCAAAGCCATCACCACCATCGATGACGTCATTACCTGCATCGCCAAACAATTGGTCGGTATCGGCACCACCAGATAGTAAATCATTACCATCGCCGCCCATCAGCATATCGTAGCCCGCTTTGCCGAATAGTTGGTCATCACCCGCGCCGCCATTGATGTAATCATGCGTGCTATAACCAGTGCGAATGTCGTTACCCGCAGTACCTTCAAGTAGCTTGGATTTGATGTCGGCATCAGACCAATAAAAGCCATCTTTCCCTTGAATCTGGGTGATTGCAGGACGGTTTTCAACGTCATCACCAAAGTAGCCCTGAATCGTTAAGCTATCGGTGCTGCCTTTTAGACTCACAACCAAATCATCACCTTTGCGACTAAGTAGCGTTTGGTCTAGCGTCGTCGTCAGTTCAAGGCGGTTATTGCCTTCAAGTTCAGCAACTTTAACTGGCGCAATCGTATCTTTACCGCTGCCAAAGCCAAAACGATACACATCATCGCCTTTGCCGCCATTCAGGAAATCATTGCCAGCGCCGCCATCGAGCACGTCGTTGCCGTCGCCTGCGATCAGAATGTCATCGCCAGCGCCGCCAGAGAGTTGATCGTTACCTGCGCCGCCAAGTAATTGATCGTTACCTGCATTACCAGTTAGTACATCATTGCCATTGCCGCCAAAAGCAATGTCGTTGCCGCTACCGCCTGACCATGCGCCATTCACGCGAATCAGGCCAAACAAGCTACTCACTTCATTAGCAACGCTGGCGAAAGCTGGATCATTCAGATAGCCACTCAGCAAGCTCAAGCCATCAAAGCCCACTGATTGCAGGCTAGAACCTGCGTATTTATTCAGTTCAACCAAATCGGTCAGGGCTTTTTTAGGATTCGTTGCCGCAACCGCAGCTACTTTATCGGCTACACCAGTCGAGTCAAAAGAAATGCCAGCAGCGTCAATCTTAAGGTCTAACTCATCCAGATACGGCTTGAGGCGAGTTTGTAGAACAAGACCATCGTAAATCGAACTACGTAGCGCATCGTAAGCTTGATTCAGGAAATTAACCTGATCTTGGCTATAGCGAATCACCAGCGTTGGCTTAGCACCAATAGAGATTGCACCATCACCCGCTGGCGCATCCGAAGACCCAGCAATCATGGTCAAGCCAGTCACTGCCGAGAAACCACCTTGCTGCTGTTCTGGCAAAACAAAGAAATGACGACCATTAAATGCTTCCAGAATGTGGATTTTTTGATCCCATTCGCGAATGGTACTTTTAAATAAGTCGGTCAGCAGACGGTTATCTAAGTCAGGTACATAAGGAATAAATCCACCACCAGATCCCGTTCCCGTTGAGCTGCCAGCGATATGGTCTGCGCCTTTCAGTTGGCGCGTAATATTGCCAAAGCCATCGTAGCGAATCATAAACCGATCGCCTGCACGCTCATCTAATGATTTAGCCATTCCCGAGGTATCTGCCCACGACCCAAGCATCTTATCAATCAGCGCCAATTGCCCCTCACGGGTATCTGTCGCCGAGTATTCAAGCAATAAGGCTTTGAGCGGGTCTGAATTTGCCGCCGCCTCGCGTAGATCGCGTACTTTGCCAGAGCCATTCATATCAGGGAGCGATTTTTCATCATCGGCGAGCGGTACTTCATCGGTGAACTCACGATGGAAAGTATCTTCAGCCAAATCAATATCGGCCATGCTACCCACTTCACCCATAGTGGCCGACTTACCATCTGTCCGCGTGTAAGTACCTAGATCGGCGATCCGATTGCCATTATTCAGTAATTGGCTGTTTGGATTCTTTTGTACGTTAAATTCAGCGATTCCAGCCTGTTCCAAGGTCTTAAGTTCATCGCTAGTCGAAAGTCCATCGCTATTTAGATCCTGCCATACACGTAATTCTGAAAAACGCTCATCCAATAGATTGACCTTGCCATCTTTGTTGGTATCAAGATCAGCTAAGGCATCAAAGCCATCTTTAGCTTTAGTGCCATCGGTTTTGATGGTTGAATCACCAAATAACTCACCACCAGTATCAATCGTGCCATTGCCATCGCGATCTAATACTAAGAAACCATCGTCTGGTTTTACCCAGCCTGATTTGTTCTTAATTCCGTCGCCATCATGGTCAAACAGGACTGCCAGGGGGTCATTCGTACCAACGGTTTCTAAACCATCACTATCGAGGTCAAGTGTGAGTGGATCACGGCGGAAAATCCAGCGCTGGGCTAAATTAAATGCCTCTGCTAAAGCGGCGGGTATGCCTGCAGAACCTGGGGACATTAAGCCGTTAGGGTATAGAAATTTACCCACTGGACTATTCATTATAGTTTCATAAGCGGATCTTTGTTGTGGATTAAGCAAGGCATATTGAAGTAACGTAGATAAGCCGTCCCCAATGTCTTTATATTGTACCCAATCACCACCTAAAACAAAGCCATCACCCGCTGTACCCCAATCGTATCAACTTAAGCGCTGCTTGTTTTTTCAATCTCCATCCGGCATGATGCAGAAACAAACATAACTCTTTGATTATTAATTACTATATGATTAAGTACCCTAACTTACTCCCTTCGTAATGTGTCCACTCTCATGC
>CAUOZE010000002.1:0-122566 GCA_963508915.1 uncultured Deefgea sp.
AACTTGGCGAGACAACAAGATGTGCTCGCGAGTTTGCGGCATAGGACCATCAGCAGCAGAAACAACCAATACCGCGCCATCCATCTGCGCTGCACCAGTAATCATGTTTTTTACGTAGTCCGCGTGACCTGGGCAGTCAACGTGTGCGTAGTGACGCGCCTCAGTCTCGTACTCAACGTGCGCAGTATTAATAGTAATACCACGTGCTTTTTCTTCTGGTGCGCTATCGATAGAAGCGTAATCTTTAGCAATACCGCCGAATTTTTTCGACAGGATTGTAGTAATCGCAGCTGTCAGCGTTGTTTTGCCATGATCCACGTGACCAATTGTACCCACGTTAACGTGAGGCTTTGTCCGTGTAAACTTTTCCTTAGCCATTGCTTATTTCCTTCTCGAGATCTTGAAATAAATTAATAACTGACAACTGTTGGAGCCGATGATGAGAATTGAACTCATGGCCTCTCCCTTACCAAGGGAGTGCTCTACCCCTGAGCTACATCGGCAGAAACTGGAGCGGGTGAAGGGAATCGAACCCTCGTCGTAAGCTTGGAAGGCTTCTGCTCTACCATTGAGCTACACCCGCGTTACTTATTTCTGTGATTCGCCCTCACTGTCGAATCTCGACAATTTGGTATCTGGTGGCGGGGGAAGGATTCGAACCTTCGAAGGCTGAGCCGCCGGATTTACAGTCCGGACCCGTTGACCGCTGGGGTAACCCCGCCACAGAGAGCCCGCATTATGAACAGAGCACCCAAAGTCGTCAAACATTTTTGACCATTTTTATTTTGATTTCCAGAGAAAAGTAGCTAAACCACTCATTTTATTCAATAAATAATTTTTACCACCAAACTCAAAATGAAGATTTCTTTCTACCCGCCCAAATAAACAAAGCAATTCCAAATAAAATCATCGGCAAGCAGAGCAACTGCCCCATACTCAAATTCATCGCAAGCAAGCCCAAAAAGTCGTCCGGCTCACGCGCATACTCAGCAATAAAGCGGAAACCACCATAACCCATCAAGAACACGGCTGAAATTTGACCCGTAGGTCGTGGCTTCGCCGAAAAGCCCCACAAAATAATAAACAACAATACACCTTCAAGTGCGAACTGATACAGCTGCGAAGGATGGCGCGGCAAACCATCTTGCGCCTGTGGAAAAATCATCGCCCACGGCATCGCTGCATCGGTCACACGACCCCACAACTCACCATTTATAAAGTTACCCAGTCGCCCCGCCGCCAGTCCCAACGGAACTAAAGGCGCAATAAAGTCGGTAATCTGAAAGAAACTTCGGTTGGTTTTACGTGCATACAAGGCCATTGCCACCAACACACCCAAGAATCCACCATGGAAGGCCATACCACCCTCCCATACCTTGAGAATATCAATCGGGTTCGCAAAATAGAAAGCAGGCTTATAAAACAGCACATAGCCCAAGCGACCACCCAAAATCACGCCCATCACACCATAAAACAGCAAATCATCCATTTCACTCGTACGCCATGCTGGTGGATTACCACGGCGAATACGCCAACGCCCCAGCATAACAAACAATACAAAGCCTATTAAGTACATCAGGCCGTACCAATGCACGCCAAATCCCCCATAAATAGGGATAGCAACTGGATCAAATTGCGGATGAACTAACATAATTTGCCTCTGAAAGTGAGTTGGCGATTATACCGTCAGTCACCAAACTTCCATCACCTTTTCGTGTCACACAGCCAAAGACAATTTACCTTGCGCACTTCCGAAAACCTGTATTGTTTTTTTTTCGCTACAATCTACAAACTATTCGCACACAGCCAGAGGATATGAAATGCCAACTTACCGCTCACGCACCACCACCCACGGCCGAAATATGGCCGGCGCCCGCGCCCTTTGGCGTGCCACCGGCATGAAAGACGGCGATTTCGACAAGCCAATCATCGCGGTCTGCAATTCATTTACCCAGTTCGTTCCTGGTCATGTGCATTTGCACAACCTCGGCCAACTCGTGGCACGCGAAATTGAAAAAGCAGGCGGTGTAGCCAAAGAATTCAACACCATCGCAGTCGACGATGGTATCGCCATGGGTCATGGCGGCATGCTGTATAGCCTTCCAAGCCGCGATTTAATTGCCGACTCCGTGGAATACATGGTCAATGCCCACTGTGCAGACGCGATTGTTTGCATTTCCAACTGTGACAAAATCACCCCCGGCATGTTGATGGCCTCTTTGCGCCTCAATATCCCTGTGATTTTCGTTTCCGGCGGCCCGATGGAAGCGGGCAAGGTCAACTGGAATGGCGAAATCCGCAAACTTGATCTGGTTGACGCGATGGTTGAAGCTGCCGACGACAAAGTCAGCGACGAGCAAGTAGCCGAAATCGAGCGCAGCGCCTGCCCAACCTGCGGCTCTTGCTCTGGCATGTTTACCGCCAACTCAATGAACTGCTTGACCGAAGCTCTAGGTCTTTCACTACCGGGCAACGGCTCAATGCTCGCCACGCACGGCGACCGCAAACAACTCTTCTTGCAAGCAGGCCGCACGATTGTTGATCTCGCTAAACGCTACTACGAGCAAGACGACGAATCGGTATTGCCGCGCAATATCGCCACCTTCGAAGCTTTTGAAAACGCAATTGCACTTGATATCGCCATGGGCGGCTCGACCAATACCGTCTTGCATTTATTAGCCGCCGCCAACGAAGCGGGCGTCGACTTCAAAATGGCCGACATTGATCGAATGAGCCGTAAAGTGCCGTGCCTCGCCAAAGTCGCACCAGCAACGCAAAAGTACCACATGGAAGACGTACATCGCGCCGGTGGCGTGATTGGTATCTTGGCTGAACTCGATCGCGCGGGCTTAATTCACCGCGACGTACCGACTGTACACGCCAAAACCATGGGCGAAGGGCTCGATCAATGGGATATCGTTAAAAATGCACCAGACAGCTTGGCCCACCTGATGTATCGCGCCGCACCGGGTGGCGTCGCAACGACCATCGCTTTCAGCCAAAGCATGCGCTGGCCTGAGCTTGACCTTGATCGCGCCAACGGCTGCATCCGCAACAAAGAAAACGCCTACTCGCAAGACGGCGGCATTGCCGTTTTGTACGGCAACATCGCAGAACGCGGTTGCATCGTGAAAACTGCAGGTGTTGACGAAAGCATGTTTGAAGTTGACCAACTGCGCTACACCACCAGCGTACCAACATCGACCATTCGTATTTTCAAAGGCCCAGCACGCGTCTACGAAAGCCAAGACGATGCGGTTGCTGGCATTCTGAATGACGAAGTAAAAGCCGGTGAAGTGGTCGTAATTCGCTACGAAGGCCCGAAAGGCGGCCCAGGCATGCAAGAAATGCTCTACCCAACCTCCTATCTAAAGTCAAAAGGCTTGGGCAAGTACTGCGCACTACTCACCGACGGTCGCTTCTCTGGCGGCACATCAGGCTTATCAATTGGCCACGCTAGTCCAGAGGCTGCTGAAGGCGGCACGATCGGCCTTGTAGAGCACGGCGACATCATCGAAATCGATATCGCGACACGCCGCATTCAACTCATGGTCAGTGACGAAGAACTCGCCACACGTCGCACCGCAATGGACGCCCGCGGCAAAGACGCTTGGAAGCCAGTGAAGCGCGAACGTTTCGTGAGCGCAGCCCTACGCGCCTACGCCGCAATGACCACCAGCGCCGACACCGGCGCAGTGCGCGATGTGAGCCAAGTCGAACGAAAAAATTGAAATTAGAATTGAATTACATACACACAAAAAGACAGCTTAGGCTGTCTTTTTTTACGGAAGTATTGGATACGTAGGCATTAATTGATAAGGAACAGCGAGCAATACCCATAGACAACAAAAAACCCGCTCAGCTTACGCTTGCGGGTTTTTGCTTCGGAACAAACCAAAATACTGGTGGCTCGTCTCGGAATCGAACCAAGGACACGCGGATTTTCAATCCGCTGCTCTACCAACTGAGCTAACGAGCCATGCTACTAGAGCATTTGAAAAAGGGTCTAGCCAGAAGCTAGACCCTTGAATACTTGGTGGCTCGTCTCGGAATCGAACCAAGGACACGCGGATTTTCAATCCGCTGCTCTACCAACTGAGCTAACGAGCCATTCGAAACACTGCTTCGTTTCGAAGAGCCGCAATTAAACACCAGCCAGAGCACAGCGTCAACCATTTTGATCAAATTGTTTTGACCAACGGAAAGCCAAGTCAGTAAATGATTGTTTTGTCTTGGTTTTATTTTTTCATCTTCCGGCACTATTTTCATGCGGCGGAGTCATAATCGAGCTAATTGAGCGCAGCACTTCCATCACAAAAGGATACGATTTTGGAAAGCTTGGATATTTTAATTTGGATACTGGGTAGCGCGATGATTCTCGGTGGCTTGGCCGGCACCATCTTGCCGCCACTGCCTTCGACGCCCCTGATGTTTGCCGGCATGCTGCTACTGGCATGGCATGATCAATTTATTCGGATTAGCTGGCCATCACTCGTGCTACTTGCCTTGCTGATGCTCATTTCCTGCGTGCTGGATTATTTAGCCGGAGCCATGGGCGCAAAGCGGGTCGGAGCCAGTAAAGAAGCGATTTGGGGCGCATTGATTGGCTCAATCGTCGGCATCATCGGCGGGATTCCTGGTATGATTTTAGGGCCATTCTTGGGTGCAGCCGCCGGTGAGATGTACGCTCGCAAAGACGTGATGCGAGCAGGTCAAGTGGGTATCGCTAGCGGGATTGGCATGCTACTGGGTGCGATTGCCAAAGTCGGTTTTGCATTAGCGATGCTAGGCGCTTTTGTATTAGCTTGGTTTATTTAACAACAAGGTATACGGCCCTAGGCATTAATAAGTAATGGCTATAGTCGTATACGTCACACCCAACGACGTAACCAGAAAAACAAACCCAGTAACATTGCAATTGCCCCCATCAACCCCAGCACGGCGTAGTAGCCCCCCGCCCAATGCAGCTCTGGCATATTGTCAAAATTCATGCCGTAAATACCCGCAATCAGAGTCAACGGCATAAAGATCGTCGTAATCACCGTCAACATGCGCATTTGTTCGTTCAAGCGCTGCGATTGCAAAGACAAGTACATTTCTTGTAAGCCGCCCGCCATTTCACGCAATGACTCCACCGTTTCAATCAACTGCACCGTGTGATCGTATACATCGCGCAGATAAAGCTGCGTTTCGCTATGGAAAAAATCCGCCTCATCGCGTTGCAGGGTATTGAGTACCTCACGCATCGGCCACAGACTGCGCTTGATGTATTGCAGTGAGCGGCGCATATCTTGGACTTCAGTCATTTGCTCTGGTGACTGCGACGCATTAATCGCTTCGTCCAAGTTCTCACTGCGTTCACCCAATTGCTCCAGTACCAAGAAATAACGATCGACCAACTTATCCAACAAAGAATAAACCAGATAATCAGGACCCAATTTACGGATTTGCGATTCACTGGTGCGCAAGGTGTCACGAATTGAAGCAAAAGTACCGGTGGGCTTTTCTTGGAAGGTCAGCACAAAACCACGGCCAACGATAATACTGACTTGTTCGCTATCCAAAAGCCCGTCTTCATCCACTCGGACAAGGCGCGCCGTGATAAATAAATAACCAGGATATTGCTCTACTTTCGGGCGTTGCTGAGTATTGAGAATATCTTCCAGCACCAAGGGGTGCAATTTGAAACGCTGACCAATTAGCTTGAGTAGCTTGTGGTTTTCTAGCCCATGAACATTCAGCCAAAGCGTTGGATATTTTGGCTGATACTCACGGCCTGATTCGAGATCATCAAAGGTGGTTTCCAGAAAATCGGCATTTTCAGGGCCAAATTCGATCAAGGTGGCCAAGGTAGGATTTGCGGCTTTATGGCCGACATATTGCATCGTACCAGGTGCTGCGCCCGCCTTGTCGGCAGCAAGATGCGCTTTTACGCGTTTGCGACGGGACAAATCTGCAGGTTTACGCCCATGTTTTGCCATGCTTTCATTTCCTCATTCAAGGCATATAAGGTGAGCGGATGCGCCTCTAGCCAGAGGGCGTCCAGCTTGAAGCAATAGCCATCGGCACTGTGCGATAACAGGCCGAGTGACGGCGCTTCATCAAGGCGTGCACGATAAAATAACACTGCCAAGCGCAGACACAAAATTGCATCCCATTCGGCGGGCTTAATTTCTAAATTCGCGAGTTTATTTAAACTGCCTGCGTGCGCCAAGACCAAGCGCGACAACCAAATTTGCTCTCGGCGGGAAAAACCAGGCATATCAGCATATTGCAAAATATACGCCGAATGCTTGTGATAACTGGCGTGCGCAATGGAGCGCCCTACTTCGTGCAAAGCAGCAGCCATGGTTAAATTCCGCGCCAACACAGCATCTTCACTTTGCGTTTCACCGCGCAAACTATCAAACAAGGCGGCGGCCAACTGTGAAA
Organism: uncultured Deefgea sp.; assembly: GCA_963508915.1. Classification (GTDB taxonomy): domain Bacteria; phylum Pseudomonadota; class Gammaproteobacteria; order Burkholderiales; family Chitinibacteraceae; genus Deefgea. The sequence goes on from CAUOZE010000002.1 coordinate 6,433, forward strand.
CTCGAAAAGCTTGCGGCCCATCGACATGGTAGCGACGCTGAAAAAAGTCTACCGTACGGTCACGCACATCATATTGCGTTTGGCGTTGCACCAAGTCATACAGCACCCCATCGCGTAGCGCGCCATAGGTAATCGACATCCGCTCAATACCAAGCATGTCAAAAGCAGCATGCATAATCGCAAAACCGCCCGGCAATACGGGGCGTCGATCATCGCGCAGACCATTGAGTTGCAACTGATCGATATGCCCTGCAGTAATCATTTTCTCGCGCAGTGCCGCCATGCCTTCACGTGTAATTCCCAGTGCAGACAAGTCGTTTAACTCTAAAATATCAGCCAATGAGCGCGCAGTGCCCGAAGTACCAATCGCACGCTGCCACTCTCCCGAATAGAAAGTCGGCACTAGCGGCAAAAATGCACCGCGCGCGGCTAGCTCTGCGGCTTCCATTCGTTCGCGTGTAATGATGCCATCAGGGAAATAGCGGGCGCTCCAGTCGACGCAACCCAACTGAATACTTTCGGTGCTAAACGAGCGATATTGGCTGCCAATAATGAGTTCAGTCGAGCCGCCGCCGATATCGACGACCAAGCGTCGCTCTTTGGTGCTAGGCAGGCTGTGCGCAGCGCCGATGTAAATCAGTCGCGCTTCCTCGCGCCCAGCAATGATTTCAATCGGAAAACCCAAGGCGGCTTCGGCCTGCGGTAAAAAGTCAGCGCTATTTCTCGCGATACGGAAGGTATTGGTGGCAACGGCTCGCACGCATTGCGGAGGCAGACCAGCCAGCCGCTCACCAAACCGCCCCAACGCTTCGACCATTTCATCGATCGCTGCTTGCGTAAGACAACCGTACGCATCCAGACCCGCCCCTAAGCGGACAGTTTCTTTCAGAGAATCAAGGGGAAACAAAGAACCTTCAACGACCCGAGCAACTTGTAGGCGAAAGCTGTTGGAGCCGAGATCAACAGCGGCAATGACAGAACAGTCGCTCATTCAGTATGTACTCCAATAGGTCGCAGGCTTGCGGGCATAACAATACGTGCTACGCCGCACAATGGCAAATACCAAATAAATAAAGGGTGGCCAAAGCCACCCTTTCTTGGTCTTGCGCAGTGAAACTAAGCACAGCGCCGCTGTTTACCGATTATTTCAACGCCACGGCATCCACTTCGGCTTGAGTTTTATGGCGAATATCTTGGCCTTTCACCAAATAAATCACATGCTCAGCCACATTCACCGCCAAATCACCAATCTTCTCAATGGCTTTGGCCACCCACAAGATATCCAAAATCAACGTAATTGAGCGTGGATCTTCCATCATCACGGTAATCAATTGACGATGTAAGGCTTGATACTCTTGGTCTAATTGCGCATCAGAACGAATCACTTCTGACGCGGTTACCGCGTCCATCCGCGCAAAAGAATCCAAGGCATTAGCCAGCATTTCCAAAGCCAAATCAGCGATGTGATTCAGATCGTGAAAACGTGGCACTTGCAAGCGACCTGATTCGTAAATATTTTTCGCACGTTTGCAGATGCGATAGGCTTTATCGCCAATACTTTCCAAGTCTTCGACTGATTTGATGACGGTCATCACCATACGCAAATCGGTGGCAGCGGGCTGGCGACGCGCAATCATATGTACGCACATATCATCGAGCTTCACGTGCATTTCATTCACGGTTGCTTCTTGCGCCATTACTTTGTCGATAATTTCGATATCGCCAGAAGCCAAAGCTTGCATTGCTAAACGGACTTGTTCTTCGACCAAACCGGCCATGCCCATCACTTGTGAGCGAATTGCTTCCAAGTCGGCATCAAACTGCTTTGAAATATGTTCTGACATGACACGGTTCTCCAGTGTGTTAATCGATGCAAAATACCAGCTTTTTATTACAGTACTGTTTCATCTGCAAAGTTTCGGTGGTCTTTGATGACCACCGGCGGCCATTTATTTAATGGTTTTCACGCCATTCGCGGTGCCGAGCAACAAGACATCCGCACGACGATGGGCAAACAAACCATTGGTGACGACACCGACGATTTGATTGAGTTTAGTTTCTAATTCTGAAGCTTGACTGATCGATAAGCCATGCACATCAATGATGATATTGCCATTATCAGTAATCACGCCTTCACGATAAGCAGGATGACCGCCTAATTTAACGATTTCACGCGCGACATGCGAACGAGCCATCGGGATCACTTCGACTGGCAAAGGGAATGCGCCCAGCACTTCAACCAATTTGCTCTCGTCGCAAATACAAATGAATTTTTCAGCCACGGCGGCGATGATTTTTTCCCGCGTCAATGCTGCGCCACCGCCTTTAACCATTTGCAATTGATGATTGATTTCATCTGCACCATCGACATACACGGGCAATTCATCAATGGTGTTTAAATCAAATACAGGAATACCGTGTGACTTCAAACGGGCGACGCTGGCTTCTGATGAAGATACCGCACCTTGAATACGGCCCTTAATTTCCGCCAAAGCATCAATAAAATAATTAGCAGTCGAACCTGTACCAACACCAACGATACAATTATCTGGAACATAAGCAATCGCAGCGCGGCCAACAGCTTCTTTCAATTCATTTTGCGTCATTAGGTGAACTCCTGAGTATGGGGAATTATAAGCAGACCGAGCAATTTTAGGGCATTTTTAGTGCATCGCAGACAAAACTACAGCGAGAGTTGTGGCGCATCAAACACCGGCGATGGATTGAGCAACATCGCCAGCTGAAAACTTAGAGCGACGCTAAATATTGGCGTATGCCATCCAGCAACATTTGCACGGCAATGGCCGTCAAAATCAAACCCATTAAGCGCTCAAAGGCAGTAGTAACTTGCTCGCCCAACACCTGAGAGATTTTTTCTGAGAACGCCAAGGTCAAGGCACAAACGCACATCGTCAAAGCCAAAGCCCCCACCCACACCCAAAGTCGCTCAGGATCGCGCGACACCAAGAGCAAGACTGTCGCTAATGCAGAAGGCCCCGCCAAAAGCGGAATCGCCAGCGGGACAATATACGGCTCGCCCTCGCTGGAATCGCCAAATACACCATCGGGATGCCGAAACACCATGCGCAGTGCAATCAAAAACAAAATCACACCACCCGCAATCCCCAATGAAGTTTGCGATAAGTGCATCACTTGCAGGAATTTCTGCCCGAACACCATAAACAGCAAAAGCACCACAAAGGCAACGCTGACTTCACGCGCAATCATGCGCCAGCGCCGCGCCGGGGGTACTTTTTTCATCATTGCGACGAACAAAGGAATACCGCCCAAGGGATCGGTCACCAAGAGCAGTAAGATAAAAGCCGAGAGAAAAGTTTGTGATTCCATCTAAGCAGTGTACACCGCAAGCGCTGGGATTTTGCATGCGGGAAAGTCAGCATGACATTGCTGGGGCTCGAAAACATCATCGATCCCTAAAAATGCATTGTTTATGGGTATATAGCTCTAGTTCAATTTAAATATTATCCACAAACAAATACCCTAAAGAAAATCACGCTGAAGCTGCAAGATCCGACTTCGATTTTCCAGCGCTAAAATCTGCAGTTGATGATTCGTGCTAATACTTGCGCGCTTGGGCTCGTGCGCCTGACTTAATTGAGCCAATAAGGACAGCGCGGCTTGTTCTTGTTGCTGTTGCAAATACCATTGAATTAGGCCTGCACGACAGCGTGACTGAACGCTCTGCACTTGGATTTTTTCAGCCAAATGCAATGCCTTTAATAAAATTGACTCGGTATTGGCTGAGCCTATCGCGAGCAACACATCCCCCAAAGCGGCGAGTGTATTGACTTGCGCCCATAGGTTTTTATTCTCAAGACTTAGCTCATGCGCCATCTCAAGTTCAATTTCAGCTTGAGCGAATAGACCTTGCTTGGCGTGGATCTCGCCACGGTAGTAGATGATTTCAGCAGACCAAATCTTATTCGGCTCGGACAACAATTGCTCGGCGCAATCCAGCGCCACCAAGGCCTCGGCATAGCGCTGCATGCGCAGGTAATCACTGACCACATACAAATACGACTCGCAAATGAGGCTAGAGTCTCCAAGCACTTTGGCCATACGCAGCGCTTTTTCGTTGTAGGCCAGCGATTTTGCATCATCGCCAAAGCCAATATAGACTTGGCCAATCGCCAAGTAGACTCTGGCACACTGCGCTAGATTTTTGGTAACACGGACTAATTCAAGCGCGCCAGACCACTGCTCCAAAGCAAGCAAAGGCTCACCACTCAACAGCAATGATGTGCCAAGCAAGATCAATGTATTGGTGGCGAACACCAAAGAATCAGCCTGCCGATATTGCGTAATGGCAGCTAAAAATGCCGCCTGTGCAGCACGATGATCACTTAAATGCTGATGTGGATGTCCCAAAATATCCAGCGCCATGCCATGTAGATGCGGGTCGCCTTGCGCCTGCTTGACCCAGTCAAGAGCAATCTCGGGCGTTGGCGGAGAGCCGCATTCGGCACTTTTTAAGGCGCGGGTCAGCGCTGCGGCCAACTCTGCTTGGTTTGCTTTGACACTCATACAGCGCCCTCCCAAACAATGGCACCTGCACCGCTTCGCAGCGCTAAATACAAGGCCAAATCTGCGCGTAACTGCAATACATCCAGCACATCCCCCTTTGCAAGTTCAGTACAGCCAAAACTGACGGTCAATGCTTCGGGCAATTGCGAGCAATCGAGCAATGCGACTTCTTGTTGAATAAAATGTATCAGCGCATTCACTGCTGCCTGTTCCGTCTGCGGCCAAATCATCCGAAATTGATTATTATTGGCGGCCACTAAAATCGCGCCCTCTGGGCGAATTCGGCGCAGGACATTGGCAATTCTGAGCACCGAATCATTCGCGATGTCGTCACCCAATACGTCGCGTAAAAACGTCGATTGATCAACACCGATATGAATCAGGCACAAAGTTTGTGGCTGGCCAACTCGTAACTGCGCCTGCTCCAATATTTCACCCCAGCGCGCTTGTAGGTAACGTAAATTATGCAAACCCGTTAGTTGATCACGGTAAGTGGCGCTCTCTAGCAAACGTACTTGCTCAATTTGCTGGGCATTATTATTCCGCAGTACTTCAATTTCTATATCGCTAATGGTTTGCTGTAACTTCAGCTCAACGCCCAATAGGCGGCGCGGCGTTTTTTTACTGGTTTTGTGCTGCGCTTGAAGCGCAATCGCGGCTTGATAAAAGTGCACAGCTTCACTGTAATGTGCCAATCGCTCGCTGCATTGCGCCAAAGCGAGCAATAGCGCCTCATGATGATTCGATAACGATGCATCCAGCGCCTGCGTGGCCTGAGCTACTGCGAAAGCTAAGCCGTCAGTCGTATCGAGCTGCAAATAAATATCAAAATAGCTAAGTGCAGCACAACCATATCTGCATCTTGTACTGCGGCGGCAGCGGCTTGGTATAGCTGCAAAGCTGGCCACCACTGCTGCTGTAATCGATAGAGTCGTGCCGATTCTTCAAGCAACACGGCATCTTCACTCAAACCACTATACGTCAGCGCTTCTTGCTGCAAGGCCAGTGCCGTCGTGTGCTCACCCATCACCCAGAGGTCTGCAGCCAAGCCAAGTCGAGCTGAACACTGCAGCTTTTCACAACGGGCGAGTGATAATGCGCGCTGATGCAAGGAGAGCGCCGTAGTATATTGCCCTGCTTCATGTTCCAAGTCGGCGATCGCCAGCCAATACGCAGCCTCATCGCCAGCATGTTCTTGTATTGCAGCTAAGCCATCCAAATACGCTTGCATGGCGCGCTTGGGGTGACCTTGCCGCTGCAATGCTCGCCCTATTGCCAACTTTTCCATGATTCAACACACCTAAAACCAATACAAAATAAGCACAACACATAAAAAAAGCCCCGCAACAGCGAGGCTTTCTAAGTGGAGGTGTTTACCAAGCGCCAATGTACTCTAAAATCCCTTCAGCAGCATTACGGCCTTCGTAGACGGCACGGACCACGAGATCTGCGCCACGAACTTGGTCGCCACCCGCGAAGATTTTCGGGTTGCTGGTTTGATGTTTGAATGCTTGCTTTTCAGCAGCAATCGTACGGCCCCAATCATCAGTTTTCACGCCTTGTGCGTCAAACCAGCTCTCTGGCTCTGCTGAGAAACCAAAGGCTACCACCACGTGATCACAATTCACAACGCGCTCAGAGCCCGCGATCAACTCTGGACGACGACGGCCTTTTTCATCCGGTGCGCCCAATTGCGTCGATACCAAAGTCAATGCCAAGCTGCCATCGGCGTTTTGCTCGATTTTCACTGGCTGGCTATTCCATTGGAATTCAACGCCCTCTTCTTTCGCATTCGATACTTCGCGTTTCGAGCCTGGCATGTTTTCTTCGTCACGACGGTAAGCGCAAATGACGCTCGCTGCGCCTTGGCGAATCGAAGTGCGGTTGCAATCCATTGCCGTATCGCCACCACCGAGCACGACAACGCGCTTGCCGGTCATTGATACGAATGCTTCGTCACCTAGCGTGCCCATGCTGTTGCGCACGTTGTTGATCAAGAACGGCAAGGCTTCCATCACGCCAGGCAATTCTTCACCGGCAAAGCCGCCTTTCATGTATTTGTACGCGCCCATACCCATAAACACCGCATCGTAGTCAGCGAGCAATTCTTCGATGCTAACGTCTTTGCCAATTTCGGTATTCAGGCGGAATTCAACGCCCATTTCTTCCATGATTTTACGGCGCGTTGCGATGACATCTTTTTCCAGCTTGAATTCCGGAATACCGAAAGTCAGCAAGCCACCGATTTCTTCGTAACGATCAAACACCACCGGCGCAACACCGTTACGCACCAAAATATCCGCGCAACCAAGGCCCGCTGGGCCAGCGCCGATAATCGCGACTTTCTTGTCGGTTTTGATGACGCCCGACACATCTGGACGCCAGCCTGCTTTGAAGGCTTCGTCGGTAATGTATTTTTCGACCGAACCGATCGACACGGCACCCGCATCGACTTGATTCAATGTACATGCGCCTTCGCACAAGCGATCTTGTGGGCAAACACGGCCACAGATTTCTGGTAGTGAATTGGTTTTGTGGCTCAATTCGGCCGCTTCAAACAATTTGCCTTCGTCGACCAATTGCAACCATTGCGGAATATGGTTGTGCACTGGACACTCCCATGAGCAATACGGGTTACCACAGGACAAGCAACGACCAGCTTGTTCGCCTGAGCTGGTTTTATCCAACGGCGTGTAGATTTCTTTGAATATAAATTTACGTTTCTCAACCGCGACTTTATCGCCAGGGTTGCGAGCAACATTCAGAAACTGAAATACATCTGACATGGTATTACCTCAGTGAGGAGTGAGGGGTGAGGGGTGAGGGGTAAACCCTCGAACTCCCGAACCACTCATCCTTAATCCATACACTTTCGTGTGAGTCGGGGCGGGTTTTACACCTCACACCTCCCTCCTCACATCTCACACATTAGTCTTTTAGCAGCGCGTCGAGCTTGGCTACTTTTGGTTTCACCAACCAGAAGTAATCCACTGCTTCATCAAAGTTCGCCAACAATTCAGCGCCCTTGCTCGACCCAGTCAACGCCACGTGGGCGGTGATTTTGTCTTTCAAGAAAGCGCGAATAGCACCGTAGGCTTCGCCATTGATCAAGTTGGTGTCGATCAGCTCGTTATTGTAGCGATACGCAAATTTTTGCTTCGGATCGTAAACCAGCGCAAAACCACCGGTCATACCCGCACCGAAGTTGTAACCGGTTTCACCGAGTACCACTACGCAACCACCAGTCATGTATTCACAACCGTGATCGCCAACGCCTTCGATGACCGCTGTCGCGCCTGAGTTACGTACCGCGAAACGCTCACCAGCCATACCCGCAGCAAACAACTCACCACCCGTTGCACCGTACAGGCACGTATTACCGGCAATCACTGCGTCGCTCGAAGCAAATTCGCTACCCACTGGTGGATAGATAATCACTTGGCCGCCGTTCATGCCTTTACCGACGTAATCATTCGCATCACCCGCGAGTTCCAGCGTCAAACCTTTGGCATTCCATACGCCAAACGATTGACCCGCAGAGCCGTGCAATTTGATATGCAATGTGCCATCAGGCAAGCCATCCGCACCATGTGCTTTAGCGATTTCACCTGACAAACGCGCGCCGATTGAGCGATGGATATTGCGTACATCGTATTCAAAGCGTTGCGGCGTTTTGGCTTTGATGCCAGCCAGTGCGTCTTTGACCATTTCTTCAGCCAATTCACCCTTGTCGAAACTTGGGTTGCGCTCATCCACGCAGAAGCGTGACTCTGAATCTGGCGTTGTACCTTGGCTCAGCAATGCGCCCAGCGCGAGTTTTTGCTGTTTATCCGTCGCGCCTTCAATCAGGCCGAGCATTTCAGTACGGCCGATCAATTCTTCAAACGTGCGCACACCAAGCGCCGCCATCAATTCACGCGTTTCTTGCGCGATGAAGGTGAAGTAATTCACGACCATTTCTGGCAAGCCAATAAAGAACTTGCTGCGCAATTTGATTTCTTGGGTTGCTACGCCCGTGGCGCAGTTGTTCAAGTGGCAAATACGCAAGTATTTGCAACCCAAGGCCACCATTGGGCCAGTACCGAAGCCGAAACTTTCCGCCCCCATGATCGCGGCTTTCACCACGTCTAGACCCGTTTTCAAACCACCATCGGCTTGTACGCGAACACGACCACGCAGACCATTGGCACGTAATACTTGCTGCGCTTCGGTCAAGCCAAGTTCAAACGGCGAACCAGCGTATTTCACTGAAGCCAGCGGTGAAGCAGCGGTTCCACCGTCATACCCCGAGATCGTGATCAAATCAGCATAGGCTTTTGCCACACCAGCAGCAATCGTACCGACGCCTGGTTCAGCCACCAATTTCACCGAAACCAGCGCTTCTGGATTAACTTGTTTCAAGTCAAAAATCAGCTGCGCCAAGTCTTCAATCGAATAAATATCGTGATGCGGTGGTGGAGAAATCAAGCTAATTCCTGGCTTGCTGTGACGCAATTTCGCGATCAGCGGCGATACTTTATCACCTGGCAATTGGCCGCCTTCACCCGGTTTTGCACCTTGTGCCACTTTAATTTGCAAGACTTCAGCATTAACGAGGTAATGCGGCGTTACGCCGAAACGACCTGAAGCCACTTGCTTGATTTTCGACATTTTCGGCGTGCCGTAGCGCGCTTCGTCTTCACCACCCTCACCCGAGTTCGAGCGAGCGCCAAGGCGATGCATACCTTCAGCTAATGCTTCATGCGCTTCGGGGCTCAAGGCACCGAGCGACATACCAGCAGAGTCAAAACGCTTCACAATCGATGAAATTGGCTCAACTTCGTCGATAGAGATCGATTTCGCTGGATCAATTTGCAAAGCCATCAAGTCGCGCAACATCGCCACTGGGCGTTTGTTCACCAACTCAGCGTATTTGCCGTAGGCTTTGTAATCGCCGTTTTGTACAGCATTTTGCAATTGCATTACTACGTCTGGGTTGTAAGCGTGGTATTCCTCGCCAAAGACGTATTTGAGCAAACCACCTTGTGCCAATGGGCGCATTGGGTTGAATGCAAGACGATTCAATTTAATTTGATCGGCTTCGAAATCAGCGAAGTTAGCACCAGAAATGCGCGATACCGTACCAGTTAAGCACAGATCGATGACTTCTTCGCCAATACCCACGCCTTCAAACAATTGCGAACCGCGATAAGAAGCAACGGTAGAGATACCCATTTTCGACAAGATTTTCATCAAGCCTTTATTGATACCCTTACGGAAGTTGTTCGCTGCTTTTTCCAAGGTCGCGTCGATTTGTCCCATATCGACCAATTCTTTGATCGTTTGGTAAGCTAGATAAGGAACCACTGCAGTCGCGCCGTAACCGATCAAGCAGGCGAAATGATGCGGATCGCGCGTCGTCGCTGTTTCAACGATGATATTGGTTTTGCAACGCAAACCCGCGTTGATCAAGCCATGATGAACCGCGCCGACTGCGAATAGCGCAGGAATCGGCATACGGCCTTTGGCGATGTTTTTGTCGGACAACACGATAATAACCGTACCTGCGTTCACGCTCGCCAACACATCCGCTTGCAGTTTTTCCAGCGCGGCTTTCAAGCTCACACCTTCAAACGTCAAATCAAAATACGCAGTCTTGAAATCAGGATCAGTTTGGCTAGTCAATACGGCGAATTTATCCGTCGACAAGACTGGCGAAGTCATTTCCATGCGTTTAGCGTGGTCTGGGCCATCTTCAAACAGATTGCGTTCAGGGCCAAAGCAAGTGTTCAGCGACATCACGATCGCTTCACGGATCGGGTCGATCGGTGGGTTCGTTACTTGCGCAAATTGCTGACGCAAGAAATCATAAGGTGAACGTACTTTTTCTGACAACACGGCCATTGGCGTGTCGTCGCCCATCGAACCAATTGCTTCTTGGCCGTCATTGGCCAAGACACGCAAGATTTGATCGCGCTCTTCGAACGTCACTTGGAATTGCTTTTGGTACGTCAACAGTGTCGCTTTATCCATCTCTTCGAGTGGACTATTGTCGGCAGCCATTTCCAAATGATTGGCGTGCTCTTTGAGCCAAGCGCGGTAAGGTTGAGCTGTTTTGAGTTTGTTATCGATCGCATCAGATTCGATAAATTCGCCGGTTTTAAAATCAACCGCAACGATTTGGCCCGGTTTCACACGGCCTTTTTTCACCACTTCTTCTGGCTTATAGCCCCATACGCCGATTTCCGACGCGATGGTGATGTGGCGATCTTTGGTAATCACATAACGCGCTGGGCGTAAGCCGTTACGGTCGAGCGCACAACCGGCGTAATCACCAGCAGCCCAAACGATACCGGCAGGACCATCCCATGGTTCCATATGCAGCGAGTTGTATTCGTAGAACGCGCGTAAATCACGGTCATTGGTATCGACGTTTTGCCAAGCCGGTGGCACCATTAAACGGAAGGCACGGAACACATCCACACCGCCGAGCACCAAGCTTTCCAACATATTGTCCATACTCATCGAGTCTGAACCGTTGGTTTGCACGATAGGACGAATCGCTTCCATATCAAGCTTGTTGCTATCCATGATCGCTTCGCGAGCACGTGCCCAAGCACGGTTACCCGTTAGCGTATTGATTTCGCCGTTGTGGGCGAGGAAACGGAAAGGCTGCGCCAATTTCCATTGCGGCCAAGTATTGGTCGAGAAACGTTGGTGATACACCGCCATACTCGAAGCAAAACGCTCGTCTTTTAAGTCGAGATAGAATACCGGCAGATTGTCTGGCGTTACCAAACCCTTGTACGACATCACGTACGGGTTCATTGTAGGTATATAGAAGTGTGTATCGCCAGCATTCGCTTTCTCGGCAATACGTCGTGCTTGGTACAATTTGCGTGCAAACTCAAGCTCAGATAAATCATCTGGCGAATTCACAAAAATTTGTTGAATCGTTGGCAATGAGCGCATCGCGGCAGCGCCGAGCGCATCCAGATTCACTGGAACTTCGCGCACACCTGCAACAACCAGACCTTGGCCTTCAACGGCAGCGACTAAGTTCGCAATCGACTTCGCCGATTCAGTCTTATCCAGCGCTGAAAACACCAAACCAGCGGTAAATTGCGTCGCCAAGCTGTAACCATTATCTGCGGCAACTGCGCGCAAAAAGTCTTTTGGCAAACGGAACAGCAAACCACAGCCGTCGCCCGATTTGCCATCGGCAGCGACTGCACCGCGGTGAGTCAAACAGGCTAGCGAGTTGATTGCGGTCGAGACCAGCCAATGGCTTGGTTTATCATCCATTTGTGCAATCAAACCGAAGCCGCAGCTATCTTGCTCGAACTGCGGGCGGTATAACGTGCCCTTCAACCAGCTTTGTCTATCCATCACAGCGGCACCTTCAAAGACCAAAATCAATCAAAAACATGCAACTAGGGGTTGACCCTAGTCAAGCAAAGGGGCTTGATTCTAGCGATAAAGGGTGTTAAACGCAACCAAAAGGGACAATCAGGATAAACCCCAAGACACAGACAAAGGTCAACTAAAACCATTTGCGGAAAGACTTAAAACAGCAGTCAGTTTGCGCAAATCAAAGTGGAGAACTTCTTTACGCAAACTGCTTTAAACCAAGCCCCGACTTAACGACGCTTTGACAACTCACTACGCTCAATGGCAATCGCAATGATGTAATGCGTCAAATCACGGTCGTGACCGATTTTTTCGATGCATGCCGCGCGTAGACGATCAATCAGATATTTTTCCGGCGAATCAATCAGCCGCGTAAAGCGGTTGTATTTGAATTGCGAGTCACCGACGATTTCTTCCAGAATATCCAAACGCTCTGGCTGATTATTGCGCAGGCGATACATCTTGCCCTTGGCCAAAACTTTACGATCGTGGTTTGGACGTAAAATTACGTGCCAATTGCTGGGTTCGTTTTGAACTTCTTCCATTTCTTCCATTTTGCCTCATCCCTACGTAGTCGCTTAAAGCCAGCGAGCGCTCGCCCACCGCCAAGCGGATAAATACCAGCACTTTACTCAGCGGCGATATTCGAATATTTGGATTATACGGCCAATTGAACATTCACATTCAAAAGCATGCTGCACGACGATTAAGCGGTTTGATGCAACGAACTCAATCTATGAAAATTACTTGATTAGACAGCAACTCGCACACTGGGTATTATGACGCTTGGTTGGTCGCACCTGCCGCTTGCCCCACAACTGGGAAGGTGAAGTGACTTCAATATCAAACATCTGAATCCTTGTTTTTCGAGCGTTTCAGCAATGCAAGCACTGACTATCGACGCTCAATACCCACAAGGATCTACCATGCGTAGTTATCTCGACGCCGAACTCATGGCCAAAACTTTGCGCGAAGCCCTAGCGCAGAAACAAATCACCCTCAGCCACGGCGAAACATTAGAAATCGTCGCACAGCAATTTGGTTTTGCTGATTGGAATATTTTGGCTGCCAAAATCAATCCATCGAGCGCACCATCGCAAGATTCAATTCTGCCCGAAGGCTGGACTACTTGGGGCAACGCCGCCCAGTGCTACGACATGGGAATCGACCCCGATTTATTACGTAATGGGCAAAAAGTTGCGGTCATTCGCCGCAATAAACAACCCCTCCCCGATAATGTATCGAGAGATCCTTTTGGCACGCTAATGCAAGCCTTTACCGCAGAAGGCTGGCTGAATAAGAAAATAGAACTCACTGCAGAACTCAAGGCCGAAACGGCAGAGTCTGTACAGATGTGGCTTAGGATCGATGGTCCGACAGGATTAATTCGCTTTGATAATATGGACTATCGCTCAGTCAAAGGCACACAAGACTGGACGCCAGCGCGAATCGTATTAGCAGTGCCTGAAAATGCAGTCACCATCAATTTTGGTTTCTTTGTAATGGGTCAAGGCATTGGCTGGGCGAGTGGTTTTGACATCAAAGAAGTTAGCTCTAATGAGCCAGAAACAACAGGTATGGGTTCAGCAGGCGTATTAACTAGCCCCAAAAACCTCAACTTCGCGCTCTAAATCCTAAATTTCATGCCGACAAAAAAGCCAGCGAAAGCTGGCTTTTTTCAACACAGAGTATATTGCTGCAAGCGTTAATAAATAATGCTTTCAGCAAAACACCCATTAACGAGGCAATACTGAAGCGCCCATCAAGTATTGGTCAACCTCACGTGCGGCTTGGCGGCCTTCGCGGATTGCCCAGACGACTAGCGACTGACCACGGCGAACGTCACCAGCGGCGAAGACTTTGGCGACGCTAGTTTGGTAACAACCCACGCCATCGGTCGTTGCTTTCGCATTACCGCGTGCATCTTTTTCAACGGCAAATGCATCAAGCAAGCTGGCCACTGGATTAGTGAAACCCATCGCCAAGAACACCAAATCGGCTTTCAGCTCAAATTCGCTGCCAGCGACTGGCGTTGGTTTGCCGTCTTTCCATTCCAAGCGAACCAATTTCACCGCTTTCAGCACGCCGTTTTCGCCAACGAATTCTTGCGTTTGTACCGCGAAATCGCGCTCAACGCCTTCTTCGTGACTACTCGAAGTACGCATTTTGACTGGCCAATACGGCCAAACGATGGATTTGTTTTCTTGCTCTGGCGGTTGCGGCATCAATTCAAGCTGCGTCACGCTGACTGCGCCGTGGCGATTGCTCGTTCCCACACAATCAGAACCAGTATCACCACCACCAATCACCACCACGTGTTTACCCGCCGCACTGATTGGATTGGCTGCACCGCCACCGACTTGTTTGTTTTGCGCGATCAACAACTCCAAGGCGTAATGCACGCCTTGCAGCTCACGACCCACAACAGGCAAATCGCGCGGCACTTCAGCGCCACCCGCCAAAATCACCGCGTCAAATTCAGCATAAAGCTGCGCTGGCGTAATCACAGTTTTGCCATCGCAAATGATACCAGCAGGTATATCACTAGAGCCGACGACTGAATTAGTCTTGAACTCAATACCCTCAGCTTTAAGTTGCGCAACACGGCGCTCGATGACGTCTTGGCCGAGTTTGAAATCTGGAATGCCATAGCGCAGCAAGCCGCCAACGGCATCGTTTTTCTCAAACACCGTCACTGCATGGCCGACGCGAGCGAGTTGCTGTGCCGCGGCCAAACCCGCTGGGCCAGAGCCAACAATCGCGACTTTCTTGCCCGTTTTTACCGCAGCAATTTGTGGCGCAACCCAGCCGTTTTCCCAACCTTTGTCAATAATGGCGCGCTCAATTGACTTAATCCCCACTGGGTCGTCATTGATGCCGAGCGTACAGGCCGCTTCGCACGGCGCAGGGCAAATTCGGCCAGTGAACTCAGGGAAGTTATTGGTCGAATGCAGTACAGACAAGGCATTTTGCCAGTCTTGGTGATACACCAAATCGTTAAAATCAGGAATCACATTGTTAACAGGGCAACCGTTATTGCAAAACGGAATGCCACAATCCATACAACGCGCGCCTTGCAGCTTAGCTTTGTCGTCCGTCAGCGCGGGAATAAATTCACGATAATGCGTGATGCGCTGCGGGACCGGCTCGTAACTGTCTTTAACGCGGTCGATTTCTAAAAAACCGGTTGGCTTACCCATTATGCAATCTCCTTCTGCGCAGCAACTTCTTTCGCTGCTGCCATTTCCTTCATTTCAGTCAATGCTCGGCGATATTCGTTCGGGAATACTTTGACGAACGCGGCGCGGCTCGCTGGCCAGTTAGCTAGAATTTCCGCTGCGCGCTGGCTACCCGTTAAAGCTGCGTGTTTTTCGATCAAGGCCTTGAGCTGAACTTCATCAGCCACGCCGTTGTGTAACGGTTGCTCTTGTGCGTCTGCAGCGACAACACGCTCAAGCGCCACTTGCGCCATATTGCAACGACCGGCAAATACGCCGTCTGGATCATAAACATAAGCAATACCGCCCGACATCCCGGCGGCGAAGTTACGACCCGTTGCCCCCAATACAACAACCGTGCCGCCAGTCATGTATTCACAACCGTGATCACCAAGACCTTCAACTACCGCCGTTGCGCCCGAGTTACGAACCGCAAAACGCTCGCCGCCGACACCGGCAAAGAACGCTTCACCCGCAATCGCACCGAACAACACGGTATTGCCAACGATGATGTTTTCCCACGTTTTGCCAGTAAATGCCGCATTTGGACGAATCACAATTCGACCACCCGACAAGCCTTTACCCACGTAGTCATTGCCTTCACCGGTTAAGGTGATGGTGACGCCACGCGCCAAGAAGGCGGCAAAACTTTGCCCCGCCGTACCATTCAATGCCACTTGCAGCGTGTCATCCGGCAAACCAGCATGACCGTAACGGCGCGCCACTTCACCCGACAACATCGCACCGACGGTACGGTTGATGTTTTTCACTGCGAGACTAATTTTCGTCACTTCGCCGCGTTGCAGCGCCGGCGCAGCTTGCGCGATCAATTCATTGTCTAGCGCTTTAACCAAACCATGATCTTGCGTTTCGGCGTGCAGACGAGCTACTTCGGCTGGCGCAGCGACTTGGTGGAACACTTTGCTGAAATCCAAACCTTGAGTTTTCCAATGCTCAAGACCTTTTTGTTTATCCAACAGATCGGCGCGTCCGATTAATTCATCAATGGTGCGAACGCCCATTTCAGCCATGATTTGACGCGCTTCTTCGGCAACGAAGAAGAAATAATTCACCACATGCTCAGGCTGGCCTGAGAAACGTTGGCGCAATACCGGATCTTGCGTCGCAACACCGACTGGACAAGTGTTCAAATGGCATTTGCGCATCATGATGCAGCCTTCCACCACCAGCGGCGCAGTCGCAAAACCGAACTCATCAGCACCGAGCAGCGCACCAATCACCACGTCGCGACCGGTTTTCATTTGGCCATCGACTTGTACGCGAATACGGCCGCGCAGCTTGTTCAGCACCAGCGTTTGCTGGGTTTCAGCCAAACCAAGTTCCCAAGGGCCGCCAGCATGTTTGATCGACGATTGTGGCGAAGCGCCTGTTCCGCCGTCATGACCGGCAATCACCAAGTGATCTGCTTTAGCTTTCGAGACACCCGCAGCCACGGTACCGACGCCAACTTCAGCGACCAATTTCACTGAAATCGAAGCGACTGGATTGACGTTTTTCAAGTCATGAATCAACTGCGCCAAGTCTTCAATCGAATAAATATCATGATGCGGTGGTGGCGAAATCAAGCCCACGCCGGGTACAGAATGACGCAATTTACCGATGTATTCCGACACCTTGTGGCCCGGCAACTGACCACCTTCACCCGGTTTTGCACCTTGCGCCATTTTGATCTGGATTTGATCGGCGTTTACGAGGTATTCCGTCGTTACACCAAAGCGACCCGATGCGACTTGCTTAATCGCCGAGCGCAGGCTATCGCCTTCTTTAAACGTATAGTCGCGCTCAATCCGGCTCTTGCCAATCACTTCAGACAGCGTTTGACCTGCTTTGAGTACGCCAAAGCGTGCAGCGTCTTCACCACCTTCACCGGTATTTGATTTGCCGCCGATGCGGTTCATCGCAATGGCCAAGGTTGAATGCGCTTCGGTCGAAATTGAACCAAGCGACATCGCACCTGTTGCAAAGCGTTTTACGATTTCAGCGGCTGGCTCAACTTCTTCTAAAGGCACGGGTGCGCCTGCCGGTTTAATCTCAAACAAACCACGCAAAGTCAGGTGACGTTTGCTTTGATCATTAATCAGCGCGGCGTATTCTTTGTACGTTGAGTAGGAATTGCTACGCGTCGCATGCTGCAATTTGGCAATCGAATCAGGCGTCCACAAATGATCTTCACCACGAATACGGAAGGCATATTCACCGCCCGCTTCGAGTTGATTCGCCAATACAGGATCAGTACCGAATGCAGCGGTATGCAAGCGAACCGCTTCTTCAGCAACGTCAAACAGGCCAATACCCTCGATATTGCTCGCGGTGCCGGTGAAGTATTTTTTCACCAATGATTTTTGCAGGCCGATGGCTTCAAAAATCTGCGCGCCGGTATACGACATATACGTTGAGATGCCCATTTTCGACATCACTTTCATCAAGCCTTTACCAACGGCTTTGATGAAGTTTTTCTGATATTTGGCCGCAAGTTCTGCGTCGCCATTGGCAAGGTCAGCCAAGGTAGCGAGTGTTAGATACGGATAAACTGCTTCCGCGCCGTAACCGCCGAGCAAAGCAATATGATGCGTTTCACGTGCCGAACCGGTTTCAACGACCAAACCGGTGCTGGTACGCAAACCACGTTTAACCAAGTGCTGATGCACTGCAGACGTTGCCAATAGCGCAGGGATCGCTACATGCGTTGCGTCCATCTGGCGATCGGACACAATCAGAATATTTGCGCCCGATTTCACTGCGTCTTCAGCCTCTGCTACAAGTGAAGCCAAACGCGCTTCAATCCCTTCTTTACCCCAAGCGACTGGGTAGCAAATATTCAGTTCGTGCGAATAGAATTTGCCTCCCGTGTATTGGCCAATATTGCGAATTTTTTCAAATTGCGCAGTCGACAATACGGGCTGAGTTACTTCCAAACGAATCGGTGGATTGATGTCGGTGGTGCCAAGCAGATTTGGTTTAGGGCCGATGAACGACACCAGCGACATCACCATTTCTTCACGAATGGGGTCAATCGGTGGATTCGTTACTTGCGCGAACAATTGCTTGAAGTAGTGATACAGCGGTTTATTTTTTTGCGACAGCACGGTCAAGGCCGCGTCATTACCCATAGAGCCAGTCGCTTCTTCGCCATTTTTGGCCATTGGCTCTAAGATGAACTTGATGTCTTCTTGCGTGTAACCAAACGCTTGTTGGCTATCGAGCAAACTGCCTTGTGGTAAGACGGCAGCATCGTTTTCCGACTCGATATCATCCAACTTCACGCGGATTTTTTCGATCCACTCGCGGTACGGTTTGGCGTTCGCGAGACTGTCTTTGATTTCTTTGTCGTCAATAATGCGGCCTTGTTCCAAGTCGATCAGGAACATTTTGCCCGGCTGCAAACGCCATTTTTTATTGATGCGCTCGTCAGCAATCGGCAATACGCCAGATTCCGAAGCCATCACCACCAAATCATCGTTGGTAACTAAATAACGCGCTGGGCGCAGGCCGTTACGGTCTAGCGTGGC
The DNA here is from genome assembly GCA_963508915.1 of uncultured Deefgea sp. Taxonomy (GTDB): domain Bacteria; phylum Pseudomonadota; class Gammaproteobacteria; order Burkholderiales; family Chitinibacteraceae; genus Deefgea. The sequence continues at coordinate 25,115 of CAUOZE010000002.1, forward strand.
GCCAATTTGGCGGCCATCGGTAAACGCCACTGCCGCAGGGCCATCCCATGGCTCCATCATCGCAGCGTGATATTCGTAGAAGGCGCGGCGATTTTCGTCCATCTCGTCGTTGCGTTCCCACGCTTCAGGAATCATCATCATCATCGCTTGCGACAATGAATATCCGCCCATTACCAGCAATTCAAGCGCGTTATCAAACGATGCTGAATCCGATTGCCCCGGATAAATCAGCGGCCAGATTTTATCGATGTCTTTACCGAGTACTGGCGAGCTAATGGCTTTCTCACGCGCACGAATCCAGTTCACATTGCCACGCAAGGTGTTGATTTCGCCGTTGTGGGCGATGTAGCGGAATGGATGCGCCAAATCCCAAGTTGGGAAGGTATTGGTCGAGAAGCGCTGATGTACCAAGGCCAGCGCCGAGATACAGGCAGGGTCTTGCAAATCAAGGTAATACTCGCCGACTTGATCGGCCAAGAGCAAACCTTTGTAGTTCACTGTGCGTGCCGAGCACGACGGAATGTAATACTCGCCGCCGTATTTTAATTTCAAGGCACGAATCGCGTGCGAAGCGCGTTTGCGGATAATGTACAGCTTGCGTTCAAGCGCATCCGTCACCAATACATCGTTGCCACGGCCGATAAATAATTGGCGAATCACAGGCTCAGTCGCTTTAATCAGCGGCGACATTGGCATATCGTGGTTGACGGGAACATCACGCCAACCCAACACGACTTGTTTTTCAGCGCGAACTGCGCGCTCGATTTCTTCTTCACAGGCTGCGCGGGCTGCCGCTTCTTGCGGCAAGAAACACATCGCCACGCCATAATCACCCACTGGCGGCAATACAATACCATCAGCGAGTATTGCCTTGCGGAACAATGCATCTGGAATCTGGATCAAGATACCCGCACCATCACCGGCTAAAGCATCGGCACCGACGGCGCCGCGATGATCGATATTTTTTAGGATGAGCAAACCTTGCTCAATGATATTATGGCTCTTCTGGCCCTTGATATGTGCTACAAAGCCAACGCCACAGGCATCGTGTTCATTGGCGGGATCGTACATCCCCTGCTGATCTTGCATTATCTCTTCCTCGCTCACCCAATAATATTTACTGGTAGTTTGCCAGATTTACGTATAAACCCGTATAAAAATACATAGAACCTTAATTTATATCAGTCGACAACTATCTTTAAACTGCGCTAAGCACTATGAATAAAGGTATGAATCTCGGAGTAAACGGCAATGGATAGCAATGCCAAACGCACACACTTAGCTAAAATAACAGCGCGCCTGACTGGCGGCGGCTCCACTACAAGCAGTGAAGCAACACCTACCGGCAAACCCACCACAAATATGAGCGCAGAGCGACCCAGCCACTCATACGCTCCGACGCACGAGCGAAAACATGCCGCAAAACAAGCGCCAAGCTCACACAATCAACACAAACACGAAACTAAAAATCCACCTGGTTCGCTCAATGAGCGCATGCACACCCCTAAGCTTACCGCCGATGCGATGCTATCAGCACCAAGCAGCCGACAATTTATTGGCAACACCGAAACCATCATTGCCATCGGCGCTTCCACTGGTGGCACACAAGCACTGGAGCAGGTACTCACTCAAGTCGCTGCGAACTCGCCCGGCATTGTGATTGTTCAGCATATGCCCGAAAAGTTCACCAGCAGCTTTGCGGCACGCCTTAATACTCGTTGCAAAATCGAAGTTCGTGAAGCCAAAAACAATGAACGTATTTTGCCTGGTGTCGCCTTGGTCGCGCCCGGTGGCAAACATATGCTAATCAAACGGGCCAATAATCAGTACATTGTTGAAGTTCTCGATGGCCCTCTCGTTTGCCGTCATCGACCCTCAGTCGATGTGTTATTTCGCTCTGCCGCCGCAGCGGCGGGTAAAAATGCCGTTGGTTTTATCCTTACCGGCATGGGTGATGATGGTGCGCGTGGCATGAAAGAAATGTTCGACATGGGCTCAACCACCTACGCCCAAGATCATGCAAGCTGTGTGGTGTTTGGCATGCCTAAAGAAGCGATTGATATGAAAGGCGTGAGTAAAATCATTCCGCTTAGCCAAGTTGCGGCGGCGATCAATCAATATGGAAAATGAGTTCACGCACGATGAAAAGCATAGTTTTCTTTTTATTGAGTCTCGCGCTATTTAGCTCACTTTTAAAGGCAGCGGAGCCAATTCGCTTAGTCACCGGCAATTACCCGCCTTACGAATATGAAGAAGCGGGCGAAATCAAAGGCTTGGTCGTTGAAGTCCTCAGAAGAAGCGTTTGCGCGCGGTAATCAATCCGTCGAATTCAAAGTCGTTCCTTGGGCTAGGGCGCTCTGGATGGCGCAGCATGGCGAAGCAGATGCTGTGTTTGCGACGATTAAAACGCTTGAGCATGAACAAGTCTTAAATTTCTCGAATGAATCACTCATACCGCTGTCTTCCACGTTTTTTGTCAAAAAAGGCAGCCCGATTCAATACAACGGCGATATTGCAACGGTTGCCAATTTCAATATTGGATTGCTACGCCAAGGTAGTTATGGCCCTGCATTTGATACAGCGCTAAAAACAGGCGTCATCAAATATCCAGACTTCACCACCGACACACTCACCAACATCAAAAAACTCGTTACAGGGCGCATCGATATGATGGCGGGCGACCGAATTGGCACGCTACATTTATTGCAACAAAATAAATTGCTCGACCAAGTGAATGTGCTATCCCACGAAATCAACACCTCGCCCAGTTATCTCGCCTTTAGTAAAAACAAAGACCACACAGCCACCCGCGACGCCATCGATAAAGCGATTAGATCAATGAAAAAAGACGGCAGTTACCAACGCATCGTTGATAAATATACTCGCTAAATCAATGCACGAAGAAGTAGATCACCGTGCTGTACTGGCACTCCATATTCTGGATCGGAATTTTAATTGGGATTCGTGGCGTTATTTCATGGGTACAGATCCCAGGTGGTCATGATTTCTTTGGCTTGCTGATCACCTGTCTTCTGCTGTGCTATGCATGGTTTCACTTAGGATTTCGCAGCGAACTTCGCTCGTTTTTACTGGGCGTGAGTTTATATTTGATTGCTGGCGCTTTAGATTGGCTCGATGGGATATTCAACCCAGATAGTTTTGAGGGACAGCTCGTTAATACACTGGATGATTTATTTTTTGCTGCTGGGATTTTGTTTATTGGGCTGGCTTTTATTCGCGTTATGCTTGAGCGCGACAAACTTGAACAAAAACTCTATCAACAAGCCTACTTGGATGAACTCACAGAGCTAGGCAATCGACGTGCGCTATTTGAGCTGCTAGAAATCGTTTTACCCTCTCAATCGGGGACTTTGCTCTATATCGACGTTAATCTCTTCAAACAAGTCAACGATCAATTTGGTCACGATAGAGGCGATTTTGTATTGCGTGAATGTGCAGTGCTACTTAAGCAATGTGGCGGCCTTGCTTATCGGCTTGGCGGCGATGAATTTGTCGTATTGTTAAGTGAAGAAAATCCAACCATCATTTGCGAGCAATTGCAGCAAAGCGTCCAAGCCCTAAGCGCCGAATATGGCATTTCATTTAGTATTGGCATTGCGCCTTTTACACCGAATGGCTATGAAAACCCAGACGCCCTACTGGCTCATGCAGATCAGGAAATGTATGCCGCTAAGCAACGTTTCCGCAGCCAAAAACACTTCACATCACGAACTGACTCAGCTTCGAATAAGAATTAAGTTAGCAAGTTTTAGCAGCGCATCGCTGCAATTTGCTTTGTAGCTCCGCCATACCGCCGCCATCATAAACTCGCTGAAAGCCGATTTGTTCAAGGCTTTTCACGGCAATCGCCGAACGGCGTCCACTACGGCAGTAAATCAAAATAGGGCTATTTTTGCCGGCCGACTTGACCGTGTGTATCCCTTTGCCAATTTGCTCATAAGGGATATTCACCGCCCCCTCAAGATGACCCGCAGCAAACTCCTCGGCAGTTCGTACATCAATAATGACCGCTGGTTTCACGCCGTTAAACGTAAAGTCAGCTGCCACAGCACTCATCGAAACCCACATCAGTAACAGGACTCGCAAGACGATTTGCATGCTTTTTCTCCTCAAAACGACAGATAAATTTCTGGCTATGTATCAAGCCATGCCTTAATGGGCAGAAATTGAGTCAACAAAGCGGCCTCAGGGCTACCCACCTCGGGGTGATAGTCATAGCGCCAATTAGCCACCGGCGGCATCGACATCAAAATCGATTCAGTACGGCCACCTGACTGCAGACCAAACAGCGTCCCGCGATCCCAGACCAAATTAAACTCAACATAACGACCACGGCGATAAGCTTGCCAATCACGCTCACGTGCGCCGTATTCACAGTCTTTGCGGCGCTCTACAATCGGTACATACGCAGCAAGGAATGCATCGCCCACCGCTTGCATCATCGCAAAACTGCCATCAAAACCCTGTTCAGAAAAATCATCAAAGAAAATCCCGCCGATGCCGCGCGCTTCATTGCGGTGTTTGAGGAAAAAGTATTTATCACACCAATCTTTAAAGCGCGGATAAAGATCATCGCCGAATGGGGCAAGTGCATCAGCACAGCTTTGGTGGAAATGCTTCGCGTCTTCCTGATGACCGTAATAAGGCGTGAGATCCATCCCGCCACCAAACCAAAAAACTGGCGTAGACGTTTGCGAAGGCGGGGCTGCACCTGCGTTGGCTTCCGCACTCTTTGCCAGTTCTACTTCGGGCGGCTTGGCGATAAAAAACCGCACATTCATGTGTACGGTGGGAATGTAGGGGTTGCGCGGGTGCAGCACCAGCGATACGCCCATGGCTTCCCACGCGCGGCCCGCGAGTTCGGGGCGATGCGCACTGGCTGATGGCGGTAAAGTAGCGCCCATCACATGCGAGAAATTCACGCCACCGCGCTCAAACAATGCACCGCCTTCAATCAATCGGCTAATGCCACCGCCACCTTCTGGCCGCTCCCAGCGGTCGGTGCGAAAGCACGCGCCATCAAGGTTTTCCAAAGTGGCGACGATATTTTGTTGCAAGGTCAGCAGGTAATCTTTGACGGCGGTGATGTTCATGATTTTCCAGTGCATAAAAAATGAGCCAACAGGTTGGCTCATTGATGTATTTATATCTAGCCAATGATAAGCAATGGCCAGCAAGCAATACCCATCAGCCTTGCTGAGTCGGAATTGCGTTCTTACTGTGGGTCATTTGATTATTGCTATCGACATAAATCAACGACGGTTTGTGATCAACGAGTTCTTCGTCAGAGTAATCAGCAAACGTAGCAATAATCAGCAAATCGCCCACTTGCGCATGGCGGGCGGCCGAGCCGTTCACCGAAATGATCCCTGAACCACGCTGGCCTTTGATGGCATACGTCGAAAAACGCGCGCCGTTGTTGATATTCCAAATATCAATCGCTTCATATTCGCGGATATTGGCAGCCTCAAGCAGGTTTTCATCGATCGCACACGAGCCTTCGTAATGCAGCTCAGCATGGGTGGCTGTCACACGGTGCAGTTTAGATTTCAACATATTGCGTTGCATAAATTTTCTCCCGCGCAGTCGGCTTAGTTAAAATAAGCAAGCCAAACTTAGAGCGCATTTCATAATGGCGCGATTATAAATGGATTTATTCAATCACCCAATGCGGGTTAACAATAAATATCAAAGCTTGTTTTAAAAGCCGCGAGCGCCTATCAGAGTGACGGGGCCAGAACACAGGAACCGGAATGTACTTTTGTACATGAGGATTCCGAGTACCGCCCGAACCACTACCACAGGATGCGCAGCGCTTTTAAAACAGGCCCTCAGGCTTTAGCGCGATAAATCAAACAGCCGTCGAGCAAATACTCACCTTCGCCCACCTGTGCATTGGGCGCAATCCGATCGAACTCAAAGCGATTACCATCCAGCAAGAGCCACGCCGGAATCGCTTTGTCTTGAAAACGGCCAATTGCCTCTTCGGCACGAACAATATCCTGCGCCTTCACTTGCTGTCGTGCGGCGTTAACGCGCGCGATTTCAGCGGCATCTTCTGCCGCATCGCGTGCTTCGGGCAACACATCAAAGGCAGAGCGATTGAGCATCGCTTGCGGCGCTGTTTCGCCTTTTTGCACGGGCAGCACGCGTAAATACCAATTGAACAACAAACGCGGCAAAACAACGCGTTTGACCTGTTTCTCTGGATTAATTACGCAAGCCACACCAAACACTTCACCACATTTATGGCATTTGGCTTCTGCGGCAATCGCAATATGGTCTTCGACCAAACGCGCTACGCCTTCCATTTGCTTGGCTTCCAGCATCGTGCCGCATTTCACGCACGGCTTAGAAAACTGTTTTACTTGATTGCCATTTTTAAACTTCAAGGGCAAAAAATCACTGAGGCGGCGGTTAGGCTGCATCGTTATTCCTTCAAAAGTACAACTTTAGATCGGATCGTTCTGATCCCAAGCTATAAAACTCATCAGCTCAACGTATAGTTTAAAGACAGCGAGCGCCCGTCAGTGCCATGAGGCTGGAGCAGAAGAACCGGAATGTACATCAAGTACATGAGGATTCTGAGCACCACCCGAATGGCAATCACGGGATGCGCAGCGTCTTTACATCCGTGCCAAACGCATTTCTACGGTCAGGTCAAGATAATCAATATTGAGACGCTGCAATGCCACCGTAGTTCCGGCTGGCAATTCTGGCAAGCCGCCCACGCGCATCACGAGTGGCATACCATCGATGCGCACCAAGTTTTCTTTAATTACTTGCGCGTTAAAGTCTTTCAGGTTTTCTTGTTCCATGTAGCGCAAGCACCAGTAGCGTTCCATCTTATCTTGGAAATCGGCATACGCGGCATACGCGGCGTCAAATGATGAGATCGCGGTAAACAATTCAGCATCGTTTTTCTGATAGCGCGGCTTTTCATTACGCAACATCGCGACGAGTTGCTGCTGATTGATGTAATCAACGGCGCGGCGTAGCGGCGAGCTCGACCACATATAGCAATCTACCCCTAGGCCAGCATGGGCTGTGGCTTGTGTTGATAGACGAACACGGCCACCGCCTTGTGAGCGATAAATACCGGCGATATCGGCATCGCGCAGCTCTTTGCCCCATTGGCTATTCACCAAAATCATCAACTCGGCAACGAGCTTATCCATCGGCGCACCGCGTTTGCGCGGCACGATACGCACTTTTTCATCCTCGCCATCGCGGTCAATATAGAAGTTGTAATCCATTCGCGTTTGTTGCGGCTGATCGGCCTTACCGCGACGCCCTTCGAGCGCGCCAGCAAAATGCCACAAGAAATTCAGCTCGTCTTTCCAAGCGTAATCCGGCACATCTTGGCCTGCAGTTTCTTCGTTGAAATACGGCTCGATATCGTGATGACGCAAGTTCGCCACCACTGGCACGCGCTCGATCACTGAGCGATAGCTCAAAATATCAAAGCCGAGCGACACTTCCAAATACATCGACACCGCAGGGCGAGCTGCGCCCTCTTCCAGCGTAAACACATCGACCGCGTCATCAGGCAGCATCGTGATTTTGTCGCCGGGGAAATACACCGTCGACAGGCGATCAAGCACGACTAAATCCAAAGCAGAGCCCGGCGAAATACCCAGCACTGGCGCGGCGATATGGATACCAACCTGCCAATTGCCATTTTTTAATTTTTGCAGACTAAACGCATCGTCGATTTCAGTTGTGGTTGCATCGTCAATCGAGAATGCTTTGACATCGGCAATCGGTAAATCTTCCGGAGCAGTCACCGGCTCAAATGCGGCAAAGCCACGACCTTTCGGGAAGTGTTCTGCCAAAAAGCCATCGAGAAAATACTGCGCGATATTCGGAATGGCTCCGACTTTATCGAGCAAACGCAAAGTCGAAGTTTGCGCGGCTTCGGCAGCGGCCGCCAAGGCTTTGTATTCCAAACCATTCTTATCTGGACGATGTATTAACTTGGCGAGCAACGGCTTAAATGCTTCTGGCAACATACCTGCTTGCAGCTCGGTCTGCCACGCGGCCATTTGCTCGGCTTCACGCTGTTTACGCTCTTGCCCTGCCAAGGCAGCTTTCAGGTTTTCTTCCGGTGCGGCTTTGTAGTTGCCACGACCTTTACGATAAAAATACATTGGTGCCGCGTGCAGCGCGATAGCGGCTGCCGCTTGTTGAATCAGGCTTGGGTTTTTACCGAAATATTCGGCCGCAATCGCAGTAAAGCTCAACTCATCGCCGCCGCAACATTCCCATAAAAGGGTCACGTCGATTTCAGCCGCTTCGGCCTGCGCGCCTTTGAAAAAATCATCCAAACTGACTTTATCAAATTTCAGCAAGACATTGGCGGCCTTGATTTTACTGCGCTTACCGCGCGTGTCTTCCACTTGCAAACTCGCTGGCTGCTCGTCTTGGATCGTTGCAACTTTAAAATTGCCATCTTCTTCGTAAAAAACATTCATTATTTTTGCGCCAAGGCCGAAGCCAATCATCATTCAATTAATCATAGATATCGATGTATCAAGCGCTACGCAATTAAAATAAATGCGCAGCAGGTAATACCTAGTCACTCAGCTGCGCTAGCAATTCGGCTTGGCGCTCGCTCATCAAGGCTTGCGTTAATTCCACCATATCACCATCCATGATGTAATCGAGCTTGTACAAAGTCAGATTAATCCGGTGATCGGTCATGCGACCTTGCGGGTAGTTATAAGTGCGAATGCGCTCTGAGCGATCACCCGAGCCAATCAGCGATTTACGCTCAGCGGCCTCTTTTGCGTTGATTTCCTGCATTTGCGCGTCTTTAATCCGCGCCGCCAGCACGGCGAGCGCGCGGGCTTTGTTTTTATGCTGCGAGCGGTCGTCTTGGCATTCAACAATAATGCCGGTCGGAATGTGCACCACGCGCACCGCTGAATCGGTTTTATTAATATGCTGACCGCCAGCCCCGCTGGCCCGGAAAGTGTCAATCCGCAGATCAGCGGGATTGATATACACCTCTTCGAGCTCATCAGCCTCAGCCATCACCGCCACGGTACACGCCGAAGTGTGAATCCGACCTTGCGTCTCGGTCGCCGGAACACGCTGCACACGATGCGCGCCCGATTCAAAGCGCAGGCGAGAATACGCGCCCTGGCCCACAATCCGCGCGATCACCTCTTTGTAGCCGCCCAGCTCCGACTCATTCACCGACATCACTTCCACTTGCCAGCGATTACGCTCAGCGTAGCGGCTGTACATACGGAACAAATCCGCAGCAAACAAAGCAGCCTCATCGCCACCCGTACCGGCGCGAATTTCGAGGAAAATATTGCGCTCGTCGTTCGGGTCTTTCGGCAGCAAAGCCGTTTGCAAATCGTAATCGAGTTGCTCCAAGCGCACTTTGCCGTCTTTGATTTCTTCAGCAGCTAAGTCGGCCATTTCTGGATCAGACAGCATCGCCTCGGCATCGGCCAAATCGGCATTGATGCGATTAAACTCATGCCACAGCTCAACTACCGGCGTGATTTCACTATATTCGCGGTTTAGCTTGCGATATTGATCCATATCGCGCGTGGCTTCTTCACTCGCGAGCAGCGCGCTAACTTCTTCTAAACGGTCGGCCAATTGCGACAACTTGGCTTGAATCGATGGTTTCATGGACTTCCCGTGAGGGTACGTGTGTAAGGAGTAAGGGGTAAGGAGTGAGGGGTAAAATCCGCTCACTCCCCTCCCTTAGCCCAACATCGCACCTTGCTATATGTACAAAACTAAATTGACTGCCAAATCGCAATAACCTTAGTTTTGTAAATGCCAACCTCACACTTCACTCCTCACATTCGTCAGTCTATATCCTGCAATCGATACAAACGGCGCACCAGATTAACGAGACTTTCCTGCTCATCTGGCGCAGCGCTATTGAGTGCCGCCAGCGGTGCGTGCAGAAATTTATTCTGCATTTGCTGTGCCATTTGCTCGAGCACTTGGCTTGGATCATCACCCGCGGCGAGGCGTTTTTGCGCTCGTGCTACTTCTGTACGGCTAATTCGGTCCGAATGATCACGCAAATCGCGAATCGTTGGCACCAACGCTCGGCCTGCTAACCACGTATTAAAATCATGCAAGCGCTCGCTAATAATTGCCTCGGCGCTTTCAACCTCGAGCGAACGAGACTCAACGCCTTGCCGCACGACCTCGGCCAAATCATCAACGGTAAATAAATACACGTCATTGAGCTCAGACACTTCGCTCTCAACATCCCGTGGCACCGCCAAATCCACCATAAAAATCGGCCGATGCCGACGCGTTTTTAAAGCGCGCTCAACCATACCTTTGCCCACAATTGGCAATGAGGCGGCTGTCGAAGTTACCACCACATCAAACTCAGCCATCCGGTTTGGCAAATCACCGAGTACGATCGCCTCGCCATTGAATTTCTTCGCCAAAGCTTCACCACGCCCTAGCGTGCGATTGGCAATGGCAATTTTCTTTGGATTTTGGGCGGCAAAATGCGTGGCACAGAGCTCAATCATTTCACCCGCGCCGATAAACAGTACATTGCAATCGCTAATCGATGGGAAAATCCGCTCGGCTAGGCGCACTGCAGCGGCAGCCATCGAGACCGATGACGCACCAATTTTAGTTTGCGTACGAACTTCTTTGGCAACTGAAAAGGCGCGCTGAAACACGCCATTGAGCAAAGTACCCAAAGTGCCTGCGTCGCGCGCGATGCGTTCAGCATCTTTAAATTGCCCCACAATTTGCGTTTCGCCCACCACCATCGAATCCAAGCCCGACACCACGCGATAGGCGTGACGCGCGGCGGCCTCGCCTTGATGGATATAAACATGAGAGGTAATGCTATCAACGCTTTGTTTTCTATTGGCTGCAAGCCAATACATCACTTGATCAATATCGCGGGCGTGACAGTACAGCTCGGTTCGATTACAGGTGGAAACAATCGCTGCTTCAAACACGCCCTTCATCGCAACCAAATCAGCCAGAGAAGCCGACAACTCATCCGGATTAAAGGCCAGCCGTTCCCGTACCGCTAGCGGAGCAGTTTGGTAGTTAAGGCCTAAGACGAGCAGGTTCATGAAAAAATGGCGGGATGCAAAACCCGCCATTTTACCCTGAAAACACCCACTTCACGCCACACTAAAGGAGTAGACGGCGATTAAAAATTCAGCAGACGTGCTGATTGATAGAATACAAAGGAAATTGACCATGCCAAGCCCAGCGACCAAACCAATGAAAATGCGGTAAATGCAGTCGATTTAGACTCTTTTTTCATCGCCGCAATCACCGATACACAAGGGATATAGGTCAGCGTAAACAGCATAAAGCTATACGCAGAAACCGGATCGAGCGTATGCGCCAATTGAGTTGCCAGCGCCGTACCTTCATGGCCGGTAATCACCGACAGCGCCCCCAAAACGACTTCTTTGGCGACAAAACCAAAAATCAAGGCAATTGATAAGGTTGAATCAATCCCGATGGGCGATAAAACCGGCTCAAAGAAGTTGGAAACCATCAACGCGTAGCTGTGCTGTGGACTAGGGAAATTAGTCAGCAACCACACTAGTACCACCCCCACCACAATCATCGTACTGGCCAAGCGCAAAAAGTCTCGCGCCTCGCCCCAACCACGCCGCCAAATATGGCTCACCAACGGCAGGCGATAAGGCGGCAACTCCAGCGCAAACGGCTCGTTCGATTTGAAATGCGAACGGAACAACACCGCCGTACCCATCGCAATCAAAATACTGATGATATACAGCGACAACAAGACCCATGGCGCATTGGCAGGGCTAAACAGCGCACCACTCAAAAACAGGAAAATCTGCAGCCGCGCTGAACACAGCGAAAACGGTATCGTCAGCATCGTTAGCAGCCGCGCTTTATGATCGCGAATCACGCGCGTTCCCATAATCGCCGGTACATTGCAGCCAAAACCCATCATCAGCATCACGAAACCACGCCCATCCAAACCCATTCGGCTCATGATGCCGTCCATCATAAAGGCCGCACGAGCAAAATAGCCGGAGTCTTCAATCACCGACATTAGGCAGAAAAACAAAAAAATCAGTGGCGCAAAGGTCAGTACCGTCGTCACGCCATCAAATAAGCCATTAATAATTAGCCCTTGCCAAAAACTCGGCAAGCCCTGAGTCAATGGCAGTAGCGCAGTTTCTTTGAGCCAAGTTAAGCCCATCTCCATCGTATCTTGCAAGGGCGTGCCAATCGCGTAGGTGAGCTGAAACAAGCCCAACATCACTGCGATAAACAGCGGCAAGCCTAACCAAGGATGCAAGACAAACTGATCGACTTTGGCAGTGGTATCGGCACCCAGAATCGGCGGCTGGTGAACGGCCGCCGCATAGATGCGTTTTTCCTCTGCATACATCGTTGCGGCTGCGGGCACGATGGCCAAGTTAATGTCGCGCGCAGCTTGAGTGAGTAGTCGACTAAGCTGAGTTTTTGCTTCAGGCAGACCATGGCCTAACTTCGCGCTAATGAGCTGCACGGGGCAGCCCAACTCTTGCGATAGCAGTTCACAATCAACGGTAATCGCGGCGCGGCGAGCTTCGTCTTGCATGTTCAGACAAATCAACAAGGGCGCGCCTAGCGCTTTGAGCTGCAATGCCAGCGCCAATTGCCGGTCGAGCTGCGTGGCATTCAGTACCAAGACAATCGCATCGAGTTTGGCCTCGGCCAAAAATCGCTGTGCAACTTGCTCATCCTCTGCACCGCCCGTTAAATCATAAATGCCGGGCAAATCGAAAATTTGCACCATTTCTGCACCAAGCAAAATGCGGCTCGATGCCAGCTCCACCGTCAAACCCGGCCAATTGGCAACGCGAGCGGTGCCACCCGTTAAACGATTAAATAAGGTGGATTTTCCCGTATTGGGCATACCGACCAGAGCAACGCGCTTCATGCCACCACCTCGGTCATCTCACAAGACACCAGCGGAGAAAGACCAAGCTCAGACACTTCAATCCCCGCGGCGGCATCGCGGCGCAACATCAATTCGGTATTGCCCACACGCAATTGCAGCGGGCCACCCAGCCAACCCCGCCGTAAAACGGTGACTTCACAATCAAGGCGTAAACCCAATGCAGCAAGACGCTGCGCTAATTCAGCAGGAATATTTAATGCGCATACGCGAGCGCTTTGGCCAAGGGCAATCTGAGCTAGGTTCATAGTTAACGAGACTGATTTTCATTAAGAAAAGGTAATCATCCGCTTTGCAAAAGTGAAAATCAATCGTAATTAAGCCCAGTTTGATCTGGATTAATAACTTGATTTTTCATACAAATCCAAACTTTAGGCGAAAAAAAAGCGACCTAAGCCGCTTTTCTGATTACATCGATGCTTATTTGCGATTGATCGCTCGCCATGCAATATCAGTGCGATATTGTGCGCCGTCGAACTTAACGCCAGCCAAAATCTCGTACGCACGTTTTTGCGCCAGTTGATAGTTTTCGCCAAATGCCGTGACGCACAATACGCGGCCACCACTGGTGACCGGCTCACCCGCTTCATTCATCGTAGTGCCTGCGTGAAATACATGGCCATCGTCCAACTCACCTGGCAAGCCCGTAATCACATCACCTTTGCGTGGTGTTTCTGGGTAATTCGCTGCCGCCATTACGACACCAAGCGCGACGCGCCTATCCCATTCACACTCGACTTGATCCAGCGTGCCATTCACGCCATGCTCGAGCAGCGTGACAAAATCGGATTTCAAACGCAGCATAATCGGCTGAGTTTCAGGGTCGCCAAAGCGGCAGTTAAATTCCAAAGTTTTCAATGCCCCATCTGGGCTCACCATCAAACCAGCGTACAAAAAGCCAGTGTATTCGATGCCGTCTTTGGCCATGCCTTGTACGGTTGGCAAAATCACTTCGCGCATCGCGCGCGCATTGATTTCTGGCGTAACTACAGGGGCCGGGCTGTACGCCCCCATGCCGCCGGTATTCGGACCCAGATCACCATCCAGCAAGCGTTTATGGTCTTGGCTTGAAGCCATCGCCAATACGTTTTTGCCATCAACCATCACGATGAAACTGGCTTCTTCACCCGTGAGGAATTCTTCGATCACGACGCGTGCGCCCGCATCACCAAATTGATTGTCTGACAACATGGCATCGACCGCAGCGTGAGCTTCAGCCAAATCCATCGCAACAACGACACCTTTACCGGCAGCTAAACCATCGGCCTTAATCACAATCGGTGCGCCTTTAGCGTCGATGTAGGCGTGGGCAGCAGCGGCGTCTGAAAATGTCTGATAGTCGGCAGTCGGGATGCCGTGGCGTTGCATAAAGGCTTTAGCAAAGTCTTTTGATGATTCGAGCTGCGCGCCCGCTTGAGTAGGGCCAAAAATTCTCAGACCAGCCAAACGAAATGCATCAACAATACCTTGCGATAGCGGCGCTTCTGGGCCAACCACGGTCAGCTGAATATTTTCCGCTTTTGCAAATTCAATCAGCTCTGCAATGTCAGTAATCGCCACATTGGTCAGATTTTTTTCCAAAGCCGTGCCTGCATTACCCGGCGCCACAAACACTTTACTGGAGCGTTCTGACTGCGCTAATTTCCAAGCTAAAGCATGCTCTCGGCCACCAGAACCAATCACCAAAATATTCATATTCACTCCGTAAAGGGCAATCTGAGAAGCATAAACCTTCCCAATTTCAATCTAATTAATAGTCAAATCGGCTAAAGACAAACAGTACATTCCCGTTGTTTTTTCCGCCAGGAATGTAGGTCGCATAGAAATTGACTTTATCGTATTTCACGCCAACCATAGGTAATACAAAAGGCATGGGCACGTAATTAAAATCAGCGTTGCGCAAAAAAACCCCGCCAGTCCAACCCGCACCAGCCCTCAAAGGACCAATCACATCCCAGTACCACATGTAGGCATAGCCAACATGCACTTGCGGCTCTTCGTGAGAATCAGCAAATGCAAGGGCATAAATCATTTCTTCATTTTTATTGCCTGTGGCTCGGTGATAACCCAAACCACCACCGTAGGCAAACTCATTATATTCATCAATCTTATCAGCATCATACGTCGAGCGATTGTGCCAAGCATAACCAGTAAGATAAAGACCCGCGTTCCCTTCATTCCACGTACCTGAGATACGTGAACAGGCCGTATCAAAACCCCAAATCCAAGTATCACAATCCACGGCTTTGGCTGGCAATGAGAGTACCGCGCACAACATTGCAAAAGTCCAGATTTTCTTAAACATACATTCATTCCAATAAGGTATATCAATGTAGATTATATTTTGAAAGCCCTCCATTGATATACACTCAATACTACCAATGGATGCGCTAAAAGCTGAGCCATTTTACTACATCACCCACCTGAATCTGGTGAGAAATAGAAAAAACTGACACGCTCTGTGTTTTACAGTCGCAAACCGCGACGATGACTTACTTTCTTTGCTTCGCCAAAGAAAGTAAGCAAAGAAAGTCGACCCTATATCTGCACCGACTTCATCGGCTTGATATTGAGGGGTTTTAAAACCTCAATCCAACGAACGCAGCGACAAAGCTCCGGTAACCATCTCCTAATTTGCGAGCGAGCTGCGTTTGGGCGCGAAACGCGGAAGCGACGTGTACTCAAAGTACACGAGCGACCAAGTGACAAAGCCCAAACACACCACAAACTTTTCAACAAAATCGGCAGCGGGCGCGGTGATGGCGCGAAGCTAGCTGCGACGTGTACTGAAATGTACACGAGCAGCGTAGCGACAAAGCCAGCGCCGATGCCCGATGTCGATTTTAGTGACGGAAGTGGCGAATGCCGGTCATCACCATCGCAATACCATGCTCATCCGCCGCTGCAATCACTTCTTCATCACGCAAGCTACCGCCAGGCTGAATAATCGCTGCCACGCCATTTTCTGCAATCACATCCACGCCATCACGGAACGGGAAGAACGCATCCGACGCTGCGACTGAACCACGCAACTCAAGACCGGCATTACGGGCTTTAATCGCTGCAATCTTAGTCGAATCAACACGGCTCATTTGGCCTGCGCCCACGCCCAAAGTTTGGCCGCCTTTGCAGAACACAATCGCGTTCGATTTCACGAATTTGGCCACATTCCACGCAAACAATAGGTCTTTCAATTGCTCAGCAGTTGGTTGCAACTTAGTCACTACTTTCAAATCGGCCAACATCAAAGCATGTACGTCCGGTGTTTGCACCAGCAAACCACCGCCAACGCGTTTGATATCAAAACGGTTTTCACCGCTTTCAATTGCGATTTCTAGTACACGTACGTTTTGTTTTTTAGAGATCAAAGCCAAAGCTTCGGCCGTATACGCTGGCGCAATCAATACTTCCAAGAATTGCGTTGCAACCGCCTCAACAGTATCGGCATCCACGATTTTGTTGAACGCGATAATGCCACCAAATGCACTGGTAGTATCAGTCGCCAACGCCAAGCGGTAGGCGTTGTAGGTGTCTTTACCCACAGCAACGCCACATGGATTAGCATGTTTTACAATCACGCAAGCAGGCTCAGCAAATTGCTTCACGCATTCCCATGCAGCATCCGAATCAGCGATATTGTTGTAAGACAATTCTTTGCCTTGCAATTGCTTGTAGTTCGCCAAGCTGCCCACTGCAGGGTCCAAATCACGGTAGAACGCCGCTGATTGGTGCGGGTTTTCGCCGTAACGCATGTCTTGTACTTTTTCGAATTGCAAGTTCAAGCGCGTTGGGTAAGCCGCTTTTTCGCCATCGCTCGTCAATGCCGTGAGGTAATTCGAAATCGCGCCGTCGTAGGCTGCCGTATGGCTAAAAGCTTTTTTCGCCAAGTTTTTACGCGTTGCCAAAGTCAATGCGCCGCCGTTGGCTTGCATTTCTTCGATCAACAAATTGTAATCAGATGCATCAGTCACAATCGCCACGTGCGCATGGTTTTTCGCTGCTGAGCGCACCATAGCTGGGCCACCGATGTCGATGTTTTCGATCGCATCTTCGTAGCTGCAATCCGGTTTAGCAATCGTTGCTTCAAACGGATACAAGTTCACGCATACCAAATCAATATTGCCAATGCCGTGCTCACCCATCGTTGCCACGTGAGCATCCAAATCACGACGACCTAAAATACCGCCGTGAATTTTTGGGTGCAAAGTTTTCACTCGGCCATCGAGCATTTCTGGGAAACCGGTGTAATCAGCCACTTCAATCACAGGCAAACCATGGTCAGCAAACAATTTTGCAGTGCCGCCCGTTGATAGAATTTCAACGCCCTGTTGGTGCAACGCTTTGGCAAATTCCAATACGCCGGTTTTATCTGAAACGCTAATCAGCGCGCGAGTTACTTTACTCATGTGAAGACCTCAATCCATTCAATTTATGAAAATTAGCATCGGGAAAACCGCCCGTTTTTGATGACAAAGCATCACAACAAATCATAAGCCTGCAGTTTTTTTCTTAGTGTATTGCGGTTGATCCCTAGCATTTCAGAGGCGCGCGACTGATTACCATCGACTCGTTTGAGTACATCGA
Organism: uncultured Deefgea sp.; assembly: GCA_963508915.1. GTDB lineage: Bacteria > Pseudomonadota > Gammaproteobacteria > Burkholderiales > Chitinibacteraceae > Deefgea. The sequence continues at coordinate 42,669 of CAUOZE010000002.1, forward strand.
TCAGTAGCGGTTTTTCCATCCGAGCGAGCACCATCTCGTACAAAGCACTCGGCGGTTCGCCATCTAAATCACTAAAATATTGCGCCAGCGATGCAGTAATCGCTGCGGCAATCAAATCTGATTGTTCAGACATATTTCTCCCTATTTTTCGGTGTTAATTTATTTTTGTGTCGTCACGAGATCACGCATCAAATCGATGCATCAGTCTCGTTGCGGTATTGCAGTCGCTCGCCATACGCAAGCAAACTTTTTAAATAGGTATCGACCGCTAGAGCTTGACCTGCGGTGCTTTCCTCGGCATACATCGACTGCCGAAACTCATTACTGTTGTGCAAGCCTTTGGTGTACCAAGCAATATGCTTACGGGCGATGCGGCAACCCGAATACTCACCGTAAAACGCATACAACTCATCCAAATGACCCAGCAATACATCGCGAATTTCCAGCACTTCCGGCGGCGGTAAATGCTCACCCGTGGCTAAAAAATGCGCAATTTCACGGAAAATCCACGGTCGCCCTTGCGCAGCGCGGCCGATCATAATCGCGTCAGCCCCCGTTTCACGCAGCACCAAGGCGGCTTTTTCCGGGCTATCAATGTCGCCATTGGCGATCACTGGAATCGATAAATTCTGTTTTACTTCGCGAATCAAGGCATAGCGCGCATGGCCGTTGTACATGTCTTCACGCGTGCGGCCATGAATCGCCAAAGCGGCAATCCCAGCAGCTTCTGCCCGCTGCGCGACGCGAATAATATTTTCTGCGCCGTTAGCAAAACCGAGGCGCGTTTTTAGTGTTACCGGAACATCGACCGCGTTCACCACCGAGTCTAAAATTTCACCGACCAGTCTTTCATCTTGCAACAGCGCGGAACCAGCGAGTTTATTGCAGACTTTCTTCACTGGGCAGCCCATATTGATGTCGACAATCTGCGCGCCGTTGGCAACTTGGAAGCGCGCGGCTTCGGCCAGCATTTTCGGATCATGTCCGGCGATCTGCGCCGAAATTGGCGCGATTTCGCCATCAAAATTGGCCCGCAATAGCGATTTTTGGCTTGCCCGCAAGGTTGCGTCACTGCTCATCATTTCCGACACCGCGTGCCCTGCGCCAAATTTTTTACAAAGTTGGCGAAAAGGACGGTCAGTCACGCCCGCCATAGGCGCAACGATCAGATTATTTTTTAACTGATACGGGCCAATGTGCATGGCAAAAATGTCGGAAAGGGCAAGGCGCGAATTCTACCCCCTGCCTAAAAAATGAGCAACAAAAAACAGCACCCACAGGTGCTGTTTTCGCATTATTTATTGTAACAAGCGCCGCTGCAGCCCTCGCCACCGCTTAACTTACGGCGCAGCCCCTACCTCAAGCTCTCCCGCGGCCAGCCATTCTTGCATTGCAGGTAATGCCAATACGGTTTGGATATAAACCTGTGCCGCTGCAGGCACTTCAATCCCGTAGGTCACCAAGCGCGTCACCACTGGCGCAAAGAAAGCGTCGGCCCAAGTGAAATGCCCAAACAAAAACTCGCCTTCATTCGAATCAATCCCAAAACGCTCACGACAATCAGCCCATAAAGCCACCACCCGCGCCACATCTGCCGCCAGCTCAGGCGTCATGACGACTGTTTTACGACTGCGAACGTCCATCGGGCAAGCGGTGCGCAACGCAACAAAGCCCGCGTGCATTTCAGCACAAACGGTTCGCGCCAAGGCGCGCGCTATTGGATCTTGCGGCCACAATTGCGCCAAAGGAAAGCGCTCGGCGATGTATTCAGCAATGGCGAGTGTTTCCCAAATCGTCACGTCGCCATCAAGCAGCACGGGCACCTTGCCGCTTGGCGACCATTGCAAGCGTTCTTCCCGCGCATTGGCGGCATACAAATTATGCAGCTGCTCATCAAACTCAATGCCCGCGACTTTCAATCCCAACCAAGGCCGTAATGACCAAGACGAATAGTTTTTATTGCCGATCACCAATTTCATACCGCGCCTCCCGCATCAGAAACCAATATGCTACGCCTGATCAAATCAAGCACAAAGCCAAACTCCGCGCTGAGATCTAAAAATGCAGCCAACGCAATGAACTAATCACACAATGAGAATTAGAACTATTAAGCCGATTAAAAAATCCAATTAGAAAATTGAAGCACAACGTCCTAGAGTAGTACAGCCATCTAATTTCAGCTCACCTAAGGAGTACTCATGTCCAATGAATCTAAGTGCCCATTTGCCAAAGCCAGCGGCAATAACGCCATCGCAGCAGCACCATCGAATGCCGATTGGTGGCCGAATCAGCTCAAACTCGGTCTGTTGCACCAGCACTCCAGCAAATCGGATCCAATGGGTGAGGCATTTGACTACGCCAGCGAATTTAAAACGTTGGATCTGGATGCCCTCACTGCCGATTTAAAAACACTGATGACCGACTCGCAAGACTGGTGGCCTGCCGACTGGGGTCATTATGGTGGCTTGATGATTCGCATGGCATGGCACTCAGCGGGGACTTACCGCGTGACCGACGGTCGCGGCGGCGCTGGCACCGGCAATCAACGCTTTGCCCCACTCAATAGCTGGCCAGATAACGTCAATCTAGATAAAGCACGTCGCCTTTTGTGGCCAATCAAACAAAAATACGGCCGTAAAATCTCATGGGCTGATTTGATGATCCTTGCGGGCAATGTTGCGCTCGAATCAATGGGCTTTAAAACCTTTGGTTTTGCGGGCGGTCGTGTCGACATTTGGGAACCTGAGCAAGACATCTACTGGGGTATGGAAAAATCATGGCTCGCGACTAGCGACAAACCAGGCAGCCGCTACTCTGGCGAGCGCCAACTAGAAAACCCACTGGCTGCAGTGCAAATGGGCTTGATCTACGTAAATCCAGAAGGCCCAGATGGCAACCCTGATCCAGTGGCATCAGGCCGTGACGTGCGCGAAACCTTTGCCCGTATGGCAATGAATGATGAAGAAACCGTTGCCCTGGTGGCGGGCGGCCATACCTTTGGTAAAGCACACGGTGCAGGTGACCCTGCGCTGGTTGGCCCAGAGCCCGAAGCAGCACCTATCGAAGCACAAGGATTGGGCTGGATCAATCAGCTCGGCAGCGGCAAAGGCGTGCACACGACCACGAGCGGCATTGAGGGCGCGTGGAAACCCAACCCAACGACTTGGGATAACGGCTATTTCGATATGCTACTCGGCTACGAATGGGAACTCACCAAGAGCCCTGCTGGCGCGCACCAATGGGTAGCTAAAGACGTAAAACCAGAACATATGATTCCGGATGCGCATGATCCGGCCAAAAAACATCCGCCGATGATGACCACCGCCGATATGTCGCTACGAATGGATCCGGCCTATGAAAAAATTTCGCGCCGCTTCCACCAAAATCCGGCCGAATTTGCTGATGCATTTGCCCGCGCTTGGTTTAAGCTCACACACCGCGATTTAGGCCCACGCAGCCGCTATTTGGGCGCACTCGTGCCAAGCGAAACGCTGATTTGGCAAGACCCGATTCCTGCTGTCGATCATCCGTTAATCAATGAGCAAGACATTGCTGTACTCAAAGCCCAGCTACTGTCATGTGGTCTATCTATCAGCCAACTGGTTGAAACTGCCTGGGCGTCCGCTGCTACTTTCCGTGGCAGCGATAAACGTGGTGGCGCTAATGGTGCGCGGATTCGCCTTGCGCCGCAAAAAGATTGGGCTGTTAATCGCCCAGCCCAATTGGCAAGCGTACTTGAAAAACTCAGCGCCGTTCAGCACGCGTTTAATCAAGCACAGTCAGGTGGCAAGCAAGTTTCGCTGGCTGATTTAATTGTCTTGGGCGGCAATGCAGCAGTAGAAGCGGCCGCTCTCAAAGCCGGCGTCACAGTGCAAGTGCCATTTAATGTTGGTCGGGCAGATGCCTCGCAAGAACAAACCGATGTCGCATCGTTTGCAGTGCTTGAGCCGATGGCCGATGGCTTCCGCAACTATGTGAAAGCGGGGTTTGAGTCAGTGACCAGTGAATTACTGATCGACAAAGCGCAATTGCTCACGCTCACTGCGCCAGAAATGACGGTACTAATTGGTGGTCTGCGCGTACTCAATCCGGGTCAGCACGGCAATTTCTCAGCCACGCCAGAAACATTAAACAATGATTTCTTCGTGCAACTACTGGATATGAACACGCAATGGCAGCGCTCAAGCAGCGAAGGCGTACTCGAAGGTCGTGATCGAAAAACGGGCGCGGTGAAATCAACCGCCACCGTCGTGGATCTAGTGTTTGGTTCGAACTCGCAATTGCGCGCGATCGCCGAAGTCTATGCCGCAAGCGACGCACAGCAAAAATTCGTCGCTGATTTCGTTGCCGCGTGGAGCAAGGTGATGAATTTGGATCGCTTTGATTTGCAGTAAACCGCACAACTGACCGCCTCAGTGATTCTGGCGGTATGTGCATAAGGCTGCTGGCTACGCGAGCAGCCTTTTTTACGCCTCGACTTAAGTCAAGAATCGACCCACCACACTAATAAATGGTGAAGCAAAAAGTCAAAATCGTTCACCACAGAGGCACAAAGAACACAGAGGAAAAGCACATATATTTGAATTCTCTTCGACTCTCTGTGTCTCTGTGGTGAGGTTTTTTCTTACTGCACGGAAGTGACAAAGTAGAACGACCTCACCGATTTCAGCTACAGTAGCTCCGTCTTTTGTGCGTAATCTAAACATGAACCCTTTTGAACTGCCCCAACTTATTCTCAGCAGTTATCAACGCCTACTCGGTGAATCACTGCTGCCGACGAGCCTTTCTGCCGAAGAAGCGACCAACTGGCTGCAACACGACGCCCCCTTTGCGATTTTGGCGCACAACACCGCAAGCGACCCTTGCTTTATATATGCCAATCAAGCCGCACAAAACTGCTTTGAATACACCCACGCCGAATTGATCGGCCTCCCGTCACGACTCTCAGCCGAAGCACCCAACCGCGAAGAGCGCGCCCAGCTACTCGCGGCCGTGCATCAGCAAGGCTTTAGCACAGGCTATCGCGGTCTACGCATCGCCAAATCGGGGCGGCGCTTTTGGATTGAGAATGCAACGGTGTGGAATTTAGTCGATGAGGTAGGCGTTCTGCACGGGCAAGCTGCGCTGCTGCGAGAGTGGTGCGACGCCTGAGGACTGAAATCCTCAAGAGCATCGTTGTATAGCGGAAAGGCTAAAAATACAAAATACAATGTATTGCTCTGTAGTCGATCTAATATATGACCTACAGAGCAATACCCATGAAGCTACAAATTCGCATGCGAGCCATCACAGAATGGCTTTTCTTCACTGTGTTTACAGCCGCAAAGATAGACGGTTTCGCTGTCTTCGGCGACAAACTTAATCGGCAACATATGCGTATGCCGATGCGTGCCATCGCAAAATGGCTGCATTTTGCTGTGACCACAGGCGCACCAATAATAAGTTTCACCGGCCACCACATCGACCACATAGGGCGCTTTTTGGGGAATAAGCGGTTCAGACATTGGATTCTCCAGCAGAGGAAAGAGACGCTTTCAGCCTAGCTGCTCCGCCCCCAATTTGCCACGCTAGCGACCAGCGGTGAGACTTGATTCAGCAAGCCAGAAACAACAAAACCGCCATGAAGGCGGTTTTGTCATTGAAGCGATCAAGCTGCTGATTAGCTCAATTTCACGGTGTAGCCGGGTTGATTGCTTGGGTGATCTTTATTCACGAACACTGAACGGTCGTTTTTGATCATCAATACTTCAAAGAATGGTTTGAAACGCTCATCGCTAATGCCAAACGCCGCTTGAATCTTGGCAAACAAAGCTTGTTCTTCTGGCTCGGCTTCGCCGTCAGAGAACGCGGAATCCAGCATATTCATTAAGATGCAGATTTTTTGCGCATCAGTCAGCACTGGCGTGGCTTCGGCCAAGAAAGTATCAACAGAGTCCTTTTGACGATAGGCCAAAGCACGATCAAGTAACTGACGATTCTGCGCGCCAACACCGATAGCGCCACTGCTTGATTTCTCGCCGCCCAATACCGACAACAAATGGCCGACTTCTTCATTATCCATCTCACCATCGGCCGACATCATGTACAGCAAGCCCGTCGCAAAAGCGAAATGCGGACTCATTGTCGTGCTGGTATCGCTCTTGAACATATCAAACAAACCCATTTCAATTCCCCTTTTAATGAATAAAGTACTACGGTGTTTTATAAGCTAAGTCAGACTAATCGGGTAGCAATCAGTTCCGCAAACCCACAAAAAATGTCAGCCTACGATGCGTAATGGCCAATCGCTATTTCTTAAGGTCTGTGTCTTGAGACTCGGTTGGGTTGATATACGCAAACGGCAAGCCCAAGAACACCACGCCGCCGACGATATTACCCAAAGTGCTAAACAGCAAATTATGCAATGCCTCGCTATAAGTAATGCTGCCATTACCTAATAGAGAGATCGAAAAAGTCCCCAAATTGGCAATCGAGTGCTCATACCCGCTGTACACGAAAATCGAAATCACCAACATCATCACCATGATCTTGGCCACGTCTTCTTTACAGCGCAAAGCCAAACGCACTGCGAGACACACCACCCAGTTGGCCAAAATGCCTTTAAAGAAAATCTCGCTACCGGTTTGATGCACTTTATGTGCCGCACCCGTATACAGCGCATGATCAATAGGCAAAGCTTGAATCATGCCGGCGCCATAGAGCAAACCCGCCACAATCAGCGCACCCGTTAAATTACCAAAAAAGCACACTGTCCATAAAAACAGCGTTTCTTTCCAATTGGTTTTGCCCTCAACCGAAGACACACTCAAATACATCGTATTACTGGTGAATAGCTCGGCATTGGTAAACACAATGATGATGAGGCCAACGCCAAAAAACAGCGATGTAATCACTTTGCCAAACGGAGAGTCGTGCAGATTGTGCGCCATCAGCCAATAGGCAAAGAGCGTAATCGTCAAATACATCCCCGCCAAAATCGAACGCAGCGCGTAGCGGCGCGGGTCGTTTTGCAATAATTTCAATTTATTCAAGCCGCTATCGGCGGCTTTTTCCACGTAGGAACGATCGGGCATATTGGGCTCCAATTTAAGATGGCGGGATATTACTACAGACTATCGAGGAGGTTGGTGTGAATACTATAGAAGATGGGCAGGCTGGATGCAGCGCCGCAACCACGAAAGTCGCGCTAATGCCGCGCGGCACCTACTTTCCTTTGCTTTGCTATTTTTATTTAGTTAGTGCCTTCGGCACATTGTTTTACAGTCGCAATCCGCGACAGGGACTTACTTTTCTTGCTTCGCCAAGAAAAGTAGCAAAAGAAGGCGACCCTAGTATCGACGCGGGCTACGCCCGTTCTGGCCTAAGGCCATGGGCTGCGCTAAGGCAACAAGTTGCCAAGCTTCGCCACACCTCGCTGCGGACAATCGAGGCGGTTGCGGTCAAAACTCGGCCTACGGCCTCAAACATTGACCACAAAAACCCCGCCCCGCTTTTCCTCGCTCGGCTTGATACAAGGGATCTCGTGCAGCTCAACGAGGCTTGAAATTAAGTCGACGTATTGCCAGCTAAGCTTTGTTAATCAATCGCTACAATTAAATACATCAACACTACAATAGACTCGTCATTCCGGCGTAGGCCGGAATCCAGCTGCAATGCAACCTGAAACAATGCTCTGGATACCGGCCTTGCCTTTAGGTACGCAGAGCGTCGCCGGTATGACGACGGATATAAAATCCAGCCCTGATTGCCCAATAACCAGCCAAAAACCAAGTACGCCAATGGTGGATGCATGGTTTTTCCATCCCGTCCAAGCGCACCGAAGCACGAAGGGAGACAAACGGCTTTATCGTTTGGCTCACGCCACGCGAGGGCACAGCGGAGCTGGGCGCGCCCGGGGCTCGTTTTCTTTGGTTCGTTTCTTTTGGAGAAGCAAAAGAAATGAACCTGCCGCGCGCAGCCCGCGCCCCAAAACCACGCGGCGCAGCCGCATAAATATGCTTGTAATACATTGAAAATAAAGAAATCAGCTCAATTATATTAATGTCGCTTGTGTGCGCCACACACACGGCATACATGTCGGTGTCACCTCCAGAAATGGAGATGACAATTTTGAAGAAACAAAAATGGATTACTGCTCAAGTATTTTTTGTTGTAATCCGCTGCATTGCATATTTCACAATTATTTTGGAGATATCTTCGGACTCAGGATTAAACCCGTTTGCAGTGGTACGTTTTTTGCGCATGCTAACTACCGATTTAACAAAAGCGTGGCGATACTTTCAGAAAAAAAGGATTCACAAAAAGTAAAAATTTCATACAAAAATTACTGAATATATTTATTTTTATATAACGAAATTAAAGGCGGTTATGACACTGTTTTCATCAGTTCACTAACCGACATGTTAATCGGAGGGATACCCTCCAAGAAGTGCAATCAACGAATCACCCCCGGTAGATTGTACTCATAGAATGGCGCAAACGTTGATTCAATAATGTTAAAGTATCGTTCCCTAGTAGAAATATCAGAATCCTCATTTCTGGATTATGCAATGAGCGTAATCCGAGAAAGAGCATTGCCTGAACTTTCTATCAGTAGCACAAGCTCTGCGCTAGCTCTGATTTCCCTAGGATTTGTTACAACAATCTTATTTGGCAACAGGAAGATCCTGCCACTTGAGCATATTGAATATGTAACGTTACTACTGCCGATTGGGTGCTGGACCTTCCCCAACAGCACAGGCCCACCCATATTCAATACTCAAAGAATTCATAAAATAATAAAGCGGCCAATCGGCCGCTTTATTATTTGGGGATGATCACCCTACCTTCTTCTTCAACAACTCCAACGCCATCGCCGGATTGGCCTTGCCACCCGAGCCTTTCATTACTTGGCCGACCAAGGCATTGAGCGCCTTCTCTTTCCCGCTGCGATATTCTTCAATCGCTTTTGGATTCGCCGCCAACACGGTATCGACAATCGCTTCAATCGCGCCTGTGTCCGACTCTTGCTTTAGACCATCGCGCTCGATGATGACATCGGCTGACGTTTTATCGGTGGCACCCGATTCCCACATTTTCTTCAACACGTCTTTAGCGGTTTTGTTGTTGATCGTGTTATCCATAATGCGGCCGATCAGCGCGCCGAGTGCTTGTGCAGACACAGGGCAATCGGCAATCGTTTTCTCTTCGCGGTTTAGCGTGGCGGAGATGTCGCCCATGATCCAGTTGGCGGCGAGTTTGGCATCCGCGCCCGCAGCAACGGTCGCTTCAAAGTAAGCGGCCAGTATCTTGCTGGTGGTCAACATCCGTGCGTCGTAGGCGCTAATACCGTACTGCTCGATAAAGCGCGCTTGCATCGCCACTGGCAATTCGGGCAATTCGCTGCGTACGCGTTCAATCCATTCTTCTGAAATCACCAGCGGCGGCAAATCTGGATCAGGGAAGTAGCGGTAATCGTGCGCGTCTTCTTTGCTGCGCATCATGCGCGTTTCGCCCTTGTCCGGATCGAACAGCACCGTGCCTTGCACCACGCGGCCACCGTCTTCGATGGTTTCGATTTGCCAGCGGATTTCGTAATCAATCGCTTGCTGCAAGAATTTGAACGAGTTCAGATTCTTGATTTCGCGGCGAGTGCCAAGCTCAACTTGGCCAGCTGGGCGCACCGATACGTTGGCATCCACACGGAATGAGCCTTCCGACATATTGCCATCGCAAATGCCGATCCACGTTACGAGCTCATATAAGGCCCGGGCATAAGCCACAGCTTCGGCACTGGAGCGCATTTCTGGTTCAGACACGATTTCGAGCAATGGCGTACCGGCGCGATTTAAGTCGATGCCGGTCATGCCTTGGTAGTCTTCGTGCAGCGATTTGCCGGCATCTTCTTCTAAATGCGCGCGAGTGAGGTTGATTTTGCGCTCTTCATCGCCGACTTGAATCGTGATGACGCCGCCTTCCACCACCGGCAAATCCATCTGGCTAATTTGGTAGCCTTTTGGCAAATCAGGATAAAAATAGTTTTTACGATCAAACACCGAGCGACGTTTGACGTTCGCACCGATGGCGAGACCAAACTGAATCGCGCGCTCAACGGCGGCGCGATTCATCACCGGCAAAGCGCCTGGCAAGGCGATATCGACCACCGCAGTTTGCGTGTTCGGCGCAGCGCCAAATGCCGTGCTGGCCGGTGAGAAAATTTTCGATTTTGTGGTGAGCTGAGTGTGAACCTCTAGCCCGATTACGACTTCCCATTTCATGGTTTATTCCTCAATGCCCGTGTCGTCGTACAGTTCAGTCAACGACACAGAAAAATCAATACTGGCTAAGCGCAAAGTTTCGTCATGGGTATAGGCATGAAACACCCAATCCCCATGCTCTGCACGGCGATACACGCGTACATTCTTTGACTCCGAGTCAATCAACACATATTCTTGCAATGAATCGAGCTGCCGATAGATGTCGAATTTTTTACCCAAGTCGTAATTGCTGGTTGATGGCGACAGAACTTCGACCACGATACGTGCCGATGTTAAGGCGAGCGTTTTCGCTTCTATGGCAGCACAATGAATGGTCAAGTCTGGGTAGAAATAGCAATTAGCCGATTCAATTTTCAAACGCATATTGCTACTTGAAATCCGGCAGCCACTGCCTTTCAGATGCGCCTTACACAAAGCAAATAAGTTACCTGCCAATGCGTCATGTGCATAGCTTCCGCCGCTCATGCCATGAATCGGCGAGTGAATGGGATAAACCACACCATTAAAATACTCATGCTTCTCTTCAGACAATTCCTCAGCCGCCAGATACTGCTCTGGCGTAACAAATTCATCTACAAGTGCATGTGCCATTTGGCCTCCGATTAGAGTTGCGGTGCCTTAGTGTGCCAATCAGTCACTTGCTGGAACTGATGCGCAATACCGAGCATGCGGCTTTCCGACAAATAGTTGCCGATGATTTGCATACCGACTGGACGACCGTTACTGCCGAAGCCAACTGGAACACTCATCGCTGGCAAGCCGGCTAAGTTCACGCCTAGCGTGTAAATGTCTTCTAAATACATCGCGACTGGATCGGCGTTTTTCTCGCCTAGATTCCATGCGGTGCTTGGCGACACGGGGCTAAACAACACGTCGCATTCTTTGAAAACGGCTTGGAAATCATCCGAAATAATGCGGCGGATTTTTTGCGCTTGCAGGTAGTACGCGTCGTAGTAACCGTGGCTGAGTACATACGCACCAGTCAAAATGCGGCGCTTCACTTCATCGCCAAAACCCTCAGCACGCGTTTTTTCGTACATGTCATTGAGGCCATTGTAATCAGCAGCGCGGTGACCGTAGCGCACGCCGTCAAAACGGCTTAGATTGGTCGACGCTTCGGCAGGCGCAATCACGTAATACGATGGAATCGCCATTTTGGTATTCGGCAGGCTGACGTCAACAATCGTAGCGCCGAGCTTTTTGTATTCGGCAATCGCGGTTTCAATTGCGGCACGAACGTCGTCGGCCAAACCTTCGGCGAAATATTCGCGTGGCAAGCCGATTTTCAGGCCAGCGAGCGACAGATTCAAATCGCGGGTGTAGTCTTCCTTTTCATTAAGATCCATAGCAATGCCATTAGCACCACCACGCTGACTCAGCGTAAGACACGTAGAATCGCGATCATCAAAACCTGCCATCACAGTAAGTAAGATCGCGCAGTCTTCAGCGGTTTGCGCCATCGCGCCGCCTTGATCGAGGGAACTGGCGTAAGCAATCATGCCAAAACGGCTGACGATACCGTAGGTCGGTTTAATCCCCGTAATCCCGCAAAATGCTGCAGGCTGTCTGATCGAACCTCCGGTATCGGTTCCAGTCGCCATCGGCACTAAACGTGCAGCGACTGCCGCTGCCGAACCACCTGAAGAGCCGCCAGGCACTGCATTCAAATCCCAAGGATTTTTCACTGCGCCGTAAAAGCTGTTTTCGTTCGACGAGCCCATCGCGAACTCATCCATATTGGTGCGACCGAGCGTGACTAGACCAGCGGCATCGCAAAGCTCTGCGACATTGCTCGAATACGGCGCGACAAAGTTATCCAGCATTTTGCTACCGCAGGTGGTTTTCCAACCTTCGGCGCAAAAAATATCTTTGTGCGCGAACGGCACGCCGAGCAAGGGGCGAGTATCGCCCGCCGCACGCGCGGCATCGGCTGCTGCGGCTTGCGCCAAGGCTTTTTCGCGATCCACGGTGATAAAAGCATTCAGATCGGCATGCGCTGCAATTCGATCTAGATATTGCGTGGCCAACGCGACGGCGGTGGTTTCACCCGCAGCGAGTTGGTCGATGATTTGTTTAATGGTGTAATTCATAGCATGTGAGGGAGTGGGGAGTAGGGAGGAGAGAGTAAAAGCAAGTGAGCTTACAGCCCACTCCCCACTCCCCACTCCCCATTCCCAACTCCCTGCTCCTTATTCAATGACTTTCGGAACCAGATACAGGCCGTTTTCTACCGCAGGTGCGACAGCTTGGAACGCTTCGCGGCGATTGCTCGCTGTCGCAACATCGTCACGCAAGCGCAGTAACATGTCTTGCGGGTGCGGCATCGGTGCGATGCCGGTGGTGTCGATGGCGCGCATTTCTTCGATTAAATCAAACAAGCGGTTGAGTTGAACTTGGCTCTCAGCCACTTCATTTTCGGTCACGGCAATCCGTGCCAGACGCGCAATGCGCCGTACATCGTCTGTAGAGAGCGACATAAGTTTCCCTGTAAATACATCCTTAAATTGCAGCCTGTCATATTTAATCCAGTACATCGTACGAGACAGGGCGACATGCTTATTCCCTGTTGATACAGGCATTCCACAACAGCGCGGTCGTATTTACGCCACACATCGATTAATTGATATCGACATGGTCGTATTTACCCCTTTAAACCTTCTTCAACATCAGCACAATAGGGTATCATATCGAGTTTGTTTCTCCCACCCGCTGCCAGCATGCATTGCGGCGTAAAAAGTGGGCGCAAAATGATAAAAAACAAATGAACTGCGAGTTTCGCTGCGATGCAGCATAATACGTGCATTCAACCCATTTACTAGTGGGCTGAACCCAAATTCAGCCGGCCATCACACCTCATATATTGCGGGAAATTTAATGTTTGGACTTCTCTCTGGCTACTTTGCCAACGACATCGCCATCGACTTGGGCACCGCTAACACCTTGATTTATATGCAAGGTAAGGGCATCGTTCTTGACGAGCCATCGGTTGTGGCGATTCAACAAGAAGGCGGCCCTTCGGGCAAGAAAACCATTTTATCAGTGGGCGCAGAAGCGAAAAAAATGCTGGGTCGCACCCCAGGCAATATCAATGCAGTTCGCCCGATGAAAGACGGCGTGATTGCCGACTTCACAATCACTGAGCAAATGCTCAAATTGTTTATTAAAAAAGTAAACCCAAGCCGTATGTTTTCATCGCCACCGCGCATCGTGATTTGCGTTCCTTGCGGCTCAACGCAAGTAGAACGCCGCGCGATTCGCGAATCAGCACTCGGCGCTGGCGCGCGTAAAGTGGAGTTGATCGAAGAGCCAATGGCTGCAGCAATCGGCGCAGGCTTGCCAGTTGAAGAAGCCACAGGTTCGATGGTGGTGGACATCGGTGGTGGTACGACTGAAGTCGGCGTGATTTCACTCGGCGGTATCGTTTACGCTTCAAGCGTTCGCGTTGGTGGTGATAAGTTTGACGAATCCATCATCAACTACATCCGCCGCAACTACGGCATGTTGATCGGTGAAACTACGGCCGAAGAAATCAAAAAACGCATCGGCTCGGCCTTCCCAGGTGCCGAAGTGCGCGAGATGGAAGTGAAAGGTCGCAATCTGGCCGAAGGCATTCCACGTTCATTCACGATTTCATCGAACGAAATCTTGGAAGCCTTGACTGACCCACTCAATCAAATCGTTTCTGCGGTTAAACAAGCACTAGAACAAACCCCTCCAGAATTGGGTGCCGACATTGCTGAAAAAGGCATGGTACTGACTGGCGGCGGCGCACTACTACGTGATCTAGATCGTTTGTTAATGGAAGAAACAGGCCTACCGGTGATTGTGGCTGAAGATCCATTGACGTGTGTGGTACGTGGTACCGGCAAGGCGCTTGAGAAACTCGATAAAGGCAATATTGGCATTTTCGCGAATGACTGATGTCGTGTGAGGAGTGAGGCGTCTGGTGTAAGGGGTAAAAACCAGTCGCATCACGCCTCGCGCGTCTACGCTCGCAGAACCGAAGCAACACCTAACCCCTTACGCCTCACACAAAATGCAAGCCAATCAACCTGCCTTTTTTAAGCAAGGCCCTAAACCGCTCACGCGAGTTTTAATTTTTTCCGCATTCTCGGTAGGATTGATGGTGGGCGACGCCAATTATCAACTACTCAATCAGGTACGCGACAAACTGTCGCTCGCGCTTTACCCTTTGCAATGGCTGGCCACTACACCCATCAACGCCTTAATTGAAGGCAATGATTATCTGCAGCAACAAGCTCAGTTGGTCAGCGAAAACAAAAGCTTAAACAACGAGAAATTAGCCGCCAAAGGCATGGCGATGCGCCTCAATGCCTTAGAAATTGAAAACGCCCATTTACGTGATCTGAAAATCGCCAGCGAGAACGCACCTCGCCAAGCTCAGCTAACTAAAATTTTATACAATAGCCGCGACCCATTTGCGGCTAAGTTGGTGCTCGATAAAGGCCAGCAAAATGAAATTAGTGCTGGACAAATCGTGCTTGATGCCAGCGGTGTGGTCGGGCAAATTGTTCGAGTGCAACCCCTCACCAGTGAAGTGCGTCTGCTTTCTGATCGCAATCACATGGTGCCGGTCATTGTTGAACGCAATCAATTGCGCACCGTGGTTTATGGCTCAGGCCGCCATGTGCCGCTTGAAGTGCGTAATATGGCCCCGAATGTCGATATCCAAGTTGGCGATCGATTGTTAACCTCGGGCATTGATAGCATTTACCCTGCTGGACTTCCCGTGGCGAAAGTAACCAAGGTTGAACGCACCACAGGCAATGCGTTTGCGCGTATATATAGCGAGCCATTAGCCCAAATCGATCAGCATCGTTATTTCTTGATCTTAAATGCCCCTGCGGCACCACCTCCTTACCCAGCCGAAGCTTCTGCGCCGAAAGCAAAAAAACACTAATGTCGATGCTTCGCACTCGCAAGAGGAGATCCCACTATGCCAATTAGTCGTCAATTACTGCGCCCCGCCGGCGTTGGTTTTATTTTTGCCTCATTTTTGGTCGCGATGCTGATCAATTTATTGCCTTGGCAAGCAACCGCGATTAATTTCGCGCCCGACTTTATTGCCTTTTTGATTGTTTATTGGGGGCTGAATCAGCCACGTCGAGTTGGGGTAGCTTGTGCATTCTTTTTGGGCCTCGCTATGGATGTTGCCGATGGGAATGTACTTGGCCAACACGCCCTCGCCTATTCGATCATTGCCTATTTAGCCTTGGTGCGACAAAGGCAGTTGGCGATTTTCCCTTTCTGGCAACAAGCACTAGTCGCCTTTGCTTTACTGATTTTGTCACAAGCCATTATGCTGCTCATCCGTAGTTTGATGGGTGAACCCTTTGTAGGCTGGGGCTATTTTGCGGGCAGTTTTCTAGCGGCGGTTTTATGGCCACCGTTTTCGAATTTGATGCTGCACTACCAACGTAAAAATGTACCTGATGAATTATGAGTTCGACGATCAACCTTAATCTTTGGCCAATTCAGTAATGTCTTTTGCTTTTCTTTCGGCTTCGATGCTGACCCCGCTTTTTGCCGCACCGCGCCGCAAAAACTCAGGAGTGCATCATGAATAAAAAGGTTGTTCTCAATCAGAAAGGGGAACGCTTTGCGTTTCAGATTCGCCTGATTGTCGCTGTTTTATTTATTTTGACCATGTTTGGCGTTTTATTAGGACGTTTTGTTTGGCTGCAAGTGGCTGAGCACAATCGCTACTTGACCTTAGCCGAGCAAAACCGCATTTCATTGGTACCGATTCCGCCATCCCGCGGCATTATCCGCGACCGCAATGGCGTGGTTTTGGCGCATAACTTTTCCGCTTACACCCTCGAAATAACTCCATCCAAAGTCGCCGACTTAGAAGACACCATCGCCCGACTCAAGGGCGTTGTGGATATCACGCAGAAAGATCGCCGCCGCTTTAAAAAGCTGCAAGACGAAACCAAAGACTTTGAGACCCTGCCGATACGCACCCGCTTAAGCGACGAAGAAGTCGCCCGCTTTGCATCGCAAAGCTATCTTTTTTCAGGAGTCGAACTCAAAGCACGACTCTTTCGCCATTACCCAATGGGTGAGGTAGGCAGTCATTTGACTGGCTATATTGGCCGCATCAACGATAGAGATATTAAAGATTTAGAAGAAAAAGGGATCTATGCCAATTATCGTGGCACCGACTACATTGGTAAACTCGGCATTGAAAGCAGCTACGAAGAACAATTACACGGTAAAACAGGTTTTGAGAAAGTCGAGATTGATTCGGGCGGCCGTGCCGTTCGCACGCTGAGTCGTACCCCGCCCAAGTCAGGGCAGGACCTAACCTTGTCCATTGATATCCGTCTACAAGAGATGGTTGAAAAGCAATTTGGCAATCGCCGTGGCGCACTGGTGGCCATCGATCCGCGAACCGGCGGCATTTTAGCCTTGGTCTCCAAGCCCGGGTTTGACCCCAATTTATTCGTCGATGGGATTGATCCTGTTAGCTGGAATGAACTCAACACCTCAATCGATAAGCCCTTACTAAATCGCGCCATTCGCGGTGAGTATCCTCCGGGCTCAACCTATAAACCCTTTATTGCTTTGGGTGCACTTGAATACAAATTACCCATCGTGAACCAAACCATTTCGGACCCCGGATATTTCATGTATGGCGGTCATCGCTTTAATGATTCCAAAAAAGGCGGCTATGGCTCGATGAGTTTTGATCGCTCGATCGCACTATCCAGCGACACATACTTTTACCAACTGGCGGTGCAAATGGGCATCGATAAGATTGCTGGATTTATGTCGACAATGGACTTTGGCAAGAAAACCGGCGTTGATTTACCTGGCGAGCGCCCTGGCATTTTGCCGAGCCCAGAATGGAAAAAGCAGCGCTTCAAAAATCCAGCGCAAAAAAAATGGTTTTCTGGCGAAACGGTGTCGATCGGGATTGGCCAAGGTTATAACTCGTTCACACCGATGCAAATGGCGCATGCCACAGCGACTTTAGCCAATCGTGGGGTGGCTTTCAAACCCCATGCCGTGGCCACACTCACCGATCCAAGTACGGGAAAAAAGACCTTGGTTGAGCCGCAACCGAACAAAACAATGGATTGGAAACCAGAAAATATCGAACGAGTTATCCGCGGCATGGAAGGCGTAATGACCATCGGTACCGGCGCAAACGTATTTCGAGGCGCAGAATATGTATCGGCAGGCAAAACGGGTACGGCACAGGTGTATAGCTTGAAAGGGGCTAAATATAATGCCAACGCAATTAAAGAGCGTTTACGAGATCACTCTTGGTTTATTTCTTTTGCGCCTTCCGATAAACCGACGATTGCTTTAGCCGTTATTGTTGAAAACGGTGGTTTTGGTGCACAAGCAGCAGCCCCGATTGCCCGCAAAGTATTGGACTTTTACCTGCTAGGGAAAATGCCAGCCGATCCAATTGATAAAACAGCATCGGGGGCCTCGGCCATCGCACCAGCAGGGGATGTCGTTCGTGATTAGTTATTTCTGGGAGCGTATTAAACGCCCAATCGACCCGGCGCTGTTTTGCTTTATTTTAGTTATCTTTGCGCTTTCAGCAGGTCTGCTCTATTCCGCCTCAAATCGAGATCTTGATCGTGTCACCGATAAAGTGGTGTTCATGGGGATTTCGCTAGGAGTACTTTGGTTTGTGGCCAATATTCAACAGCGGACCTTAATGCAGTTGGCGCTGCCTGCTTATGTGGGTAGTGTCATTCTACTAATTGCCGTCGAATTTTTTGGGATTACCAGTCACGGTGCAACGCGCTGGCTGAATATTGGCATTACCCGCATCCAACCCTCTGAAATCATGCGGATTGCCCTGCCCTTGATGGTGGCTTGGTTTTTTAATCAATACCAAAACAGCTTAAATTGGCGCCACTTTCTGATTGCAACGTTAATCATTATGGCTCCCGTGGCGCTTATTCTCAAGCAGCCCGACCTTGGCACGAGTTTGTTAGTCGCTTCATCAGGATTTTATATTCTATTTTTTGCAGGTTTATCGTGGCGCATACTCGCGGTTATGGCGGTTGCGATTGCAATTGGCGCGTACACAGTCACCCACTGGGATTTATGCATCAATATTTTGCACGAATACCAGTGCCGCCGCATTGCGACCATGCTCAACCCGATGGAAGATCCACTCGGTGCGGGTTACCACATTATCCAAGGTACGATTGCAATTGGTTCCGGCGGTCTGCTTGGCAAAGGCTGGCTAGCTGGCACGCAAACCCATCTGGACTTTATTCCTGAGCGAACCACCGACTTTATCTTTGCCGTGTATGGCGAGGAATTTGGCTTGGTCGGCAATATCGTATTGCTGATTATTTATTTAGCGGTGATTTTCCGTGGCTTGATGATCGCCAATAATGCATCGACCTTGTTTGGTCGCCTGCTCGCAGGGGCAATTTCCATGAACTTCTTTACCTATGCCCTCGTCAATATGGGCATGGTCACGGGGATGTTACCGGTGGTCGGCGTGCCTTTGCCGCTGATTTCCTACGGTGGCACCTCGATGGTTTCTATTTTGGCTGGGTTTGGGATTTTAATGAGCATCCAGCGTGATCGCCCATTAATGAAAGGTTAACGATGCAACTGAATCGCTCACATGCACTGATTTTTTCTGGTTTGCTACTCGCGGCCTGTAGCAGCACGCCCGAGAAAAAGCCGCCAAGCAAACCCATCGCCGCTCCCGTACCGACGCCAGCGCCAGTGAATACTACAGCTGGTACGCCTTCGGCGTATACCTGCATCTACAACGCAAAATCTGGCAGCGGCGCATTTTATAAAGATGATGGCCCGATGGCGGACTACCCGGCCAATATGGATCAAGCCTTAGAGCCAATCCCTCGTTGGGAGCCATTCCATAAATGGGCTAACCGCCCGTATAGCGTGCTGGGATTATCCTTCACGCCGCAAGATCAGATCGGGCAAGCCAAAGAACAAGGCATTGCCAGTTGGTATGGTCGCAAGTTTCACGGTCAAAAAACCAGTATCGGTGAAACCTACGATATGTTTCAGATGACCGCAGCACATCCTACATTGCCGATTCCAAGTTATGCACGGGTCACCCATGTGAAAAATGGCCGCAGCGTCGTAGTTCGTATCAACGACCGTGGGCCATTTCATAAAGGTCGCGTCATGGATCTCTCGTTCTTGGCGGCTTGCCGTTTAGGCTATGCCAATAATGGTAGTGCGGAAGTGATTGTCGAGAGCCTCGTGCCCAGTGATGCACCGGGCCAGTTCGTTAGCTCAGCAGGCCAGCGCCCGACTACCCCAGCTCAGAATATCGTCAGCGCGGCAAACCCGCGACCTATTCCGATTGCGGAAACCAATGGCAGTATCTATGTGCAGTTAGGAGCATTCTCATCGCAGAGCAATGCGGAAAACTTTAAAGTGCACCTTGCGCGCGAGCTGGATAATGATGCGAATAAACTCAGCATTCAGAACAGTGCTAATTTATTTAAAGTGCGTCTTGGGCCGTTTGCCAATCGCGCGGATGCCTTAGCTGTTATCAGTCGCGTTACCGGCGAAAACAATATCAAGGCCGTTATTGCTCAATAATGTATTGCTCGCTAAGCATTATTAATTAAGGCATAGCGAGTAATACCTACCTCAAGCCTGGATGATTCTTTTGCGGTTTGTCTAACCAGTAACCTTGCACTTGATCGACACCAAACTCCAGCAGCATATTAAAAATCGTTTCGCTTTCAACAAATTCGGCGATCGTCGTTTTGCCCATATCATGCGCAATACTCACCATGCCGCGCACAAAGATCTGGCTATCCCTATCGTTGGGTAAATCACGAATAAACAACCCATCAATTTTAAGCACATCGGCTTTCAATTGCTTCAAGTAGGCAAACGACGCGAAGCCCACGCCAAAGTCATCCAAACACACCACGCAACCGGTATCGCGCAAGGCATCAATAAAACGTTGAGCATCAGATAAATCAGATACCGCCGAAGTCTCAGTCAACTCAACCAACAATCGTTTTGGATTCACTTTATAGTGCGTCAACAGACTCGCGATATAGAGCGGCAACTCGGGTTCATCAAACGAGCGCCCCGATACATTCACGGCAATCGACGGACAATCTGGATATTGCGCCAGCAACTGAATAACTTCTCGAATCACCCAGCGATCGAGATCAACGATCTTGCCGGTTTTTTCCGCATGTGGAATAAATTGCCCCGGCATAATAATCCCACCCGGACTATCGGCATCTTTCATCCGCACTAGCGCCTCTAAATGCGCCAGACTTTTATCTTCGGTGTGATAAATGCCCTGGTAATGCAGCTCAAACCCATCGTGTTCCAGCGCATCGATAATTCGCTCTTTCCACGAAAGGCGGCTTAATTCACTGCGAGTATGGTCTGACTCTGGGCGATAAATCCGCCAAGTGCCTTTACCAGCGGCCTTCGCTTGATACATCGCCGTATCGGCATGGGCAACTAATTGATCCGGCGAGCTAGCGTGCAGTGGATACATGGCCAAACCCACCGAGGTTGATGGCCGCATCGGGTGGTTGCCGGCGACAAACTGCATTTGCAACACAGTTTGCACGATACGGTCTGCGAGCTTACTCACTTCAAACTCATCACACTCCGGCAACAGCACTGCAAATTCATCGCCACCGAGACGGGCAAAGACTTCATGCAAACGCACCTGCTTACCCACTTCGCGGGCGATGTTTTTTAGTAATTCATCCCCAACGGTGTGACCAAAGCTATCGTTCACCAATTTGAATTCATCGAGGTCAAAAAACACCAAGGCCATTGTCGTTTGGCGGCGGTCGGCCTCTGACACCATACGATGCAATTCTTGCTGAAAGCGATGACGATTAAACAAGCCGGTCAAGGCATCGCGCTCGGCCAAGTTCACCATCCGCTCGGCAATTAAACGCTGCTGGGTCACGTCTTCATACACCCACATGCGGCCATTGGTTTCGCCTTGCGGGTCAGTCACGCGGTAGCAGCTCTGTAAAACAACTCGCTTGTCGTTCAGCGTCACTTCACCAAAATCAATCCGCTCTTCCAGTGAGGCGAGCTCCTCTAAGTAATACGACAAGACATGGCCCATCGCAGGGCGATTATCGGCCAATTGCAAAATCTGCCCTATCGGGCGACCAATCATGATTTGCTGCGAAGACAAACCCCACATTTCGCAAAACGCAGGGTTAAAAAATACGATACGATTTTCATTATCAACAAACAGCACACCAAAGCGCATAGCCGCCAGCAAAGCCAACATTCGCGCGCGCTCTGACTCGGCATGTTGCAAATAGCTTTTGCCCAGCGATTGAATTTGGCGCAACTCAATCACCGATTTTCGCAAGGCAAGGCGTTCGTCTTTAATTTCGGAATTATCGCGAATACTCAGCCTTAAACCCTGATAGCTGTGGTGCACATCAAACATCGGCTGCCAACTCGCCGCAGCCCAAAACAAAGAACCATCGCAGCGCATCGCGCGAAATTCGTAGTCTTGCTCAGTGGACTGGTGCTCAATCGCGGCATGCAGCGTCTCTTCGACGCGCAAACGCTCTTCGGGCGTCGCGATGGTTAACGGAAAATCGGGTAATAACATGCACTCGTTGACCGAATACGCCGTCAAGCGCGTAACAGCTGCGTTAACCCAGAGTAATTTCCCCTCTGGGCTTAGCAATAACTCAACACTAGTCGATGCATCGGCAATCGCTTGATACTTTGTTTCACTTTGAGTGAGTGCCTGCACATGCGCTTTAATCGACAAAGTCATATCATTAAAACGTTGCGATATTTTTGCAATTTGGTCTGCGCCCGCAGGTACCGTGATTGGCTCAAAAAAACCTGTCGCGGAGTCTTCTGCCGCCTGAATCATGCGCTCCAAATGCCTTGAAATCCATACTGCAGCATAAATGAGGAGACCCGCTAGCAATACAAAGCCTAGCAATAAAATCAATCCGTTTTGCCAAAGTAAACGCTCAAAACCCGAGCTCAAAACGTCGGTCAACACACCAAAACGGATCTCACCTAAAGCCTCACCGCCCGAGTCTAAGCTCAGCCTTGCATGAATCAAACGCCCTGAGATTGGCGCGATGCTCATCCCCGATTCAATCACCGGCATGGGCTTAGAAACATCCCAACCGCGGGCGGCAATCACTCGTTGATTAGCATCGATTAAGACCAAATATTCAATGCCATCTGCTGATTGCAGACTATCCAATAAATCAGCGGCTTTAACCCGATTTCCTGCAACCATGGAAGGAATAAACGATGATTTTAAAAGCCGCGAAAGCGACTGAACATGCTGCTCATTTTCTTGCTGCACCATTTCAGACCAAATTCGCTGGGTATTGAAAACTAAAAAGGCGAGCAAGATGACTTGCAGCAGACTAAATGCCGCAATAAAGCGAGTACGCGGAGAGAAGGAAAATAAGGACATTTTCGCAGCTTACTATCTCTTAAAATCCAGCATGGAAAAAATATGCAGGCTGTCGCACTAAATGCGACAGGCACCTTCAATTAGCGCTGTAACAGCTTAATAAATACTTTAGATCGCCGCTGATAGTTGTACATTTCTTTCTTCTCCATCGGCAATTCGTCTACCGAGGCCTGCTTAAAACCACGTTCGACAAACCAATGACTGGTGCGGGTAGTGAGTGCGAATAACTTTTCGATACCTAAGCCTCGCGCCTGTTGCTCGACGTGGCGCAGCAGATCAGCACCGCGATCTTCATCGCGATAATCGGGATGAATCACTAAGCAGGCAAGCTCGGCCATTTTGCTATTCGGGAAGGGGTGAATCGCGACGATACCGATGGTTTTTCCGTCATGCTCCAGCACTGAATAGCGATGCACTTCGCGCTCCAGCAATTCACGGCCGCGTTTGACTAACACGCCCTGTTCTTCGAGTGGCTCGATCAACGCCAACATTCTGCCAATATCGTCGATCGTTGCCTGACGCAACGTCTCCAACGGTTCACGCGACACCATGGTGCCGATGCCGTCATGCGTGAAGAGCTCCATCAACAAGCTACCGTCGACATCATTGCTAATCAAATGTGCCCGTTGAACACCATTCCTCACCGCGCGCACCGCACACGGTAGGTACAACGAGACATCGTCATTGGCATCAGGATGCGCCGCCAAAAACTGCTCGGCCTCTGAGGCAGTTAACTCAGTTTGCAACTCGCCCGCGTCATTCACCACGCCCGATTGGCCAAACAAGAATAGCAATTTATCCGCTTTGAGTGCCGTCGCCGTCGTCGTTGCGACATCTTCGAGCGTTAAGTTGAAAATCTCACCAGTTGGCGAATAGCCAATCGTTGAAATCAGCACCAACTCGCCGTCATCCATGCGGTAATTAATCGCCGTCGTATCGACTTTGCGCACTTCGCCGGTGTATTGCAGATCGACGCCATCGCGCACGCCCATCGGCTGCGCGGTGATAAAGTTGCCAGCCGAAACGCGAATATCAGCGTTCGCCATCGGTGAATTAGGCAAACCCATCGACAACCACGATTCAATCTCAACACGTACATGGCCCGCAGCTTGAATTACGCATTCCAGTGTCGGCAAATCGGTAACGCGAATGCCGTTAAGGTAGCGTCCTTCGATGCCGCGCTCGGCAATCCGCGCCTCAATTTGCGGCCGCGCGCCGTGTACCACAATCAAGCGCACGCCCAAACTAGTCAGCAAATTAATGTCGTGCGTCAGCGTGGCAAACTTGCCATCGCGTACCACTTCGCCACCGAGTGCAATGACAAAAGTGCGACCACGAAAGGCATGAATGTACGGCGCTGCTTGGCGGAACCACTGAACAAAATCTTGCATTAGCAACCTCCGGTTGGTGAGGTGTTAAGGGTGAGGAGTGAGGTGTAAAAGCCGTTGACCTTCCCCCTTACACCTAACTCCTCTCCCCTTACTTCTAATTAATATGCACCACGGCCACTGACGACGGTTTTAATCGTTTTGCAGACAATCGCAATGTCGTACCACAAATTCCAATTCTTCACGTACCAAGCATCGAGCGCTACCCGCTCAGCATAACTGGTGTCATTGCGGCCCGATACTTGCCATAAGCCCGTAAGCCCTGGGCGCGCTTCTAAATAAAAATCGACTTTATCGCCGTAGCGTTCCAGCTCGGCATTAATAATCGGCCGCGGTCCCACCAAGGACATTTCGCCGCAAATGACATTCCACAATTGCGGGATTTCATCCAAGCTGGTCTTGCGTAAAAATGCGCCAATTTTAGTAATGCGTGGATCATTTTTTAGCTTGAAATCGGTATCCCATTCAGCGCGTGCTTGTGGGTCGCTCGCCAAGAGCTGCTCTAGCACTTCTTGCGAATTGTGCACCATGGTGCGAAATTTCCAGCACTTAAACGGCACGCCATTCATACCAACGCGCACATGGCCAAAGAAAATAGCGCCAGGGCCACCCTCTTGTTTAATCCGCCACATCACATAGGTCAGCAATGGGCTGAGCACCAGCAAGCCGCAAATCGCACCAAACAAATCAAACGCGCGCTTCAGCCAAATCAGTGGTTTTACCAGCAGATTATTACGCACCCGCAGCAACAGCACTTCGTGACTGAAAAAGTGATGCGGCACCACGCCAAACAGCGGTAAACCCGCAATCGGCGGAATAATGTGGATATCTTTGTAGCGCAGCGATAACTGCTCGATTTGATTTTCAAGCTGCCGCAACTCATCTTCATTAACCGCAATCACTACGTGCGGACGGCCATTCATGGCTAGCCATGCCAGCAATTCTTCACGCGGCAAACGCACGACCGGCAAGACGTCATCATTAATCAACAACTCCTCTGGCGCATCTTGATCGACCGACAAAAAAGCTTGTACTTCAAAGCCCAACTGGCGCTCGCTATGCATCGCACGGTAGGCTTCAACCGCATTCACGCCGGCACCAATAATCACTGTAGGTAACTGCCAAATCCGCTTTTTCAGCAAAAAATCACGCATCACGCCGCGAAAATACGGCAGCAACACCAAGGCAATCCCCCAAGACACCGGCCACAGGAAACGCGAAACCGTAAACTTGCCCAGCAAGACCAACATGCCATTGAGCAAAGCGGCGAGCAGCAAGGCGCGCAGCACTTCGAGCAATTCATCCCAAAATGGCAACCGTAAACTGTAGTGACCACGCCACCAGAAGTTCATTACCGTAATCAGTGCCAAACCCAAAAATGCCAAGCCCTGTTGCCGACCTTCCCATGCCCACCATAACTCAAAGCTGGCCGAAATTCGGTCATAACGGAAGATCCACAGCAGCAACATTGCAATGCCAAACGACAGCGCCAGCGCGGTAAAATCAGCCAAAGCCAACCAAGGTTTGGCGCCTTCAGCTTGTAAATGTTTCTCTTGTTTCATTGTGTCTCGTTTTAATCGTTTTTAGTGGTAGGCGACACGCCATACGCCGCATATAAACTATCCATCATTTGATCTAAAGAATAAAAATCACGCGCAAAAGCCTGCGCTTGGCGCCCTAAGCTCGACCGCAAATCGGCGTCAGCGATTAAAGCTTTTAAGTGACCAACAAATTCATTCGGCGTTTGTGCCAAATAGCCATTTTCACCGTTTTTAACTAAATCACGATTGCCAACTACATTGGTCGCCACCACTGGCAAACCCGCCGCCATTGCCTCAATCACCGCCACTGGCAAGCCTTCCCAGCGACTGGTTTGGATATAAATATCCAAGGTTGCCAACGCAGTTAGCGCAGCAGTGCGATCACACCAGCCACTCACCGCAACATTCGCAGCTTTCAATGCCAATTCGCCACGCTCATCGCCGCCGCCAATCCAAACAAATTCAACGCCATCGTCGGACATCTTGGCGGCAACTTCAGCGAAAAACTCAGGATTACGCGCCAAGCAAACTCGCCCCACAGTACCAATTCTGACGCGTGAGGGGTGAGAGGTGAGGGGTAAAGGGAAACCGCGCGCCTGCGGAATCGCAGCCAAATCGACTGCATTATTCACAACAACAACATTGCTGGATAAATGACTGCGAATTTCCGCGCCTTCACTGGGCGAGCAAGCGATAAAGGTCACGGGGACGCCAGCAAGTAATTTTTCAATCGCCAAAAAGACGCCATTCTTGAGCCGCCCCTCGGCGCGCTGCAAAAACGACAAACCGTGCGGCGAGAAAAACCAGCGCGGCCCACCCGATTTCCCTGCCCAAGCCAAACTCACCAAACGCCCCACCGCCCCCGCCTTGCTTGAATGCAAATGCACGACATCCGGCGCGATATCTCTTATCCATTTGAGCAAGGCACGGCCAGTACGAAAATCATTCAGCGGATGAATCGCGCGCTGCATTGGCAGATGAATACACTGCACGGCATCGGCAAACAAGGCGCGCCAATTGGCCGGCGTTTCCTCGCGCACAGAATGAATCACGGTGACGGCATGGCCATCTTGCGACTGGCGATTCGCCATCGCCGACACCATAGACAGCGTGCCCGCGCCAAATGATTCGACCACATGCACAATGGAACTCATGCTTTTTCCTTGCGCAACTTGGCTTTGATTTTAAACGCCAGTTCATACGGCATCGCCAGCAAGCCCACGGTGCGGGCAATGCCCGCGATTGCCGCAGGGCTGCCGTCAAAATACTTGCGCTGCAATTTCAATCTTGATTGCAACTGCGTTTTGCGTTTGCCCAGCGAAATCCCATTGGGATCAAGCTCATACTTAATTAATACATCAGGCAAATTCGCCACTTTGTACTGCCGCGCCAGCGCCCAAAACAGCGCGTAATCTTCCGCGGCTGGCGCATCTAACGGATACCCACCCAGTGTATTAACCGTAGACAATTTAAATATAACGCTCGGATGGATATACGCCGAGTTTTTTTTCATAAACTGCAGAATCTCAGCTTGGCTACATGGATGGCGCAATACGAATTGCTCAGCGCCATTTTGGTCAACAAACTGTGCTGCACCACCGAGCAATACCACCTCGGGGTGTTCAGCCAGGAACGCCAATTGGCGTGCGATACGGTCAGATACATTCTCATCACCGCAATCAAGCCGCGCAATCCACTCGTAGCCCCGCGATTTCGCCCACGCCAAACCCGCATTCAACGCGCCTTCAATGCCTTTATTCTGCGCCAAATTTAACACGCGCAAAGTGCCGCAGCCTTTATATGCGGCATTCGCCGCAGTCATGTCAATCGGCGCACGCACACTACCATCATCCACCACCAGTACATCGCACGGCTCATCCGCACCAATACTCGCCAACGATTTAACCAACGCGGCAGGGTTGTTGTAATGGGGAATCAATAATAAAACTTGATGCTGTTCGCTCATGCGATTTCCAATGCGGGCCAAGCTAAATCAGTGGCACAGTGATGATTAGAATATTCAAAATGCAAAATTTGGCGGCTACTGGCGTCAACGGCCTTAGCAGAAGCGTGCCAAAGCAAAGGGGACATCAATAAAATATCGCCGATTTCAGCTTCGCACTGCAGCACGTCACATGCAGACACATCCAATTCAGAGCGAACAATACCACCCAGATGCGAGCGCGGAATCACTTTCAAACAGCCATTTTGGCTGGTCGCGCGATCTAAATGTAGCCGCATGGTTAACATTGACTGCAAGACATCCAGTGGTGGCTGAACATGGGGGATATTTTCTTTATTCGACCATGGCCCCCAGCCCTCAGCAGTAAACGTTTGTGCTGCTGTCACCGTTAAGTCTTGATGCCAAGTTACCAACCAATTTTGCTGTGACGTTTTATCAAAAAAGATCGACCGCACCAAATGTACAGGCTGTTTTAATAACCCTTGCGCCAAACGCGCAATCTCACCTTGTAACGCTAAAGCTAGAACTGCGGCATTTTTCTGATGAATTTGCCGCACCCCACCACGACCTGCAGCGACTGCAAATTCACCCATTTGCATTTTTAACTCAGCGCACTGCTCAGTCGTTAGCGCACTGCGCAACCACGCAAAACCTTGCTCAGCCAAATTAGTCCGTGCCGAACTCAATTCCACGTGCCAACTCCAAGCAGACGTTTGATTTTGCGGGTGAATGAGACGGGTAGCGCGAAGGATGCGGCTGCCTTGCCCATATTGAGCATGGATCGCGGCCGCCAATCAAAATAGCGCGCGAGGATTTTGATTCGCATTGCTTGTTGCTGGCGACGGCGGCTCATCGAAATACCGCTGTCGTTGTATTCTGAACGCGTCAGCACGTCGGGCAAATTAGCTGTTTGATAGCGGGCGACAAAAGCCCAAAAGTAAGCAAAATCTTCCGCCGCCTTGCAGTCCATTGGATACAGGCCGATTTCCTTCACGCCCACGGTGCGAAACATCACGCTCGGATGCGTAAACGCATTGTCTTTATGCATCTGCCGCACGATCTCGGCATGTGTTTGTGGCTGATTGAGCGTAAAGCGATCACCGCTAGCATCAAAGAAAGTCACCGCACTGCCGAGCAAATAAACTTCAGGGTATTGGTCTAGAAAGCTTATTTGGCGAGCGATACGATCCGATACACACAGGTCATCGCAATCGAGCCGTGCGACGAACTCATAGCCTGCTGCGACAATCGCTTCCAGCCCCGTATTGAGCGCGTATTCGATGCCGCAATTGTGCGGCAAATAATAAAACTTCAACTCGCCTTGTGCCCGCCATGCAGCGCGGCACAGGTCCTCATCCAGCGGCGCACGCGTGCTGCCGTCGTCGACGATCACCGCATCAACGCACTCGTCCACGCCCACCGATGCTAGCGAATCGGCTAAGCCTTGCGGATTATTAAAGTGGGGGATCAACAGCGCAGCGCGATTCATGCCAAGGCTTTATGAGAAAGATGCGTTATTTTAACGGGTTTTAGCGGCATTGCGCGTTTGCAGGCGTAACGAGATGTCGTAAATCAAGCGGTGCCCGACTCGAAACAATCATTACTCACTCAGCATTGTCCCCCAACGCTCAATCAAAGCCGCTTGCGAATACTGCTCAGCGCGTTGCTTGAGCCAAGCGCTTAATTCTGCGGCGTGAGTTTGTTGCTGAATAATCAGCTGAGCCAACGCTTCACCGCTCGCCTCGTTCACAACAAACTCATCACGGCGCTCGGCAAACAGCTCATATACCCCACCGGCGTTTGTGCTTGCAAGCAATACACCCATTGGCATAGATTCCAATACAACCAAAGGGCAACCTTCAAAACTGGAAGTCAGTAGCAGTACATCGGCTTGTGCGAGATATTGGCTGACATTGTCTTGCCGTCCGGCCAAGGTAATTTGTTGGCTTAAGCCTCGCTCGGCGGCGGTGTCTTTGAGCCACGATTCCAGCGGTCCATCGCCGACCACGGTGAGATGCGCGGCGACATTATTGGCGTTGAGCGCCGCGAGCGTGTCGAGCCAAAGATGCGGCTGTTTTTCCTCCGCAATACGACCAACAAACACCATCCGCAATGCTGAATCTTCGGCGCACGGCACTGCAGCTGGAATCGTTTGTGCAGCATCGACAAAATTGGGCAGCACTTGCCACTTTGATTTGGGCTCACAACCTAGCCAGCGCGCCATTGAATCTTTGGCGTGATTAGAAACAAACACCAGTTCGTCCAAGCGTCGATAGACAAACTGGCATGCGGTACGATGCACGGGGTTCATTTTGGCAAAAGCATCCAACTCGTAAAACGGCCCATGCACCCAGCCAATCACCCGCTTTTTGAGTCCTAACGTTGCCGCATACGCCATATAAAGCGGCAGCAAAAACGTTCCGGCGATGACAATGTTATGCTCTGCCGCAATACGGCGCGCGGCGCGCCAACCGGACAACCATGTCCACGGTTTGAGCGGCTGCCATGCGCTCGATAGATCGACGACTTGCACTTGGCTAATTCGCGATGCCCATAAATTACGACTACCACCGAGCAGCACCAGCGTGACCGCAAAGCCACGTGCGGCAAGAGCTTCGCCAACCAAGACCGCGCAGCGCTCAACGCCGCCTAAACCTAAATCACGCAGGAAAATAGCGACTTTTTTCGAACTCATTTTTGGCCTCGTTTTAACGCTTGCCAAACGCGATCACTCATTAACATCCGAATCAGCTGTTTACGCCACTTTGAGCATTCTGAATCAGGTATTGCCAGCTTAGCTTTGATAGATAACACATCGAATAACATACCCGCATTAACACCTTGAGTACGCTGCAAAGTATCGAGCCAAGCTTCAGCCAAGGCGGGCCGGCTGGTCGGCCAGAGTTGCGCCAATTGCAGATAAATCGTAAACAGGCTGCGGCATTCGCTCACTGTGAGAATTCGCCCCGGTTCAGCCAGTTCTGCAAAATCAGCAGCAACGGGTTGCAAGGGCAACGGTAGCGCATGCCTCGCGTAATCAAGGCGAATTTTCTGCGCGGTAGCGCGGAGTTGATCTTTTTTCGACTGCGTAATTTGCCCCGCATGGCAGCGATATTCGAGCAAAACCTCGGCAACGCCGGTGAACTTCGCGCCTCGTTGCGCCAATTTGCACCATAGCGCGTAGTCTTCGGCGTGAATCGCACTCGCATCGTAGGCGTCATCTTTGAGTAAACTCGCCCGCAACATCACCGCTGGGTGCGCCAAAGTTGAATTAAATAGCAATCCCGCTTTGATGCTGGCATCGGTCGATTGGGTTTGCCAGATGCCAGATCGGTCACCAATAAATCGTACCCACGCGCCGCAGACATCAGCCCCCGTTTCGATGACGCGCGCCAGCTGCTTATCCAAACGATCTGGCGTGCAGATATCATCGGCATCAATCCGCGCCAGCCATTCACCTTGTGCGACGCGAATCGCCTCGTTCAAGGTTGCAATCAATCCACGATTTACACGACTGATCACAACAAATCGAGCGTCTTTTTCCGCATGAGCACGCAAAATGGCAGCTGTGCGATCCGTCGAGCCGTCATCAATCGCAATGCATTCAAAATCCTTGAATGTTTGTGCGCTAATGGCCTCCAGCGTTGCTTGCAAAAATTGCTCGGCGTTAAAACACGGCAATAGAAAAGAGACGAAGGGCATCAGGTTTTTTCTTGAGAGATTGTGTCACGAACAATTTGCCGCGCGCGCCACCAAAAAGCCAGCACGATGAATAATTCTACGGTCAATACACTTTGCGCCGCGCGAACGCCACCTACACTAGAGCCCGGCACCCACCAGCACATTAGAGCGACATTCAAAATCCCTGCCGCAATTAACACGCGGGCAAAATAGCGCTCAAAACCAAAAACCAGCAAAGTTTGCTGACCATATACCAATGAAAGCGCCCCCAGCAAAATGACCGGCGACAACCAATACATCACTTCTTGTGAATTGCTCAAAGTGAGAAATGCGCGAGATAAGGAAAAATCAGCGCCAAACCACGCAACGCTGAGCGGTGTAAATAAAGGCAACGCCAGCGCCAAGGCCAGCGTCATCGCCAAACCGACCGCGCCCTGAATATAAAAGGCTTTATTGATCAGCCGTATCGCGGCGGGTTTATCGCTCACCGCTAATTGTGCAATCCGCGGATACGTCGCTTGCACCAAGGGGCCGATTAAACCTTGCGCGATGTAGACTAATTTATTGGCTGCAGCAAACAAACCGACTTGCAATGGTACTGAAAATAGACCGAGCAAGACGGTGGTCGAGGTGGTGTACAAACTCGTTGAAATCGCCGATAGAAAAAATGGCCAACTCGCCTTGAGTGATTCTTTTAATTCTGAATAATGAATTTTGACCCATTCTGGTTTGGCCACGCCCCAACCTGTAAACCACCACAGCAGGCCAGCCAAGATCTGCGGCGTGGCTTGTAAAATCACCGCCAGTGCGACGTCGTCTGGGCCGCTAATCCACAGTAATAAAAACCCAAGCGTTAATGCGCGAGCAAAAACCATCAGGCCAGAAGCGAGCTGCAGCTTTTCAAAACCTTGGAAATACCAAATTGGAAATAACACCGAACTTAAAATATAGAGTTGGCTCCACAGAAAGACATCTGCATGCGCTTGCCAGCTACCTAATGCGAACGTCAGCACCAGCAAAATCAAACTTGATGTCACCATGAGCGCCGTTTTCGCCCACGTAACGCGCCAGAAAATCCGCGCAGCGGCTTTAGGGTCATCACGCACCTGCGCCACATCGCGCACCGCCGACAAATTAAAACCAAAATCGGTCAGCAAAACACCGTACTGAATCGCGGCAAAGGCGTAATTCATCACGCCAAAACCTTCGGTACCGAGCTGAACGAGTAAAAATGGGAACGTTACAAATGAAACGACGTAGTTGAGCCCTTGCACCAAGTACAAAGCAAAAATATTAGATCGCAATCGCGCATCAAACACACACTTCCCCTGCGCCAAAATGGCGAGCAATGGCCGCATTTTACGCGCCCCATAAAAAAACGCTGTAACACAGTGTTGTGTACAGCGTTTACAGCGCACTACTCGTACCATATATCGCCCGGTTTCTTGCCTGCGGGCGGCGGCGCTCTTTCGCCATTGACCCAGTGCACCTTGCCACGCGGGGTATGTAGCTCGCCGTCAAAACGCTGACTACTTGACGATTTTTGCGTCGCTTCACCGTTATCTACGGGCTTAATGATACCCTCGCGACGCTCTTGCTCAGAGTAAAAAAAGCGCCCCCATTCGCTAGCTTGAGCCGGCATGGCAATCAGGGCGCAAAACAAGATTCTTAACATCATGGTGCGACCTCAGTCTTCAATGGCGCAATCGTGAGCCAAATATAGTCACAATGGATTGCAATACCAGACTGCTCGGCGCGCTGCAGTTGACACGATGCAGGCGCAACAAAGCCAGGCTGAGTGGCGAGCCAGCGCGTCAATTCAGAAAATACGGTTTCATTTGCCGCCTGAACGCCCAGCTTCATGTTGCTGGCATACACTTGCTCATTGTTGATTGGGGAGGCTTGCTCTAAGGCGCGCTGTGGCGAGAACTGATACTGCATTTGCCAATCGGGCTGCTGCTTGGCTTGATCCGCCAAAGCTTCAATCCAATCTAAACGGCGTTCTGCGCCCAAAATGTTGCGCTGCTTTAATAAATTAAACTCGGCCTGATGCCGCGCCACACTATCCCACGACTGCTGAGCAGCATCAGCACTGCTACGCACTTGTTGCAACTGCTGTTGCAGCGCGGCTCGCTCTTGCTCGCTAAAGTACAAATAAATTTGTGTTCCAAGCAACAAAACTCCTGCCACCAACATGGCCCCACCGAGCCACACAATCTGACTGCGAATTAACAAGCAATATTGACGCGAATAACTAGCGAGATTCATGGTTCACACCTTGAGCAAGGACTGTAGCGGCGATGGTCACCTGAACAACAAAGTCGATACGCGTTTTTGCATTCACTTCGGTCTGCTGCGCATTGACAGACGCCTCTGGACGAATATCCAGCGGATGCTTTAGTACTTGTACTTTGGCATTGGGCAACCGCCGTAAACGCTCAGCCAATCGGCTCACATCCGATAGCGCTTGCCGATACGCAGCTGGGTTACTCACCCGCCCTGAAATCGTCCATTGTTGTGCGCCACGCGGCAAGGTGAGCTCGGTCGTTGCGACCGGCCCTTCTGGAGTGGAGGGAACCATCCCACCGGCTTGCCATTCAAATTTCTCTAAAATCAGGCGGGGAAAATCCACGAAAATGTGGCTGAACTGTTTGGCTGCGGCTTCCGCACTAGGCCACGATTGAAAATCGCGCCGATATAACTCAACAGCCGCCTGAATTTGCGCTGGATTTTCCGCATTGGCCAATTTGAGTTTTTGATTGAGTTCACGCAAGCGAGACTGTTCGCGTTGAATTTGAGTATGACTTAATGCCAACTGCTGCTGAATTTCATCTCCCCGCCATAGACCAATACCAGACAGTATTACCCCCAAACTAAATATAGATAATGCCGCCCACTGCATACCTCGACCAATTTGATACAAACGACCATAGCGCAACATTTCAGCGGGGGCATAGTGATTGGGTACTTTTAAATTCAATAACGACGCAAGCAACACATCATGCCAAGTCGAGCAAGATGATGGCAGTTTGAGTTTTTGCACCAGCATCGGTAATCCCGATTGCGCCTCTAAGTGTACTTGCTCCGCATCGTCTTTTAATTCATGACGCACCAAGGGCAGTTGTTCGGCGAAGCTCGCATCAAGCAGTGATAAAACCTGTAATTGCTCATCACGCCCCATCAGCCGCAAGGTGCTGAGATATTGCCGTGCACGACGGACTTCTCCTGCGATCAAAAGACCCTGCTCGGCGATAGTTTGCTTGGCATCAAACGCGCCCAAGCGTGAGAATTGCAATCCCGCTGGGGTAAAATAACTTTGCCGCAAAGTGCCAACACAGGAGCATGACATCAATAAAAGATGAGGCGCATCGAGCTTGAGTTTGCGGATCATGTCATGCGTGATCAAGGCCACCGAATAGATGCCTTGTAAATCACAACGCTCTGCCAATAGCGTTTCAACAATACCATCCAGTAAATCGCGATTGATGATGGCTGAGATCTGTAATTGGTCTTGTTGCCCACGCTTGCCACGGGTTTGCACCACCGCACGGCGATAGGGTGTGGCGCGAAATAATTGATCCAATTTACGCCGTAATAATTTCGCCTGATCGCGAGCCGACAAATGCGGTACCACATCGTGCTGAAAATCTTCTTCGACTAAATCAGTGAGCAAATAGTATTTAGCCGACTGATGCCGCTGAACAAACTCAGCCAAGTCCGCATTGCCTTCAGCATCGTGAGAAAAATGCATTAATGGCACTGCCCCATGATCTGACCAAGTCATGGCAGCGAGATGAGTGTGGGTTAAGAGCAGGACAATATTCTTCATCTCAGTTTACTAATCGTATCGAAAATCGGCCCCAAGACCGACGACATAATCCACGCCAAAATCAGCCCCAAGATGACCGTCATCATTGGCTCAACCAATGCTTGCACCCGTTCGATTGCTTCTTTGATATCACGGTTATAAAAGTACGAGACATTGAGCAAAGCATGATCAAGCTGGCCGGTATTCTCACCTACGCGCAGCATCCGCAGCACCAGCGGTGGAAACATGCCGACGCGCTCAAAACTGGCACTCACGCCCTGCCCTTCGCGAATCTGTGCCTCAACGCGTTGCAGCGCATCGGCAATCACCGTGTTATTCACGATGCCTTGCGTAATCCGGATGCAGTCCAAAATCGGAATCCCGGCGCGATAGAGCAGCGCAAAAAAATTCGCGAAGCGCGCCAAAATAATCTTGTGCAAGATACTGCCAATCGCGGGAATACGTAATTTCCAGCCATCGACTTTGAAACGAAAAGCCGGATCAGTTTTGACTCGCCAACGGATAAAGAAAAAAACCGAGGGTGGAGTGAGGATAATCAACCACCAAAAATGAACGAAAAAATCAGAGATCAACAGCAAAATCTGCGTATTGAGCGGTACTTCTTGCTTCATCGATTTAATAAAATCGACCAGTTGCGGCACCAAATACACCATCAAAAAGCACACCACACAAAACACTAGCACCGCCACAAAAGCGGGATACATGACGACTTTTTTGGCTTGCGCGATCAACTCGTCCTGCCATTTAATCGATTCAGTCAGATTTTTGAGCACCTCGGCCAATTCACCGCTAGCCTCGCCTGCACGTATCAAATTCACAAACACCACATCAAAGACTTTGGGGTGCGCCGCCAATGCTTGCGACAATAAACTACCGCCCTCGATATCTTCGATCACATTGGCAATCACCTCACGAAACACCGGATGATCGATGCTATCGCGTAAATCGCCCAAGCCCTCGAGCAGCGGTACGCCAGCGCGGGTGAGTTGCTCCAAATGAAACGTAAAGGTAATCAACTCACGACGACTAATTTTTCGGCGGCCAAATAAATCAGAATTGCTACTTTTTGCATGAATCAGCGTGAGTCCCAAGCGGCCAAGACGCAGCTCTAAATCGGCCATATTCGCAGCTTCAATTTGCCCTTGCTGAACTTTGCCTTGCACATCGGCTGCACGATAAACGAAGCGCATTAACCGACCCGATCCGTTAAATCGACCACACGAGCAATTTCATCCAGCGTTGTTCTACCTTCTAGAACACGTCGGCAAGCATCAACGGCCAGCGGCTTAAAACCTTTTGCCAAGGCATGCCCACGAATTTCACGCATCGTGGCGCGTCGCGCAATCAGCTCATCCAAATCAGCATCCAGCTTTAAAATCTCAATCACCGTCATCCGGCCGCGATAACCTTGATGCTCACACTTTGGGCAACCTACGGCGCGATAAATCTTAATGTCTGACGAGGTATCGACTTGCAGCAGCTTCTTTTCAAAGTCGTCAGGGCTATACTCCTCTCGACAAAACGTACACAAGGTACGCACCAAGCGCTGCGCAATGATGCCAATCATATTCCCGGACAAAATATCAGGTAGCACACCGATATCGAGTAAGCGCGGCAAAGCGCCGATGGCAGAATTGGTATGCAGCGTTGAGTACACTTGATGGCCGGTCATCGCGGCGCGAAACGCCATTTCTGCAGTGTCTTTATCGCGGATTTCACCGATCAAAATCACATCTGGATCTTGCCGCATCATTGAGCGAATGCCGTTGGCAAAGTCCATTTTCGAGACTTCATTGACCGAGGTTTGCCGAATTTGCGGAATCGGATATTCGACCGGATCTTCCAAGGTCATGATATTCACAGCAACCGAGTTGATGTGATTCAAAATTGAATACAGCGTCGTGGTTTTACCCGAGCCCGTTGGACCCGTGACGAGAATAATGCCCTCTGGCCTTGCAATCATTAAGCGTAATGCATCGAGATTTTCGTCGGCCAAACCCAGTTCTTCGAGTGGAACCAAGCCTTTTTGCCGATCCAAAATCCGTAAAACAATATTTTCACCCCACGTGGTGGGCTGCGCCGAAACACGAAAATCCAAAGGGCGACCAGATAATGTCAGCGAAATCCGTCCATCTTGCGGCGCACGTGTTTCGGCGATATTCATCGTTGCCAGCACTTTGAGGCGCACCACCATCGCCGGCCAATAGGTTTTATGCAAGGCGCGAATTTGGCGTAGCACACCGTCGATACGATAGCGAATTCGCACAAAGGACTGCTCAGGTTCAAAGTGGATATCCGATGCGCCGCGCGTGACCGCATCGGCCAGCAGCGCATCAATCAAACGCACGACGGGTTGGCTATATTCGGCTTCGGCGTTGGCCAAACTGGCGTAGTCAATTTCGCCGGTTTCAATCTCGCGCAAAATGCCGTCAATCGACAGCTCAAAACCATAATACTGATCGATCGCTCGGACAATATCGGACTCAGCCGCCAATAGCGTTTCGATTTCAAACTGATCTTTGGTTTGCAAACGCAGCTGATCAAGCGCGACGAGGTTATTGGGATTGGCCATCGCCACTGTGAGTCGCTTAGAAGCGAGATTGAGGCCAATCGGCAGCACCAGCAAGCGCTTGGCGATTTCTTTGGGTACTAAGCGAATGGTCTGCACATCGGCAATGACGCGGCTCAGATCGACACTGTCTTGCCCCAGATTTTCTGACAGCGCTTCGCGTAATACATTTTCTGAGGCAAAGCCCAGCGACACCATCAATTTACCGAGCGGCGTACCCGAGCAACGTTGCTCTAAGAGTGCAATCCGCAATTGATCGTCGGTGATAATCCCTTTGCTAACTAGTAGCTCGCCCAAGGGTAATTTATTGCGCGGCGAACTCATGGGGCGACACCTGATACGGCGTCGAGTTCAGCCAGTCGCTGCTCAACCTTGCTGCGCTCAAAATGAATCGTTTCTTTGGTTTGCAAAGCTTTATGGTAATACGTTTTTGCCAAGGCTGTTTGCTGCAAATGATCCAAACTCACCGCCAGATTGAGCGCGGCGTCTGCATTATTGGGATTAGCCGAGTAAGCCAAGAAAAACTGCTCTTGCGCTTGGCGCCAACGCTGCTGAGCGGCAAAGTATTGCCCCAAGGCCATCGGGTCTGATTGACCACTTTGCTCAAGCTGTACCGCCTCTTGCTCTGGCATTTGTGCTGAGTTGAGCATTAATAAAGCCGCTTTTGCGCTCTCATCTTGAGGGTTGGCGCGAAGGATGCGCTGATACAAAGCACTTGCCGCTGCGTTATCACCCCGTCGCTGCGTGATCGCCGCCATGCCCAATAAAGCATCGCGTTGGCGAGGATCGGCCAGTAGCGCTTTTCGATACAGTAACTCGGCCTGTTCCAAATCGCCATTTTGATAAGCTTGCCATGCCTGCAACACTGGATCGGACGCACCCGACTGTGGTGACTGCCGTACAAACTTTAAAGGCGGATTGAGCTCTTTGCTGTCTGTAATTGATTTTGTATTGGGATACGATTTTATTTCTGCTTTGGCGGGAACAAGCGTCACCGCTGGCGGGTCGGGCTTTGTCTCTTTAGTCGAATGAACGCCCGAACCTTCACCCGAACGGGTATCGTCTTCTAAGCCATTATTAATAATAGGTTCGCTCGTATACACAGGCTCTGCGGTAGCAGAGCTCGCTACCTCAGCCATTGGTGCTCGGACTTCAACCTTAGGAACCGGCTGGGTCAATTGGCGATACAGCAACGCAAACCAAGCGACCATCCCCGCCAACAACAAACCCGCACCAAGCATCAACCATGGTAATAAACCACGCGCGGGCTGGTTTTTCGATTTGGCAAACAAGCTCTTTGCGACCACTTGTGGCTGAGTAGGCTGGATGACAGGTGACACCACAGAAACAGGACTCACCAGCACTGTTTCAGCGGTCTTTACAGTAGGCGTTTCAATCGCAGACGCTGAAGCGTTTACCTCCAAAATAGCTTGAATCGGTGCTTCTTTAACTTGCGGTGTGGCCTCAACTAAATCGCTAGAGTTAGCACTATTTGTGCCCTCCTCAATGCTTGGAGTCGCTGTCTCTACTGGCATTTCAGCTGACGGGGTAACTTCTTCGGCGGGTACTTCGAGTGGCACAAAGTCCCAATCATTGGACTGTGTCGCCACCTCGGACGAGGTGGCCGCCTCTGATACACCGTCAGCAATCACGATGGGCTTTACACTTTCGGCCTCAACCAAATTCAACGAAGGAAAAGCGACTTCAGCCCCCGCTTCATGCTGCTCGGCAGAGCCTAATGCAGCGCGCCGCCGTTTGTCTTCCTCGGCTTTTTTCAAAGCTTGCAGTAACAAACTCATTGCGGCACTCCCGCCTTACTTGGGAATGGAATTACACCACTTTGGAATGCGGATAAGTCTTGATCTTGCGGCGAATTAAAAAACTCATCACTAGGTAGATATGACCTCAAGCCGCCTAAACGATCATCCTGACCATTCTCTTTGACGACCATCGGTCGCAAAAACACGACTAGCTCTATTTTTCTGACTTTATCATCACGGTAACTAAACGCATCACCCAACCAAGGCAGCCGAGATAAGCCCGGCACACCTTGGCGTTGATTACTCTGCTTATCCTGAATCAAGCCACCTAAAACAGCCACCTCCCCACTGGCTATTTTCAGCGTCGAATCAAACTCTCTCACCTGCAATTCAGGCACTACACTTTTTAGATTGGTACCCGTTTGGGCGGCAATAATTGCGACCGCAGGGTCTTCTACATAACCACTCACATTGGTGATGGTTGGGTGAATACTCATCGAAATCATGCCCGAGGCCGATATCTGCGGCGTGACTTGCATCACCAAGCCAACAGGCACGGTTCGCAGTACACTTTCATAAGTGGGCGGCGTAATGATGCCATTCGTATCAGAAGTGGATTGAGTCACATTCATCGTGAAATAAACCAGCTCCTCGACCACTTTCATCACTGCGGGTTGATTATTTAATGCGGTAATTTTGGGGCTGGATAACACACGGGTTTTACCAAACTGCTCGAGTAATTTAACCGTTGCATTGAAGTTGGTGCTCTTATAAGAAATCAAACTCAATGGTGCAGACGATAAATTGGCCCCAATTAAACTCTGCCCAAAAGTCCAACCTGCACCATTGGCGATTTGCGACCAATCCACGCCTGCTTGGTATTGGTCACTTAAAACGACTTCAACAATCGTCGCTTCAATCAAAACTTGTCGTTGCGCTGAGGCTTGGATCGACGCTAAAAATTCAGCCACTTTGGACTGCGCCTTGCTACTTGCACGAATAGTAATCGTGCCCGTTTCAGGATTAATCACCACATAATTTGCATCAACAGGCTTGGTCTCCGGACTGGCGCGGGTTTGCAGGGCAACTGTTTCAGCCTGAACTTTTTCTGTCTGTGCGAGGGTTTTGTCAATCTTGGCGGCTTTATCTACCACTGATAACGCGGTCGAAGCATCTGTAGACTGGGTTGCCACTTTTTGAGTCGCTTGCTGTCCAAGCTGAGCAATTTTTGCAGTGTTTAGCGCGGTGGTCGCAGCAACACTGCCCGCTTTTACGTCTAGAATTTCTTTTAGATTAGTCTCGAGTCTCTTCCAAAACTGATTTTGCGATTCACTGTCTATCGACGAAAAAGAAGTGCTGCCATTACTACCTGAGCCCCCCGAGTCTTCGGCAGCCGATTTGACTGAGTTCAATATATTTAGCGTTGATTTCATGTTCCGCGACAAATTGAAATAGTCCACATGATAAATTCTTACTACAGGTGAATCAGGAGTGATGTTCAAGACCCCGTTTTCCATACTCCAGCGCAGATCGACTTGCCGCGCAATCCGATCCAAAATCTGCGGCAGCGTTTGATTTATCGCATTGAGCGTCACAACGCCTGTTACGCCCGGACTCACATCAACATTAATGCGTGCATCGCGTGCCAGCGCAAACAGTAAGTCATGCACATCGAGCTGACTGACCACCACGCTGTACGTTTCTAATTTAGGGGAAGCGATCGGTTTGGCGAGCGTCGGAATCGGTCGAGCCAAAGGCGGTATAGCCACTACAGGCGCTTCATTTTTAGGTGGCGCAGCGATGTGCGCAGTGGATAAAGGCGTGAGGCCACTTGATGTACTGCATCCTGTTGCAACCCAAACTACCGACCCAATCCCCAGTACTAATTTTCTCATTTTATTGTTCAAATGAATAAGCTCAGTTCAACTTAGCACAGCATTCAAAAAAACCGAGTTTATCGCTAGATTCAAGCTTGCTAGTCGCGGGGTAGCAACATCTCACTACGTAATACACCGATGGTTTGCACTTGCGTGCCACGTAACTTTTGTTGCAGGCGATTTTTAACTGATTGGGCCCGCTGCCGATCGGGGTATAAACCAGCTAAGACCCCCCAGGCCGACACGCCGTTAATCTTCGTCGGATAAATAATGACTCGGCCAGGGCCGATTAATTGATTAATTTCTGTGATCAGCGACTTGAGCTGTTCACTTTGTTGGGACGGGATTTTTGATACCAGCACCGTAATACTATTGGCCTCAGCAGCTTTTATTCGCGCTCTAGACTGTAAAATTAACTCACCCATGGCATTCTCACTCGATGAAGAATGGACGTGTGACGCCGAAGTTGATGCCAATGCAGTAATTCGAACTGAGTTTGCTACTTTTTCCGAGCTAGCCGCTAAATTGCTAGACAAAAAATGCCAAGCGCCAACTAAAATTGCAAACGTAAGTACCAACAGGAGCGCGAGCCAACACCTTTCTATTGAAATGGGGGCTGCATATTCACACTCACGCTCTGCTAGTTTGGCGTGCTTCAAAGTCACTTGTGCTGAGTGTTCAGAGAATGCGGCCAACATCGCTTTATCCGCCAACAAATTCACTCGCCGACTTAATCCTTGCGCTACTTCAGCAATATGCTTCACCGCCACCGGCGTAAAAATCGCATTGCCATGATGCCCTGCGGCAAATAATCGGCAGGCTAAATAATCCCCCACTTCAGCAGAATTGAGTACCGGCACCGCCAAGCTATAACTCACTCGTTCACGCAAAGCGCGCAATTGATTTTGCTGCAGGATTTCATCCAATTCCAACTGCCCAAACAGCACTATTTGTAATAATTTTTGATGCCCAGAATCTAGATTGGATAACAGCCGAATTAATTCCAGTGTGGCTTGCGGCATAGCGTGAGCTTCATCCACAATCAGCACGACTTGTCGACCCGCCGCATATTTGGCAATCAAGGTCTCTTCAATTAAACGAATCTTTTGCGCAGCACGATCGGAATAAAATTGAATTTTTAATTCATCCGCCAAGGTCAAGAGCAACTCATCTTCACTTAATACTGGATTCGGCAAGAAAATCGCATCCACATACGATGGTAAACGCTCCAACAGCATGCGGCACAACATGGTTTTTCCGGCTCCAACTTCACCCGTCACCTTGATCAGGCCCTCACCAGACGTAATTGCATACAGCAAGGCGTCGAGCAGTGCACCGCGCCCTGCCCCACTAAAGAAAAAGTCAGGGTGGGCCGTCAATCGAAATGGTGGACTTTTTAGACCAAAGAATTCGAGGTACAAAAGTCTTCCTCCTTGCCGTGTAATGAGTGCAATCAATTAAATTGTGAATATGTACTGATTCTCAAAACCATAATATCTTTCAACAACAAAAAGCGTAACAAAGACTATAGAAAGGAAGCAACAAGCACAACATAACAGCGGGTATCAGCACAAAAGCCATATTTAAAAAAGCATAGACGGCAATACATCATTAATTTTCTCGTTAAAAAATGACAACACTCTTTAAATTCCTAACACCACAAGCGCCATTTATCGCCATTTTTATCTGCAGCTCGGTTTAATTCAGCTGAATTTAAGCTTTGCCCTGTTATGCTGCAGCGCAATAGCGGGCATATGTCTAGCGCATCTGCCTCTAAAGCCTTAAAATCCGGCTTCACACACTGACCCAAAACTCATGAACCTGCTTGAATTTCAAAATGTCAGCTTTGCTTACGGCGATAACATTATCTTGCGTGATGTGTCGCTCTCCATTTCGCGCGGCCAAGTGGTCGCCATTATGGGTGGCTCTGGCTCGGGTAAAACCACGCTACTTAAATTGATCGGCGGGCAAATTCAAGCTCAGCAAGGATCTGTCTGGCTCGACGGTGAAAACATTGGCACACTGAATGAAAGTGGCCTGTATGCGATGCGCCGCAAACTGGGGATGCTGTTTCAGTTTGGTGCTTTATTTACGGATTTATCCGTCTTCGACAACGTTGCTTTTCCGCTGCGCGAGCGTACCAAGCTCCCAGAGTCAATGATCCGCGATTTGGTATTCATGAAGCTTGAAGCGGTTGGT
The DNA here is from genome assembly GCA_963508915.1 of uncultured Deefgea sp. GTDB lineage: Bacteria > Pseudomonadota > Gammaproteobacteria > Burkholderiales > Chitinibacteraceae > Deefgea. The sequence continues at coordinate 86,177 of CAUOZE010000002.1, forward strand.
TTACGAGGCGCTGCAACACAGATGCCGCATGAACTATCGGGCGGCATGGCACGCCGTGTTGCATTAGCACGAGCCATTGCGCTCGACCCCACGGTCATGCTTTATGATGAGCCGTTTACAGGGCTAGATCCTATTTCACTAGCGACAGTGGGCAAACTCATTCGAGAACTGAATGATGCGCTCGGCACCGCATCGATTGTTGTGACCCATGATGTGGCGGAATCACTCGCCATCGTTGACTATATCTACTTTCTTGCCGATGGCGTTATTGTCGCTCAAGGTACGCCAGATGAAGTCAAAGCGTCACAACACCCTTATGTTCAGCAATTTATCAACGCTCGCACCGATGGCCCCCTGCCGTTTCATAAACCGGCAATGCCTTATGCCGCACAATTGGGGCTATGAACATGCACATCCTAACAATAGCCCGGGTCAAAAGCGTTTTAATTGCGCCAATCTCAATTGAGATCGGGGTATGCGATGCTATTTAATTTCTTTAGTCGTCTCGGCGCGCCACTGACCAACACCTTAATTAAACTGGGTTTCGCCTGCCGATTTTTATTAGCGATATTGCGCCATTCCGGCTCCAGCCTACTTCGCCCACGGCTCACCTTGCGTGAGATTTGGTTTGCAGGCGTCTTGTCGGTACTGATTATTTCGGTGTCGGGCTTGTTTGTCGGCATGGTACTTGCCTTGCAAGGCTACGACACACTACAACGCTTTGGCGCATCAAGCTCATTGGGCGTCTTAGTGGCGCTATCCTTGGTGCGAGAACTTGGGCCCGTAGTCGCAGCACTGCTATTTGCTAGTCGTGCAGGTAGCGCGATCACCGCCGAGATTGGCTTAATGAAAGTGACCGAACAGCTCTCCGCGATGGAAATGATGGCGGTAAATCCAATAGCCCGCGTAGTGGCACCGCGCTTTTGGGGCGGCGTTATTTCAATGCCTCTGCTGGCGGCAATTTTTAGCGCGATGGGGATTTTAGGCGGCTACTTAATCGGCGTGAAATTACTTGGGCTGGATGACGGAAGTTTTTGGTCACAAATGCAAGGTGCGGTTGATTTTCGGCTTGATGTGATGAATGGCATCATCAAAAGCTTCTTTTTCGGTTTTGCTGTATCGCTGATTGCCGTCTTTGAAGGTTATGATGCGCCGCCGACTGCCGAAGGCATTTCCCGCGCCACTACGCGCACGGTCGTAACGAGCTCTTTAGTCATTTTAGCGCTCGATTTTATCTTGACCGCATTTATGTTTACAGGGATATAAAATCATGCAAGAAAAACCAAAGTCCCTTTCGGCAATTGGCTTGCTTTTCATCATGGCGTTGAAGTATCGAGGTGTATTGTGAAACGAGGAATGATTGATTTTTGGGTTGGCTTATTTGCAGCAGCAGGGGTGGCCGCCTTATTGTTTTTAGCGCTGCAAGTCAGTAGCTCCAGTTCATTGCCCGCGACTTCAAGCTATACCTTGATCGCAAATTTTGAGAATATTGGCGGCTTAAAAACCCGCTCACCCATTAAAAGTGCTGGCGTTGTCGTTGGTCGCGTGACCAGTATCACGCTCGACAGCGAGCGCTATGTCGCCCGCGTTGAGATGGCGCTCGATAGCCGTTATCATTTTAGCCGCGACAGCTCGGCCGAAATTTTGACCTCTGGCCTTTTAGGCGAACAGTACATCGGCATCACACCCGGTGCTGAAGAAAAAAATCTTGCGGCAGGTGATGCTTTTAAAGTTACTTCATCAGCCATCGTTTTAGAACAACTCATCAGTCGGTTTTTATTTAGTCAAGCCGACAAAACCAATAGTTCGGAGAAGTAATTTATGTTGCAAAAATTTCGCCACATTGTATTGATGTGTACCCTCAGCCTGATGGCGGGTACTGCTTTTGCCAATACCGAAACGCCAGAGCAAATCACCCGTGCGGCTAGCAAAGATGTATTAGAAATCATCAAAAAAAATGAAAAAGACGCAGCAAAAACGCGTGATCTAGTTGATGCCCGCCTATCACCAATGGCGGACTACCAACGAATGACTTCGCTTGCAGTGGGTCGCTACTGGAAAAGTGCTACACCAGCCCAGCAAGAGGCACTGAGTAAAGAATTTCGTACCATGATGGTACGGACTTACTTATCCGCACTGACCTTATATAAAAATGCGCAAATTAACGTTAAAGGTACCCGCGCTGGCAACGATGATGATGAACAAACCGTGCGCACCGAGGTCACCCTGCCGAATCAAAAGCCGATTCCACTCGATTTTAGCTTTGAGAAAATCGGTAGTAATTGGAAGGTCTATGACATCACCGTTGAAGGGATCAGCTTTATTAATAATCACCGCAATCAATTCGGTGCAGTCATTCGCAAAGATGGCATTGATGGCTTGATTAAAAATATGGCAGAAAAAAACAATAGCTCACGGCAAAGCAAATAATGAGTGCAATTGTTTTAGCGCGTGAACTCACCCTCGCCAATAGCCCAGCTGCGCTATCAATACTCGATAGCGTACTCGGGCGAACAACATTAACGATCAATTTTGCGGCGCTCGAAGTCGTCGACTCCAGCGCGGTCGCGGTTTTAATCGAATGGCAACGCCGCGCCAAAGCCGTCAATTGCCAATTGGCCTTCATCAATATGCCCAACAATCTACGGCAGTTGATCGCGGTGTATGGTTTAGCCGACGTATTAAACTCGCCCTCCTAAATGAATCAACCCAAAAAATTCCTCTATAATTCAGTACTGTACGTTTTTCACCGAGTTGCCATCATGCGTCGTTTAATTGTTTTACCTCTATTGCTGCTAGTCGCGTGCGCGACCCCACAAAACAATTACGATCCATTAGAATCCATCAACCGGCCAATTTTTGCCGTCAACAAAGCCGTTGATGATGTCGTGCTGCGTCCTGTTAGCCAAGGCTACGTGCGTTTTATCCCGCCCCCACTGCGTAAAGGCGTCGATAATTTCTTTGAAAATATTGACGATTTATTCGCAATTCCTGCAGCTATGTTGCAGGGTAAAGCAACGCCCGCCTCCAAAAGTTTTGGCCGTGTTTTGGTTAACACCACTTTGGGAGCTGGCGGGTTGATCGATTGGGCTAGCGATCTTCCGATTGAAAAACAAGAACAAGATTTTGGACAAACATTAGGACAGTGGGGCGTATCGTCCGGTCCATTTTTAATGGTGCCGTTCTATGGCCCACTCACACTGCGCGATAGCTCAGACCGTATAGTCCGTTTGGCGTGGGGACCTATTGATTACATAGATGACTTAGCGGGCCAAATTGCCTATTACTCTGTCTATATCACTAATGCTCGCTCACAATTGCTGCCATTAGATGCCGTCATTCAAGAGCAAAATGACCCTTACGCATTTATTCGCGACAGTTATTTACAACGCCGCTGGTTTAAAATCCACGATGGCAACCCACCCTATCCACTACCGATGGGTGATGATGATATCGAGGCCGAGCTAGAAACAAAGCAAGCGCAAACAACCGCCCTCTCGGCCAGTGCGCCCGCCGAGGCGCAGCAATGAGTGCGATCGTTTTTGATGGCATCAGCAAGCAATTTGGTCAGTTCACCGCACTGAACGAAATTCGATTTGAAGTCGCCGAAGGCGATTTCTTTGCGCTACTCGGCCCCAATGGCGCAGGTAAAACCACGCTGATTTCTATTTTGGCAGGTTTAAGTAAACCCACTTCTGGCCACACCACCGTCATGGGCTACGACGTCCAAAAAGATTACCGCCAAGCGCGCCGCGCGGTTGGTATCGTGCCGCAAGAGTTGGTGTTCGATCCTTTTTTTACCGTTCGAGAAACGCTGCAATTTCAGTCTGGTTATTTCGGCATCAAAAATAACCACGCATGGATTGATGAGATTCTTGAGAACCTCGGGCTTACCGATAAAGCCGATGCCAATATGCGGGCATTATCTGGTGGTATGAAGCGCCGCGTCATGGTGGCTCAAGCATTGGTACATAAACCCCCTGTTATCGTCTTGGATGAACCGACTGCTGGCGTCGATGTCGAGTTGCGACAAACCTTGTGGGCTTTTATTCGTCGCCTCAATCAACAAGGCCAAACGATCGTACTGACCACGCATTACCTTGAAGAAGCCGAAACACTCTGCAATCGAATCGCCATGCTCAAACAAGGGCGACTCTTGGCACTGGAAGACAAAACCCAAATTATGGCGCGTGGCGCTGCGCGTACCGTATTGCTTAAATTAAAACCGGCGCAACTACCTGCAACACTAACTCCGCTCTTAGTGCGTGAAAACGAGCACGGGTTTGAGTTAAAACTCAGCGATTGCACTCAGCTTGAAATGATATTGAACGAAGTGCGCTCTGCTGGAATTACACTGAAAGACGTCAGAATTTCACAGCCGGATTTAGAAGACATCTTCGTGCAAATGATGAATATGAAGTAAGGAGTGAGGGGTAAGGAGTGAGGTGTAAAACCACCGCCCCTCAATCGTTTATTCTCAACCCCAACAAGGAAAACGAGTCAAGTCTAGGCCGTAAGGGCTAAGCCCTTACGCCTCACACTTACTCCTCACACGCTATGACTGGCTTTTACACTCTGTTTTACAAAGAAATCCTACGCTTTTGGAAAGTAGGTTTTCAAACGGTTGCCGCGCCCGTGCTGACCGCGCTGATGTATCTTTTGATATTTGCGCATGTATTAGCCGCGCATGTGCAACCCTTTCCTAGCGTGAGTTACACCGCCTTCCTCATTCCCGGCTTGATGATGATGAGCATGTTGCAAAATGCATTTGCCAATACCAGCTCCAGTATTATTCAATCCAAAGTCACCGGCAGTATCGTATTTATCTTGCTGCCGCCGCTGTCGCATTTTGAATTTTTTGCCGCGTATACCTTAGCTGCGATTGTGCGTGGGCTGGTTGTTGGCTCGGGGGTATTGCTCACATCATTATTATTCCCAATTCCTATGCCACAATACCCACTATGGATTTTTGTGTTCGCTTTTATCGGCTGCGGATTAATGGCGATTTTAGGGATGATTGCAGGGATTTGGGCTGAGAAATACGATCAATTAGCCGCCTTTCAAAACTTCCTGATTATGCCGCTAACTTTTCTTTCTGGCGTGTTTTACTCCATCCACAGCCTACCGGTTTTCTGGCAAAACGTGTCTCACTTCAATCCTGTTTTTTATATGATTGATGGCTTTCGCTACGGATTTTTTGGCCAAAGTGATGTTAACCCTTGGCTTTCTTTGACTGTTGTCGGATTTAGTTTACTTATTCTCGCCGCATTCGCGCTCAGTTTGATAAAATCTGGCTACAAAATTCGCCGTTAACGGCATCCGTAACACCAGCTTTGTCCACGTCAAGCAATTCGCCCGACGTAAATTCGTAGGTATTTAAATGTGCGCCTTATTAAGCATAGCCTATGACAATATACCTATTAGAAACCAATTAGTGCGCTTGTTTCTCTGGTATTTTGTGGACGATTTTTTAGTGCGCAAACCCGCAACTTAGAAGACATCATGACGCCAGAACAAGTACAAGCCCTCATCGCGCAAATTTTGCCGTGCGAACATCTCGACGTAGAAGGCGATGGTCATCATTTTTATGCCACGATTGTTTCCGAGCAATTTGCCGGCATGGGCTTATTGGCACGCCATCGCCTGATCAATGACGGCTTAAAGTCATACATCGATTCCGGTGAATTACACGCCATTTCGATGCGCGCCACAGTAACCCCCGCAGAATTCGCGCAACGTCAATGAGCAAACCAGATAAGCGTTTCGATCTGTCGGCCATCGATGATCAAAAAGCGATTATCGAGCAGGCGAAAATTGACGCCCGCAAGCCGCAAGATCGCAGTGTTGGCCACATCGCCGCGCTCACGAATATTCCATGGCTGATCGGCATCGTCGCGGTCGTTTGGTGGACTTACTTCAAATAATTTAGAGCTGTAGGCGCAGTCAAACCCGCCCCTACAGATCAGTAAAGGTAAAAAAATGGATAAACTTAGAATTATTGGCGGTCATCCGCTCTCTGGCGAAATCACGATTTCTGGCGCTAAAAATGCGGCCTTGCCGATTTTATGTGCGTCTCTGCTGACCGCAGAGACTCTCCGCCTCACCAATGTGCCGCAATTGGCAGACGTGAAAACCACGCAAAAATTGCTGCAAGGCATGGGCGTGCGCGTGATGACTGATAATGTCCACGAATATGAATTGACCGCTGCCGACCTCACTAGCCTGACTGCGCCGTACGAATTAGTGAAAACCATGCGCGCTTCGATTTTGGTACTCGGCCCAACCTTGGCGCGCTTTGGTGAAGCCCAAGTTTCACTGCCAGGCGGCTGCGCGATTGGTGCTCGTCCAGTGGATCAGCACATCAAGGGCCTTGAAGCGATGGGCGCTGAAATCATCATCGAGCATGGTTATGTGAAAGCCAAAGGCCGTCTCAAAGGCGCGCGCATCGTCTGCGATATGGTTACCGTAACGGGTACAGAGAATTTATTGATGGCCGCCACCTTGGCCGATGGCATCACCACCATTGAAAATGCAGCGCGTGAGCCTGAAGTGGTGGATTTGGCCGAATGCTTGATCAAAATGGGCGCCAAAATCAGCGGTCATGGCACCGATCGCATCACGATTGAAGGCGTTGCCAGCCTGCATGGCGCAGAACACGCGATTATCGCCGACCGTATCGAAACGGGCACTTTCCTCGTGGCTGCAGCGGCGGCACAAGGTAAAGTTTTACTCAAAAATACCCGCGCCGATATTCTAGATGCCGTATTGGATAAATTGCGCGAAGCGGGTGCCTATATCGAAGCGGGCGACACGTGGATTTCCCTCGATATGAAACGCCGCGCTAAAGCGGTAAACCTACGCACCTTGCCTTACCCTGCTTTCCCAACCGATATGCAGGCGCAATTTATGATGCTGAACTGTATCGCGGAAGGCACCGGCGTAGTGACCGAAACGATTTTTGAAAATCGCTTTATGCATGCGCCAGAATTGATTCGCATGGGCGCGAAAATCAATACCGAAGGCAATACGGCGATTATCACTGGCGTAGACAAATTGTCTGGCGCAACCGTGATGGCAACCGACTTACGCGCATCGGCCAGCTTGGTGATTGCCGGCTTGATCGCAGAGGGTGAAACCATTGTCGATCGTATTTATCACCTCGACCGTGGATATGAGCACATCGAAACCAAACTGGCCGGTATTGGCGCGAGTATTGAGCGTTTTCACTAATGTTAACGATTAATCCAAAGCCCGCCGGTGAAGACAGCGACGGCAAACTCAAGCCCCCTAGCCAAGGAGAAAAAGCCGCTGCCGTGGTGATTCATCTGGCGGGGCTTTGCTGGCTGCCCTTGATTCCAATGCCGATTTTAGCGCTGATCATTCCATTTTTAGGTCTGCAATTTGCCCGTGTACACTCCGAATTTGTTGAGCAACACGCGATACAAGCTGCAAACTTTCAAATGCTGATGGGCTGCTTTTACGCATTATCTTTGCTTGCGGGGATCTTCTTTAATACCGCCTTATTTGTTTGGTGGATGGCGATTGGTGCCGCGCTGTTTGCAGTTTGGGAAGCCGCCAAAGCGATGAATGGCTGGCAGTCGAAGTATCCGGCAAGTATTAAATTATTTAAATAAGCTGTGGCACGCCAATGGCGTGCATTACTGGAAACAACATGATTACCATTGCTTTATCCAAAGGCCGGATTTTCGAAGAAACGCTGCCACTGTTAGCTGCAGCTGGCATCGTGCCGAGCGAAGCGCCAGAGAGCACACGCAAACTGATCATTGGCACCAATCAACCCGATGTTCAACTCATCATCGTGCGCGCGTCAGACGTACCGACCTATGTGCAATACGGCGCAGCTGATTTAGGCGTTGCTGGCAAAGACGTATTGATCGAGCATGGTGGCCAAGGTCTGTATCAACCACTGGATCTTGAAATCGCTAAATGCAGTTTGATGGTTGCGGTACAAAATGGCTTTGATTACGAAGGCGCAGTCAAACAAGGCGCTCGTCTACGCATCGCCACCAAATACACCGAACAAGCCAAAGAGCATTTCGCCAGTAAAGGCGTGTATGTTGATTTGATCAAGCTATATGGCTCGATGGAACTCGCACCATTGGTGGGCCTAGCCGATGCGATTGTTGACTTGGTTTCCACTGGCGGTACGCTCAAAGCCAATAATCTGGTCGCAGTTGAACATATCCGTGATATTTCTAGCCGCTTAGTGATTAATCAATCCGCGCTCAAACTCAAGCACGAGCGTTTACAACCGATGATTGATGCATTCAGCGCGACTGTTGCCAATCGCCAAGCGTAATGTCGCTTAAAGATATTCGCTGGCGGCATGTTCCCCTCTACACCTTGCTGTTCATGTTCTTGTGGCCGTTGCTAATACGGTTTGAAATACTCGATCATGGCTCAGAGACGATGTATTGGTTTATTGCCGCCACCTATCTCAATTATTTGGCGTTTATTTTCAGCATTGCTTATGGGCAACGGATGCAAGATGGGCTGCATCCGGCACAAGCCGTGTGGCTGTTTTTATTGAGCAATATGCTACTGATTCTTACTTTTGCTGCCGGTTGGCAAATGTTTGACGTGTACGGCACCAGTGATGGCTGCAGCAATAACACTAATTTCTTAGATTCCCTGTATTTTTCAGCCACCATCTTTGCAACCGTAGGCTTTGGAGACTTTTTGCCCTGCAATGCCGATGGTAAATTGCTGTTTATTGCCGAGTCGCTGATCGGCTCAACTCATTTTGGGATTTTTATTACGCTGGTTTTTAGCCGCGTGATTTTCCCAAATAAAACCTAAACTGCTTCACGCCACAAGGAGCCCCAATGTCTGTCACGTCTCGCTCAAAACCAAAATCAAATCTGCTGGCGAAAATCATATTCGGTAGTCGCTGGCTACAATTACCCATTTATTTAGGCTTGATCATTGTTCAAGGCGTCTATGCCTACAAATTCTTGGCTGGCCTCGTACGGATGCTGAGCAACCTCACCACGATGTCAGAAACCGATGTCATGCTGGCCGTTCTCGGCTTGATTGATGTGGTGATGATTGCCAATTTACTGTTGATGGTCACCATGGGCGGCTACGAGACCTTTGTTTCTCGCCTCAATATCGATGACGATCCTGATCAACCCGAATGGCTTGATCATGTGAATGCGACCGTACTTAAAGTCAAACTGTCGATGGCGATTATTAGTATTTCCTCGATTCATTTATTACAAACATTCATTAATGCAGCACAGATTCCAGAAGCCACCATAAAATGGCAGGTGATTATTCATCTGACTTTCCTCGTTTCTGCGGCGGCGCTCGCCTATACCGATAAGCTGCTACACTCGGTATCAGACGGCAAACATTAAACAAAGGTATTGCCACGAAGATCATCATTAACAATGACTGCGTGGCAATACACATCCAGCACTTCTTGCTAAATCATTCCATCCTCACCCCAACAACACGCCCTTCCAAGTCCAATGCTCGCGACATTGATGATCAGCAAGGTCACTGGCAGCGCAAATGCAGCCACGGCCGTAAGTCAGGGTATAATCAATGCAATTCTTATTGCCTTGGGTCTACGCCATGATTCGCCGTCTTGATTCCTCTTCGAACAATTTCCAATCTGAACTCACCGCATTGCTGGCGTTTGAAACCTCGCAAGATCCACAAGTTGACGTGCGCGTTGCTGCCATTTTGGCCGACGTGAAAGCACGTGGCGATGCGGCGGTGATTGAATACACGAATCAGTTTGACGGCACATCCGCGCAAAACATGGCTGATCTTGAGCTGACCCAAGACGAACTCAAAGCCGCGTTCGAGCGCTTGCCAGCCGAACAAGCCGCCGCACTGCAAGCCGCTGCCGCCCGCGTGCGTAGCTTCCATGAAAAACAAGTAATGCAATCGTGGACGTACGAAGACGAAGACGGCACGATGCTCGGCCAACAAGTCACCGCGCTCGATCGCGTTGGGATTTATGTGCCGGGCGGCAAAGCTACTTATCCTTCGTCAGTGCTGATGAATGCGATTCCAGCGCACGTAGCGGGAGTCAAAGAAATTATCATGGTCGTACCTACACCACGTGGTGAGCGTAATGATATGGTGCTCGGTGCTGCCTATGTGGCAGGTGTCAGCCGCGCATTCACCATCGGCGGCGCGCAAGCCGTCGGTGCATTGGCATTTGGTACTGCAACGATTCCGCAAGTCGATAAAATCACTGGACCTGGCAATGCTTATGTTGCAGCAGCGAAACGCGCGGTATTTGGCATCGTTGGCATTGATATGGTGGCAGGCCCATCGGAAATTCTGGTCGTTGCAGATGGCACTACGCCAGCCGATTGGGTGGCGATGGATTTATTTAGCCAAGCTGAACACGATGAAATTGCGCAATCGATTTTGCTCTGTACGGATGCTGCCTATTTGGCTGAAGTCGAAGCCAGCATCGCAAAACTGCTGCCGACCCAACCGCGCAAAGACATTATCAGCGCATCGCTTGCTAATCGTGGCGCCTTGATTCTGGTAAAAGACTTGGCCGAGGCGTGTGAAATCGCCAATTACATCGCACCAGAGCACATGGAATTGTCGGTTAGCGATCCTGATGCGCTCTTGCCACTGATTCGTCATGCAGGGGCGATTTTTATGGGGCAATTTACTTCAGAAAGTTTGGGCGATTACTGTGCTGGCCCAAACCACGTGTTGCCAACCGCACGCAGCGCACGTTTCTCCAGCCCGCTAGGCGTGTATGACTTCCAAAAACGCTCGAGCTTGATCAAAGTTTCACAAGCTGGCGCGCAAAAATTAGGCAAAATTGCCAGTGTGTTGGCGCATGGTGAAGGCCTCACGGCACATGCGAATGCCGCTGAATTCCGCCTCAAGTAATCACCAATATATTAATCCAATAAAAAACCCGCTGCGAAGCGGGTTTTTACGTATCGCTACGCAGGCAACACAATTTTAAGCCTTGAAAGACATACCCGTCACAACAGCAGCGCACTCAGCCCTGCCACATTCGGCATCATCTGCGGATTCATCGCCGAATTTAAATCTAATTGAATAAAATTGGCTTTACGCGCATATTCATAGGCGAGTTCGATACGCCCAGAAACTCGCGCATAGTGCTCGGCCTGCTCTGACATGCGAAGCTCTAAATGACGAAAACCATCTTGATGCGCAATCGTTAGAGCACGCTCCACGACATCGAGCGCACGCACACACTGCGAAGGGTCGCTTGCAATTAACTTGGCCCACACCCCCAATAAATTAACTTCGGCCCAATGATACGGTGTGCTCGCAACGATCAATAAACCGTCTTCAATCAGACATTCTGCAGCCATCAGATGACCATCAGCTAATTCAATTTCAGCCAAGCGATAGGAACAGGTCGCAGCGTAGTGTGGGAGGTTATGCTGCAAACATAAGGTCAGCGCTTCACGCAGCAAGCCTTTCGCTGCAGTGGAGTCGGCCACCTTTTGCAGATTCACCGCCCAATTGATTTTGGCCTTCACCAATAAGAACACATCGCCATGATTGATCATGAGATTATGTGCCGCCGCATGCATTTGCACCGCTAAGTGATTATCCCCACCCGCATCACATATCTGCCCCAAGCCCATTAAGGCTAAACTACGCGTTTTGAGTAGTTCGGCTTGGTTTTGACACAACTCAACACATTGCTGCCAATGCTCAAGTGCCTGCGGATAACAGGCTTGCGTGTAATAACAGCGCCCAATCTGCTCTAGGATTTCGGGGATACGCTGAGTTTGTTTGAATTCTTCGGCAAAAACCAAGGCTTCTGAAAGATGACTAATGGCATTAGTTAAATCTCCGAGCTGGTCTTCAATCTGAGAAAGCTGCAAGGCGCCATCAATAAAGGCGCTAATATCGAATTCGCGACGTGCGTCATCGAGCAAAGCTAAACATTGAGTACGTGATCTGACCGGCGATGTGAACATCTCGGTTTTATTCTGTACCAATAAATGCTGCCGGTACTCTTGCCTGCTTAGTGGCATCTCTGCGGTTATCCATTCAAATCGATGTTGCGACCTGGGTGTCTACAATTGAAGAGCTTAACTTTTTATTACACAGTTAAGCGGCCCAGCCAGATGGCGTAAGATAATAGCAAGCCTAGGCGATTAAATCACGTAACATATTCAAATTGAGACCACTCGGTTGTGTTATTTCCGTATGCAAGTGCACGCTTAAAAAATCAATCTTACGTTGATACTCATCCGCGACCTCATCAAGCCCTTGGAGCCGAGCATATTGCGCCGCCTGTTGACTCAAACGAAACACCAAATGTCGTAAACCATTTTCCTCTGCAATACTTAAGCCCCGTTTGACAATATCAAGTGCCTGCTCGCAACGCCCTAATTGAAAGCTTAACTCAGCCCAAAGTGCGAGTAAATTCACCTCACACCAATGGTATGGCGTCGTCGTTACCATCATCACCCCTTCCTCGATCAGCTGCTCAGCCACGGTCATTTCATTCAAACTCATCGCAATTTCAGCGAGGCGAAATTGGCATTCTGCAGCATGGTGCGGTAGATCATGCGCCAAACTCAAACGAAGTGATTCTTACAAAATCTCACGAGACTCTTCAGACAAGCCAATTTTTTGTAAATTCACGGCCCAGTTTATTTTGGCCATCGTGAGCAAGAATTGATTATTAATTGTCAGTAATAGCGAATGCGCAATCTGATGCAACTGGATTGCCTGCGTGTGTTCGCCACTTACGTCACAAATTTGACCCAAGCCCATTAAAGCTAAAGCACGTGTTTCAAGAAAATTCAATTGGTTACCACACAGCAAGGCACACTGATGCCAGTAGTCCAAAGCTTGTGGGTAATTGGCTTGCGAGTAGTAACAACGGCCAATTTGTTCAAGTAACTGGGGAGTTTGTTGGGCTTGTTTAAATTCCTCGGCAAAAACCAACGCCTCAGAAAGCACGACAATGGCTTGCGGCAAATCACCCAATTGATCTTCGATTAATGAAAAGTGTAAGGAGGCAGAGATAAAAGTTGATGCGTCAAAGTTTTTACGTGCCCGCGCCAGCAGCAGCGCACATTTTTGCTTCGCCAGCACTGGCTCAGTAAAAATGAGTCGCTCAATTTCAACCGATTCCGAACAGTGAATAGCAGACTTGACGGCATTCATCTCTAAATTCAATTCAATACTTAAAGATTAAGCATAAACAGCATTTTGCCTTGCTCCAAGGAGATAAAGCCAGATGGCAAAATTAAACGCCTTTTTATTCCGATTCGAGGAACATTCCGGCAAATACATTGATCAAGGCAGCGGCATAACCATCGGAGCCTTCAATGTGTGCGACCGTGCTACTCTGGCAGAAAGATCTGCATCTTCGAGATGCCTACTGAATTGAGGCCTCCAAGTTAGTGAAGGCTTTGTGCATTATTGGACCTCATCCATCGTATAAACCTCTAAGAAGCTAACTTCAAATGATCGCAGCACAATTTGCTATAGAAATTCGCTACGCAGTTAAAATAAATTGAGCCATGGCGTTGGCAAGCCAAGCGCAGTTATTCCTATCACATATGGATTTAATTCAATGCTAATGAAAACCGCTATCATCGTTGCAGGTCTGGTTTGGATGACTACGCAAGCCATCGCGCAAAGCCCACCCCGTTTAAGAACGCCTTTTGTTGAAGGATGGGATCAAGTGCCACCAGCCAAACTCGCGCAGCAGGCGAGCGACTTTCCGCAGAGCTTTTTTTTAGAAGGGCCGGGCGATAGGAAGGAGATTGCGTTCACCTTTGATGATGGCCCCAGTGCGGATACCGCCGCTTTACTCGACTTGCTCAAAAAAGAAAACGTTAAAGCGACTTTTTTTTGGCAAGGAAGTCAAATTGAAAAATATCCAGAATTGGCTCGGCGTGCCTATGTAGAGGGTCACACACTCGCCAATCATAGTTACAACCATCCACGATTGATTCCATTAGAGGGTGCAAATCAATGGTGGTACCAACAAATCGAGAAAACCCAGACTGTTTATCAAAATATCTTGGGCTTTCAGCCCAGTATGATGCGCCCGCCGTATGGGTTTATCAGCGACAGCCAAATTCAGTTTTTGCAGCGAAAAAAGATGTATGCGATTTTATGGTCGGTCGATACTGCTGATTGGTATCACACGCACAAAAATGGTTTCGATGAGATTGCGGCGAGCAAGATTGTTAACGTTGTTCAAGACTATATCCACCCAGAAGCGATTGTCTTAATGCACGATTCTGGTGGTCGTGGCCGTAAACCAACCATCATGGCAGTTGCGAAATTGATTCCTGAATTAAAAAAACAAGGCTACCGATTTACGACGGTAGACCAACTACTGAATATTCCTGCCCAGCTTAACTCAACCATGCCTGATAAATAATCATCAAGTATCTTAATATAAGCATTGTTTAAATTGGCTTGCAGAGCAATACCTTACATAATTTAACATTGCAAGATCGATTTATGCAAAATTATGCTACCCTGCCCAACACCTTTTAGTCGATGGAATGAATGTATGCAAAAGTTAGTCACGCTCTTGATTTTGTTAGTCATTACCATCGGCATGGCGATATATGGCCCGATTGCTCAGCTTGAAGGCTACCATTCCTTTGCCGACAAAGTGATGCGCTTTGGGATTATCAATTGCGGTGATGTGCTATCCAATGCCGGCTTTGCACTCGTTGCGCTCTGGGGTTTATTATATTTGTGGCCGAGACGCCAACAACTCAATCTCGGTTTTACATTATTTGTGATTGCGATTTTCCTCACCGCGATGGGCTCAGGCTACTACCACTGGATGCCCAATGACGAACGTCTCGTGTGGGATCGTATGCCAATTTCACTCGCCTGCGCGGGTTTATTGGCAGGGGTGTGGCAAAACTTTTCACCACAAAAAAATCAATGGCCTTTGGTTATCGCGCTCAGCATTTTTGCCATTGGTGGCGTTATTTATTGGTATTACTCAGGCGATTTACGTCTTTATCTTGGTTTGCAAATTCTGCCACTGGTGCTGATTCCAATCTGGCAATGGCACGCGCCGAAAGCGGAACGGTTCGCCTTTGCTACCGCAATCGCCTTGTATGTACTGGCAAAAATAGCTGAGCTGGCTGACTATCAAATTTATGCCTTGTTAGGCTTTATGAGTGGCCACACTCTCAAACATGTGTTGTCCACCTTTGCTGCAGGCGTGATTATTTATCACTTAGTACAAAGAACTCGAAAAAGCCGCTATGGCTAAGCGCAGCGAGTACGTCGACTATCTGCTTGACGAGCTAGCAGCGCTCGGCCAGCTACGCGCCAAAGCCATGGTTGGTGGCTTTGGTCTGTACTGCGACGAGCTGTTTTTCGCGCTCGTCGCTGAGGATGTGGTTTATATCAAAGTGGACGACGTTAATCGCCCCCGCTTTATCTCCGAACACCTCGCGCCATTTTGCTTTGCGATGAAAGATGGCCGCTCACAAACCATGAGTTATTACCCACTCCCAGAATCAGCGCTCGAATCTCAAGCTGAGCTTCTCGACTGGGCCAAAGAAGGCATCGCCGCAGCACTTCGAGCCAAGCGCCCCACCCGCAGATAGATGTGAGCTTGTGAAATTCTTCACTTCAATTTGCCAGCCCATCAGCACACCACAAATAACGAAAGTATTTTTCGACTTACGCATTGGCTAAACATACTCAAAGGTATATATTACTACTTATTGGTAGCAATTATTCCTAGCAAGTAATGGGGCGGCATTATGTCAAAGACTATTTGGATTACAGGTGCCGCTGGCGCGATTGGCTCGGCCCTAGCGCATTCCCTTTCCGAGCAGGGTCATCGCCTCGTTTTAAGCGGTCGTCATGAAGACAAATTACTCGCTTTATCCAAGCAACTACCGGCAGAATCTTTGGTGATTCCGGGTGATCTGAGCACCGATGGCGCTGCTGACCTCATTTTGCAAACCGCGCAGCAGCTCAATTTCATCCCCAATGGATTTGCTCATTGCGTAGGCTCGACACTGATTCGCCCGCTTCATCTGACCAGCGCCAGCGATTGCCACACCCTGTTTGCGCAAAACTACTTTTCGGCTTTTTATGCGCTGAAAGCCTTTGTCGCCTTGCAACTCAAAAACAAAAGCACTGCCTCAGCGGTCTTGGTTGGATCACTGGTCGCCAGTGCCGGATTTCCCAATCACGAAGCGATTGCTAGCGCGAAAGCGGCCGTTGCCAGCTTGGCGCAATCGACTGCTGCCACTTATGCCGATAAAGGCATCCGCGTGAATGCGGTGATGCCCGGCCTCACCCGCTCCGCCTTATCCGAACGGCTAACTGGTACCCCTGAAGCGCTGGAACGCAATGCCAAAATGAACCCGATGGGGATGGTCGGCGAAGGTGAAGACAGCGCGGCCTTGATTGCATTTTTACTCAGCGATGCCGCGCGCTGGATTACTGGGCAAATCATTGGTGTTGATGGGGGCCATGCTCACTTAAGGCCTCTACCGAAAATATAAGGGTATATGAATGCAGCCAATTTTAAACAATGCCTACATGTATATACATACAAAGCAACGGTAATGTCAGCTTACGTATTGATGGTTTTAAGTGCTTACGGCACAGCTTTTTACAATCGCAATCCGCGATGAGGGCTTACTTTTCTTGCTTCGCCAAGAAAAGTAAGCAAAAGAAGGCGACCCATATATCTGCACCGACTTCGTCGGCTTGATATGAGGGATTTCAAAACCCCTGCTCAACGAGCGCGAAACGAATATCAACATCAAATCTAAACATTACAAAAATGACACACCACAAACTCACGCTGCCACAAAAAATCTGCCCAGTGTGCCTACGCCCTTTTGCATGGCGAAAAAAGTGGGCCAAGAACTGGGAATCCGTCAAATACTGTAGCGTGCGCTGCTCGCTCCACAAGGCCAAAACATGAGCACACTGCGACTCATTCTGGGCGACCAGCTCAATATTCAGCACAGTTGGTTTAGCCCCATTGAGCGCGCCCGTAGCGATGTGCTGTATGTGCTGATGGAATTACGCAGCGAAACCGACTACGCCCAACATCATGCGCAAAAGGTTTTGGGCATTTTTGCAGCAATGCGTGGCTTTGCTACCGCGCTGCAAGCTGCAGGATGCCGCGTGCACTACATCAAAATAAATGATGCCAATAACCAGCAAAACTTCATCTGCAACCTCACGCAGCTAATCCAAGCCGAACACATTACGCAGCTAGAGCGGCAACAAGCCGATGAGTATCGCCTTGAAAGTCAGTTTCTGGCAGCGGAGTTGGGCATTCCAGTCAATGTCGTTGATAGCGAACACTTTCTCGCCGATCGTGCCGCGATTTGTACGCAATTTGCGCAAAAAATACCGCGCATGGAGTTTTTCTATCGCGCATTGCGCAAGCAATATCAAATTTTGCTCGATCCCGAAGGCCAACCTATCGGCGGGCAATGGAATTTTGACCAAGACAATCGCAAACGTTGGAACGGCCAACCAGCTGCGCCCGCTTGGCCCAATTTCGCCACCGATTTGAGCGAGCTTTGGCAAGAAATTGGCGCTGCTGCGGGCGTCAAAACCATCGGCCAACCGCAAGCCAGTGCCTTTCCGTGGCCAATCACTAGGTCGCAAGCCAAAGATGCTTTGGCGCAATTTATTCAAAACGCACTGCCCCACTTTGGCGCGTATCAAGACGCGATGAGCACCGCATCGACCACGCTATTTCATGCCGGTTTGTCGTTTGCGCTGAATATCAAATTACTGCACCCACTCGAAGTCATACAGGCGGCGCTGCTTGAATACGAAGCCGAGCGCGTTTCACTTTCGACCGTGGAAGGCTTTGTGCGGCAAATTCTAGGTTGGCGCGAGTTCGTTCGCGGCGTGTACTGGGCGCGAATGCCGCAGTACGGGCAACTCAATGCACTCAACCATCAGCGCAAACTGCCGCGCTGGTATTGGGACGGCAACACCAAAATGAATTGCGCCCAACACGCAATTACGCAATCGCTGGAAACGGGCTACGCCCACCACATTCAACGGCTAATGGTTACCGGCAACTTTGCCTTGCTGGCGGGTATTGCGCCCGATGAAGTCGATGCGTGGTATTTGGGAATTTATATCGATGCGTTTGAATGGGTCGAAATGCCCAATACACGCGGTATGAGTCAATACGCCGATGGCGGTTTATTGGGCAGCAAACCCTACGCTGGCTCAGCTAGCTATATCAATAAAATGAGCGATTATTGCAAAGGCTGCCACTATGACGCCAAACAGCGTCACGGAGAAAAAGCGTGCCCGTTCAATAGTCTGTACTGGCATTTTCATCATCGGCACGCTGCGCGATTAGAGAAAAATCCAAGACTCGGCATGACCTATCAAACGTGGAAGAAAATGGCCGACGCTGAACGCGAAGCCACTTTAGCCCAAGCCGAACTGTATCTTGGGCAGCTCGATCATTTGTAAATCAAACATCAAGGAATCGCTGTGAAAACCAACTGGGATGTGATTGTGATTGGCGCGGGCATGGCGGGTCTAAGCGCAGCACAGCAGCTGCGCGCTGCGGGCAAAGACGTGCTGGTGCTCGAAAAGTCACGCGGTGTCGGCGGGCGGATGGCAACACGCCGCACTGATGCGGGGCAATGGGATCATGGTGCGCAGTATTTCACGGCTCGGTCAGCGCCATTTCGCCGCCAAATTGCGCTTTGGCTGCGCGCCAATATCGTCAGCCGCTGGCATGAACCGATTTACGCATGGAATGGAACAACGCTGCAAGCCAGCTCGCCGCAGCAGCGCTTTGTCGGCAAACCCACGATGAATGCGCCATTACGGGCGATGGCGGCAAAATTAGACACTCACATTCAATTTGCAACTCAAGTCACCACAATCAGCCAAGAACAGCACCTCTGGCGGGTCAATACAGAATCACAAGTCTGGCAAGCCCCGCAATTGGTCTTGGCGATTCCCGCGCCCCAAGTGGCCAGAATGCTGCCTGCTGCGCATCCACAGCAAGCGGCTGTGACTCAAGTGGCGATGCAGCCCTGTTGGGCGGTAATGATCAGTAGCAAGCACGCAACTCATCTGCCGTTTGCTGGGCTCTTCGTGAATGAAACCAACGTCAACGACGATGTTTTGTCTTGGATTGCGCTCGATAGCAGCAAATCAGGCCGTAGCGGCCAGCACTGGGTTTTGCACGCCAGCGTGGCGTGGTCGCTCGCGCATTTAGACGATACGCCCGACATGGTCATTAATGCGCTGTGCCAAGCCTTTAGTCGACTCTTAAAACAATGGGGGCAATCCAAACCGAGCTGGCAAGCGGCTACGGCGCATCGTTGGCTGTATGCGCGGGGCAATGCGGAATCAACACTCCCGCAAGATGCCAGCGATGGCTTGGCGATTGCAGGTGATTGGCTCGCTGGTGGCCGCGTCGAAGGCGCTTATCTATCTGGTTTAGCGGCCGCAGATATCTTGCTGACGCACAGCGCCGATTAAACGAGAACTCAGCATGCCAACCGCAGCCTATTGGTTTCGAAATGATTTACGCCTGAGTGACAACGCCTCACTTCACCTCGCTTGCCAGCAATGCGATGAACTCGCACTGATTTACTGCATCGCACCAGACGAAGAAACTCAGTGGGGATTTACCCGCGTCGGTCAGCATCGAAAAGCGTTCCTGAGCGATACGCTGCACGATCTTGCGGCTGCCTGTGCGGAGCGGGGCAATCCGCTCATCATCATTGCCGGTCAGCCAGAACAAGTTCTGCCGCCACTACTTAGGCAACTGAACACCACCGCGCTCTATTGCGAAACGATTGCTGCGCCCGAAGAAACCGCCCAAGTCGACGCGCTGCGTGATCACGGTTTTAATGTCACAACGACGTGGCAATCGAGCTTATTTGACCCGGACCAGCTGCCATTTCATATTCACCTGCTACCCGCAACGTTTACGCCGTTTCGGCACCAGATTGAGCAGTCGGCCACTCAAATCCCAGCCCCGCAACCAAAGATAAATCGACTGCCTGCGCCCCCAGTCGCCATCAGCACGATTGAAAAGGTGGATCTCAGCGCTTGGGCCGGTATTACCCACCACGATGCACGCAGCGCATTTCCTTACCAACAAGCAGAATGGCAAGGCGGCGCGACTGCGGCGGCAGCGCATTTGGCTCGCTATATTCAATCGGGTTTGGCTGACACCTATAAAGAAACCCGCAACGGACTGATTGGCACCGATTACTCGACCAAATTCTCACCGTGGCTGGCCACTGGCGCGCTCTCTGCAAGGCAAATCAATCTCGCAGTCAAAGCACACGAAGCCATCGTTGGTGCCAATGAAAGTACATACTGGATTGGCTTTGAGCTGCTGTGGCGGGATTTTTTTCGGTTTTTACACCTGCGCTATGGGCGGCAACTATACCGCGCCAAGGGGCTCAATCCAGCGGCAAGCATTTCACACCATGCAGGCCACTTCACCAAATGGTGCCAAGCTCAAACTGGCGAGCCGTTCATCGATGCAGGTATGCGCGAGTTGGCGGCAACCGGCCACCTCTCCAACCGAATGCGACAGAATGTCGCGAGCTACCTTATTCACGAGCTGCAATGCGATTGGCGCGCGGGTGCGGCATGGTTTGAATCACAATTGATTGATTACGATGTCTACAGCAATCAAGGCAACTGGCTGTATTTGGCTGGCTGCGGTACCGATCCGCGCCCCAATCGACGCTTTAGCATTGCCAAACAAATCGCCAACTACGACCCTCAGCACGAGTATATGCAGCTATGGCGTCACTAAACTTCCTCGAATCGCTGCAGGCCGTCATCAGCAACGCCAACACCGTTGTGCTGATGCCTGACCCTCATTTTTAAAATCCCGCTGAATCAGGCAAGACAGTTTAATAAAAAATTAAACTATGGTATATGCATGTAGCCATTAATATTTAATGCCTACATAAGCATACCCATATGTAATTATTTTACATCCATCGCCTTTCATCATTCTTCAACTGGCCATGCCAGGGAAATCGCTAGTAAGACTTCCCGTAAAGCTGTTTCTGTTAGAAAATAAGCGTCTAAAGCCGTTATCGCCAGCATTTGCAGCCATAACGCCCCAACACCGAGAACCGACCCATGCGCCAAGTTACTGTCACCCGCAATACCTTAGAAACCCAAATCACCATTACGCTGAACCTTGACGGCACCGGCGTGAGTAAATTTGATACTGGCGTACCGTTTTTCGAACATATGCTCGACCAAGTCGCGCGCCACGGCCTATTTGATATCGAAATCAAAGCCGTTGGCGATTTGCATATCGACGCACACCACACTGTAGAAGACGTCGGCATTACCCTTGGCCAAGCCTTTGCCAAAGCAGTCGGCGATAAAAAAGGCATCGTGCGCTACGGCCACAGCTATGTGCCACTCGACGAAGCACTGAGCCGCGTCGTGGTAGACCTGTCTGGTCGCTCCTGTTTGGAATATGACTGTGAATACACCCGCGCAATGATTGGCGGCTTTGACGTTGATTTGTTTGGCGAATTCTTCCGTGGTTTTGTTAATCACGCGGCAATCAGCTTGCACATCGACAACCTAAAAGGCAAAAACGCCCACCACCAAGCAGAAACGATTTTCAAAGCCTTGGGCCGCGCATTGCGCATGGCGGTTGAATTTGACCCACGGATGGCAGGCATTACGCCGTCCACCAAAGGCACCTTGGTAGGTTGATATGAGCATGCAAAAAATCGCCATCGTTGACTATGGCATGGGCAATTTACACTCAGTGACTAAAGCGTTTGAGCTGGTCGCCGAAGATCATGCCGAAATTATCCTGACTGCCGATCCAGCGGTCGTTGCGGGCGCCGACAAAGTGGTTTTTCCCGGCCAAGGCGCGATGCCCGACTGCATGCGCGAACTGGAAGCCAGTGGCTTAAAACAAGCCGTGCTTGACGCCGCGGCGAGCAAACCATTTTTAGGTATTTGTGTTGGTGCGCAATTGTTATTTGAACACAGCGAAGAAGGCGATATGGATTGCCTAGGCGTGTTCAAAGGCAATGTCATCAAATTCAAGCCAGAAAATATGCATGACGCCAATGGGCAAAAGCTCAAAGTACCGCACATGGGCTGGAATGAGATGTTTATTGTCCAAGATCATCCGCTGTGGGCAGGAATTAGCGACACTGAACGCTTCTATTTTGTGCACAGCTATCACTTTGCACCGGCCGAACCGCATGACACGATCATCGAAACGGGTTATCCGAATCGGTTCGCAGTGGCGATCGCCAAAGACAATATTTTTGCGATTCAATGCCACCCAGAAAAAAGCAGCACGGCAGGTTTGCAATTACTAAAGAACTTTGTGCAGTGGAACGGCAAGCAATAAAATTGAAAAACAATCGCAGTGCAAATTTATAACCTATACTGCTTTCTTGCTTAACCCATTAACGACTCACTCAATAACACGCTCATATCATGCTGATTATTCCTGCAATTGATTTAAAAGATGGCCAGTGCTTACTCGTTCCTGCGCCAATTTGAGCTAAATACTGCTAGCGTTTCAATGATCAACTTACTACTAACACGAACTCTCAATCATGCTGATTATCCCTGCAATTGACTTAAAAGATGGCCAGTGCGTCCGCCTGCGCCAAGGAGAAATGGAAGGCGCAACTGTTTTCTCTGATGATCCTGCGAGTTTTGTTAGCCATTGGCTAGGCCAAGGCGCTCGCCGCATGCATTTAGTGGATTTAAACGGTGCATTTGCTGGTAAGCCAAAAAATTTAGCTGCAGTAAAAGCTATTTTGGCGGAAATTAAAGGCGAAGTACCAGTGCAATTGGGTGGCGGTATTCGTTCACTCGAAACCATCGAAATGTACCTTGATGCCGGCATTGATTACGTCATTATTGGTACGGCAGCGATTAAGCAGCCTGGCTTTTTGCACGAAGCATGTGATGCCTTCCCGGGCAATATCATTGTTGGCTTGGATGCCAAAGACGGCATGGTGGCTACCGATGGTTGGGCGAAAATCACCGATCACAATGTGATTGATTTGGCTAAACGCTTTGAAGGCTACGGCGTAGAAAGCGTGATTTACACCGACATTGGCCGCGATGGCATGCTGTCGGGCGTGAATATCGAAGCAACCGTGAAACTAGCTCAAGCATTAACAATCCCTGTGATCGCATCAGGTGGCCTGACTAATCTCGATGATGTGCGTAAATTGTGCGAAGTCGCTGATGAAGGGATCGAAGGCGTGATTACCGGCCGTGCGATTTACGAAGGCACCATTGATTTTGCAAAAGCACAAGATCTAGCGGACGAACTGTCGGCGTAAATCACTGCGAGGGCGCATGGAAAAACCGGAATGGTTTGATTGGGCAAACGACGAGAAAAAAGCGGGCGAATGGATACGCTCGAATAATCCCGAATGGTTTGCTCAAGTCTGCCAACTGTTGTTTGACAACGATCCGATGATGATGACCCTAGTCGGCGAGCCTGAAGGCTACGCGCCCGAAGTCGACAGTATTTTGCTAGCCTGCCGCAATGCATGAACGTAGATGATGTGCAGCAATTAATCTTTAATGTTTTCACACAATGGTTCACGCCAGAATTTGCTGGTGACCGCAGCCAATATGCTGAAGTCGCAGCCGCAGTGTGGGAAAACTGGAAACAGCAACAGAGTGAAGAGTGAGGCGTTAGGCGTTAGGGATAAAACCATAAACGACGCTCCCCTCTCACTTCACACCTTTCACCTTACCCTTTACTCCTCACACATACATGCCTTTAGCCAAACGAATTATCCCTTGCCTTGATGTGACCAATGGTCGTGTAGTTAAAGGAGTCAACTTCCTCGAACTACGTGATGCAGGCGACCCAGTCGAAATCGCCCGCCGCTACAACGAACAAGGCGCTGACGAGCTCACCTTCCTCGACATTACCGCCTCTAGCGACAACCGCGATCTGATTTTGCACGTGATCGAGGCAGTGGCTTCGCAAGTCTTTATCCCGCTTACCGTGGGTGGTGGCGTGCGTGTGCCGGATGATGTGCGTCGTTTGCTCAATGCCGGTGCCGACAAAGTCAGCATCAACACCACCGCAGTGACCAATCCCGAAGTGGTCGAACAAGCTGCCAGCCGTTTTGGTAGTCAAGCGATTGTGGTGGCGATTGATGCCAAAGCCACTGACGCGACTAATAGCCGCTGGGAAGTTTTCACCCACGGCGGCCGCCGCGCAACAGGACTTGATGCCGTGGAATGGGCGTTGAAAATGCAGCAGCTCGGCGCGGGTGAAATCTTGCTCACCAGCATGGACCGTGACGGCACCAAAATTGGCTTTAACCTATCGCTCACGCGAGCCGTTTCTGATGCAGTAAACATTCCGGTGATTGCCTCGGGCGGGGTCGGCAATCTGCAGCATTTGGTCGATGGTGTTACGCAAGGTCACGCCGATGCCGTGCTCGCAGCAAGTATTTTCCATTTTGGCGAATATTCAGTGCGCGAAGCTAAATTGGCGATGCAAGCGGCAGGTATCGAGGTACGACTCTAATGACTACAAATTGGCTAGCCGAAATCAAGTGGGACGAGAAAGGCCTCGTTCCGGTGATCGCGCAGGATGAAACCACCGGTCGCGTAATGATGTTTGCGTATGCCAATGCAGACGCCGTTGCGCTTACCGCAGAGAAACATACCGCCCATTACTGGACACGCTCACGGCAAAAGTTGTGGCATAAAGGCGAAGAGTCGGGGCACTTTCAACACGTTTCCAGCATTCAACTCGACTGCGATGGTGATGTACTGATTTATAAAATTCGCCAAGAAGGCGGCATCGCCTGCCACACAGGCCGTGAAAGCTGCTTTTTCCGTACCTTGCAAAATGGGCAATGGGAAGTCACCGAGGATATTTTAAAAGATCCATCGGCGATCTACGGCGCTGGGCATTCGCACTGAACTGGGCTCCAAACAAAAAAGACCACGCCAAAGCGTGGTCTTTTTTCATCATCTCAAATCTTAGAAACCACACAACAAGCGTACACGGCGTTCCGCTTGGTCAAAAGCGGCATCCGTAGTCGCTGTCAACAATCCTTGTTTCGCTTCATCGCAAGCATTGGCATTTTGCTGGTCTTTGCGTGCAACCGGAGCTTGTGCACGACCTGTACAACGGGAATCAGCTGCTAAGCGTAGGTTATTAAACGCACCTTGTTCGACTGACACACAATCGCCAACGCGCTTACCGGCCTGATCAATCACCATCGTAATAGTCTGATTATTATTCATCAAAATCGTGTACTGGAAAGCCTGCGAATTAGTCGCCATGCGAGTCAATTGTTGCCCCGCCACACCACCGCCCACCGCACGCAAAGCGCGATTACTGCTAGAACGACCCGAGCCCGATGCCAAACCAATCGTACCACCAACAACTGCGCCAGCCACTTGCGCATTGGTATTGGCTTCTGTGACTGCACTGATCGCGGTAATACGACCATACGACACCGTAGATTGCGCCGCAGCCACACCCGCTACTGATAATAATGAAGCAGCAACAAGTGCTCGAAGTGCAGATTTAGAGAATTGCATATTGATTTCCTTTATTTGATGACATAAAAACTTGCGAATCTGAGAACCCAAGCTTTCTAAGCTCGTCCTTAATGCAACAAATGATGAAGCAAAATACTGAAACCCAAAAACTTTACCTCAATAGCATTACGCAAAACATACAGAAGACAAAATTTAATCTACGGCGCACTCGCAGCGCGCGCAGGTGCAATTGGCAAACCAGCGCGAATTTTTGACGAAAAATCGGGATCACCTTCGGCGGCTTGAGCAGCAGCATTAATGTGCGAGCGCTGACGTAATTCATCAAATGGTAAATCCGTATCTAAAAATCCAGCATGATAGAGATAGGTATCAATCCAACCATTCAATAAATGGCGAATATTAAAATCACCGACTCGGCCAGCACGATTGGCGTAACGTACGATATTGAGCGTGCAATTATTACTGAGTAAGTTGTACCACTCTGGCTGAGCCGCCAACTCGTTAAGTCGCTCGAGATAAATCAAAAATAGCGCCCGCGCACCTTCGGCCGAGACCCGCACTGGATACAAAAACACATCTTCTTTACGGTGATTGGTACGCACACCCACAATATCTTGCTCATCGCCCATCACATAAATCAGCTCAAACTGCTTAAACATCGACGCTAATGGTTGAAAGCCCTCATGAGACTCTGGCCTTGTCTCAATCGAGATAGACAATGGCGGCGCATTATCAAAAGTAAAACTCAAAAAAGTATGCCCAACTGGGCCTTTCTTCCAGTAAGAGATAAAAAAATCCACGCCCGTGAGATGAGAAAGAAACACCTCACGATCTTCATACTTCACCGTAAAATCATCGAGAGTCTGATACTTAGAATTCCGAACATTTCGCAATAAAATGCGATCACCATCTATTTCGGCATGGGGCATGACTGCCACATCGGTTTGCCATATCCGCTGATGCGAGGCGGGAATCACCCACCAGTAAGCCAACACCAACAAAAACACACCAGCAAAGACAAAGCGCATCTTCGAACGGCGCGATAGCCACAAAGCCCATATACCAAATACGGCAAACGCCAACGCAACAGCCAGACGCAATGACCACCAAGGTAAATTAGACCAATACAAGGCCAATGAACCCCAAGTAACCAAACCCGCAAACACCAGAACAACGGACAGAATCACCAATAAATGACTGGGTTTAATCACAGTAGAACGAAAAAAACTAACTATTTTTGAAAACATGATTCATGATCTCTTCGATGACATTTCAATGCCGCACGACAGTGTTGAACTAGAAAGGTGATTTGGCGTTTATTCTAACCGAAACACCAAGATAACCACGACAAACCTGAAAGCATCGTGTCATTCAGAAAGAAAGTTACATTGAACCGCTCAGCGACCGAGGGCTAGCAAATTCAAATAAAATTGATCCGTCAGAAACACATCACCACCACACAGGGTTACAATAGCCACGAAATTGTAATGTTTACGCAATATAATCGCCGTTTTGAGGAGTTCCTATGGTTTCCGCTGAAATTCTTGACCGCCTATCTACTACGCTCAATGAGCGTCGTTCGGCTGATCCGTCTTCATCCTATGTGGCCAAGCTATTCCACAAAGGCACGGACGAGATTCTGAAAAAAGTAGGTGAAGAAGCAGTTGAAACCATCATGGCGGCAAAAGATGGCGATAAGCTCCACTTGGTGCGCGAAGTCGCTGATTTGTGGTTTCATACCTTGGTGCTATTGGCGCACGAAGGGCTGAGCCACGAAGATGTATTGGCTGAACTAGCACGTCGGGAAGGTATTTCTGGCATCGATGAAAAAGCTGCGCGCAAACAAGGTTAAAAATCATGAGCGACTGCCTATTCTGTAAAATCGTGGCAGGTGTGATTCCTGCGAAAGTCATTTACGAAGACGATGATGTCCTCGCGTTTAATGATATTCGCCCTGCTGCACCGGTGCATTTTTTGCTGATTCCAAAACGTCATATTGAGTCTTTACTCACGACGACGACGGAAGACCAAGCTTTGCTAGGGAAAATGCTTGCTTTGGCGCCGATCATCGCGCGTAAACAAGGTTTGGGGGCTGGATTTAAAACAGCCATCAATACAGGCTTGGCCGGTGGGCAAGAAGTATTCCATTTGCATTTGCACGTCCTAGGTACCCCGCAAGAGTAATAGACGCTAGTCATTCTTGTGATTGGTCTGCATAGCTATACCCTATGCGTTGTTTTCATTTTTCTTGCTTTGGCAAGCGTAGACATTTTCGAGGTTGATCATGGGTTCATTTAGTATTTGGCACTGGCTCGTTGTTTTAGTCATTATCATCTTGGTTTTTGGCACAAAAAAACTAGGCTCTATTGGCAAAGATTTAGGCTCAGCAGTGAAGGGCTTTAAAGACGGCATTAAAGAAGGCGAAGACGCAGAAAAGAAACCCGCCGAGAAAGAAGTCGGCCGCGTCATTGATAACGACAAGCCTTAATCGTGAACGAGTGCCGGACGGCTATGCCGTCCCCAACCCCTCTTTCTCGTGATTTAATCGGTAACGCCTGTGTTTGATGTTAGCTTTGGTGAACTCATTCTGATTGGTGCGGTAACGCTAATTGTCGTTGGCCCTGAACGCATGCCCAAGGTCACTCGAACGGCGGGGATGCTGATTGGCCGTCTGCAGCGCTTTATCGCCAATGTGAAATCTGAATTGCATCAAGAAATGCAAATGAGTGAATTAGCTCAGCTCGAAGCTGATTTGCGTAAAGAAGCCAATGACATTCAACAGTCAATTCATCAGCCGCTTAGCGATGCTGCCGCGATGTTGGCGGAAGGCGCAGAAGCGCCGCCAACAGCTAGTGAAGAAAATCGCGTTGATGAATCAAGTGCAGCGATTGCAGCAAATCCAAACGAACATGGCCAGCTCGATTTATTTGCCAATACCGTGCAGCCTCTCAATAGCGCTTATCGTGATCGACGCTAAGTATTGCCCCACGTACTCATATCACCCAAGTTATCGAGCGTGCCGCCCTCCATTTTGCATGACCGTCAGCGAAACTAGATATGAACGATAATCTGCAACCCCTCTTTAGCCATTTATTAGAACTCCGCACTCGCCTTGTGCGCGGCGTATTAGTTTTTCTCGTCGGCTTCATTATTGCATTCGCGTTTTCTGCCCAGCTCTACGACATCATGGTCGCGCCATTGGCAAATGTGTTGCCGGGGCAAAAACTGGTCACCATCGGGATTGCCTCTCCATTTATGGTGCAAGTCAAAATCGCCGCCTTGGTGGCGTTTGTCATCACCTTGCCTCACTCACTCTATCAAGTCTGGGCATTTATCGCGCCGGGCCTTTACCAGCACGAGAAAAAACTGATTGTTCCGGTCATTTTTGCATCCAGTCTCTTGTTCATCGTCGGTATGGCTTTTGCCTATTTCCTGGTTTTTGGCGTGGTGTTTAAATTCATCGTCTCAGTTGTGCCAGCCAGTATGCAATGGCTGCCAGACTCGGGGGAATACCTCGATTTTGCGATGGGGATGTTTTTGGCCTTTGGCGTAACCTTCCAAGTCCCGATAGCTGTTATCGTTTCGGTTCGCATGGGAATGGTCACGATTGAAAAGCTGCGCGAAATTCGCTCTTATGTGATTGTAGGGGCGTTTGTGATTGCCGCCATCGTGACGCCACCTGATATCGCATCTCAGCTGATGCTCGCGATTCCTTTGTGTCTCTTGTACGAACTCGGTGTATTTATTGCCGCAATGCTGTATCGTCCGAAACCTATAACCCCCGATTGATGAACAATTTGAGTTGACCATGATCCAACTGCGCATTTTGCAGACTCTGCTTTTTTTATTGGCAGCCGTTCCCTGTGGCATTCCCTTTCGCTGGAATCCCAACCCTGTATTCCCATCTGAACTCGCGGCCTTTGTTTTATGCGTCTTGATTACATTGACGTGCGGCTTTATCCCCAATTCACGCGGCGAAAAATCAAATCCGCCATGGACTAGCCTGATTTGGATCGCCTTTGCCGGACTCATTGGCATTCAAGCGTTGATTACCCAGCCTTATTACAATACCGAAGTCGTCTACCCCATCATTTACGCCTTGGGTGCCGGTGGTGTTGCTTGGGGCCTATCCCGCGCATTTGCAGTGTTCGATAAAAATGAACTGGTCACGATGTTTGCTTGGGGTTTATTGGCAGGCTCGATATTTAACTCGGGTCTCGCTATTCCGCAAATCATGCAACTGGTTCAAGAAGGCCCGCGCTTGATTTTTGGGAATATCGGCCAAAAAAACCTATACGGACATTATCTAGCGTGGGGCTTGGCCAGTGCCGCCTACCTCGTGACGCAAAAAGACGAATTACCCAAATGGATGTTCTGGATTGTTGCACCATGGTTGGCGCTCTCTTTAGCGTTTTGTGGCTCACGTTCGCCGTTTTTATATGCTTTTGCATGGCTTCCTGCAGGTCTATTCCTGTGGTGGCGCGGTGGCGAAATCGTTCGCCAGTTTGGTAAAGCGCTCACCATCGCTGCGACCTTAATTATCGTGATGCAATTCATTGCTCCTGTAGTGAATGAATTGCTGCAAGCGATGCTGAAAGCGAAAAATGAAGTGCCGACCGGTCTTGATCGCATCGACTCCAATGGCTCCCGCCGTTTGGTCGAGTGGCATAAAGCATGGCAAGCTTTTCTGGCCTACCCTTGGACTGGCATTGGCTGGGGCGCATTCGGGGCGCAAAGTGTGGCACTGCAAGTGCAACCCGAATTTGCGATTGTATCGGAAAGCGTTTTATTCACGCACGCACATAACTCCGTGCTCAATCTGCTCGCTGAAACCGGTATTTTTGGCGGTCTAATTATCCTTGGCGGCATTCTCTGGGCATTTTGCAATTTGTTCCGCCAATGGAATAATCCTATCGTTGTATTCGGGGCTTCGCTCGCGGTGGTATCGCTACTGCACAGTCTGGTTGAATACCCATTGTGGTACTTCCATTTCCTCGGCCCGTTTGCGGTGGCGCTGTTTTTCTTGCGCAGCGACGCACCGAATCTCAAATTCCCAACCAGCGCCGCACGCGTTGTTTGGACCATGTGGGGCGGTGTCGCCTTGACGATCGCCGTTTTAGGCGGGCAGCTCTATTTGAAAATTTATCCGATTTTGGATCCTGCTCAAGATGAAAAAGTGAATGCCGAGCGCATCCGCACTTTGGAATCGATGCGCCACAATCCGCTGATTGATTTTTATGCCGACTATGGGCTGTCGAATTACATCGTCGCCAGCGATAGTGAGATGCCTTGGAAACTCAGTATCTTGCGGCACCTGAATGCACTGCGCCCCTATCCGGGTCAAATGACCGATCAGGCCGTCATGGAAGCACTCAGCGGTAACCAAGCAATTGCCCAAAAACTCATGCGCCAAGCCGCTTTTTCCTACCCTGAAAGCTACGATTATTTCTATGAGACTTTGTTTAAATTTGAAGAGCCCGCAGTGCGAGCGCTAGTCAAAGAAGTCGATGAAGGCCGCGCATTTTTTAATGCCAAGCTTGATTTCAAACTGAAACGACCGGTCGATCCGCTAGACCCAAACACACCAGAAGCAGGCCAATAAACATCAAACGGCATCAATTAAATTGATGCCGTTTTTTTATACTCAGCCACAAACACCGCAAATTTTTATAGTAACGAGCTATATCAGAAAGCTCTAATCTGTTGTTTTTATTCTATTTTACCGCTCATTCCTAACTAAAATTAATCGACAGCGATAAAACTTACTACATAATTTGTCGCAATAGCTCAATGAAGCTAAGTCGTTTCAAAACAGGGATGAGACAAATGATGATGACCACGCTTGCGCTGCTCGCCTTTGTGCTGCTGTTGGCGCAAATAGCCGTACGGACCACGTATGAATTTCGCCTAAATTTAGGCGACAATGCCAATGAAGTGCTGGGTAACTTACAGGCTCGCTATAGCGAACAACCAAACGGCCGACCTCTCAACTCAGCAAACACATTTCAGCAACGCCACCCAATTATTGCGCTAATCGGTCTTGTACTGGGCGTGCGTTTTGCAACGTGGATTTTGGCGTGGCTGTTGTACATGGTTAGAGAAAATCGCTTCGTCGGTTTTTTTGAGAGCATGAAAGCCATTTGGTGGCGCTGGGATGCTGTGCATTATCTAAATATTGCGGATCATGGCTATGTGCGCGAAGCCATGCCAGAAAAGCTCAATTTAGTGTTCTATCCACTTTACCCGTCAATCGTTAGCCTCGTTAAACTGGCCGGAGTGCCACTGTTTGCCGCCTCAATACTCGTTTCACTGGCTGCGTTTTGCGCTGCTTCGCTGATTTTGTACAAGCTAGTTGAACGAGAAACGGCCAACCCGCAACTAGCATGGGATAGTTGCAAGATTTTGGCGATTTTTCCTTTTTCTTTCTTTTTTGCGATGCCGTATACCGAGAGCCTTTTTTTATTGCTAACGCTGGCATCGTTTTGGTTTTTGCGTGATGGCCGCTGGCTTGCTGCAGGCGCTGTGGCGGCACTCGCAGGGTTAACTCGTAATCAAGGGATTTTATTAGCAGTGCCTTTCGTGTTTGAAATCGCGCAGCGCTGGCGCAATGGTGAACTCAAACACCCTTACCGCGCCGCTATCGGTTTAATGCTGGTTCCTTTGGGCTTTTTGGCTTATCTCGCACTGAATAAATACATCTCTGGCGAATGGTTTCGCTTTTTGATTTACCAAAAACAAAATTGGTCACAAAGCTTTGGCTTTATGCCACGTAATGTAGCAGGGGCACTAGAAAGTCTCATTAATGGCGAAGTGCATCTAGGTTTGGGTACATGGCTACCTACACTGGTGTGCTACTTTGCTGCGATTGGCGTGCTATTGGCCAGCAGCCGGAAAATCCCGCTGCCCTATCTTGCGTATTCGGCGATCTACCTGCTGGTTTCTTATTCGCCGAGCTGGCTATTATCAGGCCCACGCTATTTGATGAGCTTGTTTCCACTGGCTATTGCTGCCGCAATTTTGATGCAGCGCAGCCACTATTGGCATCAAGCTATTGAATTTGTAATGTTGGCTGGGCTGGGGTTTTTCTTACTGATGTATATTCAATTTCAGGTTTATTAATTTAGTCGATAACCCATTTAACTTAATCATCCAAGCCATACCTCACATTCAGACACACGCC
Source organism: uncultured Deefgea sp. (assembly GCA_963508915.1). Lineage (GTDB taxonomy): Bacteria > Pseudomonadota > Gammaproteobacteria > Burkholderiales > Chitinibacteraceae > Deefgea. The sequence continues at coordinate 118,881 of CAUOZE010000002.1, forward strand.
TGCCAGAGCATCTCACCTCACAGGCGTGTAACAGCATCAAAATCAAGTACCTTTGACCTCAGACTGCATTCAAGTCATCACTTACAGATCTAAAATTTAACTTTCTTTTTTACTAAGCTGCGTTAGAATAGCCAAACAAACCTGCTGCAATGCAGCATAAAACATGTATATAGCTACTGGCCTTATATAATATGGCCCACAGGCATATACATATACATATTTGTTTAAAGCACCAGCTTATTTGATTGAGAAAACAATCTAAATTAACTTATTTCTTCGCACCAAAGCGACAGCAGCACAGTAAAAGCCAGCACCACCTGACTATCCCATCCATTTGACTGACAAGGTTAAAAATGACGACGGAACAAGTAAACACAGCACCACAAAAAAATCGAAAAACCGTACTCGTCGATCTCGCATTGCAAGGTGGTGGCTCGCATGGTGCCTACACTTGGGGCGTGCTGGATCGATTTTTAGAAGAACCATGGATGGAGTTTGACGGCATATCAGGCACTTCTGCTGGCGCAATGAATGCCGCAGTGATGGCCGATGGGCTCGCTGCTGGCGGACGTGAAGGCGCCAAGCAAGCGCTAGAAAAATTCTGGCGCACCGTTGCTGATGCAGCCTTGCTCAGTCCATTTCGCCGTGGTCCCATTGAGATTCTGACTGGAAAATGGACGCTTGATTATTCTCCTGCATTTGTGGCGGCAGATTTGTCGACGCGTTTGTACTCGCCCTACAGCAGCTTTATGGGCAGCGAAAACCCTTTGAATAATATTTTGGAGGAGTGTGTTGATTTCAAACGTCTGGCCAGCACCAGCATTCCCCGTTTATTTATCACCGCAACCAATGTGAATACCGGTCGTGGTCGTGTGTTTCGCAATGCAGAAATAACACCCGATGTTTTAATGGCCTCGGCCTGCTTGCCAACGACATTCCAAGCCGTTGAAATTGACGGTGAACCCTACTGGGACGGCGGTTTTACCGGCAACCCAACGATCACGCCTTTGGTACGAGATTGCGAATCGGATGACACGATTTTAGTTACCATCAATCCCATTTTCCGCCCCGGTACACCGCGCCCCCCCCAATCAAATCAACAATCGACTCAACGAGATTTCGTTTAACTCGCCCTTAATCAAAGAACTCCGCATGGCGGCGCTTTTACGTCAAGTTGCAAATGAAAATAGCACCGGCGAAGGTGCGCAGTGGGCCAAGATGCGCATTCACCGCGTGGAGAGTGAACACTATGCGGCAAAGAGTCGATGCTGGGCGATTTTCTGTCTGTTGGTTGATGACCTTAGCGGGCTGTATGGGGGTTTATCTTGCCGCCGACATGGTGAGTTTTTATGGCTTTTTAGCATTGCTAAGTATTGGAGCCAGTTGCCTCGTTATGCACGAAGAGACGCCTCAGTCACGCCATGCCGCTATGGCTTATCTTGGGGTTGCCTTATTCGCGGAATGTTTTTTGCTGCTCGGTTTTGTGTTACTGGCCTCGATTACTCCCGGAAACAGCTTATGGATCAGTGACGCCGCTGCTGCACTGGCCGACTCATCTTGGCGCAATACAATTCTTGCTTTGCTTATCATCGGTTTCGGCATCAAAGCCGGTTTAATTCCGATGCACTTCTTTTTACCGCTAGCGCATGGCATTTCTATGATTCCTGTTGCCGCAGTCATTAGCGGCGCGGCAATTAAGGCCAGCTTTTTTGGTTTTATCCGCTTTATTCCACCGCAAATTGCTTTACCTGACTGGGGTATGGCCTTAGCGGCTCTTGGCTTATTTGGTGCTTTATATGGTGTGATTGTCGGTTTAACGCAAAAGAAACCCAAAGTAGTATTGGCGTATTCAACAGTCAGTCAAATGGGCTTCATCGTTGCAATTATTGGCATGGGCATGATGGTGGCCGATGAAAGCGCACGTTTAGCTTCTGCTTTTTATGCCGGTCGCCACATTTTAGCCAAGGGCGGATTATTTCTGGCCGTTGGGGTTATTTTCGCGAGTAATGAAAGACGCTACTGGATCGTGTTTACCCCAGTACTACTCTTGGCGCTTAGCTTTGCAGGTTTGCCATTGACTGGCGGTTCATTAGCCAAAGCGGTGTCCAAAGATGTAATGGGCGATAGCTTAGCCTATACCATAGCGACACTGTCATCAGTTGCGACCACGCTATTGATGCTGCATTTTTTGCGCTGCCTAAAAGAAAACTTGTCCTTAATTCCTAATGCTGCCGCCACAAAGGGACAAACGCTGCCATGGCTGGTGCTTACCTTAGCGTCTTTCATTATTCCGATTGCCATCTATTTCATGGCGCCAAACCATCAATTGGCGGATGCGCTCAAACCCTATGCTTTGTGGTCTGCGCTGTGGCCGATTCTAGTAGGCGGATTAATCGCCTTAGGTCTTACTCGCTTTAGGCTGCCGAAAATAGCAATATCCCCAGGTGATATTGGTACTGTCATACTTAACGCCTTTGCTCACCCTAGAGCGGCGATCAGCATACGCTTTGCCAAACTGGATGCGGCACTGGGCCAATGGCCGATTGCCACGATGACCTTACTCAGTGTGCTCATTCTATTCACCATCGCCTTCATCTTTGGCAACTAAACAGGAAACAGGGATGGGCAATCAAATTGAACTCCGCATCAACACCATTGAGCAGTTATTTAATGGTTTTGATCCCGCCCCTTTTCGCGAACGCGAATTAGATCCTCAAGCAGAACGCTATATTTTAGCCAATAGCGAAAATATCCCGGCGGGCGAATCCATTGAACTCTCGGTTTATTTGCCTGCTGATAAAGTGTCGCTCGTCGATGCGGGGCAGTTGGAGCGAACGATACGTTATCACTTTGAATTAAAAGCCGAAGATAAAACTGCAGAACTTAAAAAATCGCTGAAACTCGGTCGCAAGGGTTTATTGCTTGGCTTTTTGGTTTTTTTAGTCTGCACTTTGATTGGTTTGGCGCTGATGAATGCCTTTCCTGATTCCCGCTTAATTGTCACGCTCGAACAAAGTTTAGTGGTCTTTGCATGGGTTTTAATTTGGCGTCCGGTTGAAATCTTGACTTATGATCGCTGGCCTTTAGTGAGTGAATACAAGCAATTGCGACACTTAACTCAGGTGAAAGTGACGCTCAAAGCACAAACAGCGTGAACTTGTTACAATCAGCCAAAATATTGATTTCATTAAAAAACAAAAACTTATCGCTCGACAGGGAACAATAAATGAAACCGACTCAACAGCCACTCGCACTGCTTTTACTGCTCGCTACAGCGGGCAGCGCCATCGCGCAAACGCCGGTGAACTGCCGCAGCATTGTATCGAGCACCGAACGACTCGCTTGCTACGATCAAGCGAACGGTGGAGCTCCCGAGGGAACAAGCAGCACGGCGAGCAGCAGCACAAAAACCGAAGCAGCAGCTGTTGTTGCCACTGCACCAGAAACAAACACGATAGCCGCGACCCCAAGTCAACCAGCTTCTTCGCAATCAACGTCGATGATCGCCGCCACTTGGGGTTTGGATCCATCGTCTGATCGCTACCAACTCAATCCTATCAACTTAAGCCTTCAGACCGTTGCTTTGTAAGCAATGTAATCGTGAGGTTTGGGGTGATTGGTGCGTTCTTTCCTCGCTCTGGGATTAAAATTGATCAACGATTTCCTGATCTCAGTCAGCGCAAGCT
>CAUOZE010000003.1:0-116070 GCA_963508915.1 uncultured Deefgea sp.
GCTTGCGCTGACTGAGATCAGGAAATCGTTGATCAATTTTAATCCCAGAGCGAGGAAAGAACGCACCAATCACCCCAAACCTCACGATTACATTGCTTACAAAGCAACGGTCTGAAGGCTTAAGTTGATAGGATTGCATCTGAAGTGGCTGCAAATGCAGCAGAGCGGCGGATTATGCCGTAATTTTAGCGTTACCCTTCTCTTCGTGAATAGCGACGGAGTAAAAACACTAGGTGATTTAATAATGAATACGTAGGTATTGGCCTTGGGATATTTATTTGCAATAACTGCATGTGTATACCTTGTTAAATAAATAATATATTTTTCTTGTGGCTTAGGATTTGATAGCTTATAGAAGTCGTTGATCGACTAAAAGGTCAACCTCTGTTTTGTAATTTTTCGCGAGGGTTTCATTAATGAAGCAGGCCGTATTTGCTCTTGGGTTATTTTTCTCTCCAGTCATTTATGCTGAAAGCTTGGCATTAACAGCTGCCGATTGTATTCAGCTGCAGGCTAATGGTGTCATTACGATAGGTAATCCAGTACCTTGCGAGCGTCTACGGCGAGTTGATTTTCCGCATTACGATCTGAATGGGCAAAAAAGAACAGGGCAGCTTATTGTGTTGGATGTTGTTGCGCCGCAAGTTGAATCCTTAATGGCTACGCTTTGGCAAGCCAAGTTTCCGATTCACTCCGCGCTGGGAATGGAGCAGTTTCAAGGCAATGACGAGTCGTCGATGAATGCCAACAACAGCAGTGCGTTCAATGGCAGACCCACTACTGGCGGCAAAAGCTGGTCTAAGCATGCTTACGGCGTGGCGATTGATATCAATCCGCTGCAAAACCCGTATGTCAATATTGCGGATGATGGCGGCATTAAGGTGTTGCCGCAGGCCAGCGCCAAAGTTTTTTTGAATCGCTTGGCGCTGCGGCCAGAGAAGCCGCAACGTATAGGGCTGGCAGATGAGCGTATCGCCGATTTGTTTGCACAGCATGGATTTTTAACATGGGGAGGCGATTGGGATAAGCCGATTGACTACCAGCACTTTGAAATTGGCAGTCGCACATATATCAATGAGCTCATTAAATTGCCATTAGATCTTGCGCAAGCCAACTTCAATCAGTATGCGGCCTCATATCGGCAATGCGCTAAAAGCGAAGTAGGCAGCCTGAGTGAAGTTCGTGCCCGCTGCATAGCAAAAGTGAGAAAGTAAAGTCTTATGGTAGGTGCTCAATAAGCCACTGGGGGGCATCAAGCAGTAAATCATGCCCAGCGCTAGGGTGAACGGCGTGTGGAACGCCCCAAAGCTTGGCCAAGGTAAGGCTGCACTGCTGATCAACCAGTCGATCGTGTTGACTGGATATGAGTTGCAATGCTGTTTTTGGCGGCTCAATTGGCGCTCTGTAAGTTGCTGCAGCCCAGAGTTGCCGCAAGATATTCAATTTTGAAATGGGGTACTGCTGTTGATATGCAATCCACTGCTGCAAAGTTGCAGGATGTGCGTGATTACTGGTGAGCTGCAAGATGATCCGCTCTTGCTCTGCAGTCGTGTGACATATTATGCTCAGTAATCGCGTGTAGTTGTGTGGCCTGAGCCGCTGATAAAACGGATTGATTGGTCGCAAACTGGTATTGATGAGCGTTGCGCTTGCAATGTCTTGTGGTGATTGTCGCATCCATTCAATTGCTACCATCGCCCCTAAGGAAACAGCCATCACATGGTAGGGCGTGCAACCCCCTTTTTGCGAAAGTGTATTTTGTAAGTGCTGCACCATGTCGCGGATGCGGTGCAGACTAGTGTGTTGATTTAATTCCCCGTTGCCAGGCCAATCCACCGTCAAAATTTGATCTGCTGGATATTTCTGCTGCAGCAAATCAACAAAATCTCCCCAGTGGCGTTTTTCACGCATTAAGCCACGTAATAAAACCCAATTTCTCATGGTCTGTCCTTGCGATACCAAAGATCAATCGCGGCATGATGCTGCTGCATTTTTTGGATTTGCCCAGTAGGTCTCCAAGTCGCGTGGTCATGCGTGGCGCGGATTAAAAATTCAAGTAGTGGTAAATGACTGCGTAACACTCGTTGTTGGCGATGCGGCACCATCGGGTGAAACAAGCCTAAAATCGATAGCAATTGGCGTGGGTTCTTTTTTATCCATAGCCATGAACCCAGCTCAAGTGTTAGCGGTAAAAATAGTTTTTCTGGCGACTGCAGTCGATGCAGGTAATCCCAAACATCGCCATGGGTGCGGTAATGCTTGGCCTGCGGTTCAATCACATAAGGATGATGCGGGTGGCTGCAATCGAATAGCCGTTTGAGCGCATGTATCTCGGCCACTTGGGGGATCGGATTCTGGGTGTAGGCATATGGAAACCAGATGCGATCTCGCAAACCAAAGCCGGAATGGCAGTCAAGAGACAGGCTAACGGAACTACTCAACATAAAGTCTTGCACCACCGTGCATAATGCTTGATTTTCAAGCTCCATGTCTGTGTTCATTGGCCCACGAAACCAAGGTAAAGCAGGATTTAACCTGTGTCCACCGACTAAATATGCGGTTTTCCCATCCGTATCAATCGGCGCATTGCGCATTAAATCGACGTGATTGCCATTCGAGCGACGACTCAGTGCCATACCGATGGGGTTAATAATCGGCATAAATACAATACGAATCGATTGGAGTTGAAATTGTAGGCTACGATCCCAGCTCAGTCGATGTAGTAGCCCTTGTAAAAACGCGATTAAAATTTGGCTGCCAATCCGCTCTAGACCATGTACACCGGCAAAAAATCCAATGGTTGGTGCATTGGGATCGGTGCTACCTAGGCAAAGACTATGCAGGGGGAATTGCTGATCTTGGTGCATCACACGGCCGTGTTGCTGGCTGCGAATCAATGATTCAGCCTGTGTGATGATTTTTTCTAGGGCAACCATTTCTGGAAGATACAAGATGACTTCTCTAGTGAACCAATTTGAAGTCAAGTGTAGTGGCTAGCAGAAAAAAAGCGAGCCTATTTGAGATGCATATCAATCAAGGCCATATTTTTCAAAGTCTTGATTGATATACTTGTAATAAATAATCAATATTGCTTGCTGTGATTCGATTTTACAAAACTCGTTTTATCTTTACCGCCGGCGCCCTCGCAATTTAAACAATCAAGCGCTGCCGCAACTCACGCAAGGCAGCCGAGATCATCGCCAGGTCAGGCGTAGAAGTACTTAGCTCAGCAAACATCGCAGCTATGCGCTCTCTAGCGGGCTGATTTTGAACCAGCCACAGCTGCAATTCGGCCCGATGTTGCTCCCAAGCTTGTTTAAATAATTCTATATGCAGGCGCTGTAAATCATCGCGAGCAGCTAGCCTCGCCAGCGTTTGCCAGCGATTGTCGCGTGGTAACTGCTCAATGGCTTGCGCTAGCCATTTCAGATTCAGCGCCTCGCCAACTTCAAGATACATACGCATATGCTCAGCCAACTGCCCAGAATCATTATTAAACTGACTGAGTTCAAGCAAGGATTGCGATTCTTGCACTGCCATGACCTTCATCGCCAACTCCGTTCCAATGCCCACCTGGTGCCACGCTTGTGCTTGTGTCGCATGGGCAGGGCTTGAAATTAATTGTTGGGGTAGGTGCGGCAAGGTGAGGGCAGCACAAGTACGCATATGCTCGAGCTGTGCGGCTTTTAAATTTTGCTGCAACAACCAACGAGCAACGCGTTCGGTTTGTCTTCTGACACTCAGCAATAGCTGAGTTTGCCCAGTGGCAATAACGCTGCTTTGTTCAATTTCTAGCGATAAAGACTCGCTATCGAGTAGTGATTCAGCCGCAATCAAGGCATCGACAATATCACTGCAGGTTTTTTCTGTTTCTTCTTGCAAACGATAAACGCAGCTAATCCCGTAGCGGTTCACCACATGGTTGGTTAGTTGAGTCGCGACGATTTCTCGGCGTAATGGATGGCTGGCGATTTGGCTGTTGAATTTCTCGACCAATAAAGCAGGGAAGTAGCGCTGTAATAAAGTGTGCCACTTCGGATCATCAATCAGCGTTTCGGCGAGCAACTCTTGTTTGATAACGATTTTTGCGTAAGCCAACAGCACTGCCAGCTCTGGGCGAGATAAACCTAGACCATGTTGTTGTCGCTCAGCCAGTTGGCTTTGTGTCGGTAAATATTCAATTCGGCGAGAAAGTTTTCCGGCCTGCTCAAGCGCTTGCATCAGACGAGTATGAACGGGCAATAAAGATAACGACTGGGAAAACTCGAGCGAAACCGCCTGTGTTTGCAGTTCATTGTCTCGCAACACCAATAGGCCAACTTCATCGGTCATGCTGGCGAGCACTTCATTGCGTTGTTTTAAGGTTAAGTCCCCATCACTAACAATTTTACTGAGTAGGATTTTGATATTGACTTCATGGTCTGAGCAATCCACGCCGGCTGAATTATCAATCGCATCGGTATGAATGCGGCCGCCATGGAGGGCGTATTCGATACGCCCCAATTGGGTGAACCCAAGATTGCCACCTTCGGCAATTACTTTGCAGCGCAAATCTTTGCCATCAACTCGCACCACATCATTGCCTCGGTCATTGGCTTCGGCTTGCGTTTGTGTACTGGACTTCACGTAAGTGCCGATGCCACCGTTATAAAGCAAATCAACGGGGGCTTTTAAAATGGCTTGAATCAGTAGGTCGGGCTCAAGCTCAAGCTCTTCAATCGCCAATAACGTACGTATCTCACTAGAAAGCTTTATTTTCTTTAGGTTACGAGCAAATACTCCGCCACCCTGTGAAATTAATGTGGCGTCGTAATCAGCCCATGATGAGCGCGACAGCTTAAACATGCGGGCCCGCTCCTGAAATGCCACTTCAGCATTTGGATTGGGGTCAAAGAAAATATGTCGGTGATCAAAAGCAGCCAGCAAGCGTATCGTTTTGGTGCGTAAAAGGCCATTGCCAAAAACATCACCCGACATGTCACCAATTCCAACTGCCGTGAAGGCTTCAGTATTTGTGTCGAGCCCCAACTCTCTAAAACTACGCTCCACCGAAATCCACGCGCCGCGCGCTGTAATCCCCATTTTCTTATGGTCGTAACCCACTGAGCCGCCGGAGGCAAAAGCATCGTCCAACCAGAAGTTGTATTCCTGTGAGATGGCATTGGCGATGTCTGAAAATGTGGCTGTGCCTTTGTCTGCCGCGACGACAAGATAGGGATCATCGCCATCGCGGCGCAGAACATCATTCGGAGGAATGATTTGGCCATTTTTAAAGTTATCCGTTAAATCCAGCAGGCCGCGAATGAACATTTGATAACAAGCGATTCCGCTGGCTAAGAAAGCCTCCCGCTCCGCTGGCGGGTTTTTAACCACAAAGCCGCCTTTGGAGCCAACTGGAACAATGACTGTATTTTTGACCGTTTGGGCTTTAACTAAGCCCAGTACTTCGGTGCGAAAATCCTCGCGTCGATCAGACCAGCGCAAGCCACCCCGCGCGACTTTACCGCCCCTTAAATGAACCCCCTCCATCTGAGGTGAGTAAACAAAAATCTCGCACATCGGCACTGGTTGTGGCATCAACGGGATTTCAGCCGATGCGATTTTTAGCGATAAATAGTTTTTATTGCCTTGTTTTTGATAAAAATTTGTCCGTAGCGTCGCGCGAATCGCCGCCATTAAGGAGGTTAGAATGCGTTCGTCATCAATATTGGGTATTGCTTTTGCGGCTTGCGCAATTTCTTCAAGTACGATTTCGGCAACGGCTGGCTCGGCATGGCTCGGATGGTGTAGCAGCTGAAAAGCCTGCGCCAGCTGTTGGGTTTGCGTGCCGTGCATCAATAGACAATCGGCAATCATCTCAATACTGTACTTGAGTGCGACTTGTTTTAAATAGCGTGCATACGCCCGCAACACAAAAACTTCACGCCACGCCAAGCCATGATGCAGAACGAGTTGATTGAGCTTGTCGTTTTCGGATAAACCTTTGCTTTGTGCGACAAATGCCGCAAGTAGGCGTTGTCTTTGTTCTGGTTGTTCGAGTGAGGTTGGTACCGGCAGGCGCACGCCAATATCCACCAACCAAGCGGACTCCGGACTCAGCTGCAAAACATAAGGCCGCTCATCGACAATTCTAAGCCCCAGACTTTCCAATAATGGTAGGCAGTCAGAAAGCTCAATCGGGCAATGTTGGTAGAGCTTTAAACGCCAAATCCCAGCATCTAAAGCGCTGCCCGGCGTTAAAGTGGCGACGATGCTTTGTTGATTTAATGCGGTTTCTAGTGATTCGATATCATAAATGGCCGCGCGCGCCGAAAAGTCTGCGCAGTAGGCAGCAGGGAAGGCATGCAGGTATTTTTGGTGCAACACAGAGCCGCGTTCTTCACCGCAACTTTGAATCAGCTGCTGCTTTAAATCGTCTTGCCAGCGCTGGGCAACTTGGGCGATCTCAGCCTCAATCAGCTTGCTGTTATAGCTGGCAGTATTGGCGGCCGTTCGGCGAATAATGTAATGAATACGCGCAAGCGGATTGTCGCCTAAAAAAACGGTAAATTCTGAAGTACTTCCTGATAGCTGCTGCATCAGCAAGGCTTCAATCTTAATACGAACATCCGTGCTGTAATTGTCGCGTGGTACAAACACCATGACTGATACATAGCGACGGTAAATATCATCCCTAAAAAAAGCACGCACGCGATGGCGTTCGTGCAAGCTCACAATGCCATCGGCTATTCGAGCTAATTCAGGGACTTCAATCTCAATCAGTTCATCGCGTGGATAGGTGTCCAGCACATTGAGTAATGCTTTGCCACGATAACCTGTGAGTTCGGCGTTGCAGTAGCTCAGTGCGTGATCTATTTTTTGTCGCAAAATCGGGATTTGGCGCGGCGGCGTAGTATAAGCACTTGCGGAGTAAAGGCCCACAATGCGCAGCTCACCCAATAATTCACCGCTATCGCTGATGTTACGTAGTAAGACGGTGTCTAAATAAACCGAACGATGAATGAGTGAGCGTCTATCTGATTTTGTTAGCATTAATAAGCGTTCTGGCGCATAGGCCACGGCGCGTAAATCAGGGCTTAGACTCGCCCAAACGTGCGAAGGCGAAGGTAGTCCCGCATCCCGCAAGAGGCCCATGCCAGAGTGAGGAATAATATTGAGCGATCCTGCATCAAACTGGTAATCTCGTAAGCCGAGAAACACAAAATGACCGGCTAGCAGCCACTCTAAAAATGCAATCGCTTCTTTCTTGCTGGTCGATGGCTTTTCAAGCTTTGCTGCCCGTAAATGCTCAAGCGCATTGGATACGCGCTCGGTCATACTGGGCCAATCGGCTACCGCGACAGCGATACTATCAAGGGCTTGATTGATTTCATTGGCAATGTTCGCAATCTTATTGGGGTCGCTAATCCGATTGATTTCAAAGTGCATCCAAGATTCTTTGTAAGTCACACCATTTTGCGCAGTCAGTTGACCTGCCTCATCACGCTGCACAGATAAAATTGGATGTATGACTCTGTAGACACTGCATTTCATGTTGCTAAGGGCTATACCAACAGAATCAACTAAGAATGGCATGTCTTCTTGAGCGATTTCAATGACAGTGTGCGGTGATTGCCAGCCATGCTCACTCAAGCTGGGGTTGTAGATGCGCACGAGCCTTTCTGTTGCTGGTCGACTACTCGCCATACGACGCTGTGCGAGAACAGCAGCGGCTAAATCCTCAATCGATCTTTCTTGTAAATCCTCTTCAGGCACATTGGCGTAAAAACTCTGAATCAATTCTGTCATTTCCGCTGCATTTTCTTGTGACCACTTTTGCAATGCTTGCATAGTCTGATTCGGAGTCATTTTAACTACCTGTGTGCGAGAATGATTGCGTCACTTTAGCCCTAGTTTTTGACTATACCAACAAGGGTTACCACCTATCTGCTGAACTATTCAGCAAGCCATTGATGGCTTAAGGTGTTGAAATAAAATATTTATACCTTGCTTGGTAGGATATAGATGACCAACGGGTAATATTTATATATCATTAAATGATAATATATTTATCTATCCGCCAAGCATTCAGAAAAGAGGGCCCGCCATGAGCCAGCCACTACCCGATAACAATCCAAGCCGAAGCACTCGTGCGACCGCCATGGACCCAATGCTGCTTGCTTGTCGCGACTTGGCTTTGAAAATGTTGAGCCAGTCATTGGAGGGTTTTTTTTCAAGGTTGGAAGACACTTATTTTGAATTGGCAGACAAAACGTTCGATCGAAAATTGCGTGATGACTATTTCGCCGCAAGAGTAGAGACTCATAACAAACGTGAGTTTTTGGCTGAACAATTTCGCTTGAATTTTTTAGCGGCATTTAATGAAAGCTTGCAGGCTGCCAATTCAACAAAGACTCAAAAAGCAGAAAGTCCTTTTTTTAAAGTTAACGCAAAACCGGATCAGCTTAGCTTGGTTGCTAATGATGAATACGAAGAAAACTTATCTGCTGACTTGATTATTCAATCTTTCAAAAATACCGGTGGAGAAGAACTGACCGAGCTGGAGCAACGTTTTGCCGGTTTAATGCCTGAGCAAAAAAACGGTGCAGTCAATCCGATGTCCCCAGAATCCATTTGCGAATCATTTTTACAGGCTTGCAAACAACTTGAAACCGGTCTTGATGCACGTCTCATTGCATTAAAGTCATTTGAAAATGAGCTTTCTAATCAGGTCGCCGATGTTTATCGCCATGTGAATCAATATCTGATCAGCCAAAATGTGCAACGCGTGGTGCCTCAGTACCAAGTCAAACGACAAGAACATTCTAAAACGCCAACCGATGTGACGCAGCAGATTGCTCAAGCGAATATTAGCAATCCCGTATTAACTGCTACCGCTCCAATCGAAACCGCCCAACCACTTGGCGCTCACCTGGACGCCCTCGCTGCCGGCACAGCAACTCAGTCGTCGTCGCCAGTTGAAGACACACCTGGTTGGCTGTCCTTTTTGGACGTTTTGCAGCACAAAGCGCCCCGTTTAGAGGGCTTGAGTGACGAGAGTGGCTCATCGATTTTTCAGCACAATATGCTGGGCATGCTACGCAGCTCGGGTTGGGCAAAAAACTTGCCGCCAATGGACGCGATGACGTTAGAGCTCATTGCGATGCTGTTTGAGCATATTTTTGACGATGATCGGCTGTCTGATTCAGTCAAAGGCCTTATCGGGCGTTTGCAGATTCCTGTGCTCAAAGTAGCGATGCTCGATGCTGGTTTTTTTGCCAGCAAAAGTCATAGCGCCCGTTTATTGCTTGATACTTTAGCGGAAGCATCACTGGATGCGCCAGAAATGAAGCAGGGCGAGCATCGCTACGACAAATTGGCGGCGATCGTCGGTAATGTTTGCAGTCAATTTGTCGATGATGTAGTTGTATTCCAAGACGCGCTCACCGAGTTAGTCGCTTTTTTGGCAAACGAAGCAAAGCAAGCCGAAGTGGCAGCACAACAAGATGCGCAAGAACTAGTGCAGCACGAAATTGCTGAACTTGGGGTGATTACGGCGCAAGAGCTGGTGGGTGAGCGGTTGGTGCGCGCTGAAGTGCCTGTGCTGGTGAGTTCATTTCTTGCCCAATATTGGCCCAAGGCCTTGGCGAAAAGCTTTGACGCGCAAGGTGAGGCGGGGGCTGAGTTTGTCCATAAACTTAAGGTTATGGACGATCTCATTTGGAGTGTGCAAGCCAAGCAAGGAGCAGAAGAGCGTTTCGCGCTCGTTAATTTACTACCCGTAATGCTAAAAACGCTTGAGGACTCCGCGCGTGAAGAAGGCATGACCTCAGATGAGGCTAAGTCTTTTTTTGCCCAGCTCGTGCACTGCCATGCAGCGGCCATACGCAATGGTTTGCGTAGCCCTGTTGAAGCTAAGTCGCAAGGGCCTTCTCAGGCAGCCCCGATACCTGTAGAAGCCTCTACCATAGAAAAGCCAGGCCTTTTGGTAAATGAAACGTTGCCATTTATAGCAAAAGGAAAAGAGTCGGAGTCACCAAGTGTATTACCGCTGCGTGGCGAATGGGTTGAATGGATTAGCGAGCAAGATGATGTGCTACGCCTACGCCTTTCTTGGATTAGCCCGCAAGAAACGCGTTATTTATTTACTAATCGTCTCGGAGGCAATGGCAAAGCCTTCCTTAAACAAGAGTTGCTAGATGCTTTAGTACTGGGCCGAGTTCGTAGATTGGCGTTGGAAGGTAGTTTGACGGATAGGGCGCTCAATGAATTGCGCAGCAACTTAAATTAGCCTTACCGTATCTATCTACTCACAAGAAAGAATAATGCATTCAGACGGATACCTATAACTGGTATCCGTTTTTTATTGATGATGGGCTGAATTAACACAGTTCTAGCTCGGTCATCTCGCTGAGCTCTGTTAGAATCTCACCCTATGATACGACTTAAATCACTCACACTCCGTCGCGGCACCAAGGTGCTCCTTAATCGCGTTGAACTCACACTGCAGCCTGGCTCAAAAACAGGTATTGTTGGTGCGAATGGCGCGGGTAAATCCAGTTTTTTTGCCTTGTTGCGCGATGAAATTCACGCTGATGAAGGCGATTTAGAAATGCCTCCGCGTGTGGCGATTGCCCACGTGGCACAAGAAACCCCAGCCTTGCCGTGTTCTGCCCTCGATTATGTTCTCGATGGTGATGCAGAGCTGCGTAAGATTGAAGCTGAAATCAACGCTATTGCCTATGACGATAACGATGGTATGGCGCATGGCGAACTTTTTTCTCGCCTTGATGCGATTGATGGTTATACCGCACCTGCACGTGCAGCCAAATTATTGGCCGGTCTTGGTTTTTCATTAGAAGAAAATTCAAAACCCGTTTCGAGCTTTTCCGGTGGTTGGCGCATGCGCCTGAATTTGGCGCAAGCTTTGATGTGTCGCTCAGATCTTTTGCTGCTCGATGAGCCGACCAATCACTTGGATTTAGAGACCGTTGTTTGGTTAGAAGAATGGCTGAAAACGTATCCGGGCATGTTGCTGATTATTTCCCATGATCGTGACTTCCTTGATAGCACCATCAAACAAATTCTACACGTCGATAAGGCGCAACTCACGGTTTACACCGGTACTTACGAAGATTTTGAAAATCAATGTGCTGAGCGTTTGGCGCAACAATCACAAGCGTTTGATAAACAACAACGCCAAATTGCCCATTTAGAAAGCTTTATTACCCGCTTTAAAGCCAAGGCCAGTAAAGCTAAGCAGGCACAAAGTCGTGTAAAAGCGCTTGAAAAAATGGAGAAAATTGCCGCGGCCCATGTGGATTCGCCATTTAATTTTTCTTTCCGTGAGCCAGATTCTAGCCCTAATCCTTTAGTGCATTTAGAAATGGCGTCTGCTGGCTACAGCGTAGACAAGCCTATCCTAACGCAAATGAATTTGAGCATTGATAACTCAGCACGCTTAGGCTTGCTCGGTGTGAATGGTGCCGGTAAATCGACTTTTATTCGTGCTTTAGCGGGTGAGCAAGACTTGCTATCCGGTATTCGCACCGAGGGCAAGGGCTTAAAGATTGGGTATTTTGCCCAGCATCAACTTGAGTATCTTCGCATTAATGAGTCGCCGTTATGGCATATGCAAAAGATCGACCCTAACACGCGTGAACAAGAATTGCGTAATTTCTTGGGTGGCTTTAATTTCCAAGGGCAAATGGCGCTCAATTCTATCGCGCCATTTTCTGGGGGTGAAAAAGCACGTCTCGCTTTGGCGCTATTGATTTGGCAAAAACCAAATCTATTGCTGCTTGATGAGCCAACCAATCACTTGGATATCGAAATGCGTGAGGCGCTGACTTTTGCGCTGCAAGACTTCGATGGTGCTTTGATTGTCGTATCCCATGATCGACACATTTTGCGGGCTACAGTGGATGATTTCTGGTTGATCGAAGATGGCCGCGTTGGCCCATTTGATGGTGACTTAGATGACTACACACGCTACAGTCAAGAAAAACGCAGCGGTGACAAATCGGCAGCCAATGCTGTGGTCAGCGCTAGCCAACCCGCTACAAATGTAAACCGCAAAGAGCAGAAGCGCCTCGCAGCGGAAGCACGCCAAAACCTGGCTAATGCGCGCAAGCCATTAGAAAAAGATTTGGCACGCATTGAAGCTGAAATGGCACGAATCACTGCTGAGCAAGCAACGATTACAGCAACGCTAGCGGATGAAACTTTATATTTACCTGAACGCAAAGAAGCTTTACAAAAAATCCTTGCTAGTGAAATAAAATTAAAAGAGAAACTCGCTGAGCGTGAAGCTGCGTGGATGGCGGTTAGCGATGAAATCGAAAATCTAGTGGTGTAGAGGTATGCCTGCCTAGACATTGCCCAGTATTTTCTAGGTAGATATACCCAAAGGTTGATATGCGTTCTACATGGTCGATTGTTTTCATCTGGGGACTGGTTCTGCTGTTGATTTATTGGGCTTTTACTCAATTTATTGCGCAGCAGTACCAACCCAAAATGAAAATAAGTAGCTCAGGGCAGGGCAATGAAATTACTTTGCCACGAGCTAAGGACGGACATTATCGTTTGGCGGCCAGTATTAATGGTGAGCCCGTGGTTTTACTTTTAGATACTGGCGCGACGGCAATGACGCTCAATCATGAACTCGCAGAGCGAATCGGATTGCCGCGTGGTGAAACATTTATTGCCAATACGGCAAATGGCCAAGTCGAAGGCTATCAGTCCAAAATAAGTACTTTGAATTTTGGGCCCTTTGAATTTAAAAATGTCCACGTGGGTGTGGTACCCAATATGGGTAATGAGGTTTTGTTGGGGATGAATATCATTAAGCAGTTTGATATTCGCACCCAAAATAATCAAATGCATATGAAACTGACTGAGAAATAAAAAGGCGACCCAATCAGTCGCCTTTTTATTTCATAACACCAGACTACTTCCAATCGCCGCGCAACTGGCGAATCGTATTTTCTAATTCTTGACGCGTTACATTATCAGCCTCAATCGGCTCGCCAATTACAATACCAATTTTCGAAAAAACACCACGTGGCATTTTCATCATAGCCGCCCCATCTTTTCGGCTAAAGAAACTGCCCCATAGACCTTGCAGTGCCATAGGAATCACTGGCACTGGGCTGGTTTTGATAATCCGTTCAATGCCAGGCATGAATCGATTTATATCGCCTGTGCGCGTAATTCTACCTTCTGGAAAAATGGCAACGACTTCACCGTTTGCTAAAGCATCGGCAATCACAGTAAAAGCGGCATCTTTCATTTCGGCGCTTTCTTTAGTTGGGGCAATAGGTATTGCATTTGCCGTACGGCAAATAAAGTTCATCACCGGCAAATTGTAGATCTGATGATCCATGACAAACCGAATGGGGCGGCGAATCGCACCTGCCAACACCATGGCATCCATAAAACTCACATGATTGCAGGCCAGTACCACCGCGCCATTTTCGGGTATATGCTCAAAGCCTGTTTTCTTAATCCGATAAAGGGTGTGGGTTAAAATACAAACAATAAATCGCATTAAAAATTCTGGGATTAAAGTGTAGATATAAATAGCAACAAAGATGTTTAAAATGCCAGCAATTAGAAGAAGCTCTCTCACCGTCACGCCAGCATTAAGTAAAACAATACTCATTCCTGCCGCAACCACCATAAATAATGAATTTAAAATATTGTTGGCTGCTATTGCGCGGGAAGTAAATTCGCGTTCTGTACGAATTTGAATCAAAGCATAGAGCGGAACAATAAAAATACCGCCAAATACACCAATCAAAAATAAATCAATAATGATACGCCAGTGTGAGGTCGTCATTAGAAATGACTGAGCCGTTTGCAGCGTACCCGGCAAATTAGCAGAGGCAAAAAATAAATCAATCGCAAAAACAGAAAGACCGATAGATCCAAACGGCACCAAGCCAAGCTCGACCTTAGAATCCGATAGTTTTTCGCAAAGTAAAGAACCAATCCCTACGCCTAAAGAAAAGATTGTCATTAAAAGCGTATAAACCGTGGCATCACCATGCAAGGTGTCTTTAGCAAAACTCGGAAATTGAGTTAGGTAAATTGAGCCAAAAAACCAAAACCAAGAAATACCCAGCAGACTATTAAATACGGTTTTGTTTTGTTTGACGTACGATAAAATTTTGCTTGTTTCAGAGAAAATATTCCAACCAATTTTTAAATCGGGCGCCGTAGGTGACGCGGAAGGCATAGATCGACTGAAGAAATAACCCGCAATGGCAACCGCAACACAGGCCCAAATTACTAATGTTTCACCATGCGGCTGATGCTGCACAAGCAAGGTACCGGCAATTTGTCCTAATAAAATAGCAATAAACGTACCCATTTCAATGAGGCCATTCCCGCCTAAAATTTCATTTTCTTTTAAATACTGAGGCAGAACTGAATATTTGAGTGGACCAAAAAGTGCAGAATGAACGCCCATCAGGAATAGGCAAGTCATCAATAATGCGGCGTTGTGCCAAATAAAACCTAAGCCCGCAACGATCATGATGGCAATTTCGAGTAGTTTTATCCATTGTGCCAGCGTGGCTTTGTCATATTTCTCTGCGAGTTGACCAGCGAGCGTTGAAAATAAGAAAAACGGTAAGATAAAAACGCCTGCAGCCATATTGACTAAAGTCGCGGCATTTAAACCCGCAGTGGATAAACCATGAAAAGCGATTAATACTAAAAAAGCATTTTTAAATAAATTATCGTTGAATGCACCAGCAAATTGGGTCAAAAATAAAGGCAAAAATCGTTTTTGACCAAAGAGATCAAATTGATTGGGTTTATGCATGGGTGATTTCGCCGTAAAGTTGAGCAATGGTTAAAGTGCAGGCACGATTCGGCGCATGTGACCGATTAAAATGTTCTGCCGTTCGTTGATGCGCTACAGACGGGCATTAAAATGGACAAACATCTAACCTATCAACGCTTTGCGTTCACGCTCTAAATGAGCCAATAATTTCTGCAAATTGGTTTCGATGTTGCGCGGCAAATCGATGAAGCGAACACCGGCCAACCAACGTACTTTTCCATGTGCCATCGTAATCGGATGGCTTGAGCGTATCTCGATATTCAGCTTGGCGGTACCTGCAGCAGCAAAATCAAAATAAGCATTGCTAATTACTATGCCAGTTTGCATTTGTGTGTGCTGTTCATCTTTAAGCCAAATCCCCGCACCGCCCAAAGAGATGTCGTGCAACTCAAGTTGAGTTTTTTGACCATTTGGCAGCGTTATGTCACACGTCAAAGGGTTAGTAATTGGGGTGAGCAAGCGAAAGAACTCTCGCCGCTGAAGTTTAATTAAGTCATTTGGAAAATCAATAATAAACGCAGGTTTGCCTTCAAATTTACCGAAAACAACACCAGCAACTGAAAACTGCACCTTCACACCATCCAGTGCGGTGACAAATAAGATTCGATCGGCCTGAGCAATGGCCGTATTCGTCGGCGCGTGGCCACCCACATCAATAATGAACTGTTTAGCCTTGCTATCGACATTCAGTACGCGAGATAGCATCATATCGCGACCCGCATTGAAATAAATACCAAGATTTACATTGTTCTGAGCAAGGCTGCGTAAAACAAATGCAATTTCCATGTGCGCAGTAATTCGGTAAGGGGCAATATCTTCATGTTCGCTAATCGGAGCCACTCCGCCATTTGCTTCTGCTGACATCTTTTTATTCCAGACTTATTATTTATTCGGCGAGTAAAAGTTGAATATCATGGGTAAACACAGACGATCCAGCGCCATAATTTACCATTACTCGAGTTTTTCCATTTTTATCAATCAAATAACTGCCTGCGCTATGGTCCATCGTATAGCTGTCGCCGAGTGGCTGTTTTTGATAAATGATACGAAATTTTTTAGTAATTTGCTCAAGTTGTTCTTTATTGCCATTAAGCCCTAAAAAAGTTGAGTGAAACGCCGGAACATATTCAGACAAAATTTGATTGGTATCCCGTTCTGGATCGACCGAGACAAATAAAACTTGGATGTCTTTTGCCTGCTCGCCCAATTGAGTCATCGTAGCTTTAAGCTCAGACATTGTGGTGGGGCAAACATCTGGGCATTGCGTAAAACCAAAAAATAAAACCAGAACTTTGCCTTTGAATTCGTCACTATGCCGTATTTTTCCATGGTGGTCGGTTAGGGTAAAGTTACCACCAATTGGACCATCGCTAATATCGGCGCCTTGAAATTCTGGACGGCTGCACGCGCCCAATAAAATGCAAGTAATTAATAATAAAGCAATTTTTTTCATGAGTTTAATTTTTAAGTTGATTTGCTTTAATTACGCAAGCGACTCATTGTGATGCATGATTTGTAATCAGCAACTCAATTGAAGATGTATTTAATGCCATGTTCAGTGCATTGTCATCATATTCTAATTCAGCCAATAATGGCGCAGCGATTCGCTTTTTTAAATAAGCTAAATTATCCTCATAGCGTTTAAACGCAGGATCAACTCGGTTCGCAATCCAACCCGCGACGACGAGCCCACGTTGCGAAATAGCATCAATCGTTAGCTGAGCATGGTTTAAGCAGCCAAGCCGCATCCCAACCACAACAATCACGGGTGCAGCCAATTCAGTGGCAAAATCCGCAATCGTGTATTGTTCAGAAATTGGCGCGTACCAGCCACCAGCGCCTTCAATCACTAACACATCGGCCATTTGGCTGAGTTGTTGAGCGCATTCTAATAAATGAGGTAGCGAAATTTCAACATTTGCATCGCGTGCAGCTAAATGAGGCGAAATTGCAGGCGCAAAACGATAAGGATTGATGAGCTCTATGGGGGCTTCCACATTACTAGCCAGTCGATGTGATTCTACATCGGAATTTACTAGTATATCGCCAGAGAGTATGCAGCCCGATGCAATAGGCTTCATACATAGCGTTTTATGACCGCAATTACTAAACCCCCGAATCAGCTGTGAGCTTGCTACGGTTTTACCAATGTCGGTGTCTGTACCAGTAATAAAAAAACGAATTGCCATGGTTAGCGATCTCTAGGTCGAAACTCAATAATTTGACTGCCATCAGCCAATGATTTGGGCTTAGCCGTAGGTTTCCACGCATGGCCATAAATGACTTCGTAAGTGCATGGTAAAACTTCATCACGGCGAAATGCTTCGTACTGAGACTGTATTTTTTGCCAGGCAGCCTTACCAAGCAGGCCATTGCGACGGCCATTCATTTTATTGCTAGCGCCGATATGTTTCAGATCGTGCATGACGGCTTTGACCGTGGGATAGGTCATCGTGATGTATTCCATATCCATCACTGGCATAGTTAAACTATGCGCAACCAAGGCGTCACCCAGATCGTGCATATCAATAAACTGATTTACGTGTTCATAACCATCAATGCCAGCGAATGAGGCGCGCAATTCTTTAAGTGTGTCAGGACCTAAAGAAGAAAAAATCAACACGCCACCCGGTTTTAAAACCCTAGAAAACTCTTTGAAAGTCGCATCTGGCGTGTTGCACCACTGAATCGTGAGGCTAGACCAAATTAAATCGACAGACTCATTGGCCAAAGGGATGTGCTCGATATCAGCACACACGGCTGATGATTTGTTGCTGTCAAAAAACGAGAGCCATTTCTTGAGTCCGCACGTTTTGGCGCGTGCAGTTTTGAGCATATTGAGCGCTAAATCTAACTCGATGTATTGAGCGTCTCGAAAGCGCTCTTTGAGTAGTGGGCTGGCCGCACCAGTGCCACTACCCGCATCAAGGATGACTTGGGGTTGTAAATTAATTAACGCGAGCCGTTCAAACAAACGCTCAACGACTTCACGCTGAAGTACCGCTGCCGCATCGTAAGTGTCTGCAGCTTTATCAAAAGATTCTCGAATTGCTTCTTTTTCGTTGTAAAACGATTCAATCATGCCTTGGCCTTGCTGAGTTTATGTTTCGCGACTTCAATAATACCTGGCAAAATTGATACGAAAATAATGCCCAAAATAATGGCGGTCAGATTTTTTTGAATAAAGTGAATTTCACCCAATAAAAAACCCGCGTAAAGCAGGGAACCAACCCAAAGTAGGGCGCCCGATATATTATAAAATGCAAATTTTTTGTATGTCATTTCTGCCATGCCCGCAACAAAGGGAGCAAAAGTGCGAACAATGGGAACAAAGCGCGCAATAATAATGGTTTTGCCACCATATTTTTCAAAGAAGTCGTGGGTTTTATTGAGGTACTCTGGCCGGAATATTTTTGATTCTTTATTGGCAAACAGTTTGTGCCCGAAGTACTTGCCGATGGTGTAGTTAACCGCATCACCTAAAATGGCTGCAATCACGAGTAGTACAAATAGTAAATGAACATTCATTGCACCTGATGCAGCAAGCATTCCGGCAACAAAGAGCAAAGAGTCGCCTGGCAGGAAGGGCGTAACGAGCAAACCGGTTTCACAAAAAATAACCAGAAATAAAATGACATAAATCCAAATGCCATATGTAGTGACCATGTCTTTTAGAACAACATCAAGATGCAAAAATAGGTCAAGAAATTCCATGATTACTCTCTGATTGAGTTAGCAAAAAAACGCCGACGGCAGTCCGTCGGCGCTGATTGTAATGCAAATACATTAAATTAAACGACGGCTTCTTCTTTGATTTTGACTGGCTTAACCATATTGTCACGAGTTACACCAAACATCAGTAATAAGGGTGATGCGACAAGAACCGATGAATAAATTCCGAACACGATACCAATTGTCAGTGCAATCGCAAATCCATGCAATGCAGCACCACCAAAAAGAAGCATCGATAGCACCATCAACTCGGTAGAACCGTGAGTGATGATTGTACGGCTCAAAGTGGCAGTAATTGCATTATCAATGACTTCAGGTACTGTTTTTCCCCGTAAATTAGGCTTACGAAAGTTTTCGCGAATACGGTCAAATACAACTACCGACTCATTTACTGAGTACCCGAGAACAGCCAAAATACCAGCTAGTACCGTGAGGTTGAACTCCCACTGGAACAGTGCAAAGCAGCCCAGAATAATTACCACGTCATGCATATTGGCAATCACCGCCGAGACAGCAAAACGCCATTCGAATCGCATCGCAAGGTAGGCAATAATACCCAAGCAGACCAACGCTAAAGCAGTTAAGCCGTGAGTAAACAACTCATCACCAACCGACGGGCCAATAAACTCAACTTTTCGCAATTCAACATCGCTACGATCAACCTTAAGTGCTTCAAGGACGATGTTGGATAATTGCGCGCTGTTTTTATCTTTAATATTCGGTAGGCGTAGCATGACGTCGACCGTCGTGCCCATGGATTGAACTTGGGTTTCACCCAATTTTAAGCCATCAACGCGAGTACGAATTTGGCTTAAGTCCGCTGCTTTTTGGTATCTAAGTTCCATGACGGTGCCGCCAGTGAATTCAATACCAAAATTAAGCCCTTTAGCGACCAAGAAAAAGACAGCTAAGACAAACGTAATTAAAGAGATGGCCGTTGTGAGCTTGCCGTAGCTCATAAACGGGATGTCACGTTTTACATGAAAAAATTCAATCATTTTAGCTGCGCCTTAAACGGATAGCGTGTTCACACGACGATTGCCGTAGATCAGGTTAATCATGGCGCGTGAAACAAAGACCGCGCTGTACATTGACGTCAAAATACCGAGGCAATGCACCCAAGCAAAGCCACGTACCGCACCTGAGCCAAAAATCAACAAGGCAAGACCAGCAATTAGTGTGGTGATGTTTGAGTCAAGAATAGTTGCAAATGCATGATCGTAACCATTCTTGATCGCCATTTGTGGTGAAGCACCCTCACGAATTTCCTCACGAACGCGTTCGTTAATCAAAACGTTGGAGTCGATCGCCATACCCAGCGTCAATGCAATCGCAGCAATACCTGGCAGGGTCAAAGTTACGCCGAGTAATGACAGTAACGCAATTAAGAATACCAAGTTAGCCGCAAGCGCCACTGCAGAAACCACACCAAACACGCGATAGTAGATCATCATGAAAAGTGCGACTGCTAGAAAACCGTATAGCGTTGAGTTGAAACCCTTGCTGATGTTTTCTTTACCCAATGAGGGTCCAATAGTGCGCTCTTCGATGATATTCATTGGTGCCGCTAGTGAGCCTGCACGTAGCAGTAGTGCGGTATCGTTGGCTTCGGCAACGCCCATTGAGCCAGAAATTTGCACTCGACCACCGCCAATTTCGCCACGAACTACAGGCGCAGTTACAACTTCGCCTTTGCCTTTTTCAACTAAGATCATCGCCACACGTTTGCCGACATTATCGCGGGTCAGAGTTTTGAAAATTGCGGCGCCAGTAGAGTCAAGGCCTAAGTGAACTGCCGGCTCGTTTTTATCATCAAACCCTGCTGTTGCATCGTTGATGTTTTCGCCAGTCAGTTCGACTTCTTTACGCAGTAGAATCGGTGTGTTTCGACCATCGCTGCGACGTTCGCTCATCAACTCGTAACCTACAGGCACGTTGCCATTAATAGCTTCTGTGAGTTTGGCTTGGTCATCTTCAACCATCCGAACTTCAAGTGTTGCGGTGCGACCTAAAATGTCTTTGGCTTTTGCCGTGTCTTGTACGCCAGGCAGTTGAACAACGATACGGCCTTCGCCTTGTTGCTGAATCACGGGTTCAGAAACACCAAGCTCATTGATACGATTGTGTAAGGTCGTAATATTTTGAGTTACCGCATCGTTTTTAAGTTGCAAGATGGCCGCTTCTGGATACGTCACAACCAACTTGTAGTTGCCATTTTCGGCGACAGTTTGAACTTTCAAATTAACTAATATTTTACTAATTGCTTTGTTGGCGGCAGCCAGTGTTTCAGCATCACGCAGTTGCACTTCAACGCGATCACGCTCACGGCTGACTTTGCCGTAGCGAATTTTTTTATCTTTTAATTCGCGGCGAATATCGCCTGCGGTTTTTTCTAGGGCTTTGTCGACCGCAGCTTTCATGTCGACTTCAAACAAAAAGTGAACACCACCGCGCAAATCTAAACCTAAAACCATAGGTTTTGCATGCAATCGTGTGAGCCATACCGGCGTATCTGAAATCAAATTCAAGGCAACGATGTAATCGTCGCCTAGAGCAGCTTGAATCGCATCTTTGGCTTTGAGTTGGCTGTCCGTGTCTTTAAAACGTACCTTTACAGAGCCGTTTTCAAAGAAACTATCAACCGGTGTAAGGCCTGCTGCTTTGGCGATAGTGTCTGCACGATCAACCATGTCGGGCAAGACTTTGACAGTCGCACGACCACTTGAAATTTGTAGTGCTGGGCTTTCACCAAAGAAATTTGGGATGGTATAGACCATTGCGATGAGTAAAGACGCAATGATTAGAAAGTATTTCCAAAGAGGATAGCGATTCATGCTTGGGACCCCAATAAATACGGCAGCAAAGCCACCGTATCATTGATTATTTATTGTTCTTAAGGGTGCCTTTTTCCAGGCGTTGACCAATGGCAGCGCGCTGGATGAGGATCTCAACATTATCTGACAATTCAAGTGTTACAAATTGATCATTCAATTTAACAATTTTGCCAATAACGCCGCCAGTTGTAATGACTTCGTCATTTTTCTGCAGCGCCTCTAACATGGCACGCAGTTCTTTAGCTTTTTTCTGTTGTGGGCGAATCATCAAAAACCAGAAAATTGCAAAAATTGCGATCATTGGCAAGAAAGACATAAAGCTTGCTTCTGCACTTGCTGCAGTATTCGCGAAGGCGGGTGCTATCAACATATAGGTTCCAGTGTGTAAGCCAAACAAAGGCGGACTATTCTAGCGGGTGTAGGCGCTAAAATCCACCGCATTACATCCAAGCGGATGCTTTCATCATGACAAACGAGGGCGTAGGAAGTTCTGCGCTAGGTCAGGTTTGGTTTAATTCATTGTATTTTCAAGACAAATCACTTCTAGAAAACACCAGAGATGCTCTTTTTTTTGAATCATGCTGTGTGGTGTAAATAATTGGCGCTATGTATATGATCCTGCGCATTGTAAAAAATGGCCTACGCAGCAATACACTGCGTCCTTAGTGCGAGAAGTGCATTTTCAAATCGACCGGCTCCTACACCTGCGATAATGGCGTGCGCTTGTTTTTTTGAGTGTAAATATTGTGCATAAATTTCAAATAATTTATCACGATTGTGAGGGCTTTCACGTAGCGGGTCTACTTCCCACGGCAAATCAGGGGAGCACAGCAGTGTAAAACTGTAGTTTGACTGACTATCAAGTGCTGAGATTTGATCTGGACAGTAGCCAAACCGGACTTCTGCCCAGACCCGGCTGACTAACGCGCTGGTGTCACAAACAACAATTTCGCTGTCGATTGCCGTCGAGTCTTCAACCTCTTGCTGAAGCTGTGCGATAGCGATGACATCTTCAATTGAGTAATTGATGTGCTGATGTTTTTCAAAGTAAGCGCGAGCCATTTCTGGTACGTAGCGCCCACCAAGATGATGCGCCAGCTTTTGAGCTAGCGTCGATTTTCCGCAGGATTCTGGGCCTACCACTGCGATTCTCATTGTGCGGTTTTTCGCCATTGCAGCCAGCCGAAGTATGCCAAACACGTCAAAATAAGATACAGCACGGCCGTCAGGTGCAAGTCTTTATACCAATAGATACCAGCCGAAATAAGGTCCAAAACAATCCAGTAGAGCCAGTTTTCAATCTTTTTGTTCGCCTGCATCCACTGGGCCAGCAAGCCAAATATAAACACACTGGAATCAAGGTAAGGCACATCGGCCGGTAAAAACTGCACCTGAAATTGAGCCACCAGCAACATCAAAAACACGCCGAGGGCGTTAATCAGCAACCATTCTTTCTTACTTAATTTGGATACCTGCAGCGATTTTCCTTTAGAGCTCTGCTTCCCCCAGTTTAGCCAGCCGTAAATCGCAATGCCTGCGTAAATTAATTGCAAAAGACACTCGCCAAATAAATTTACGCTTAAAAATAAATACACATACAGCAGGCTCGCTATTATTTGCAAAGGCCAAGTCAAAACATGGCCGCGAGTTGCCAAGCTAATAGCCAATAAAGTCAACACAAAACCGACAGTTTCAAACGCACTCATTACATTGCCCTTCGTTTTTAGAAGCAGCCTATATTGAAGGGAATAAAAAAGGAAGTCAGAAATGAAAAGCTTTGCGGATGGTCGCTTTGTTGTAGAGAAAAAAATTGGTCAAGGCGGGCAAGGGATCGTCTACCTTGCCAAAGATACGCAATTGAATCGACATGTGGCAATTAAGGTGCTGCATAGCCAACCGGTAAACGCGGTGAATGAAGCCCAGGTTGTCAGTCGCCTGCAGCATCCTAATGTAGTCACCTTGTTTGATGCTTTTGCTGAACATGGTCACCCATGCTTAGTTTTTGAGTTTGTCGAGGGTCAAACGCTTGCTGAGGGCCTAAAACAAGCGGGCCCACTAACACCCGTAGCGGCAGTGAAGCTTGTAATTTCGATCTTAGAAGGTGCCTTTGCTGCGCATCAAATTGGCGTTGTTCATCGTGATATTAAACCACAAAACATCATTGTTGATCACGATGGCCGCGTTCGGATTATGGATTTTGGTGTTGCGACTTCTCGGGGCCTGGTTAGTGATGGTTTAACGGGCACGGTCGGCTACATGGCGCCCGAGGTGATCGCAAATATGCCCAACGGCACCCAGGCAGATGTGTTTGCTTGCGGCATTTTACTGTACCAACTATTAACTGGGAAAATGGCTACTGAAGGCGATTCGGTTTATACAATTTTGCATCAAACAGCGAATGAGCCAGCAACGCCGCCATCGAAACTCAACTCAGCAATCGACGCGCAACTTGACCACTTAGTATTGGTGGCTTTATTGAAAAATCCGCAAGAGCGCTACGCTGATGCGGGTGCAATGCGTGCTGCATTGGCCGGTTGGCTTGAATTGAGTGGCGCCAACTCAGCTGGGTCACTTGAGTCGAAAAGCAAAAATAGCACTTTAGATTTTTTATTGCGCAGAATGCGGCACTCTGCTGATTTTCCATCTCTTTCGCAAACCATTAGCGCCATTAATAAATTAAGTGATGTTGAGAGTGAAAAATTACAAAATCTATCTGGCGTGATTTTGCAGGACTTTTCACTAACCAATAAACTGCTAAAAATGGTTAACTCAGCGAGTTATGGCCAATTTGGTGGCTCAATCAGTACTATTTCACGTGCGATTGTCATTCTGGGCTTTGATACCGTCCGCAACCTCGCTATTACCTTACTCTTGTTTGAGCACATGCAAAACAAAGGGCAGGCTGAACGCTTGCGTGAAGCGGTATTGCAAGGGTTTTTCTGTGGCGTTTTATCTCGCGAGCTGGGTGTAAAGGGCGGATGGAAAGATGTTGAAGAAGCGTTGATTTGCGGCATGTTTCAACAAATGGGGCGTTTACTGACCTTGTACTATTTTCATGAAGAAAGTATTGAGATTGGCAAACGACAAGAGCAAACGCAAGAAACTGAAGCCATTGCTGCGCAAGCTGTACTGGGTATTTCATATCGAGAGCTGGGTGTCTCTGTGGTGCAAAGCTGGAATTTCCCTGAGCGCATCGTCACCAGTATGCGTGAGCTGCCTACAATAGTGCGCGCGCCTCAGTCGCAAGGGGAGCGCTTACGTGTGTTTGGTAACTTAGCGGCTGACTTGCTTCCCATCGTGTCCATGAACGCCAGCGGCGCGCAGCAAGCTTTGCAGAAAATAATACAACGATATGCTGCCGCACTTCCTTGGAAAGACCGTGCTTATCACGACCTATTGACGGATGCGGCTAAAAACTATTTATCCTATTTATCAATTTTAGGTATTGACACACGCGGGAGTACTTTTGCCAAAGGTTTATTGAGTATTGCAGGGCTTAAGGAGGCGCCCTCCATGGTCAGCATGGTTGACAAAGACAGCCTGCAAGATGCAAGACTAGCGGCCAGCATCCCACCTGAGCAGGTAGAAAATGCAAACCCAGCGGCAATGCTTGCTGCTGGGGTACAAGACATTACCAACACCTTGGTTGGAGAATTTAAACTCAATGATTTACTCAGGATGATTTTAGAAACAATGTTTCGCAGCGTTGGTTTTGATCGTGTTCTATTTTGTACGCGCGATGTTAAATTAGGCGGCATGAGTGCACGGTTTGGGTTTGGTGAAAATATTGACCAGATCATCCCGAAATTCCACTTCAAGCTTGAGCCTGTTTCGGATGTATTCCAATTGGTAATGGCGAAACAAGCGGACGTATTTGTTGAGGACATTAACGCAGACAGCATCGCCCAGCGTATACCCAACTGGTATCGGGAATTAGTCCCGGCGCAGACGTTGATTGTTTTTCCGCTGACAATCGACAAGAAACCGATTGGTCTTTTTTATGGTGACAAGCAAAAAGCGCACGAATTAGTGATTCCACATGATCAATTGAACTTACTCAAGACTTTGAGAAATCAAGCTATCTTGGCGGTTAGACACAAACAATCTGGCGGATAATTGTGCAGCGCACAAATATCGCTTGACATACTTTGTTTCGAGTATAAAAATAGCGATTGATGCAGTGCACAACTTTAATCCATGGAGATTTATCAATGTTTAACACTCAACAACAATTTGCTGAACTTGGCCAAGCCAACCTAGAAAAATCTTTGCGTTTAACTAACATCGCCTTAGCCGGTGTTGAACGTCTTTTTCAATTGCAAATGGGCATTGCTCGTGATTTGATGACTGAAAATGCAGAAACTGCAAAAGCACTTTCCGGTGTTAAAAATATCCAAGACTTGGTTGAATTGCAAAAAGGTTTGACTCAACCTAACGTTGAAAAAACAATTGCTGTAGCACGTACAGTGTACGAAACAGCTAGCTCTACTCAAGCTGAATTGAATAAACTGGTTGAAGAACAAGTTTTGGAATTCAACAAAAACCTAGTGACTTCACTGGATAAAGCTGTTGCTCAAGCTCCGGCATCAAGTGCTGCTGTTAATGTCTTGAAAAATGCAGTTGAAAGCGCCAACAATGCTTACGATGCGATCAACAAAACTGGTCAACGTATTGCTGGCAATATTGCCGAAGCAACAGTTGCAGCAGTTGAAACGGGTGCCAAAACTGTGGCGCGCGCAACAACTAAGTAATAGACATTCATGAGGTATAAAAAAATCGACCTCAGGTCGATTTTTTTATACCTCATGAATGTGGACCTAAGCTCCTAGGACCCCGACACCATTATTTCAGTTGCAGCAATAAGTCTTGCAATATTTTTTTGCTGGTTGCTTCATCACCACCCGCCAAAGGTTGAACTGAAATTACGGTTCGGTCCAGTTCCTGTTTCAGTTTAATTTGATATTGTTGCATTGTGGTTTGTGTTGATCCATCTTTGCTACGCCAGAAAGCTAAGCTACCAAAGTACTCAGTAGATTTTTCTTTTTCAATATTGGCTGCGGCTCTCTGCACAATGAAGGTGCCTTCTGCGCGATTTCTATCTTCAACCGTGTAACCTATACGATCAAATGCCAGGCCAACGCGACGCCAAGCTCGATCAAACGAATCTTTTACTTCAAGTTTATTGCCTGATGCCGCTAAAGTAGCGCGATTTGCCTGTACCACAGCCGATTGCACTGTCGCAGCTGCTTGTTCTTTGCTCATGCCAAACTGTTGAAGCATAAGCTTTAGCATTTCAACCTCAAGCTCAGGGTCGGACGGGCGAGGGGTCCAGATTGTTTTTTGTACTCCCACCGTAGAACCACCTGTTGACTCTTGCGAACCATCAGCAAATACTTCGCGCATTCCACGATGCGTCACATAAATTTCGAACGTCCCTGGTTCACTACCACGCTCAATTCGAGTGCGGAATTTATCTAGCTCACCTGTTGAAATAACGCTATCTGCAACCTTGCGCAGTAAATTAGTCACAAAATCTGTCGGCAAAGCAGCCCTGTTTTCCAGCCAGTCGGTCTCCATTACGCCAGTCACTTCATTATCTTGCGTCAAAATAAAGCCCTGACCAAGCCAAAACTCACGTATTTCAGGCCACGTTTTAACCGGATCACCCTTAACTACAAGCCAGCGAGTTCCATCAGCTTGGACTAGTTTTGCATTTGTATATTCTGGGAGGACTGATGAGCCGGTGTTTTTTTGCGGCTGAGCCTCATTAGCTAACACTGCACTTTTGGGGATAGAGTAATTTGAATTGGCCGCAACAGAGGAAAGGTCTGGTGGCACCTCAAGAGGATTTCTTGAAACGTTGTCACTCCCGCCGCGATAGTCTACCTTGCTTTGCAATAGCATCTGATCCGAAGAGCAGCCCACTAAGCTAGCTGCCACGAACAAACTAGAGAGAGATAAAGCTAATTTCTTTTGCTGCATGTTTGTATCCGTAGATGAAAAGCGACAAAAATTATAAAACGCCAGCTTGAAGCATGGCTTGGCGAACGGTACTTTGTACGCCATCGGCTAGGCGAGTTAGTGGCAATCGAATACCTTCAGGGATTTTACCCATTTCTTCGAGAGCCCACTTTACCGGAATTGGATTTGCTTCAATGAATAAGTGCTTATGCAAGCCCTGCAAGCGGTCATTAATTAACTTTGCCGCCGAAATATCACCGTTGAGTGCGGCTTGGCACATCTCATGCATCGCTTTAGGTGCCACATTAGCAGTCACTGAAATCGTGCCGTGGCCGCCAAGTAAAATGAATGGTAGTGTTGAAGCGTCATCGCCACTGTAAAAAGCAAAATCTTTTGGTGCACGTAGCATCATATCGGCAGCACGCTCCATATTACCCGTCGCGTCTTTAATCCCAACAATGTTTGACAACTCAGCTAATTTGAGCGCAGTGTCATTACTTAGGTCACAAACGGTACGGCCCGGCACGTTATAGAGTAGTGTAGGGAGTTTACTGTTCTCTGCGATTGCTTTGAAATGTAGATAAAGCCCTTGTTGTGATGGCTTATTGTAATAAGGAACAACGCTAAGGCCATAGTTTGCGCCAACAGCCAAAGCTCGCTCAGACAAGTAAATCGCTTCGCGCGTTGAATTAGCGCCAGTTCCAGCAATCACCGGCACGCGGCACGCTGCTTGCTCAACGACCACACGAACCACTTCGATGTGCTCATCGACCGCAACGGTTGGCGACTCACCCGTTGTTCCAACGGCAACAAGCCCGTCAGTGCCTTGTTCAATATGCCAATCAACCAGCTTTCGAAGAGCTGAATAATTGATTTGACCATCCGCATCCATCGGAGTGACTAACGCAACTAGGCTACCTGTGAGCATGAGCAAACTTTACCAGTGAACAAAAAAGGAATCATTCTAACTGAAGCCATTCACAGACGAAACCGACTTCGCGCATTGTTTACGTGAAAAATGCCGCTTTCCGCATGCGCAAGGCATGTTTTTCACGAAAACGAGCCCTAATTGTAATTATTTGTTGCAAATGTTTAAGAAGCAGTCGAATCCGTTGAGCTTATTGAGCAAACTCAACAATATGGCAAAACTTGTAGCAGAGAATGGCTGAGGTCTCATTCGTACAGAAAACAAAATCGACAGGGATCAAAATTGTTCGTGGTTCGGCGGTAATTGATACGTAGGCAATGACTGTTTGTTGTTAAATGCTCTGTAAGGTGGTGCCGCTAGATGGAAATCTTGCTAATAGCAAATTGTCAGCGAATAATCGTAACAGGCTATCGTTTGGATACGCCGTAATCATGAATTAGTTCAGCTGTTTCTTCTACGGGCGAAAAACACTACATGAAGTCAATGTAGATCACCATTTTGGTGAACATGTAAAAAAAGGGGATGCGTCGTGAATATCTTAGGTTATCTACAAAAAATTGGGCGTTCGCTCATGGTGCCTGTGGCAGTTTTACCTGCTGCAGCGATTATGTTGGGTGTTGGTTATTGGTTGGACCCGGCTGGTTGGGGTGCAAACAGCCAAGTGGCTGCGTTTTTAATTAAAGCTGGCGCTTCAATTATCGACAAGATGCCAATCTTGTTTGCTGTTGGTGTTGCATATGGCATGTCAAAAGACAAAGACGGTGCAGCCGCATTGGCCGGTTTGGTCGGTTATTTAGTTGTAACAACATTACTATCACCAGGTGCTGTTGCGCAGATCGAAGGCATCAAGCTGGAAGATGTGCCAAAAGCGTTTGGTAAAATCGAAAATGCCTTCGTTGGTATCTTGACTGGTGTAATTGCTGGCGAGATTTACAATCGCTTCAGCCAAATCGAGCTACACAAAGCGCTGGCATTCTTCAGCGGCCGCCGCTGTATACCGATCATCACTTCGGTGGTAATGATTGTTGTGTCGTTTATTTTGATGGCTGTTTGGCCTGTAATCTACGACGCGCTGGTTAACTTTGGTCTTGCTATTAAAGATCTAGGTGCTTTTGGCGCCGGTGTTTACGCCTTCTTTAACCGCTTATTGATTCCAATCGGCTTGCATCATGCACTGAATTCAGTGTTCTGGTTTGACGTAGCTGGCATCAACGACATCCCTAACTTCTTGGGTGGCGCTAAATCACTTGCTGAAGGTAAAGCAGTTCTTGGCACAACAGGTATGTACCAAGCCGGCTTCTTCCCTGTAATGATGTTTGGTTTGCCAGGTGCTGCCTTGGCGATCTATCACACTGCAAAACCAGCAAACAAAGCTGCTGTTGCTTCAATCATGGGTGCGGCTGCGGTTACTTCTTTTGTAACTGGCGTGACTGAACCGCTTGAATTTGCGTTCATGTTCGTAGCGCCATTGTTGTTTGTTATCCATGCACTATTGACCGGCCTTTCTGTTTATATCGCAGCTTCAATGCAATGGATCTCAGGCTTTGCATTCAGCGGCGGTATGATCGATATGATCTTGTCTTCACGCAATCCGTTGGCAACTCAATGGTATATGTTGATTGTTCAAGGTTTGGCTTTATTTGCTGCTTACTACTTCATTTTCCGCGCAGTCATTACTGCCCTGAACTTGAAAACACCAGGCCGTGAAGATGACGTTATTGAATCAGCTGAAACTGCAATTCCTGCAGCCGCCTCTGGCAGCACTGCTGAACTTGCTTTAGCCTACGCAACTGTAGTGGGCGGCGCTAGCAACGTGACTAACGTTGATGCGTGTATCACTCGTTTGCGCTTGTCAGTGAACGATGCTGATTTGGTTGATGAAGCTGCTGCAAAACGCCTTGGCGCAAGCGGTGTGATTAAATTGAACAAACAAAGCGTTCAAATCATTGTTGGAGCAAAAGCTGAGTTAATCGCGGATTCATTGCGCGCTCAATTGGGTGCTGCACCAAAAAAGTAACGGAAGTTACGCCTGCCGCCGCTCCGGCGGTGAGCGTAGCACCCGTCGTATCAAGCAATGAAACTGTCCTGCTCGCTCCGGTAACGGGTGAAGTGGTGGCAATTGAAGATGTGCCTGATGCAGCGTTTGCAAGCAAAGCAGTCGGCGAAGGTGTTGCGATTCGCCCAACTGGTAAGTTTGTAGTCGCACCATGCGATGGCGAGTTGGTGAAGATTTTCAACACCAATCACGCATTTGCGCTGGTGACTGACTCTGGCGCTGAATTGATTGTGCACATTGGTATTGAAACAGTAAAACTCGGTGGTCAAGGTTTTACTCGCTTGGCGCAGCAAGGTAGTCGCGTTAAAGCAGGCGACCCTGTCCTAGAGTTGGATTTGGATTACTTGGCGGCCAACGCAGCCTCGATCATTAGTCCAGTTATCCTGAGCAACGCGGATCAATTTACGGCGCTGGAAGGTGTTGCAAGTGGTTCGGTTGAGGCGGGAAAAACAGTTCTGTATCGTTTCAAAGCGAAGTAAAACTTTCTACTGAAAGTCAAAAAAGCCACGAGGTTTCTCGTGGCTTTTTTGTTTGACTAGCCATAATCCGCGTATATTCTCAACCATAAAAAACACAGCCCGCAATCAGATGCAAAACAATCAACTCGACCCTTTCCTGTATTTAGAAAATCATACTCACGCAGCAGAGTGGGTTGCCGAACAAAATCAAAACAGCCGCACCGAGCTAGAAGCCGACCCTCGCTTTGACTCAATGCGCCAATCAATTGCTCTGTTTGCGCAAGCCAGCCAGCAAATCCCTTATTTTTCTAAGCACGGCGAATGGCTTTATCATTTTTATCAAAGTGAAGCACAGTCACGCGGCGTTTATCGACGCACGACCTATGAGTCGTACTGCTCGCCCAATACAACATGGTCGGTGGTGTTTGATTTAGATGCGCTAGTGCAGCAAGAAGAGGTTGACTGGTATCTGGCAGGGATTTCGCATTGTATTTTGTCGCCGCAGCGTTGCTTGATTAGTCTGAATGTCGCTGGCTCCGACGGCAGCGTTTGTCGTGAGTATGATATTGAAACGCAGCAATTTGTGAACGATAGCTTCCAATTTCCGCTCGGTAAGAATCAAATCCACTGGCGTGATATTAATAGTGTTTTCGTTTGCCCAGCTTGGGATGAAAGTCAGTTGAGTCAAGCCGGCTATTCGTGCGAAGTTTGGCTGCTAGAGCGCGGACAAGCATGGGATGAGGCGACTTCAATCGCTGTGCTGCCAGAAACCATACTCAAGACTTTGGCGTGGCGCTTTCTGGACGGCGCTCACGCCTACCTTGACATCATTGAAGTTGCACTCAGTTTTTATAAAAAAGTCTATTACTGCATCGATGCTGATTTAGCACTACAGCAAATCAAGTTACCACTGCGTTGCGATCTGTATGCCTATACCCATGGTGATTTAATCGTGAAATTGGGCATGGATTGGCGCTGGCAGGATCGATTGTATTTATCGGGCTGTTTGCTCGCGATTGAATGCGATGCCCAAACTGGACAACTTGGGCATATTCAGTGCTTAGTGGCGCCAAGCCAAACACAGACCATTCAGGGCATCGATGCGACTCTCAGTGGTTTGGCGGTTCACGTCTTAGACCAAGTCAAAAGCCAAATCCATACCTTTATTTGGAAAGAAGCAGCATTACAAGACTGCGAGCATCAAGGCAGCGCTTGGCAAGCCATACCTAATGCACTACCAAACCGTGGTGCGATTGAATTTGTCGATCAACCGTGGGCAACTGAAACGCTGTATTACAACTACAGTGATTTTTTACAGCCAGCAGGATTGTATCGTTATGATTTACTAGCCGCTAATGCACCCGAACTATTGCGACAGCAAGTAGCTGCTTTTGATAGCCACCACTACGAATACCAGCAATATTTCGCAACATCCAAAGACGGAACGGCCATGCCTTACTTTGTTGTCCACAACAAGGGATTGACCTTGCGTGGCGACGCGCCGACTTTGCTTTATGGCTACGGCGGTTTTCAAGTTTCAATGCTGCCGTATTATGTTGATAACCTGGGGCCACATTGGCTGGCCAAAGGTGGCGCATTTGTCGTCGCCAATATTCGAGGCGGTGGTGAGTTTGGTCCTAACTGGCATCAAGCAGCGCAGGGCGCACATCGACAACGTAGTTTTGATGACTTTATTGCCGTGGCTGAAGATTTAATCGCCCGCAATATTACGTCACCGCGCCGACTCGGCATTCAAGGTGGCAGCCACGGCGGCTTATTGGTCGGCGCATGCTTGGTGCAGCGACCCGAAATTTTTAATGCGGTCGTGTGCGAAGTGCCCTTGCTGGATATGTTGCGTTATACCGAGTTACACGCTGGCGCAAGCTGGGTCGATGAATACGGCGATCCGGATAAGACCGAAGATCGGGCTGTGCTCGCAGCATACTCACCTTATCATCATATTCAACCTGCCTCAGTGCAGCGCTATCCAAAGGTTTTGTTGACGACCAATCGCCAAGACGACCGTGTCCATCCTGCGCACGCACGAAAAATGGCGGCCAAGCTCGCAGAAATGGGGCACGAAGTTTTGTTTTATGAAAACGACAAAGGAGGGCATCGCGGCAATGTAGGAGCTAGCGAGATGGCGGCAGATTTGGCGCGTGCACTTACATTTTTACATCAGCAGCTAATGGATTGACCGAGGGTTTTGTGGTGTATTGCCATGTGGCTATTTATAAATAATTTCTACATAGCAATACCCTTAATGTGCTTAGCGCTTCTTTTTCGACCAATACACGCCGGTTAATTCAAAGCAATTTTCAGGCAAAGCTTCAACCTGCTTGATGAGCTGCGCTTGCGCATCATTGATCGCTTGATTATAAATATGCGGGCCAATCTCACGCACAAAGTAGTCGAGCAAGAAGCCAGCTTGCAGCTCGCCAATATCGACATCCAATTCTTCGCGGCAGTAGCGCTGAATCGACGCATGTAATTGGGGGTGCAGGGTTTTATCGATTTCTATGGTCACTTTCTTGCCTTCAAGCGGGCCAAATCGCGCCCAATACACGTGCGCCACGCGCACCCGTCACCGCGGGCAGATTCGCCGTTAAACCCAAGATGCAACGCTGTGCCAACCAAGCAAAAGCAAATGCTTCAACCCAGTCTGGATCAACGCCCAAAGCTTGCGTGCTTTGAACTTGGCGTGGCAAATAGGCCGCTAATCTGTGCATCAGATGCGCGTTATGCACGCCACCACCACAGACATACACCTCATCCGGCGTGCCTTGCTGCTTGATCGCCATAGCGATGCTCCAGGCTGTTAATTCACACAGCGTGGCCTGCACATTGGCCGGCGTATCAGTGCGTCCTGTAAGGTGCTGACTCAGCCAAGCCAGATGGAATAAATCTCGGCCGGTACTTTTGGGGGCGGGGAGGGTAAAAAAAGGTTCAGCTTGCATTTGTGCCAGCAAATCAGGCAAAACTGTACCTGTCGCCGCCCAATCGCCGTTGGCGTCATAGTGGCGCGCGTTGTGTTGCAGCATCCATGCGTCAAGCAATACATTACCTGGGCCACTATCAAAACCGATCACATCACCATTGGCAGCAAGATGACTCAAATTAGCAATGCCGCCGATATTCACGATAACACGATTCGAATTGGGCTTAGCAAACAGGGCTTGATGAAATGCAGGAACCAATGGCGCGCCTTGCCCACCAGCAGCTACATCACGCGAACGAAAGTCGCCCACCACCGTAATGCCAGTATATTCAGCCAGCACAGCGTGATTGCCAATTTGCAGCGTATACCTTAACTCTGGGCGATGACGTATAGTCTGACCATGATTACCAATCGCCACAATGTCGGTAGCTTGCAAGCCTGCTTGCTTGAGTAGCGCCAAAACCACTTCAGCACAAGCACGACTATGCGAATTGGCAGCAATCTGCGCCAAATGCAGCTCATCCTCACTTGGCGCTTGCAGTTGAAATAATTGCTGGCGCAACTCAGGTGATAAGGGCGCGCCAAGGCTGGCAACCAATTGGGGGATTTCTCCCGCCAAATCAACAATGACGGCATCGATACCATCCAAGCTTGTTCCCGTCATCAGCCCAACAAACAATTGCGACATAATTAATACTCAAGACTAATCAATTTGCACCAATTCTACCCTGTTGAGCAGGGCCAGTTGTTGTTTTATGCTCGATGCAAACGGCTTGAAAGCGGCCATTTGTGTCGCATTGAGTGGTTTGCTATTGAGTAGCTTGAGCGCCAGCGGATCAACCTGCTTACCGTTTACTTTAAATTCATAATGCAAATGCGGCCCGGTTGCGCGGCCTGTTTGACCAACAGCACCCAGAGTCTCACCTTGTTGAATGATTTGTCCGGCTTTCAGGTTTTTGGCGTGCGCCGATAAGTGAGCATACTTAGTGCTGTATTGATCACCATGCTTGACCTCAACAAACTTGCCGTAACTAGCATCTTGTCCAACCCGCGTCACCACGCCATCGGCGGCATTGAGCACTGGCGTACCTGTTGGTGCGGCGTAATCAATCCCTTTGTGGGATCTCCAAGTGAACAAGACCGGATGAAAACGCATCGAAAAACCCGAGCTAATTCGTGAGAATTTAACTGGCGACGATAGAAAACTTTGTGCGGTACTATTACCCGTGGCATCGTAATAAGCACCAGCAGCGCCACCGCCCTCAAACCAAATTACTTCATGGGTTTGGCCGTCGTTGATAAATTGGGCGGCTAAAATTTTACCCGTGCGAATGATCTCGCCACCACTGCGCTCAGTTTCGTAAATCACCGAGAATTGATCGCCTTTTTTGAGCTTGTGGTGAAAATCTACTTTGCCATCAAAGACATCAATCAACTGCTGCGCAATCGCATCTGGCAAAGCCACCGCATCGGTTGCCGCATAAAACGATGAGTTAATAACCCCCGTCTTATATTCAGTTTTTTTCTCGGCGATGGCAGGGGCAATCTGGGTACGTAATTGTTCACCCTCACGTAGAATTTGAATTAAGTCGCCCGCACGGTTGATGTAGCTCAGTTGTAGCAAACGTCCGTCGGCCGTGGTTTGTGCTTGAATGGTGCGCCCAGCAGATAGCTCATAAAGCGCACGAGCGCTCGCATCGGTACGGACAAAATCCCACGCCTGCAAATCATTGATCGACAACTTGCTGAATAATTTGCCGAGACCATCACCCGTTTGGATGATTTCTTCGCGCCAGAAAGGGGTGTTGCTTTGGGCGGTAGTGAGCTCGGGGATTGCTAAAGCTTGGGTGACTTGACTAATCACCACCGTTTCGCGCGGGCCATATTCCACGACACCATAAGCAGTCATCGTGGCCGTAATCGGCAGTGCCAGTGCGGCAGCCAACCAAGCCCAATGTTTCTGCTGCCACGAAGGTGGGTTCGGCGTAGCCGTGTTTTTACGCCCGTCCACATGGGTTTGCGGTAAAATCTTGCTCATAAATCATACATCCGTAAAACGAAGTGGCAAAGCTAGGAGGGAGCGAAGATGGAAAAGTTCCTATCCTCGGGTGTATCCGCTAGCGCAATTCGCTTTTGACGAAGTGGCTGGCCAAGGCAATTTGCCGCATCAGCAAATCGGGTGAGACTTTAGCACCAAACTACATCAGCAAAGAAGCGGTGTAATTATTCACAAAAGACACGAACTTCTATTACTGCAATGTATTGAGCCAGAGGCATTACCAAGCAAACTCTCCAGGCTAATACCTCACAATCTAGGAATTAATCATGAATGCCATCCCTGAAATCCGTGCCGGTCAGTCGGTCGAGCTACTCAAAGCGCTCCATATCCTGACTCGCGATGGCAAACTCAATCAAGACAGTCGCCGCAAGCTCAAGCAGGTCTATCATTTATTTAACTTTATTGAGCCACTACTGGAATCCACACTAGCCGATCACGAACATGTCACCTTGGTTGATCACGGTGCGGGTAAATCGTATTTGGGCTTTATTATTTACGACTTGTTTTTTAAAGATAAACAAGCTGGCCACATCTACGGCTCCGAATTTCGCTCTGAACTAGTCCAAAAATCACGCGAGCTGGCGACCTTATGTGGTTTTGAGCGAATGACGTTCTTGGATATGCTGGTTGAGCAGGCCGCAGCGGCGAAAGAAATGCCAGCGCAAATCGATATTGTCACTGCGTTACATGCCTGCGACACGGCGACTGACGACGCGATTAAATTTGGCCTCGAAAAAAACGCCCGCCACATGGTTTTGGTGCCATGCTGCCAAGCCGAAGTCGCCAGCGTACTGCGCAAGCACAAAGCTAAATCATTGAGTAAAACGCCATTGGCTGAAATGTGGCGTCACCCGATTCACACCCGTGAATTTGGTAGTCAACTGACCAATGTGCTGCGCTGCCTGCAATTGCAAGCCAATGGCTACCAAGTGACTGTGACCGAGTTGGTCGGATGGGAGCATTCAATGAAAAACGAGCTTATCATCGCCAGCCAAAGCAAAGATGCACCACGTAAACAAGCCAAAGAAAAAATCGCACAAATTTTAGAAGAAACCAATTTGGGTGATATGGCAGGGCGATTTTTGTATTAAGGATTGGCAAAATATGAAATGCGAAGCGTTGCATTCCCCTTGTAACGAACGGCCAGAATAGGCGCAAATATGTTGGAATTAATCCAATTCTTGTACGTCCAGCGCATTAAAGGTTTTGCAGTGCCGAATGCGCCATATTTTGACAGCGAAGCAAGTAGTCGTTGGTTCGAGCAAAAACTACGGGCCGCAACGCGGTATTTAGAATTTGGCTCGGGCGGCTCGACATATTTAGCCGCCAAACTCAACAAGCCATTTGTGTGCATTGATTCAGACCGCTTTTTTCTGCACGCAGTGGCGCAAAAAATCACCACAGATGACTATCTCAACCCAAGCTCGCAAAGCTATTTGCCACGGAATATCGGCCTGACACGCGAATGGAGCCAACCTGTGGTTTGGGGTGCGCTCAGTCAACGGCGTCAAGCCCGCTTTCGGCGCTACTCTGATTTTCCGACTGAGTCTTTGCTACCGAATGACTGCCCCGACTTAATCTTGGTCGATGGTCGATTCCGAGTGGCCTGCGCGCTCAAAGCGATTCGAGCCTTACAGGCACAATCAAGCTGGACTTTGGTGATCGATGACTATGTGGGTCGACCTGAATATGAAGTGATTGCAGAATTTGCCAAGCTAGATTGTTTCGTTGGCCGAATGGCAGTCTTTTGCTCGACAATCACACGAACGAAAGCTGAGCTAGATAATGCGATTCAAGCTTATGAGCTTGATTTTAGATAGCCTCAACTGGATCTAGCCTATAGAAATCCGACCAAAACAAAGACACCACCCGCAGGAGTGACTGCACCCGACCCATAGCGGAATGTTTTGTAGGTTGGCGCTGAGCTTGCGAAGCCCAACAATCGCGGTGAACGTTGGGCTGCATTTTATTTAGCCCAACGCACTGAACAAAGAACAGTAGGTGAGGTGGAATGAGTTTCGCTTATTAGCACCCTACGGCTATTCCTGCTTACGAGTTTTCACTTGCGCGACTCACGAGTGCCACTAATATTTGACATCACATCGTTAAAATTAAAGTTTGGATCTCTATTAGGTGAGGATTCACCTCGGCTAGCTCCGTATATGAAGCTGGGGCAGTCGCAGTCACTCATACCTTCGCCACAATCCATGCACTCGTCGGGATTGCATGCATCAATCATTCGATCAATGGCATCGTGCGGTTGATAATCGTAATCAAAATATCCATACCCAGTACTGCCGCGTAACCTGCCATTAATAAAATCATCTACATCATTGGCGGTTTGCAGGCCGCAATTAAAGATTGCAGCAATTGGTCGCATTACAACTCTGCAATAATCAAATTTATGCGACGAGGTTTTGAAAAATATTTTTCCCGTATACGGCGTTAGGCTGTGGAAAGTTAGATTTCCATATGTTTCAATTAGTTCAGGGTATCTCTTCTGATCTAGTTCCACATGCTTGAATGAATTGTTTATGGCATCTAGCAGCTTAAACTTGTTGTTTATGTGGGCGCATCCATCTACATAGTATCTTTTGTCAAATTGAGATATAAAATCTTTTCTATTCGCTGCGCTTACTTTCTTGGCAATGAAAACCATATAGTCAATCGCGTGAGCCAAGATTGCATTAAAAGAAAAAGCGTGGTGCAGTAAAACTTTATTATCACCCAACAAGACAAAAAAGGCTTCAGACGCGGGAATCAAAACGTCATTGATGTAGGCGAGAAGATACTGGGCATCATTCTCTTCTGATTTTACGGTATAGATTTCCAATTCGACTCCTACCTGCTAGCGGCCGGTTACGATATACGGACACTGCAGGAGTTTTGATATGCAAAGACCATAAACCAATGGCCATGTACTGAATAAGAGGGGACGTGACATCCAGTCCTCTGGATGCATTGTGCTTGTCATTAAATGCCGGCAAGTTGAGCGTCTGCAATAAGAAATGCTGCAGTTGATTAGTTTATCCAAACCAGGCACGAATAAATGTCAACCGTTGGCGGACAGCTGCCTTTGAATTTAAATTTAAAGGTATTGCCATGCAGGCATTGCAAAAAATTGGCCATATGGCAATACCCAAGAAATTACTTCCAAACCACCAAAGCATGGTTTTTCTTGCCGCGACGCAATAGCGTGTAGCGGCCGAATTTGTAATCAGCCTCAGTAATTGTCGCCGTCAAGTCAGTGACTTTCGCGCCATTTACAATCGTTGCGCCGCTTTCGATAAAACCACGGGCTTGGCTTTTTGAGGTGGCGAGTTCAGTGGCGGCCAGCACGTCGATCAAACCATTCGCGTCGCGCGCTAATTCAAACGTTGGTAAACCATCTAGTGCGAGCTGTTCGAAGTCTTGCTCGGTCAAACCGTTTTGATCTTCAGCAAACAGCGATTGGCTGATACGCTCGGCGGCGATGACGGCGTCTTTGCCGTGCACCAGCTCAGTGACTTGCTCGGCCAAAATACGCTGCGCTTCGGGTTTTTTGCCTGAAGCCAAATCTGTCGCCTCAATCGCGGCGATTTCAGCCACACTCAGGAAGGTGAAGTAACGCAGGAATTTGTACACATCAGCATCGGCAGTCGAGAGCCAGAATTGGTAGAACTTGTACGGCGAGGTTTTTTTGCGATCGAGCCAAATCGTACCGCTTTCGGTTTTACCAAATTTGGTTCCGTCTGATTTAGTCACCAAAGGCATGGTCAGGCCATGTACTGATTGTTGACGCATGCGGCGGGTTAAATCCGTGCCGGCGGTGATATTGCCCCATTGATCTGAGCCGCCGATTTGCAATTGGCAGCCGTACTGCTCGTTGAGCACGACAAAGTCGTAGCCTTGCAGCAGGCTATAGGTAAATTCGGTAAACGAAATACCAT
This sequence comes from uncultured Deefgea sp., assembly GCA_963508915.1. Taxonomy (GTDB): domain Bacteria; phylum Pseudomonadota; class Gammaproteobacteria; order Burkholderiales; family Chitinibacteraceae; genus Deefgea. The sequence goes on from CAUOZE010000003.1 coordinate 39,726, forward strand.
CGCCGTCGCGGTTAATCCGCTGCTTGACTGATTCTTTGTTAATCATATTGTTAACAGAGAAGTGCTTACCGATATCGCGCAAGAAAGCCAAGATGTCCATCTTGGCGTACCAGTCATGGTTATTTGCCATCACGGCGGCGTTGTCGCCTTCAAAGCTCAAAAACGGAGAAACTTGAGCGCGAATTTTGCCGACCCAGCCTTCAATCACATCCAGCGTATTGAGTTTGCGCTCGGCCGCTTTAAACGAAGGGTCCCCAATCATGCCGGTAGCGCCGCCCACCAAAGCGATTGGCTTGTGGCCTGCCTGTTGAAAGCGTTTTAAGACCAAAATCGGCACCAAACTACCGATATGCAGACTGTCTGCCGTTGGGTCAAAGCCGCAATACAGTGTAATCGCTTGTTCACTCATCAATTTGCTGAGTGCAGCAGCGTCGGTTTGTTGGGCAATCAAGCCGCGTTGTTCTAAGTCGGCTAATAAATCAAAAGTGCTCATTTTCAGTTCTCAATTTAAGTGCCTGCGGCACGGTGTTTGCAGTCGCAATCCGCGACGGGGACTTACTTTCTTTGCTTCGTCAAATAAAGTAAGCAAAGAAAGACGACCCTATATCCGCACCGACTTCGTCGGTTTGATATCAAGGGATTTTTAAAGTGCCAGCTCAACGAGGGCGGTGCTACACATTGCCTAGCTCGTCCGGCATTAAATTTTCTCAGGTATTTTCTTGGAGCTATTGCTCAACAATGCCTCTAGCTCAATACCCCTAAATCCAGTCTCAGTGCGCGATCACAGCGCGCAGCGAGATCGGTGTCGTGCGTCACAATCACAAAGCCGGTGCCCGTGTCGCGCGCCAATTCCAGCATTAAATCAAACACGACGGCCGCGTTACTGCGATCGAGGTTGCCAGTGGGCTCGTCTGCCAATACACAAGCAGGGCGAGTGACTAGAGCACGAGCAATCGCTGCGCGTTGGCGCTCGCCACCCGACAATTCGCTTGGTTTGTGATGGCTACGCGCGCCAAGGCCAACTTTTTCCAGCATGGCTTCAGCGGCTTTGATGGCTTCTGCCTTATTCGTGCGGCGGATCAGCAGCGGCATCGCGACATTTTCTGCTGCGGTAAATTCGGGTAGCAAATGATGAAACTGATACACAAAGCCCAGATGCAGATTGCGCAATTCGCCGCGCGCATTTTCACTGAGCGTAAATGGATCTTTACCCAGCAGGCTTACCGCGCCCGAGCTTGGCGTATCCAGCGCGCCAAGGCAGTGAAGTAGGGTGGATTTGCCCGAGCCCGATGCGCCAACAATCGCGACGATTTCGCCTTTGCTAAGTTCAAAATCAACTGCGCTTAAAACTAGCGTTGAGAGCTTGCCTGAAACATAAGTTTTGCCCAGTTGCTGAGCCGACAAAATAATATCACTCATAGCGCAAAGCCTCTGCAGGGTTGACTTTTGAAGCGCGCCAACTTGGGTATAAAGTAGCCAGCAGTGACAGCAGTAGCGAAATGACGCCGATACTAATCACATCGTTAGGGATGATTTTGGATGGCAGCTCGGTAATTAAGTACACATCGGCCGACAAAATTTGCGCACCAATGATGCGCTCGATAAATGGCACGATCGTGCCAATATTCGACGCGACTAACAGCCCCCCAATCACGCCTGTGGCGGTGCCGACAAAACCAGAGATCGCACCATTGACCAAAAATATTTTCATAATTGAGGCGGGTGACGCACCCAAAGTTCGTAAGATGGCGATGTCGGCCTGCTTGTCGGTCACAATCATCACCAGGGTTGAAACCAAATTAAACGCGGCGACGGCCACGATCAGCGTCAGAATAATAAACATCATCCGTTTTTCGATTTCTACTGCACGGAAATACGTTGGATTTTCTTGACTCCAGTCAGCGACCATCAAGTCGGGTAGGGTGCGGTTAATTTCGCGCGCTACTTCTCTGGCTTTGAATAGGTCATCAATCTTGAGGCGTACGCCAGTTACAGCATCCCCTGTGCGATATAGCTTTTGTGCGTCTGAGATATGAATTAGCGCCAGATTGGCATCGTAAGGAAAGTAATCCGCTTTGAAAATACCAGCAATGGTGAATTGCCGCATCCGAGGAATTAATCCCGCAGGGGTGACTTGCCCTTGTGGCGTAATCAAAGTAACTCTATCGCCCGTCATTACGCCGAGTTCTTGCGCGAGCGCCCAGCCCAAGATGACTGAAAACTCACCGGCACGTAAGCCGCTGAGTTGCCCGTCAATCATTTTTTCAGCCAGTTCACTCACCTTTGGCTCTAAAGCAGGATCAATCCCGCGCACTAGAACGCCTTTGACTTGGCTACCATTGGTAAATAAGCCTTGCCCCATCACGTAGGGTGCAGCGCCACGGACGTGTGGATTTTTTGCGCTGGTATCAATCGCTGCCTGCCAGTCGTAAAGTGCATTATCAGGACTGGTCACGGTAATGTGCGAAGTCATACCTAAAATGCGATTTCTGACTTCCTCTTGAAAGCCATTCATCACAGATAGCACAATAATCAGCGCAGCAACGCCCAGCCCAATGCCGGCAATTGAAACCAAGGAAATAAACGAAATAAAGCCATTTCGCTTTTTAGCTCGGGTGTAGCGCAGACCAATTAGTAGTTCATACATAGAAGCGCACATAAAAGTGAGTGTGGCGCGCAGTTTACCACGCTCCTCCACATCGTTAAAAAGCAAAAAAGCCCGCATTAAGCGGGCTTTGGTTTCAAACTAAATGATTTACTTATTTTGCTGGTTTGGCTTCCGCTACCACACCATAAGTTTCATGGTAAGGACGGCCATAATAGCTATCGAGCAAGACTTGTTTCAATTCGCTAATCAACGGGAAGCGTGGGTTTGCGCCAGTACATTGGTCATCAAACGCTTCTTCGGCGATGCGATCAAGTTTTGCCAAGAAGTCAGCTTCATTCACGCCAGCATCTTTGATCGACATTGGGATATTTAGAACTTGTTTTAGTTCATCAACCCAAGCAATCAAGTTTTCCACTTTCTGGTCGTCATTCTTGCCAGCCAAACCAAGGTGCTCAGCAATGTCTGCGTAGCGGCATTTTGCTTGCGGACGATCGTATTGGCTAAACGCTGTTTGTTTGGTTGGAATATCAACCGCGTTGTAACGAATTACGTTGCTGATCAACAAAGCATTAGCTAAGCCGTGTGCCAAGTGGAATTCGGCACCGATTTTGTGAGCCATTGAGTGGCAAACACCCAAGAATGCATTGGCAAACGACATACCAGCGATCGTTGCGGCATTGTGAACTTGTTCACGCGCTTTCGGATCGTTCGCGCCGTTGGTGTAAGACGATGGCAGGTATTGTTTGAGCAATTTCAGCGCTTGCAATGCGTGCGGGTCAGAAAATTCATTCGCCAAGACTGAAACATAAGCTTCAAGTGCATGTGTTACCGCATCAATACCACCAAAGGCGGTCAACGATTTTGGCATGTTCATCACCAAGTTCGAATCGATAATGGCCATGTTTGGCGTCAATTCGTAATCGGCGATTGGGTATTTCATGCCCGTAACTTCGTCAGTTACCACCGCAAATGGCGTTACTTCTGAGCCAGTGCCTGAAGTTGTTGGGATTGCAATCAACTCGGCTTTGATGCCCATTTTCGGGAAGGTGTAGATACGTTTACGGATATCCATAAAGCGCAATGCTAGATCTTCGAAATGAACCTCTGGGTGCTCGTACATCACCCACATGATTTTTGCCGCATCCATTGGCGAACCGCCACCCAGGGCAACGATCACATCAGGTTTAAAGCTATTGAGCATCGCAACACCTTTGCGAACAACCGCAAGCGTTGGGTCGGCTTCCACTTCGTGAAACACTTCAACTTCCAAGCCTTGTTGTTTCAGTACGCGGATAGTCTCATCGCACATACCGTTATTAAACAAGAAGCGGTCTGTTACGATCGCAGCGCGGTGTTTGCCGGCCATTTCTTTAAGTGCAATCGACAAGCTACCACGACGGAAGTAAATGCTTTTTGGAAGTTTGTGCCACAACATATTTTCTGCTCGCTTCGCAACGGTTTTCTTGTTAAGCAAATGTTTCGGGCCTACGTTTTCCGAAATCGAATTGCCGCCCCATGAACCACAACCCAAAGTGAGCGAAGGCGCCAATTTAAAGTTGTACAAGTCACCAATGCCACCCTGTGAAGCAGGCGTATTAATCAAAATACGCGCTGTTTTCATTTTGTCGCCAAAGTAAGCGACACGCTCACCTTGCAAATCTTGATCTGTGTAAAGTGATGAAGTATGGCCAATGCCACCCAGCGCAACCAAGGCCTCTGCTTTAGTGACTGCATCAAAAAAGTCTTTGGCGCGGTACATGGCGAGAGTAGGGGAGAGTTTTTCGTGTGCGAATTCTTCTTCTTCGCCCACTGAGGTCACTTCGCCAACCAATACTTTGGTGTAGACCGGTACTTTGATGCCTGCCATGTCGGCGATTTTAAGTGCCGATTGACCAACGATGGCTGCGTTCAGGCCGCCATTCACCAAGATAACTTTGCGAACCGCTTCAGTTTCTTTTTTGTTGAGGATGTAGCCGCCGTTAGCGTTAAACCGTTCTTTAACTTGTTCGTAGATGCTGTCAACAACGATCACAGATTGTTCTGATGCACAGACAACACCGTTATCGAATGTTTTTGACATCAAGATAGAGGCTACTGCACGTTTGATGTCGGCAGTTTCATCGATAACAACTGGGGTATTGCCGGCACCAACACCAATTGCAGGCTTGCCAGAGCTATACGCAGCCTTAACCATGCCTGGACCACCAGTTGCCAAGATCAGATTTAGGTCTGGGTGTTTCATTAGATGGTTTGATAGCTCAACAGTTGGCTCGTCAATCCAGCCGATAATGTCGCGCGGAGCGCCCGCTGACACTGCAGCTTCAAGCACAAGGCGAGCTGCGGCGCAGGTGGAGTTTTTGGCGCGTGGATGCGGGCTAAAAATAATCCCGTTACGCGTTTTAAGTGCAATCAAGGCTTTAAAGATGGCCGTTGAAGTTGGGTTGGTCGTTGGTACGATACCGCAAATAATGCCGATCGGCTCTGCAATCGTGATAGTACCAAACGCATCATCAGTCGATAAAATGCCGCATGTTTTTTCATCTTTGTAAGCATTGTAAATGTACTCAGACGCAAAGTGATTTTTGATTACTTTGTCTTCAACAATGCCCATACCAGTTTCAGCCACGGCCATTTTGGATAGCGGCAAGCGCGCATCAGCGGCGGCCAAGGCAGCCACACGGAAAATCTCGTCAACTTGTTCTTGTGAATAAGTGGCGAACAGTTGCTGCGCTTTTTTGACTCGTGCGACTAAAGCATCAAGTTCTTGTACGTTAGTTACTGTCATTGTTTTCTCCAGAGATTTCACTAGCTGTTAGCATTGCAATTGATTATGCCGTCAGAATTAAGACAAATCTGTGCAGTATTAACACATTTTTCGAATCTTTTTACCAAATCACTAGGGTCTTTATAAAAACACCACTGGAGACCCTGTGGTTTACTGCATGGCGCTAGATTAATGTTTTTGCCCGTACGCGGGTTTGATATACGTCATGTTTTTACAATGGCAATCACATATAATCGCATAATGTATATTATGTTAAGTTGCAAACGTAAAAAAGAACGAAAAAAAAGATGTTACAGAGTGTACCCAGGCCGCCACAATGCGGCTTTTTTTACGCCATGAGAAAACTACCGAAAGCCTCAGACGGGTCTTGCTCGTTTGATTTAATCACTGCCCTTTCGCTTTGTGATGAAAACATGCGCGTGTTAATCGGCATTAGCAAACGCAGACTAGAAGCTTTGAAGGCAGGCCGCGAACGTGTGACAGACCGAGAGCATGAGCTTTTATTGTTCTTATCTGGTCTAAAAACGCCGAGCACTTGGGGCGACTTTTCCAAAATTCGCTGCACTGGTGAGCGTTTGTATATTGATGGTTATCGCTGGCAGGAAGGCATAACACTTGCCGAGCTTAAAGTTTTGAAAATGACCCGCGCAGAATTGCGACTGATCGAAGGCCAAGCGGAACTAATCGAAAAATTAACCGTAGAGCGTGATTTTTATAAGAAGCAATGCGGTTTCCAAGCTTCGCACGGTTTGATGCTTTGGCGTTGCTTTGGTGATTAATCCATGGCTTCGCAAGCTTTGCGTGTGGACAGGGCGTGCCGCCCCTTGCCCCTGCTAAAGACAAGACGCCACGCCCTGCGCCACTCAAGCCCAGACAACAAAAAACAAAAGCGTTGTCTGCCCTTGCCCTTCGGGTCGCTTCGCGAAGTTCTGCCAAAACCTTGGGCGCTGCCCAAACCCGCCCTTGCTTGCGGGGCGGCGGGAGCAGGCGGGGAAAAGCAACCCACCTACCCCCTTGCGGAGCATTTCCAAACCTTGCGAGTACAAGTAGCTTTCGCGGCATAAAACGCGGCAAACCCCGCGCCGCATTTATTCCACGACTACTTGACACGCAAAATTCTGTGACTAGACCCAAAAAATACTTAAAAAATTAAAATGAATAAGGGGCGAAAGCCCCTTTTTTAATGGCTTCTTGATTCATACACGGGACTTTATTGTGGGAATGGAGAGTTGTTTGTTATGTGTGGGTGCATGATTAAAAAAATGCCCCTCCCCGCAAGCGGGGCCCCCTCCTTTTTTGAATCTAGCACCCTACCCCAAGCAATCAGCCTGCCATTCAATACTAAGCCGTGTGTATTCATCTCGAAGCCATTGTGTTGACCTTATGCGCTGTTGTGACTTCACATTCTCGCGCTGGCGGTCTAGAGCAGCACAGCGGTTAACGTCGCGCTGTTTGGTGGTGGTAGTAATTCCGAGTGATGCAACTACAGGGGCGGTGTATTGCTGCTGCTGTTGTGGCTGAACATGGTTTTTATACTGGTAGGTGTGCGGGGATGAAATAACACCATCTTGAGGGGTTAGCGTTTTTACTTGCTTCAGGGCGGTTGATTCGCAGGATGCAGCTTGATATGTGAAGCGGCCTGAAGGATCTAGGCACTTTTGCACCTTCTGCGGGGCTTCGACAGTTGCGGGTGTTGAGTCAAGAATAGAATCAATAGTCTGATCGTCTTGAGCTAAGGGTAAAGGGAGTGCTTGAGGGTTTAAATCGTCTTTGGCTATCGTGATTACGCCACCATCTACAGAGACAAGATAATGGGGTAAGTAGCCGTTAGCGTAGGAATAAAGCAGCAAGCCCGACATCAAGGCCGAGAAGACGAAAAATAATTTCATATGCAAAACCTCGTGTTTTTTGAACATGGTAAGGATTATGAAATCAAATATCAACTAGGCCGATTCAGGGACAGGGGCTTGCTTTGGCAAATCACAACGAGCGTAAAAAGGCGAAACATCGGGGTAAGTGATTTTTGCGATGCAGTCCGAAACATAATCGACGGTGTAACCCGCTGTTTTTAATTCCTCACTGCTTTGGCTTGCAACAGGCATACCATTCTGAGCAATAACAAAGCTATACAAATGACGTTGGCCAGCAGTTAAAAGGCCGCTGATGTGGATTGTTAAACCATTAAAAGGATGGTTTTTAACAACTTGAACAGGAGAGGCAGAAACGACCTTTTTATCCATAACAGGCATTTCAACAGCGGGCGGTGTGATGTTAGTTAAATCAGGAATTGCGGCCTTTGTTTGTGTGACAAGTTGCAATTTTTTAACCTCTTCAGCGTGGCTTTTAGGCCAAAACAATAAAAAAGCCATGTAGGCCAAAGAACCAAGAATTAAAAAATAGCTTGCTCGTTTCCACTTCAAATAACTAGGACTATGGTCTTTTGCGTCAGCTTCAAGGACGGCGGATCCGCTGGCGGTGTGGCTTTTATAAAACTGAAAATATTTAGAATCATATTCACGTTCGGAAGTGCTCATTACTTCGCCGCGAATACCGTCTTGAACCTTGCGAATATAAGACGTTGACTTGCCAAAAGCGGTCATTTTTTTAACGCGATAAACCATTTGAACCATATCACGCAAATCAGGCGAGAGCTTGCCGTAGGCTTGAGTAATCAAAAGAATATCAATACCGGCGTGTCGATGTTCAGCAAAAAATTCTAATACTTTTTTGTCACAACCTACACGCGGGTACATTTTGTGACATTCATCAATCACATACAAAGGGCCGCGGCCTGTAGCTTCATCGCGCCAAGGGTCGTCGAAGTCAGAAGCCTGTTCGAAATCGTTGCGATAGGTTTCAACGTCTTCGCCAGAATAGACGGGGATACGTTCAAGACGACAAGACAAGAGCTTGTTAGAACCCAAAACAGCAGAATGAATGTTTTCAAGGTTCAAAGGCAAATTGGTAATGACGCGGCGACCGTCTTCAAGGTTTGGCAAGATGTGAAAAGCAACGGCTTCATAGCTCTTGCCTCCACCAGGCTGACCAAGTAAAAGATTAATCATTTGTTAGAAATCCTGCTCAGAATAAAAAGCCTCTTCATACATGTGCATGGCTTCCTCAGAATTGTCAGGCTCAGATTCGTGAATATCGTCAATAATAAATTTTGCTGTTTCTTTATCTTCGTTGTTGCAAGCATCTTCTAAATCAGCTAATAGCATAGACATTTTATGACCCCAAACGAGTAAACGGAATTAATTGCAAAACAATCTTTACCAGAATTGCGGCAAGAATAATGCCGAGTGCAGTATCAATACCAAGCAGACCGAGCATATTAGAAACTTCGGGAGGAATTGAAACGTATTTGCTAGGACTTAAAAAGGAAAGATCAATAGAAAAACCCTTCAGCATATAAATTAATAAATCAAGCAATTGCTCAAAAGCCCACTTACCAAAATCAGTTGCAAGAAGCCAAAGACAAGCAAAAATAATTGCAACCATAACGGCAGTCCAAGCGGCGTGTTCGACAATCTTGGAAATAATCGCAATTAAAAAAGGAATCAGGAAAGCGGCCATTTAATCACCAGATAATCTGACGTGCTGTAAAACAAGCACTGATAATAAAAATTGCTTTAATAAAGGCAAAAATTCTTGGGTCTATGGGTATTGCGCCATTGGCTTGACCAAGGTGCAAACCTGAAAAACTAATCGAGAAAACTGGAGCAGTGCCAGTGTTGCCAAACTTAGGGAAAGAATCTTTTAGTGATGCAATAAAAGGAGTGCCCATTAAAGCGTCCTTTTTATCATCCCAAATAGAACCAAAAGACTTATTTTTATATTTAGAAGCGTAAATCTTATCTTGGTTGATATCTGAAAAACCAGCATTGGGAGCAGTTACAGGGTCGCCGTTTTCGTCTTTAGATTCGATGGTCTTGTCAGCGGTGCCACCGCCTGATTTGTCGGGAATTTGTTGACCGTCACCATCTACGCCCTGCCCTGTACCCTCTTTACCATTACTGGTATCAGGCTGACCTGTTGGTTTCCATCCATCACAATTACCAAGGCAAGCCTTACCATCATCAGCGGTATATTGGGGAACGCCTGAAGCGTTAGCGGCTGGGGCGTTTTTAACGCAAACAGGGACATTATTGACTTGACCAAATGTAGTACCAGATGGGCAGTCATTTTGAGATTGTGGCGCTTTGGGTGGCTCGACTTGGGGCGGTGCGTTGGTTACTTTTGAAGGGTCTTTTGTATCTGAGGTTTTACATTGAGCACCAGTGAATTGAGACGGAAAAAGACCGTAAACAATACGATCACCGACAAAGCCATAAGTATAACCGCCTGAATTGTTTTTAATGCCAACATCAATTGCAATAGTTTTGCAGCCATCAACGCATGATGTGTAATTCATATTTTGGCGCTGCTGAACCATTGCAGCCTTATCAACGATAACAGGGTCAGATACAACGGTGCTACGATCAATTGCACCTGCGATTTGTGCGTAAACATTACCAACTTTTGTTTGTGCTTTAGAAAGGCACTTATCTGGCTCTGGGGTTGGTGCAGGTGTAGGATCTGGAGCTTCTGAAACTTTTGCGTAATTACAGGTACTTCTCATACCTTGGGAATTTGAATAATATTGAATATAGCAAGATGATTTAAAATCATCATTACATGTATTAGAAATTAATGAGTCATACATTGGGGCTGTAGTGGCACGACAATCAGCAAGTAAAGAACCGATTCTAACAAGGCCACTTTGACGTGATTGCCATAGGCCATAAGCGTGAACATTTAAACTGCTAAAAAAAACAATAAAGAATGTAATTAATTTTATTTTCATGACTTGAAACCTTGAATCATTACAAACGCACTCATTGCACCAATCAGAGCAATAATTGCGTAAAAGAGAGCAACGAGCGCGCCTGTAATCATTTTGGATTAAGCCTTTTTGATACCGCGTTTACCAAGGTCAATACCTTTGAAGGCCATTGCAATACCGATTACAAGAACACCAACGCCAACAACCCAAGTTGCAACAGTAGTTAGATCTACAGCTGCAAAAATTGTGTCAATGCCAGAACCAGCGGCAAAAGCAGGGGCAGCTACAGCGGCACCGACAACAACCGAACCAAAACGACGAACCAATTTAAAATGTTTCATTTAACTTCTCCAAATGTGGGCAAAATGCCCGTTTAAATCTTGCGAATAAGAGACTTACCGCAAGCGACAAAAAAACCTAATGACCAAAAAAATACTAGAGTTCCAAATCCCCAAGCGAATACATACAAGATGGTTTGTGAATCAATGCCAATTAAGGCTAAGTCGGCAACAGAAACGGAAGAGGCATCCATTAAGCAGCCTCTTGAAGTGCTGATTCGTTGGCAGCAATTGCAGACAATTTGCTTTGATGATTCCAATACCAGCTAGGGGCATCATCTAGGGGTTTGATTTCAACAACTTTGATGATTGTAGAAATCGTTTTTGCGCCTTTGATTGGTTCATTCAAATCAATACCAAATTCTTTCAACTTGCGAGCAGCACGATAAAAAGCGGTTTTATGCTTTTCAATGCCAGTGCCGAGAAGCTGGGCGCGAACGTCAATACCTGACAAATAAGCCAAGGCGTAACCCTTGACCGAATTAGGTAAATCTAAGGAATTAATATCTAACGCGGTAATGTCATCGCGTACACGATTAAGGATGTAATCCACTTCTTTCTCGAATAATGCGTTTAGCTTTTCCATGGTGGCCTCTGCCAAATATCTGCAATGATTTTCCGCTAGTGTTTTGTGACCGATCTCAGCTTCGAAACGTAACACGCCATTTTTTAAACAAAATTGATAAACAGGGTCAGCAAGAACTTCTTCTTTTGTGCGTCCGTGATGCTTGCAGTTGTCGAGCATTTCGCGGGCTTTGCCATAGGCTTTTAAATAAATGCGGCCTGTGCCTTTTGAGCCCCAGCCAACGCCGTTTGTGTGTGGCTTGGTTTTGACACGATTTTTTGATTGCATAGCGAGCCATGAAATAGTGGCTTCAAGCTGTGTGGGTGAGCCTGTGACGTAATTGCGGGTGCAGTGGACTTCATCCAAAACAGCGCCCGTGTAGAAATAGCCTAGATTGTGTTTTTTCTCATATGCCGTTAGTTCCATCTCTGGGAAATAAGCGTCATTAATTGGGTCGTAATACGCGCTCTTAGTGACGTATTTACCACCGTCAAAGGGTGGAAGGCCATAAGGGGCGATAAACTCGTTACAAGCGGCGATTGTGGCGGGTAAATCGAGGTTGAATAGATTGTCTGGGCGATTCCAGCGACCCACATTGCCGTCAATGTTCATTGTTTGACCGTCTGACTTCAAAACGACCATAGAACTAAAAGAGCCGCGCTCGAATACCTTACTTGAACTAATCCATTCGGGTTCATCTTTGAAAGTACCGTCCTCATTTTTGCCCCACTTAGAAACCACGCCAGAATCGACCTTCGCAATCGGGTCGATTTGCGCTTGTGTAATCGGGTCAACAGCCGAATACGGGAAAGTCTGAGTCATGCGAATTTTGTCGATAAACATGGGCGTTTTAGGTCTATTCAGCAGTACGGTTACAAGGCAAAAAAAGGGTGAAAATTGTCACATATGACACTAGAGGCGAGAAATACCAGTACCTCGCCTCGATAATTGCGCCCTACTCGACCAGCTCAAACCAGCCCACGACTTTTGAGCCAGTGAGCTTTTCGCCTGTCTTTTTGTCGGAGTATTCGAAACGGGAATAAAAGCCGCATGGCGTGCAAAGCAATTCAACAACGTCACCGCGCTGGCCGATCGAAGTCTTAGATTGAATTGATACGGACTGGGGTTTCGTGAATTCGTCAGTAGACGGAAGTGTTACGGTGGTGGTGTAGTCTTTTTCGTTGCGCTTGAAGTCTTCAATGCGGCCAAAAATGTGAATTTGATTACGGAGCAGGTTGTACTTTTTCGCTTGCGTAGGCGTTGCGCTTTGGATTTCTGACATTTCGCTTTATCCTGTTTGGAAATAAGAGTTTTATCGTCTGGTTGTCCAGACTTAAAGCGAATACTGTCTGGAGTTCCAGACGTTAGTCAAGGACTTAAAATGAAAACGATTGCCGAATATTTAGACGAAGCGAAAGAAAAGCATAAGATAAAATCAGATAGTGAACTGGGGCGGACGCTCGGAGCATCAAAACAGTCTGTAAGCGATTGGAGAGTATCGAGAAGCAAACCAGACGACTACGCTTGCATTCGTTTGGCTGAATTAGTTGGTGTCAACCCGCTTGAAATCATTGCAGCAAGCCACATAGAGCGAGAAGCCGACCCAGAACGGGCAAAATGGTGGGCGGATTTTTCGAAGCGGCACGGAATCAAGGCCCTGTCCGTGTCGCTGATTGGGACGAGTTTAGCCTTTCAATACAGTAACTTAGCCTTACTTCAATCTGTCCCGAGTCTGTATATTATGTTAAGTTGAGTTGCTTGGAGCGTCAGAACGACATCACAAGGAGGCGGCTTTTAACGCCACAACCCACTGTCCGTACCTAGCCACTAGCAAAGACCGTTAAAATCTGAAATCTATATCGCCACACCGACAAGCAAAACAATGACGCCATTTAATTTTTCGACAGCCAACCTGAGTCGACACCCTGCTAAGCACGCCAAGGATTTGCAAGCCTGGGATGCTGCTGACGAATATTTGGCCAAATTTATTTCGGATCAAGCCAATACCCTGATTTTAAATGATGCATTTGGCGGTATTGATTGCGCCGTTCACGCCGGTACCTCGAACCCGTTCCATGTAAATGATTCTTGGTGCTCACTAAAAGCCATTGAGGTCAACTCCAACCACAAACCCCAGGCATTCGAAGGTCAAAAGATTGATCTCGGACTGATAAAACTACCCAAATCAATTTCGCTCCTTGAGGCTCAACTAAAGCGCGTATGCAATCAACTCGACAAACCGCTTGAAGTTTATTTTTCAGGCATGCAAAAACACGTTAGTTCAGGTCATTTAGATTTACTAAAGCAAATATGCTCTGATTTGCAGTACTTGCCAACCGAGCGCAAGGCACGCATGTACAAGGGCATGCTTGAGCCCGCCAAGCGTCAAATACAAACAAGCTGCCTACCTGTGCCAGAGCTTAATCTGACATTGCACAATGCTGCAGGTGTTTTTGCCGAGCAAAAAATAGACATCGGCTCACGATTTTTTATTGAAAACTTCAAGCTGCTGCCATGCGCCAAAACGGTAGCCGATGTGGGCTGTGGCAATGGTTTACTTTCGCTTGCGTACCACCAGTTACACCCCGATGCTGTTCTCACATTAACGGACGATTCCTTGGCTGCAGTCGAATCGGCGCGCTCAAGCTTTACTGGTAATTTCCCTAGCGCAACCTATCAACTCGCGCACAACGATGGGCTATTTGGTTACGAGCAAATCTTTGATTTAATTTTAATAAACCCGCCCTTTCATCAGCAAAACACGGTCACTACCGACATTGCAATGAGCATGTTTAGCCAAGCAAAGGCTTGCATGGGGCCAGCCAGCGAGCTATGGATTGTGGCTAATCGCCACTTAAACTACCAGGCAGATTTAAAGCGCTGGTTTCGTAACGTGCTTGTCGCTGCACAGAATGACAAATTCGTAATTATTCGTGCCAAGCGCTGATGTGGGTCAGTAGTTATGGTGTTGTGACTGGGATGGGCTTGCTGAAATGCCGCGTCTACGTGATAATAAAGCGCCAGCATTTGCGACTTGTCACACAATGAAGCACCCTAGCGATCAACACACCCTCGAACTACCTGAAATGCCAACCCCTAAAAAGCGCGGACGTCCCGCCATTCTTGGCCGAGCAATGAGCGCAGCAGAAAGAAAGCGCAGGTCGCGCTCTCTTCAGGTGGGTCGCGCAACGCGAGATCATAATCAACGCCTACCCAAAGCACTCTCGGTTGAAATTGATGCCAGCCTGCATCAAAAATTAAAGCGCTACTGCGAAGCAAATGGAAAAACTCAAATCGAGACTTTAGAGCAACTCATTCAAACCTTGCCCGATTGACTTAAGCCCAGCAAATCAGCACAAAACGTCTCGATTTGTTCGGGCTGACTCAATGTTTTGATTTGCTGAAACAAAACCTCCGCCTCTGGGTAGTGTTTGCGCAAATAGTTAAGCCATTGCTTTAAACGCCCTGCTTGATATTTTGGATAGCAATGAATGAGTACTTGCTGCCAAAAGGTGGCAAATAAGGGCTGCAACTCAACCCAAGTTAGCGCTCGCCCGGTTTTCGCCTCAAGCGCCAAGCCTGGGTTAGCAACAATCCCACGGCCCAGCATGATGTCATCGCAATTTGAAATGAGTTGGCAGCGTTTAAATTCTTCGGCGGTCCAGATTTCGCCATTAGCAACTACAGAAATACCGACCTGCTCCTTAATTAGCGCTATCCATTCCCAGTAAGCAGGTGGCTTGTAGCCATCCACCTTGGTGCGAGCATGAACAACAACCTCCGCCGCGCCCGCCTGCTCAATGGCTTGTGCGCACGCAACGACCTGAGAGGTATCTTCATAGCCGAGGCGCATTTTAGCGGTTACGGGAATATACCCCGGCACCGCATCGCGAACTGCTTTTACGATCTGATAAATCGTCTCTGGCTCTTTAAGTAGTACGGCGCCGCCACGGTGGCGATTGACTGTTTTGGCTGGGCAACCAAAGTTCAAATCAATACCGTACGGATTGAGTTCAGCCAGTCGGGCTGCGTTTTCAGCAAGGCAAATTGGATCTGACCCCAAGAGCTGAACACGTACAGGTACGCCGCTGGGCGTGTGACTCTGTTGATTAAGTTCTGGTGCGATGCGCTCAAACGTTCGGTAAGGCAACAGGCTGCCGCTCACACGAATGAACTCGGTAACGCAAAGATCGATGCCGCCGGCCTGGGTGATAACGTCACGTAAAACACAATCGAGTAGACCTTCCATTGGAGCCAACAAAATACGCACAATAGACTTAACCCATAATTTAATAATTGGCGAGATTGTAATCGACACTCGCGAGGCGTGGCTAAACTAAAACGACACTTGACGAAAGAACGAACGTTCAATACGCTATATAGCATATACCATTAAAGAGGTGCGCCATGGCCAACCCCAATCGTGACAATGAATACCTCGGCAAATTACAGGATTACTACGCCGATTACCGCAACATCCCCTCCTACTCTGCGATTGGTGAGTTGCTAGGCATGGCATCAAAATCCGCAGTTTCGGCATTGGTAAAAAGATTAACGCTCGCAGGCTTTATTGAAGTAACCCCCGATAAACGACTAGCTCCGACCAAGCGTTTTTTTGAGCGCGAATTGGCTGATTTTAATTTGCCAGCAGGCTTGCCAGCAGCAGCAAACGACGCGATGAGTGAAGCCATTTCGCTTGATGAATACCTCATGCCGAGACCTTCCTCATCTATTTTGGTGAAGATTAAAGGCGACTCGATGATGGACGCAGGCATTTTTGATGGCGACATTGCCGTGGTTGAAAAGCGTCACGCTGCCCATGCTGGGGACGTTGTGGTGGCGATCATTGACAACGAATACACGCTCAAAGAGCTGGGAAAAGACAAGCAAGGCTATTATTTAATCCCGCACAACGCTGACTTTTCAATCATTCGCCCCGAATCAAGCTTGGAAATATTTGGGGTTATGGTAGGCTTGATTCGCAAGTATCGATAATCTTTGGAAATATTTATGAGCGATGTTTTATTGTCACCGCTTGGCAAAACCAGCGACTACATTACGGATTACACCCCAAGCCTGCTTTTTCCTATTCCCCGCGAGCAAAAGCGTAAGGAGATCGGCATTGAAACTGCCTTGCCTTTCTTTGGGGTAGATATTTGGAATGGCTACGAGCTTTCTTGGTTAAACAGCAAAGGCAAGCCTCAGGTAGCAATTGCGACCTTTCAAATCCCTGCTGACAGCCCGAACATCATTGAATCGAAGTCTTTTAAGCTCTACCTAAATAGCTTTAACCAAACAAAAGTAGAAAACTTTGAGCAGCTAAGTCGTATTTTACAAAAAGACATTTCAGAGAGCGTTAGTGCTCCTGTGCAGGTCAAGCTAATCGAGCCGGCGCTGTTTAGTCAGTTCAAATTTGGCGAGCTTACTGGTTACAATATCGACAATCTTGACATTGAAATTGACCTATACGCCCCACACGCAGGGATTCTGCGTTGCGACCCCACCGACCGAACCATTAGTGAAACACTGACATCAGACCTCCTTAAGTCAAACTGCCTAGTAACGGGGCAGCCAGACTGGGCTAGTGTCCAGATTCAATACACAGGCAGTGCAATTAATCGAGAAAGTTTATTGCGCTATTTAATTTCATTCCGAAATCACAATGAATTTCATGAGCAGTGTGTAGAACGCATTTTCGTCGATATCATGCGCGACTGTGCGCCACTCAAGCTTGCCGTGTATGCGCGCTACACTCGGCGTGGCGGCTTGGATATCAACCCATTTCGAACCAATTTTAACGCCGAGCAACCGAGTAATTTACGAACCGCAAGGCAATGAGGTGATTGATGCTTGAAACGATAACTTTGGCTGGCGGGTGTTTTTGGTGTCTCGAAGCTGTTTTCTTGCAAGCTCGTGGCGTTTATAGTGCCAATTCTGGTTATATGGGAGGGCGTATTGAGTCGCCAACGTACGAGCAAATCTGCCGAGGCGATACTGGACACGCCGAGGTGGTGCAAGTCACATTTGATCCGTTGGTAATTACACGTTCGCAGTTGTTGGATATATTTTTTGCCATTCACGACCCTACGACACTCAATCGGCAAGGGCATGATGTCGGCACTCAGTATCGGTCGGCAATCTTTGCAAGCAACGAAGATCAAATTCAAAGCATCAAAAGCAAACTACATGATCTAAAAGATTCATTTGCAGGCCCTATCGTGACCGAGGTTTTGTTCGCCGGTCAATTTTGGCCGGCGGAAGTAGAGCATCATGATTACTACAGCAACCATCCTCATCAACCCTATTGCCGAGCGGTGGTCGAGCCCAAGCTAAGAAAATTTCTGATCCACTTCCCTAGCCTCACAAAGTAAATGTTTTTTGTTACTTCTTGCGTGGCACAGTGTGCACGCAAGAGGCTATAATTGCGGTCTTCCCTAATCATCAAAGAGCCGCGCTATGTCGCCGCGACTAGACCTACTTCAGCCCTACCCATTCCAAAAACTGCGTCAACTTTTTGCTGAGATTACGCCCAATCCGCTACTCAAACATATCAACCTATCGATTGGCGAGCCTAAGCATCCAGCGCCAACCTTGGTTAAAGATGCTTTGAGCAATAATATGGCGGGTTTGTCGAGCTACCCGGCAACACTGGGCTCTGATGAGTTGCGCCAAAGCATTAGCAACTGGGCGACCCGTCGCTACGGGATCCCAGAACTCAATGCCGCCACGCAAATTCTGCCTGTCAACGGCAGTCGGGAAGCTCTCTTTGCTTTTGCTCAAGCCGTGATTGATCCAACCGCCGTGCGCCCTATCGTTCTTTCGCCCAATCCGTTTTATCAAATTTACGAGGGTGCCGCATTTTTGGCGGGCGCCGAGCCATGGTTTGTCAATTGCATGTCTGAGAATCGTTTCCAGCCAGACTGGGATAGCGTACCCGAAGAGATTTGGGCAAATACTCAGCTAGTTTTTGTTTGCTCACCAGGCAATCCGACGGGCGCAGTAGCTTCGCTGAGTGACTGGGAGCGACTTTTTAAACTTTCTGATCAATACGGCTTTGTGATTGCGTCTGACGAGTGCTATTCAGAAATTTATTTTGGTGAAAACAAGCCCTTGGGTAGTTTAGAAGCCGCACACAAATTAGGTCGTGATTTTTCGCGATTGGTGATGTTTTCATCTCTATCAAAGCGTTCAAATGTACCAGGTATGCGATCAGGCTTCGTAGCCGGAGATCCAGCAATCATTGCTAAGTTTTTGCTATACCGTACTTACCATGGCTGCGCGATGAGCCCTATGGTGATGGCTGCAAGTGCGACTGCATGGAATGACGAAGTACACGTTATTGAAAATAGAAAATTGTATTCTGAAAAATTTGCAGCCGTGACTTCGGTTTTACAAACTGCATTGGACGTATCAATGCCAGACGCAGCTTTTTATCTCTGGGCCAAGTCGCCAATTGATGATGAGGCGTTCGCTACTGGATTGTTTGAGCAGCAGCATGTTACCGTATTGCCAGGTTCTTATTTGGCACGATCAGCCCATGGAACCAACCCAGGCCTAGGATTTATTCGTATCGCCTTAGTTGCACCGATTGATGAGTGCGTCGCGGCAGCTGAGCGCATTGTTCAATATTGCCACACACTTAAGTAAATAAATTTAAATCGAAATTACCCACCAAGGAAATTTAATTATGAGCAATTTGCAAGCCATTATCGAAACCGCATTTGAAAACCGTGCCGACATTACTCCAAGCAACGTTTCTGCCGATCTACGCGCAGCTGTTAACGAAGTCATTGCTGCGCTAGACCAAGGTCAATTACGCGTTGCAGAAAAAATCGATGGCGATTGGTTTACTCACCAATGGATCAAGAAAGCGGTCTTGCTTTCGTTTCGCATCAATGACAATGTGGTGCTAGATGGTGGCTGCACAAAATTTTTCGACAAAGTGCCTAGCAAATTTGCTGATTACACTGAAGAAGATTTTCGCAATGGTGGCTTCCGCGTAGTACCTAGCGCAGTAGCACGTAAAGGCTCTTACATTGGCAAAAACGTTGTTCTAATGCCTTCTTACGTTAACATCGGCGCATTCGTTGACGAAGGCACGATGGTGGATACTTGGGCAACAGTTGGTTCTTGTGCCCAAATCGGCAAGAACGTACATTTGTCTGGTGGCGTTGGTATTGGTGGTGTTTTGGAGCCACTACAAGCCGGCCCAACCATTATTGAAGACAATTGCTTTATTGGCGCACGCTCTGAAGTCGTTGAAGGCGTTATCGTTGAAGAAGGTTCTGTGATTTCGATGGGCGTCTACATTGGCCAATCGACCCGCATTTACGATCGTGAAACTGGCGAAGTGACTTACGGCCGCATTCCAGCAGGCTCAGTCGTTGTTTCTGGCAATCTACCTTCTGCAGACGGCAAATACAGTCTATATTGCGCTGTAATCGTGAAGAAAGTAGACGCGAAAACTCGCTCCAAAGTAGGTATTAATGAGTTACTTCGCGGCATCTAAGGGTATTGCCTTGCAGATATTTACTATAAATATCTACAGCTAAATACATAAGCAAAAAATCCAGTCATTCGCCTGGATTTTTCTTTTTAACGCAATGCAATTTGTGGGGTTTTACAGAACCACATCACGGCTTACACCGTAACGGCGTAAAATTCGACGCAACTGATCAAGCGCCTCAATTTGAATTTGCCGAACACGTTCACGCGTCAAACTCAAATTGGCAGCCAAATCTTCTAGCGTACAGATTTCATAGCCATTTAAGCCGTAGCGACGTTCAATCACCATTCGTTGCTTATCATTGAGTTGTTTTAGCCATTCTTTGACGTATTTTTCTACTTCGCTATTTTGCAGGATGGCCTCAGGACCATCATGTTGATCATCAGGAATGGACTCGCCAATCGATAGCATGGGGTCAATATCAAGTGGCGCATCAAGCGAAGCAACGCGCTCATTTAAGCTCATTACACGGCGAACTTCTTCCACATCTTTGCCAACCAGATGAGCAATATCTTCGATAGCTGGCTCATGCCCTAAGCTCGCCTCAAGGTGACGCTGCGCTCGCAGATAGACGTTTAACTCTTTGATAACATGTACTGGCAGGCGAATAGTTCGAGACTGATTCATGATTGAGCGCTCGATACTTTGTCTAATCCACCAAGTCGCGTAAGTTGAAAAGCGAAAGCCGCGCTCAGGATCAAATTTTTCCAGTGCGTGCATCAGGCCAATATTGCCCTCTTCAATCAAATCAAGCAAAGTCATGCCGCGATTGATGTAGTGCTTGGCGATATTTACGACTAAGCGCAGATTGTGCTCAATCATTTTTTGTCGTGCAGAAAAATCACCTTGAACAACGCGGCGCGAAAGCGCTCGCTCTTCGTCCGGCGTCAATAATTTACTCTGCCCAATCTCATTTAAATAAATCTGAGTAACGTCGCCAGTACTTTCTGCCGTGTAACGATCTGACTCATCCTTGCTGTCTACCTCAGCTTCTGCATCTTCAGCTTCGACCTCGGCCAGGTCTTCTTCTTCAACAAGTTCTTCTTCTAATATATCCAGTTGATCGCTCATGATGTATCTCTAGTTTAGTTTTATATAGTTACTAGGATCGACAGGTTTACCAAACTTACGGAGTTCAAAGTGTAGCTTCACCTGGTCGCTATCTGTATTTCCCATCTCGGCGATTTTCTCGCCTTTTTTAACGACATCATTTTCTTTTACGATCAGTTTGCTGTTGTGTGCATAGGCCGACAAAAATCCATCCGCATGCTGAATAATAATCATTTTGCCATAGCCCCTGAGCCCCGCTCCGGCGTAAACGACCTTACCGCCCCCTGACGCAACTATAGATTGCCCCATTTGTCCTGCAATATCAATGCCTTTACGCTCCACTGTGAATGGCGTGGTCACTTTGCCAGCTGTTGGTGACCCCCAATTTGCTGCAGTGGTATTACTAGAGGCCGATGAAGGTACCTCTGCAGAGCTTGTTTTATCAGCGTTTTCTACTTTGGCGCCAGAGGCTATCAAGCCATTCGGTTTTGTCGTTGCCGTACTTGCGCCAGCAACTGAGCTTTGTTGTTTTAGAACAACTTTTTCACCATCGGCTTGGCCAGCAATCGAAGATGCTGCTTGCTCCGAATAGCCCTCTTTTACCGCGCGTGGATACTTTTTAATGCCGCCATTCGCTACGACCTCCGTTTTTAGGGGTGCTCCCGTACTTGAGATGGGCGCAGCATCAGTAAGTGGTCGAACCTCCACCCCTGAATTTTGCTCTGTACCAGCAGGACTTAGCCTCAAGACTTGACCAACTTTAAGCGAATTGACATCAGCAATTCCATTCCAGGCAGCCAAGTCTTTGTAAGCAAGACCGTGATCAAGCGCGATGCGATAGAGGCCTTCGCCGGCCTTGACGGTGTAGGTGCCTGCATTATGATTGGATGTTTCTTTTAGCGTTGCGATTGTGTTGGCTGTTGGTGTAGTTGCCGACACGGTATTGGGCTGGGTTTTATCAACAATCGGCGCGGGGGTGTGTGGGGTGCTACTACAAGCGCCCAAAAACAATGCAGATACAATGCTGAGACGACTAACACTCATGCATATACTCCTTAAAGCTTAAATTGAACTGAGTGGGTTTGATTAGGCCGTGCCGGGCAGCATTGGAACAAACTTGACCTTCTCTAGGCGTGTTTCGGTAAAACCATCGGGTAGTCGCTCAATCATACGCAACTCCTGATCCGAGTCGCCGACCGGAAATACAAGGCGCCCCCCCATGGCCAGTTGGTCCATTAGATTTTCTGGCACGATGGGCGCGGCAGCAGTAATGAGAATTGCATCAAACGGAGCGAGCTCTGGCAAGCCTTTGCTGCCGTCGGCATGCCTTAGTCGTGCGTTATGAATTTGTAGTTCACCGAGTCGGTCGCGGGTGTTGCGTACAAGGCCGCCAATTCGCTCAATGCTATGAACTGTTTTGAATAGCTTGGCGAGAATGCTTGTTTGGTAGCCGCAGCCGGTGCCGATTTCTAAAATAATACCATGCTGCGGCACGGCATTAACCAATTCAGACATTCTTGCCACAATGTAGGGCTGTGAGATGGTCTGAGCAAAGCCAATTGGCAAAGACACGTCATCATAGGCTTTATGTGCCAAAGCTTCATCAACAAAAGCGTGGCGAGGAATTTGGCCCATTACCGAGAGAACGGCCTCATCGCAAATACCCTGTGCTCTAAGCCGTTCAAGCATGCGCGTCCTGGTACGGACTGATGTCATACCGCTACCTTGGGCCAGCATTAGGTATTAATCCATGTGGAGATAAAATCCAACTGCTGATGCGCCGTTAAATCAACGGACAATGGCGTAATCGATACGTAGCCATTGGCGACAGCATCAAAGTCAGTGCCTTCAGTGGCATCCGCAACTTTCCCGATTGGACCGACCCACCAAATCGTATCGCCACGTGGGTTTTCGGAGCGAATTACCGGCGCAGACTTGTGTCGTCGGCCTAGGCGCGTCACTTGAATGCCTTTTAGCGCTTCATATGGTAGATCAGGCACATTGACATTGAGCAGCACGGCACCACGAAATGGATCTTGCTGAAAGCGTTTAACCAAGTCAGACGCAACGCGTGCCGCCGTTTCAAAGTGAACTGGGTTGTGAGATGCAAGAGAGATCGCAATAGACGGAATGCCTAGCAAAAAACCTTCGGTCGCCGCGGCGACTGTGCCAGAGTAAATCGTGTCATCCCCCATATTGGGGCCGTGGTTAATGCCGGAAACCACCATGTCGGGCAACTCAGGCATCAGACCTGTAGCAGCGAGGTGAATGCAATCAGTTGGAGTGCCGTTAACGTAAAAAAAACCAGAAGGTGCTTCACGAACTGACAAGGGTCGATCTAGTGTAAGAGAGTTGCTGGAACCGCTTCGATCACGCTCTGGCGCACAAACTAGCGTTTCGCCCAAATCACCAAGCGACATCGCTAAAGCGGCAAGCCCTGGTGAAAAATATCCATCATCATTACTCAGTAATAAACGCATAAGCACTCCCTTAAGCGCCCTATTCTAACCGCTTGTTGTTGCCGAGCAAACCGCGGTATCCCTGGCGTTGTGAAGAAGTCATGAACCCTACGGAATCTGAAAGCATAAACAGATGTTCGGGTATCGATTGCGAGCGATGCAAAGATGTTATTCCAAAGTTTATGCAAAAACGACGAGCAGATCAAAACAACGCAATCATGGGTATATTCACGCAGGCAATAATAATTAGTAGCTGCCACCACATACGTCATATTAATATTTAAATCGCAAAAAAAGCGGCCAAGGCCGCTTTGATGTTGAGAAGCACAAGCCATGCGTCAAGTAGGGATTGCATCACCCAGCTCGCGGCGGAGAAATTGATGAAAATGGCACATCCCATCTTCCATCGGGCTTTGGTAAGGCCCCACCTCGTTACGCCCTTCGGCAAACAGCGCCGCACGACCCGCTTCCATTCGATTAATAATTTCTACATCTTCGACAGCAGTTTCTGCGTAAGCTGCTTGTTCAGCAGCCACAAAGTCAGGCTCAAAATAGGCAATATCTTCAGGATAGTAAAACTCAACGACATTTTTGTAGCTGCGCGGACCAGTCGGAATGATGGTCGAAATCACAAGTGTGTGCGGATACCATTCCACAGTAATATTCGGATAATAAGTCAGCCAGATCGCACCATATTTTGGTGTTTTACCATGGTCGTAGCGCTTTACCTGATTATGCCAGTCTTGATACACCTTTGAACCAGGCCGAGCTAATTCGTGATGCACGCCGACGGTTTGTACCGAGTACCAATCACCAAACTCCCATTTGAGCTCGTTGCAATCAACGAACTTGCCCAATCCAGGGTGAAATGGCACGACGTGATAATCTTCGAGATAGACCTCGATAAAGGTTTTCCAATTACCTTCATACTCGTCGACCGCCACGCTGTGAAATACGTACTTTGAAAAATCAAGATCTTCACGTACCCCTAGATTTTTCAAGTCGCGCTCAATATCGCGCCCAGACTCAAAGAGAAGCCCGTTCCAATTCTGCAAAGATGTCTCTGGCAGATGCAGGCAAGGTTTGCTTGGAAAGTGCGGTGCACCTAGTAATTGACCATGCTGGTCGTAAGTCCAGCGATGCAATGGGCAAACTGTATGCGTGGCATTGCCACGACCATCAAGCATTTTAGCTTGGCGGTGCCGGCAGATATTAGAAAGAAGTTTCACACCGTCATCGGTGCGCTTTAGATATCGCGAGCCATTGCTCGCCTCTAAAACATGGTAGTCACCCACAGCGGGAACCATCAGTTCATGGCCGATATAACGCGGACCATTCGCGAACAATTTGGCGAGCTCTTGCTTAAACAGCGCCTCGTCAAAATAAGCGGCAACAGGTAGTGGTGTAGAAAGATCCAGCTGCGACATTGATTCAATCATTGGCGCTGCTGTAGCCAGATTGGACATGTCCAATACCTCCTGGGCTAGAAGGTCTTGCCACTTTGTTCGCCAATACAACCAGCGCCCGATGGGTGGGCAAGCCATCAATAGATAAAAATCAAACCCAAAGGCCTGACCCGAAAAAGCCCGCAATTTTGCCTTAAATCAAAGATCGGAGCAAGAAAAAATCACTTAGCAATGAAGTGCTTAGGCAAAAAAAGACCCGCACAGTGCGGGTCTTTTGTCGTGAGATGGTTTGGCGTTACGCCTTAACTGAATCAGCCTCTGCTTGATACGATTCGATTTGGTTGAAGTTCAAGTATTTATAGACTTCAGCTGATTTGCTATCGAGCACACCAACGTCTGCCATGTACTCAGCAACAGTAGGAATACGGCCTAAGCGAGAAGCAATCGCAGCCAGCTCGGCAGATGACAAGAACACATTGGTGTTTTTGCCCAAACGATTTGGGAAGTTACGCGTTGACGTTGAAACGACCGTTGCGCCTTCACGAACTTGTGCTTGGTTACCCATGCACAATGAGCAGCCTGGCATCTCAGTACGAGCGCCCGCTGCGCCAAACGTGCCGTAGTAACCTTCAGCCGTCAACTGCTCTGCGTCCATTTTCGTCGGCGGTGCGATCCACAATTTCGTTGGCAAATCGCGCTTACCTTCCAGCAATTTACCTGCTGCGCGGAAGTGACCAATATTGGTCATGCAAGAGCCGATAAATACTTCGTCAATCTTGGTGCCGGCAACTTCAGACAAAATTTTCACGTCATCTGGATCATTTGGGCACGCCAAGATTGGCTCTTTCACGTCAGCTAAGTCAATTTCGATAATCGCGGCGTATTCTGCATCCGCATCTGGCTCAAGCAATGTTGGGTTCGCTAGCCACGCTTCCATACTCGCAACGCGGCGCGCCAAAGTTTTAGCATCGCCGTAGCCGTTAGCAATCATAGATTTCAAAAGAACGATGTTTGAGTTGAGGTACTCAATAATAGGCTCTTTATCCAGACGAACCGAACACCCAGCTGCAGAGCGCTCTGCAGAGGCATCGGTCAATTCGAATGCTTGTTCAACTTTTAAGGTTGGCAAGCCTTCGATCTCAAGAATGCGGCCAGAGAATGCGTTTTTCTTGCCGGCTTTAGCAACAGTCAACAAGCCCGCTTTAATTGCGTATAAAGGAATCGCATTAACGAGGTCACGCAAAGTAATACCTGGTTGCAATTCACCTTTGAAGCGAACCAAAATCGACTCAGGCATATCCAGCGGCATTACGCCGGTTGCAGCTGCAAATGCTACCAAGCCAGAGCCCGCAGGGAATGAAATACCGATTGGGAAGCGAGTATGTGAATCGCCGCCAGTGCCAACGGTATCCGGCATCAACATGCGATTCAACCATGAGTGAATCACGCCATCACCTGGACGCAGAGAAACACCGCCACGATTGCGGATAAATTCTGGCAATGTGTGATGTGTTTTTACGTCAACTGGTTTTGGGTACGCTGCAGTGTGACAGAACGATTGCATTACCAAATCAGCTGAGAAGCCCAAGCATGCCAAATCTTTCAATTCGTCACGCGTCATTGGGCCGGTCGTATCTTGCGAGCCAACTGAAGTCATTTTTGGCTCGCAGTATGTGCCCGGACGAACACCCTGGCCTTCTGGCAAACCACATGCGCGACCAACCATTTTTTGCGCTTGTGTAAAGCCCTTGGTCGAAGTTGCTGGGTCTTGCGGCAAGCGGAAGATTGTTGAAGCAGGTAAACCCAACGCTTCACGTGCCTTGCTCGTTAAACCACGGCCGATAATCAAATTAATACGGCCACCTGCGCGAACTTCGTCAAGCAAGACTTCAGTTTTTAAGCTGAATGTCGTCACGACTTGGCCGTCTTTTTCAACTTTACCGTCGTATGGGTAAATTGTGATGACGTCGCCCATATTCAAATTCGTTACATCGAACTCGATTGGCAATGCGCCAGCGTCTTCCATCGTATTAAAGAAGATCGGCGCGATTTTGCCGCCCACGCAGTAGCCGCCAAAGCGCTTGTTTGGTACGAAAGGAATATCTTCGCCGGTCCACCAGAGCACAGAGTTAGTGGCTGATTTGCGTGAAGAACCTGTACCTACCACATCGCCAACGTAAGCGATTGGATGGCCTTTCTTTTGCAACTCAAGGATTTGCTTCATTGGGCCCACTGAGCCCGGCACGTCAGCGTCAATGCCTTCGCGTGGGTTTTTCAGCATTGCCAAAGCATGCAATGGAATGTCTGGACGTGACCAAGCATCGGGTGCTGGCGACAAATCATCGGTATTGGTTTCGCCAGTCACTTTAAAGACAGTGACCGTCACTTGCGCTGGCACTTCTGGACGACTCGTGAACCATTCGGCGTCAGCCCAAGATTGTAAAACGGCTTTAGCGTTGGCATTGCCAGCGTCAGCCAATTCTTTTACATCGTGGAAGTAGTCAAACATCAACAGCGTTTTTTTCAGGCCTTCGGCTGCGATAGCGCCCACTTCAGCGTCACCGAGCAAATCGATTTGAGGCTTGATATTGAAACCACCAAGCATCGTACCCAATAGTTCAACCGCTTTTGCGCGTGAAATCAGCGCACAGGTGTCAGTGCCAGATGCAACGGCAGCCAAGAAAGCGGCTTTTACTTTGGCTGCGTCATCAACACCAGCAGGAACACGGTGCGTTAGCAAGTCAACGAAAAAGGCTTCTTCGCCTGCGGGTGGGTTTTGCAACAAAGCGATTAAATCGGCAGTTTGTTGAGCGGTTAATGGCAATGGGGCGATGCCTTGCGCGGCGCGCTCAGCTACATGTTGACGGTAGGCTACTAACACGGCGATACCTTTATAAATTAGAAGGGGAGAAAACTTGATCAAAAGCAAATCAATTGCATTTTACCCGTAGACGCACCTGCTGTGAACTAAACAGTAGGCAAAAATTTTAGACTACATGACGTAGTCGTTCGATTAGTACGCCAATTATTGAAAGAAAAGCAAAAGCTAAGCCACTTGAGTGCAGTTATTTTTGAATCCAACTAAAACGCACCTCAATCAACCACGAGCTAGCCCAATTTAAAACTACTTGGAGGTATACAAGTCTATGCATTATTCATTAAGAGCTGCAATCAAATACCCGCAGCAACGGTGGCCGGGATCACCACAGGCTCTTCTCCCTCTAGTCGCACCTGCTCAATATTGACAAACTGCTTAGAGATTTTCTCGCTAGTCACACTCACCTCCATTGCATCTTCGTGCGCCTGACGAATATGTGTAGCTAGGTTTTTCATTCGTTTATCAAATCGACCAAATTCTTGCCCTAGCTTGCCCAGCGCTTCTTTGATAATGTGGACTTGCTTGCGCGTTTCTACATCTTTAATCACTGCACGAGCGGTATTTAAGACCGCCATCAATGTTGTTGGCGAAACAATCCAAACGCGTTTTCCCATCGCGTACTGTACTAATTCTGGGTGATACGCGTGAATTTCTGCAAACACGGCTTCTGCCGGAATAAACATCACGGCACCATCAGCCGTGACATTGGGGACGATGTATTTATTTGAAATATCATCGATATGTTTTTTGACATCTGCTTTAAAAAAACGCGTTGCGGTGACTTTGTCCATGTCGCCCGCAAACATTCGATGGTAGTTTTCTAGCGGGAATTTTGAATCGACAGCGACAGTACCCGTTGGCTCTGGCAGCTTGAGTAAACAATCCACACGCACACCACCCGGCAACGTAGCTTGCAAGTCGTACGTTTGTGCAGGCAGCACATTGCTAATCAGGTGCTCCAACTGCACTTCGCCAAATGCACCACGTGATCGTTTATCACCCAATAACTCTTGCAAACTCACGACATTGGTCGTTAAGCCGTCAATTTTCTTTTGTGCCTCATCAATCGTCGCTAGACGCGCCATTACATTAGCAAAAGTTTCGTTGGTTTTCTTAAAGCCTTCATCCAAACGCTCGGTGACCTTGCCGGAAATCTCAGCCAAACGATGGTCTGTTGCTTTTGTTAACTCACCGACGCTCGCTGTGAGTGCCACTGAAGACTGCTGCAGCGCAGCTTGGAGTTGCTCCATTTCACGCTTCGATTGCTCGGCCAGCATCGTAGAAAGTTTTAACAGCATATCTTCGCGTAGTGCATCTTGTTTGCCTTGCAATACGCCAGAAATATCACCTAACTGCTTGAGCATTTGCTCGCGCGACTCTCCGAGGCTAGCGACCAAAGTCAGGCGGAGTGTCGACAAGGCTTCGCTTTGAATGGTTTGTAGTCGAGAGATGGTTTCGCGACTTTCTTTCATTTCATTGCCTACACTAATGCGCAAACGCTCGAATGACTCGCTCATACTGTCTCGCAAACGATCACTGGAGCGATTCACCGCCTCGTTAAGTAAACTACCGTGCTGCACCAAGCCCTGCTGCATCGCATCGGTTTGCTTGCTCATACCTTGATGCAGGTCGTTCAGCATTTCGCGATGCTTCGTTTCCAGATCTTGCGTTAAAGTTTCGAGGACTTCACGTTGCGTTGTCGCTAGCTGATGCAATCGACTCACCACCAAGATACCCGCCAACAAAACCACCAGCGTGGTTACGCCAAATAGCATTTCCAACATATTGAGAACCAATGCAAAGCCATTAAAAAACACGATTGTAGGCTAAGCGACGTGAAGCGACTATAATTTGCCCCATGCAAAAATTAATCTTTAGTTTTTTAATGGCTTTAGCCAGTTTGAGCGCGCCTCTGCAAGCCTCTGAGCCTGCGTCGACTCACGCAAAGATCACTCAAGAAGTGAACG
Organism: uncultured Deefgea sp.; assembly: GCA_963508915.1. Lineage (GTDB taxonomy): Bacteria > Pseudomonadota > Gammaproteobacteria > Burkholderiales > Chitinibacteraceae > Deefgea. The sequence goes on from CAUOZE010000003.1 coordinate 69,113, forward strand.
ACTGGCTCAGTACTTCATTAAGTAATAGCCCCGGCGCTTTTTCATTTGAATTGCGCCCAGTTGATAGTCGACTGAAGCTCGACGGCTGCACGCAACGTGAAATTAGTTTGCCGCAAGGCAATCGCTTGGTTGGCAACACAATGTTGCGAGTAAGGTGCATCGAAGGTGCAAATTGGATGTTCAATTTGCCAGTCAAAATCAGCATTCAAGTGCAATATGCCGTTGCCGCTAGGCCCTTAGCAGCCAATCAAGAAATTAGCACGGGCGATATCGCCATCCAGCAGGGTGATTTGGCTACGTTGCCCGGATCGGTAATTTTAGACCCTGCAACCGCAATTGGCCGCGCACTCAATAGCCCGGTAGCTGCAGGTCAAACCTTGCGTCAAGAGCAATTGCGCACTGCAATGGCCATTTCACAAAATCAAAAGGTCAAAATCATATTTAGGCAAGACGGCATCGAAATCAGTAACGAGGGTATTGCCATGAATGCCGCAGCAGAAGGGCAGCCGGTGAGAGTACGTCTTGATAAAGGCAAAACAATCACTGGCACTGCTCAGCTCGGCGGCATTGTCGACGTCGGGCCGTAAGCCAAGGTTATTCTGACATTTTTTGAGCCAGGCGTTAGAATCACTCGTTTGATTTAATTTACCGTACATTTTGGTCAAGACACATTCAATGCATGTAATTCGCGGCACGCCGCACCACCCTCTTCCTCGCTCGGCTTTAACTATTGGCAATTTCGACGGACTACATCGAGGCCACATCGCGATGCTGGATCGGCTTAAGGCTGAGGCCAAATCACGGCAATTAGTGACTGCGCTAATGACGTTTGAGCCGCACCCGCGAGAGTTGTTTACGCCCGACTCAGCCCCGGCCCGCTTAACCAGCTTGCGTGAAAAAATTGAGCTCTTACGTGAGGCCGAAATTGATTACCTCATTGTTCAGCGCTTTACCAAAACGTTTGCATCGATTGACGCGCTCACTTTTCGCGATCAAATCGTCGCAAAGCAGCTTAACGCGGCTTATGTATTGGTTGGTGATGACTTTCAGTTTGGCGCAAAAAGAAGTGGCGACTTCGATTTAATGGCCGCTTCGGTTGATTTTTCGACGGTTAGCTTGCCAACGCTCAAGCATGACACGGAGCGCGTATCTTCCACAGCGGTACGAAATGCATTGCAGCAAGGCGACATGTCACAAGCCGCTACGCTACTGAGCCGCCCTTATTCGATTGCGGGTCGTGTCGTTGGCGGCGATCAGCTTGGACGTACTTTTGGCTTTCCGACGGCAAATATTCAACTGAAACACAATAAACCGCCTTTGTTTGGCATCTTTGTCGTTGAAATTTTAGGCCTAGAGCGCACATATAAGGGAGTTGCTAGCCTAGGTTTTCGCCCCACTATTCATGGTGGCGACCTAAAACCAAAGCTTGAAGTGCATATTTTTGATTTCGATCGTGACATTTACCGATCGCACTTACGAATTAATTTCCTCGCCAAATTGCGCGACGAAGAAAAATACCCCGATTTTGATACCTTGATCGCCCAAATTCAGAAAGATTGCGATCAAGCCCGCGCGTGGTTTTCCGCGCAACAACCGATTTAATATTGAGCAAATGAGACGACTATGAGCGATAAACCCGCGAACAAATATCCAGTTAATCTTTTAGATACGCCGTTTCCGATGCGTGGCGATCTCGCGAAGCGCGAGCCTGGATTCTTAAAGCAATGGCAAGATGCCAAAATCTACCAACAGCTGCGTCAGGTCGCTAAAGAACAAAATCGCCCTAAATTCATTCTGCATGATGGCCCTCCATACGCAAACGGCGATATTCATATCGGCCATGCAATGAATAAAGTCCTCAAAGACATCATCCTAAAATCAAAATCACTAAGTGGTTTTGATACGCCGTACGTGCCAGGCTGGGATTGCCACGGCATGCCGATTGAGCATCAAATCGAAAAACTGGTGAAATCCGATAAAGGCGCGATCAAAGCCAACTCCGCGATTCATGCCCGCATTGTTGAATACCGCAAGGCGAATGATCTCAACGAGAAAGACATTCATCTACCTAGCTCATTCATCCGTGAATTGTGCCGTGAGTATGCAGCATTACAAATTGAGCGACAAAAAGTCGACTTTATCCGCCTTGGCGTTTTAGCTGACTGGGAAAATCCATACCTCACGATGAACTTCAAAACCGAAGCCGACATCGTCCGCACTATGGGCAAAATCCATCACAACGGTTATTTGGTGAAAGGCCAAAAGCCTGTGCATTGGTGCATGGACTGTGGCTCGGCATTGGCTGAAGCCGAGGTTGAATACGAAGATAAAGTCTCCGCAGCAATTGATGTGGGCTTTAAGGTCGTTGATTCTGCCGCGCTATCTGCTGCTTTTGGTGGTGTGAACGTCGGCGATCAAACTGCATTTGCGGTGATCTGGACTACGACACCGTGGACACTTCCGGCCAACCAAGCGGTTTCAGTCCACCCAGAATTCACTTACGACTTAATTGCCACTGAAAAAGGTCTACTGATTTTAGTGCGTGAACTGGCAGAAGCTGCACTTAAACGCTATGACATCGATGTCAATGAAGTGATCGCTCAAGCCAAAGGCGCTGCGCTCAATGGTTTACTATTGCAACACCCATTCATTGATCGCCAAGTGCCGATTATCTGCGGCGAACACGTAACCGCAGAGGCCGGTACGGGTTTGGTTCATACCGCACCAGCGCACGGCTTGGAAGACTACCAAGTCGGCTTGAAATACAAATTGCCAGTCGATAATCCAGTCGCCAACGATGGCCGTTATATTTCTACGACTGAATTTTTTGCTGGTGAAACGGTATGGAAAGCCAACCCGAAAGTCGTTGCGCTACTGGAAGAGCGTGGCGCTTTGCTTTCTAATAAAAAGTTAGAGCACAGCTACCCGCATTGCTGGCGTCACAAAACCCCGCTGATTTTCCGTGCGACTACGCAATGGTTTATTGGCATAGATAAAGAAGTTGGTGGCGAAACGTTGCGTGACAAAGCCAATCGCGCAGTAGATGCAACCGAGTTTTTCCCAGCCTGGGGTCGTGCGCGACTAGAAGCCATGATCAAAAATAGCCCAGACTGGTGTGTATCACGCCAACGGACTTGGGGCGTGCCGATGACCTTCTTTATCCATAAAGAAACGGCTGAACTGCATCCACGTTCAACCGAATTGCTGGAACAAGTCGCACAGCGCATCGAACAAGAAGGGATTGAGGCTTGGTTTAGGCTTGATGCCGCTGAGTTACTCGGCGACGACGCAGCGCACTACGAAAAATTGAAAGACACGATCGACGTGTGGTTTGACTCAGGCTCAACCCACTTTGCAGTCATCAAGCAGCGCGAAGAGCTCAATCACGGCGACGAGAGCCGCCCTGCTGCTGACCTATACTTGGAAGGCTCAGACCAGCATCGTGGTTGGTTCCAATCTTCACTCAAAACAGCTTGCGCAACAGTCGGTCAGGCTCCCTACAAGCAGTTACTAACTCACGGTTTTGTTGTCGATGGTAAAGGCATGAAAATGTCTAAATCCAAAGGCAATGTCGTTTCGCCACAAGACGTGATTAATAAAATGGGGGCGGACATGCTGCGCCTATGGACTGCGAGCACCGATTACTCTGGCGATGTTTCGATTTCTGATGAGATTTTGAAACGCACCACGGACTCTTATCGCCGCGTACGTAATACTTTGCGTTTCTTGCTGGCGAATCTGTCGGACTTTAGCGCGGCAGATGCATTGCCCGTTGATGAGTTGCTGACTTTAGATCGTTATGCCCTCGTTGAATTGGCGACGTTCCAGAATAATTTGACGGCGTTTTATGCTAAGTACGAATTCCATTCGGGCGTGCAAGAAATTCATCGTTATTGCGCGGATGAGCTGGGTGCGTTCTATTTGGACATTATTAAAGATCGACTGTATACGATGGCAAGCCAATCGCACGGCCGTCAATCAGCACAAACCACCCTATGGTATATCACACAAGCCTTGGTGCGTTTGTTGTCGCCAATCTTGTCGTTCACCGCACACGAAGCTTGGGAAGCACTTAAAAATGACGGCAATGTGTTTGTTGATCAATGGCTGGATATTCCAAAAATCAAAGACGCACAGGCGCTGCAAACTGCATTTACATTAGTGCGTGAAGTTCGTGCTGCCGCGCAAAAAGAAATAGAACTACAGCGTGTAAATGGAAAACTAGGTTCTAGTTTACAAGCTGAATTAACTATATTGGCAAATGGTGAAGCCCTTAAGATTTTGCAGAGTTTTGATGATGAACTTAAATTTCTCTTTATAACTTCAGCCGTTGAAGTTGAAGAAACTCAAATTCAAGGAGCAGATAATTTTGATATAGGCGTGACCTTCCCTCTCGATGAGAAGTGCGAACGCTGCTGGCATTACCACCCTAGTGTTGGCACGATTGCTGCACATCCTGGCCTTTGCACGCGTTGCGATTGCAATTTGCATGGCGCTGGAGAGACTCGTCAACATGCCTAAACGTTTTGTGCAATTTATGCTGTTGGCCTTGGTGGTTCTGATCCTAGATCAGTCCACCAAGCACCTAGTTGAAGCACTTTTTCAATACGCCGAAGTCAGAACCGTGATTCCAGGCTTTTTTGATTTAACGCTTCGCTACAATCCAGGCGCAGCATTTTCATTCTTGGCTGATGCGGGAGGCTGGCAGCGTTACTTCTTCACTGGGCTGGCCTTGGTGGTTTCGGTCGCACTCGTGTTTTTGATCAAAAAACATCACGCAGAAACACGCTACGCACTGGCCTTGTCCTTGATTTTGGGGGGGGCGCTTGGCAATGCAATTGATCGGATGGTCTTTGGCCATGTTATCGATTTCTTGTTATTTCACTGGAATAACAAATGGTATTACCCAGCTTTTAATATTGCCGATTCAGCGATCTGTATCGGTGCGGTACTAATGGTGATTGATAGCTTTAAGAAACCGGAGCTCGCTTCTCAATGAACAAACCAATGAATATTATTTTGGCGCAACCCCGCGGCTTTTGTGCTGGCGTTGATCGCGCAATCGCGATTGTTGAGCGTGCACTTGATAAATATGGTGCGCCGATTTATGTGCGTCACGAAGTCGTGCACAATAAATTTGTCATTGAAGATCTCAAAGCCAAAGGCGCAATTTTTATCGAAGATCTGAGCGATGTACCAGCAGGTAACACGCTTATTTTTTCCGCTCACGGCGTATCTCAAGCTGTGCGCGCCGAAGCGGCTGAGCGTGGCCTCAATATTTTTGATGCGACTTGTCCTCTCGTTACCAAAGTCCACCTTGAAGTAAAACGACTTCGCGAGCAAGGTTTTGAAATCGTGATGATTGGTCATAAAGGCCATCCCGAAGTTGAAGGTACGATGGGCCAAGCTCAAGCTGGTATGTATTTGGTTGAAGAGCCTCAAGATGCTGCCCAACTCATGGTTTCAGACCCTAACAAACTGGCCTACGTCACGCAAACCACACTTTCAGTTGATGATGCCCAAGTGGTTATTGAAGCCTTGCGTACACGCTTTCCAGCTATTGTTGGCCCTAAAAAAGACGACATTTGCTATGCAACACAAAATCGCCAAGATGCCGTCAAGCAATTGGCGCGCGATGTGGATATTTTGATTGTGGTTGGTTCACCTAACAGCTCTAATTCTAATCGCTTGCGTGAAGTAGGTACCAGCCTAGGAATTGACGCCTATATGGTCGACAATGAAACCGAATTAAATCCTGCTTGGTTTAATAGTAAGGCACGGGTTGGAATCACCGCCGGTGCATCAGCGCCGGATGTTTTAGTACAGCGTGTGACTGAAAAAATTCAATCATTAGGTGCTAACTCAGTTACTGCTATGGATGGCATAGAAGAGAACGTGATTTTTTCCTTACCAAAAGGCCTGCTGTCATAAATTTTAAAGCAAGTCGCCTACGCCACGTTAATCGTGGCGTTTTCTATGGATAAGACTGATTTGTTAGAAGGTTTCCCTATAATGGTTTCATCCAGTATGCCAAAGATCGTGCCATGACCAAGTTGAGCAATCCCACTGAAATCGCACGCGAAACACTAAAGCAGCTCGCCATGCGGCGAATGCTGCCTTCGCCCGATCATTACGAGGCAATTTACCATGAAATTGCACAAACACCAGAGCTCGAGCGCCTGCACCCAGGACTTAAAGAGTTAATTGATGCGCTCAGCAAACTGCCCCAGCAGTCTCAACTCGTAACACGACAAATCGAGCAAATACGCTCCGCTATCAACCAAGAGAAGTGGGCAGAAATTCCAGAGTCTATTTTTAGGATAGTAAGTAGCCAAACAGATCAAGCAGAGCTCAGCAAGGGCTGGTCTGAGCTCATTCGTGATTTAATTTTACAGTGGGATCTACGCAACCCCAGCTACACACCAAGCCGAAAAAAAGAGGCGCTTGATCGGGTACTACTTAATTTCAAGCAAGACAGTGCCGTACTAAATGAAAAACTCAATGGACTTATCAATGCTTGGGCCGAAACGGGCATAGGCTCTGTAAGCGATATTGATGTTAGTAGCGCACTAGGTGAAAGTAGTCCTAGCCAGTCAGAGTCTTCACAGACTAAGGAGGTTGAGTGGCGAGAGTGGCGAGATGCTTTTACACAAGCATTAGAGTTTGGCCTTGCCACCAAGTTATTGCACAACATCGATTTACAGAGTGAAACTCTCGCCATAGCTCAAGAAGCTAAAGCCGTTGACAGTATCGCCACCATGGAAAAATGGGTACCTAGGCTTAGGAAATTTTGGCTCAAACTCGAGCTAGAGAATGACAACGAACAACGTCTTTGCGATGGACTAATGGGTTTGCTGCGATTACTGACCGACAATATGTCCACCATCGTGGTCGATGATGAATGGGTACGAGGTCAAATTGCCGTAGTGCAGCACATCATGGCACAGCCGCTTGATATGCGCGTTATTTATGATGCAGAAGTTGGCTTAAAAGAAGTTTTATTCAAGCAAAGCCAAGTCAAACATAGTCTAGTTGAGGCGCAAGCAGTACTTAAAAACATGCTAACCTCATTTATTGATCGTCTTGGCTATATGTCAGAAAGCACTGACAAGTATCACGACAAGATTAATACTTATGCGGAAAAGATTGACTCTGCGAATGACTTGACCAGCATTCGCCATGTAATGGAAGACCTACTACAAGATACACGTAGTATGCAGTTAAATGTTCGTCGTTCACGGGACGACCTATTCGAGGCACGTAAGCAGGCCGATGAAGCTCATCATCGGGTGAAGGAGTTGGAAGCTGAACTGAGCAAATTAAGTGACAAAGTACGTGAAGACCAACTGACGGGCGCCTTGAATCGTCGTGGCCTTGAAGAAGCCTACGAGGTTGAAACTTCACGAGCAATTAGAACCTCATCACCATTGGCCATCGCATTATTAGACATCGATAACTTCAAAAAATTCAATGACCGCCAAGGTCATGCGGCTGGAGATACCGCTCTTATTCACTTAGTCAAAGTAGTCAAAGATTTGGTTAGGCCTACAGATACTGTTGCTAGGTATGGTGGTGAAGAGTTTGTCGTTCTGATGCCTGAAACAGATATTGCTGGCGCAATTCAAGTCATGCAACGCGTGCAGCGTGAACTAACAAAGCGATTCTTTATGCACAACAATGAAAAAATGCTAATTACATTTAGTGCGGGCGTAACGCTTTATCGCGCAGGCGAAGCACGAGATGCTGCCATTGAGCGGGCTGACCAAGCAATGTACCACGCAAAGAAGTCAGGAAAAAACAGGGTTATCACACTGGACTAACGATGTATTGCTCCACGGGCATTGATTTTCAATAACCATGAAGCAATACCTATTATGAAAACAACTCAGAAGCACTCACCACCGCAGTGCCTAGCTTAGCAACCACGATCCCTGCCGCGCGATTTGACCAATCCATTGCTTCAGGCAAATCTAAGCCCGCAGCCAACATTAAGCCCAGAGTCGCAATAACGGTGTCGCCAGCGCCCGAAACATCGTACACCTCGCGCGCATGAGTTGGCTTGTGAACGACTTGCTCTTCTCTAAAGAGGGTCATACCCTCTTCGCTGCGCGTTACCAGCAGTGCATCGAGATCAAAATCAGCGCGTAACTGAGCGGCTTTTTGAATAAGCTCAACTTCGCTTTGCCACTGCCCCGCTACTTGGCGAAACTCACTGCGATTCGGTGTTAACAAGGTGGCGCCACGGTAGCATTCGTACTCATCCCCTTTAGGGTCAACCAAAACAGGCTTACCTGCCGCTCTGGCAGCTTGAATCATCTGCTGGACGTGAACTAAACCGCCTTTGCCATAATCGGACAAGATCACCACGTCACAATCGAGTAAAGACAACTTAAACTCATCGAGCTTCGCAGCTAGTACTTCGTGGCTAGGTTTGTTTTCAAAGTCAATCCGCAACAATTGCTGTTGTCGAGCAAGAACACGCAACTTCACCGTGGTCGAAATCTCACTATCGCGATGTAGCAAGGCATCAACGCCTTGCGCCACCAATAAGCGCTCTAAACTCAAGCCGGCCTCATCGTCACCGACTACGGCCAGTAGCCGCACCTGACCACCGAGTGAAGCAATATTGCGCGCAACATTAGCTGCACCACCAGCACGCTCATCCGTTTTGGTAATCCGGGCGACCGGGACAGGCGCTTCTGGCGAAATACGCTCTACGTCACCAAACCAATAGCGGTCGAGCATCACATCGCCAACCACTAATACTTTGGCTTTTTTTATTTTTTGTAGAAGGATTTGCATGCTTATGCGGCCAACTCTGTATTTATTTGCTCAAGGGTTTGAGCTGGATTTTCACTTTGAGTAATTGGACGACCAATCACCAAGTAATCCGAACCCGCGAGCAAAGCGGCTTTGGGCGTCATGATACGATTTTGATCATTTAAAGCTGAGCCCGTTGGGCGAATTCCAGGTGTAACTAACTTAAAGTCAGAGCCGCAAACCTGCTTCAAATGCAATACCTCTTGAGCAGAACACACAACACCATCAAGGCCACAAGACTGAGTTAACTTTGCCAGCCGCTCAACCTGTTGCTCTGCCGTCGGCAAACCCAGCTCGAAAAGCTCATCATTTCCCATGCTAGTTAAAACAGTTACCGCGATTAACAAAGGACGATGAGGCAGCCCCTCTAAGGTTTCGCGGGTTGTTTCCAGCATTTTTCTTCCACCAGAGGCGTGTACATTGACCATCCAAACACCAAGATTGGCAGCAACTTTGCAAGCTTGAGCAACCGTGTGTGGGATGTCGTGGAATTTCAAATCGAGAAAAACATCAAAGCCTCGGTTTATTAGTTGTTCTACCAAAGCAGGGCCACTGGCTGTAAAAAGCTCTTTACCTACTTTTAATTTGCAAAGACTTGGGTTAACTGTATCGGAAAATGCCAGCGCTTCTTTGGCTGATGCAAAATCTAAAGCAACTACAATACGTGAATCTACTTTCATCACTTAATTCCTGAAGTACTTAAAGACTGATTTAATTAGTAACGACTCAAACCGCCGCTCGACTTTTGCCACGAATGGGCGCATAACTTTCCCATTGATTGCAACCGGGACAATGCCAAAAAAATTGCCGGGTTTTAAATCCGCATTCATTGCAATAGTACATACTGTAAGTGCGTGTATTGTCATGCAATAGTTTGCTAATAATTTCTAATTCAACTTTTTGTTCGTCTGGAGCGACCAAAAGATGGGCTTCTAGTAATTTGCGTAAACCTGGCATGCTAGGATTTTCACGGAGGCGTTCACGAACAAACTCATAGGCCGCATCAATCCCAGTAGTTGCCAAAAGTTGCTCGTAAATCAAATCAATTACGTCCAACTCAGGGTTTTGTTGAACATACCGAATCAATAAGCTAATACCGTCGGCTAATTGATTCTTTTCTCTATACGCATTAAGGATAAATCGAGCAGCCAATGCCAAATAATGAACGTCATGCGTGGCAATCTTAAGCCAATGCTCAATCGCCAAATCAAAACAACCTTTTGTAAACGCGATCTCACCCAGCATTAGATGAGCACGTGCACATTGCCGATGCTCTTTAAGGGCAAGCTCAAGCTCATTCATCGCCTTGTCGGTTTGAGTCCGAATTAAACTCTCCGCAGCCAGCTCACAATAAAACTGCGCAATTTCCAGTTGATAACTATGAGATTCATCTCGAAGCAGTTCAGCCGTTGCAATTGCTTTTTGCCACTCATGCTCTTGCTGATAAATGGCCAGCAATTCTTTGCGCGCTAAACGAGCTGAATCGGTATTGGCTAGATCATGCAGTATTGTTTCTGCACGATCAAAAAGACCTGCTTTAATAAAGTCAATAGCTAATTCTAGTTGAATTTGTTGACGTTGATTTTCATCCAACTTTCTGCGAGATAGTATTTTTTGGTGCATACGAATCGCACGCTCTAATTCGCCCCTGCGACGAAATAATTGCCCGAGCGTGGCCTGTAGCTCGATTGTTTCGGAGTGTTTTTTTGCGATGTCAATATAAAGATCGATTGCTTTATTAATTTCGCCGGCCAATAGGTGGTTAACCGCCTTAAAATAAGCAAGGGGCAGCGAGTGGCTTTCTGCAATGACGTGCTTAATATCGACTCGAGCGGCCAACCAGCCCAAACCGAAAAAAACAGGTAAGATGGCCAACCACCAAAATTGAATTTCTATCATGTTGTAGACTTTTAAATTTAGATCGCATCAAGTGGCGGAGTGAGAATTTCAGCTTCTTTAGTAAATTTTTCACTGACCGAAAGACGCTTTTCCTTGCGTAAAGTAAGTACTTCACGGCGCAGTCGAATTACTTGGCCTAGATTGGCCAATAGCCCAATTGCAGCACCAAGAACCAAGAAAACCAATAAAATAAGAGCAAGTGGCGCCTCCCAAGAGGAGTCCAAGTAAAAATTCAAGCGAACTGGATTTGCATTATGCATAGCAAAGCCAAATAAAAGCACAAAACCGATAGATTTAATAAGCCAAAGTAAATAACGCATAATCACTCCAAGATTTAGCAATATTGTAGCGTAAATCGCAATCAGTCGGATTTTAAGTATGCAACAAAAAGGCGACACTCGAAAGTGCCGCCTTTTTCTATGCAAATAGCTTAATGATTACGCATCCAAATCGACACGTTCTCGCAGCTCTTTACCCGCCTTAAAGTGAGGCACAAACTTTTCTGGAACAGCTACTTTTGTACCAGACTTTGGATTGCGCCCCGTACGAGGTGGGCGGTAATTCAAGTCAAAGCTGCCAAACCCACGAATTTCGATACGTTGGCCTTGCGAAAGGCTGCGCGCCATCGCATCAAGTATCGTTTTTACGGCTAACTCTGCGTCTTTTGCTACCAACTGCGGATAACGGGCAGCAAGCTTTGCGATGAGTTCTGATTTGGTCATTCTAACAAATACCTTATTCAGCAGAGCCTGACAATTTTGCTTTTAACAATGCGCCGAGGTTAGTCGTGCCTGCATTGTCATCGCTAGCAGTGATTTTGCTCATTGCTTCAGATTGCTCAGCTTGGTCTTTCGCTTTGATTGACAAGTTGATAGAGCGGTTTTTGCGGTCAACATTAATGATGACTGCTTCAACTTCATCGCCTTCTTTCAATACAGTGCGGATATCTTCAACACGGTCACGAGAAACTTCAGTCGAACGTAGGTAGCCTTCAACATCATCAGCTAGAGCAATTGTTGCGCCCTTAGCGTCAAGTGACTTAACTGTACCCTTAACGATCGCGCCTTTGTCTGACGTAGAAACGTAGTTGTTAAATGGATCACCTTCCATTTGTTTGATGCCGAGGCTAATGCGCTCTTTTTCAACATCAATAGAAAGAACCATTGCTTCAACTTCGTCGCCTTTCTTGAAGTTGCGAACAGCTTCTTCACCAGCAACATGCCAAGACAAGTCAGACAAGTGAACCAGGCCGTCGATACCACCAGCCAAGCCAACAAACACACCGAAATCAGTGATCGATTTGATCGCGCCTTTCAGTTTGTCGCCTTTCTTGAAGTTTTCTGCGAAATCATCCCATGGATTAGCCATGCATTGTTTCATGCCAAGGCTGATACGACGTTTGTCTTCGTCGATATCCAAGATCATCACTTCAACTTCATCACCTAAAGAAACAACTTTAGATGGGTGAACGTTCTTGTTAGTCCAATCCATTTCAGAAACGTGAACAAGACCTTCGATGCCTTGTTCGATTTCAACGAATGAGCCGTAGTCAGTCAAGTTAGTTACTTTACCGAACATGCGAGTGCCCGATGGGTAACGACGTGACAGACCCACCCATGGATCTTCGCCCAATTGTTTCAAGCCAAGAGATACACGGTTTTTGTCTTGATCGAACTTAAGAACTTTAGCTTCAAGCTCATCACCCACTGCCAATACTTCAGATGGGTGTTTAACACGGCGCCATGCCAAGTCAGTAATGTGGAGCAAGCCATCAATACCGCCAAGATCAACGAATGCACCGTAGTCAGTGATATTTTTAACGATACCCTTAACGATAGAACCTTCTTTCAAGGTTTCTAGCAATTTAGAGCGTTCTTCACCCAATGAGTCTTCGAGGACCGCACGGCGTGAAACAACAACGTTATTGCGTTTGCGATCAAGTTTAATAACTTTAAACTCAACCATTTTGCCTTCGTACGGTGTAGTGTCTTTAACCGGACGAATGTCAACCAATGAGCCTGGCAAGAAAGCGCGCAAGCCGTTGACCATAACAGTCAAACCGCCTTTTACTTTGCCAGAAATAACGCCAGACATGATCTCGCCGCGTTCGAGGCAGTCTTCCAACTCGATCCAAGACGCGAGGCGTTTTGCCTTTTCGCGAGAAAGCTTAGTTTCGCCGTAACCATTTTCAAGGCTATCGATCGCAACAGGTACAAAATCACCGATCTTAACGTCGATTTCACCGTTGTCGTTCTTGAACTCTTCCAACGGGATCAGGGATTCAGACTTCAAACCAGCATTAACGGTTACGAAGTTGTTGTCGATACCTACCACTTCTGCAGTAATCACTTCACCCGAACGCATTTCTTGACGGGTTAGGCTTTCCTCAAATAGGGCGGCAAAGCTTTCCATAGTATCAATAGTCATTTAGTGGAAAATTCCATTAGCCAATGCAGGCTGCACCAGCAGGTTAGTTAATCAACATTAGGGGCGGGTGCCACCTAAGTCTTCGCATTCAATTTACATCAAAAAACGAATCTGGCGATTATACGGAAATAATCTTGCCCTATCAAGTGCTTAGCGCAATTATCTTCTCGCCTGCCACCAATTCAAAACTTGAGCCACGGCAGCTTCAACACTCAAATTTGACGCCTCCAATAACAAGGCATCTTGCGCCTGTGCTAGCGGCGCAATAGTACGCTGACGATCCCTGTCGTCGCGAGACTGCAAGTCAGCCGTAATGAGCGACAAATCTGCCGGCTCCCCACGACCAACAAGCTGCTTATAACGCCGCTCCGCACGGATTTCTGCAGTGGCCGTTAAAAAAATCTTAAGCTGGGAGCCCGGAAATACGACCGACGCCATGTCGCGCCCATCCGCCACCAAACCTTGCTGCGTAGCAAACTCACGCTGTCGTTGCAGTAATGCCGCACGAACCAAAGGCAGCGCCGCCACCTGCGAGGCACCAGAGCCAATCTCCTCCGAGCGAATTGCCGTACTCACATCCACACCCGCCAATAGGATTTGCTCACCAATAAACTCAACATCCAGAGCCGCCGCCACCTCAGCAACCGCCGACTCAGCAGTCCAGGTCACACCCAGCTGCTTGGCTGCCAAGGCGGTCAAACGATACAAAGCGCCCGAATCCAAATAGGCAAAACCCAAACGCTTAGCCACCAACTGTGCAACAGTCCCCTTGCCGGATGCTGATGGACCATCAATTGCAATCACTAGATTCTGATTCATTCCATTCCCTCCTCCCATCAACAAAAAAGCCAACGAATTATCGCCGGCTTTTAAACTCAACAAACCTTAAAATCTTAAGTTGAAGCCAATATGGTTTCAATTTCAAGCAACTCAGCAGCAGAAAAGCTTAAATTAGCAACTGCGCCGACATTTTCTTCAAGCTGCGACACACGACTCGCTCCGATAATCACCGAAGTCACAGTCAGCAAAGCCCACGCAAGCGCCATCTGCGCCAATGTTTGGCCGCGGCGCTTTGCTAACCCATTCAGTTTCTGAATGTGCGTCAATTGCAATGCAACACCTTGTTCATTCAAGAAGTGATTATCCACCGCCGCGGCACGAGAGTCCTGAGGAATGCCATCCAAATATCGACTTGTGAGTAAGCCTTGCGCCAGAGGACAAAACGCAATACTACCCATACCCTTGGCAGCCAAGACATCCGTCAAGCCACGCTCAATTTCACGCTCAAACATTGAATACTTGGGCTGATGAATCAAACAAGGCGTACCCAACTCTTTTAATATTCTTGCAGCCTCTGCCGTTTGCTCTGGCGAATACGAAGAAATCCCCACATACAAAGCCTTGCCTTGACGAACCATCGTATCCAACGCACCCATAGTTTCTTCCATCGGTGTTTCTGGATCTGGACGGTGCGAGTAAAAAATATCAACGCAATCCAAGCCCATACGTTGCAAACTTTGATCCAAGCTCGCCGTCAAATACTTGCGACTACCCCACTCACCATAAGGGCCTGGCCACATTTCCCAACCCGCCTTGGTACTCACTATCATTTCATCGCGATAGGCACGCAAATCTTGCTTTAGTACTTTGCCGAAGGTCTCTTCCGCCGCACCCGGACGGGGGCCGTAATTATTCGCCAAGTCAAAATGCGTAATACCTAAATCAAATGCACGTAACAACATGGCTCTGCTGTTATCGTAGGGCTTGTTATCACCAAAGTTATGCCACAAGCCTAAGGATATTGCAGGCAACTTCAGGCCACTGCGACCACAGCGGCGATACGGCATCACTTCATAACGGTTTACGGCGGCTTGATAACTCATATTTCTACCCCTTTTGGGGTTTTCCCCATTCAATCCGAGCTTGGCTTGCGCGCTGTATATAGCGAGTCAATTCCTCACCCTGACCCGACTCAAGCACCTGAATCAGATGATTTAACTGCGCCACATTTGCTTTTAAATCACCTAAAACGGCGTCGCGATTAGCGAGTGCAATATCGCGCCACATATCAGGATGCGAGCCAGCAATTCTTGTAAAATCGCGAAACCCACTCGCGGCAAAATCAAGGCATTGCTCAGCATTGTAGCGATCCAGCACAGAATTCATATACGCGAAAGACAGTAGGTGTGGCGCATGACTGACCGCAGAGAAAATCCCATCATGCTGCTCGGCTGACATCTCATAGACAGTCGCACCGCAAGCATCCCACAATTGCCTGACCCGCTCAACCACAAGCAAATCATTCTCTGACAAGGGCGTTAGCACTACGCGACGACCTTCGTACAAACCAAATTGTGCCGCAGACGCACCCGACAAATCCGAACCCGCAATCGGATGACCCGGCACGCACGTTGCCAAGTGGCGAGGCAAATATTCACGAAACAAGGCGCAAACATCTTGCTTGGTCGACCCACCATCAGTCACAACGCAATCTACGGCCAAATTGGGCGCAATTTGCTGCATTAAACGCCCCATTTGCCCCACTGGCGTGCCGAGCAGAACCAAGTCAGCACCCCGTACCGCCAGTGCAGCATCGGTCGATACTTCATCGACGACGCCCAATTCCAGCGCCCGCTCGAGATTTTCGACATTACGGCCCACACCAACGACGTGCTTAACCAAGCGCGCACGCTTCAGTGCCAGCGCAAAAGAACCGGAAATCAACCCCGTACCCAACAACACTAAGCGTTCAATAGACTGCATTCAGACGTCCAATAAATTTAAATGGCTCGACCCAGAGCCGGCAACGCCGCTCGTAAACTGGCCATAACGCGCTCAAACTGAGGCAGCGCAAGCGATTGATCACCGTAATCAGCAACAGAAGAACTCGATGAATGAACATCCACCATTAAACCATCGGCACCCGAAGCCACCGCAGCCAAGGCTAGATGGGACACCATCCACGACTTCGCACTCGCATGACTTACATCGACAAACACGGGCAGATAAGTCTCTCGCTTCAACATCGAAATCGTCGCCACATCGAGCGACCCTCTCGCCCCTTGTTCGCACAAGACAATATGATGATTGCCGCCTGCGGCGATCGCTTCGGCGGCTAGCAACCAATCGGTCACTGTTGCGGCCAAACCTCGTCGCAAAATAACCGGCTTATTGAGTCGCCCTAGTTCGCGCAATAGCGCGCGATTTTGCATACTTTGAGCACCCAACTGAATCACATCCACATCATGAGCCAGCAGGAAATCCAGCGTCTGCACATCATTCACTTCAACGGCAAAAGGCACCCCATTGCGGCGTGCAACGTCACGCAATGACGCCAAGCCACCAAACTCTGGCGCATGAAATTCATAGGGAGAATATCCCGCTTGCTCAATGCGAGACCAAAGCACACGACTGCCCGCGGCCTGAGTCGCACTCGCAAGCGCTTGTAAATTTTGGGATGAGGCCAGCGAATGAACGCCAGCAAAAACTTGTACTTGCTCACCACCAATCACCACCCCACGCACTTTAAACTGTATGCCGCTAGGGTGCGTCGCGCGCGACACCATTTTGTACTGCTTTGTTACCCGTGACACGCGCTCCACACCAGGCAACACTTCAAACGCAGCTTGATTGATTCGATCTTCATCACCAATGGCACCAATAATGACCAATTCTGCACCACGCGACACGTGTTCTTTGAGCCCTGCTTCGCGTATCCGCTCAATCACCGCCACAATCTGCTGCTCTTGCGCATTTAACTGCATCACTATAATCATAAAGAATCCAATGGGTATATGAGTAGGACCAAATCTAGATAATAACCAGAGCGCAATACATCTATTTTTTCACGCCAAGCCAAGCAACAACAAGGCCAAGTAGCGCGACCATGGCTGAAACGCCAAAAATAAGTACACCACCAAACTGATCCCAAGCCAACCCTGCCAATATACCACCCAGACTACCACCAAGGCCAAACGACACGGCGATATACAAGGCTTGCCCCCTTGCTTGATTTTGCCCTGCAAAATAGCGATGAATGTAATTCATCGTCACCACATGATGGCTACCAAAGGTAAATGCATGAGCAATCTGCGCCAGCATCAACAACACTAAAGACCCAACACCAAAAGCAATCAAACCGAAACGCGCCACCGCAATCGCCAAGCCAAATAAAAACAAAGCTCGCAAAGCAAATCTTTGCGTCAATTGCGGCATCAGTGCAAATACCATAATTTCTGCCAGCACACCGATTGACCACAGCCAGCCAATCATACTTTGACTGTAGCCATGCTCGGCCACATAAATAGAGTAAAAACTATAATAAGCACCATGCGCCAAGGCCATCAAAAAGCACGACAGCAATAATGCGCGCACTTCTGGCTGCGCCAGTACAGATTTAAAACTGGACTGCTCAGATTGAGTCTGGCTAAGCATCGGCGAACTAGGCACTTGCCAAGAGTACAGCGCTAAACTGGCCATAATGGCAATCACAGCCCACGGTAAGATCGCAATGCCACGCGACTCAATCAGATAACCCGCCACCAAAGTGGCAAATACGAAGCCGACCGAACCCCAGAGTCGCAACCTTGAATAAGCGCCACTATCGCCCTTAAGTAGAGTCATGGTTGTCGCCTCAACCAAAGGCAGTGCTGCGCTCCAGAAAAAACTCGCCAGCAGCACAGCAGCAAACAACAACCAGAAGGAATTCGTGAGTAAAAGCGGAATGGAAAAGACCAACCCGCCTAAGCCGGCAATTCGCAAAATGGTTTGTCGTTGGCCGGTACGGTCAGAGAGCCAGCCCCATAAGGTAGGGGCATAAATTCGATTGATTTGTGTTAGGGAAGTCAGAATGCCGATTTGCCAAGCGGGAAACGCCAGACTCGCCAAATACAAACCCCAATAAGGGGAAAAAAGGCCATTAAAGGCAAAGTAGCAAAAATAGAATCCGCCGATTGCCAACAGGGGTTTTGATTTAAACACGAAAACTAAAGCCAATTAAGGTATAGAGCGCCAAGCAATGATTGGAATGGGCTAGATAGATATACGCCAATACTTAGCCTACGCCATCTTTGAATTGTTCTGCGGCAACGCGTAGATAGTAAAACATCGACCAAATCGTCAAAATCGCAGCGATATACATCGCAATTGTGCCGACCATATGCGTTGAAACGCCGGGAATGATGGGCTCAGACCAAACCAAGAGGAAAATCGCCACCATTTGTGCTGTGGTTTTTAGCTTGCCAATAAAGCTCACCGCAACGCTCTTTGCCTTGCCAAGTTGCGCCATCCATTCACGCAAAGCGGATATGGTAATTTCACGCCCGATGATAATAACAGCCAACCAACTTGCGGTGCGGTCGAGTTCGACCAGCAAGATTAACGCTGCCGCCACCATCAATTTATCCGCAACCGGATCTAAAAAAGCACCAAATTGCGAAGTTTGATTCCAGCGCCGCGCTAAAAACCCATCAAACCAATCTGTAACTGCGGCCAGCAAAAACAAACTAGCGCCAACCATGTTTTGCCAAGCCAAGGGATACTCGGCCTGCGGCAAGGAAAAAACCCCGACAAACACGGGAATCAGCGCAACGCGCAACCAAGTCAACAGAATAGGTAAATTAAATGGCATTAAGGCACTTTAAGTGATTAAGCAAGCGTATTGACCCAAAGCCATCTCGTCTTGCATCGTTATTTCGCTTTGCCATACAACAATTTAACAAGGCGAATTAGCCGCGTAATGCGGCGTGAATTTTTTCAGCCAGGGCCTGATTAATGCCTTCAACTTGCATTAATTCATCGACACTCGCCGCTTTGACCCCCTGCAAACCACCAAAACGAGCCAGCAACTTTTGCCGCCGTTTTGGCCCCACACCTTCAACATCTTCTAGGCTCGAACTGACTCGCGCCTTCGCTCGACGCGCTCGATGACCGGTTATCGCAAAACGATGCGCTTCATCGCGAATTTGTTGAACTAAATGTAGGCCTGGGTGGTCGCGGCGCAATTGTACCGTGTTTCCTGTGCGCGGCACGAGCAATTGCTCCAAACCTGGCTTGCGTGTCTCGCCTTTTGCCACGCCGACCAGCCAAGGCGAGGTCAAGCCAATTTCATTCATAACGTCAATCGCGATACCAAGCTGCCCCTTGCCGCCGTCAATCAAAATCACATCAGGCATCACGCCCTCACCGGCGGCAACTTTCTCATAGCGTCGGGTCAATACTTGGCGCATCGCCGCATAATCATCGCCCGGCGTAATAGGCAAAAACCCATCTTTTGCGATACCCGAGGTATTCGTCGCAATATTGTAGCGACGGTATTCCTTGGGCTGCATATCCTGCCTGTCGTACACCACGCAGGATGCCACGGTCGCTTCACCCATAGTATGAGAAATATCAAAACACTCTAATCGCTGTGTTTCATCAGGCAAACCCAGCGCCTCAATCAATGCACTTAAACGCCCCGCTTGGCTGGCTTGCTGACCTTTCCTCTGGAGTATTGCCTGCTCTGCGTTGCGCCTAGACATCTCCAGCCAGATACGTCGCTCACCATTAGGATTGCAATTAATCAGTACCTTGCGCTGCGCCTGCTCTGAGAGTAACTGAGCGAGAACGATCGACTCATCCGGCTCGGGCGAACACAAAATCATTCCCGGCGTGCTGCGTTCTAGATAGTGCTGTGCTAAAAAAGCATGGATAGCTGCACTCGGTGTGTATTCATCTGCATGGCTTGGAAATAAATTTTTATCCCCGACATGGCGTCCACCGCGCACCATTGCTAAATTCACACACAAAACACCTTCGCTCTCAATACAGGCGACAATATCCGCATCCATTTCACTGGTATTGGACGACACGAATTGCCGCTCTTGAACTTGAGACAAAGCCTGAATTTGATCACGGACTGCCGCCGCAGCCTCAAATTGCCATTCCGCCGCCAAGGTCTTCATTTTAAGCTCGAGCGCTGAGATGACTTCAGTTTCTTTTCCGGTCAAAAATAGAGTGGCATTAGCAACATCTTGCCGATAATCCTCGGGAGAAATCAGATCGACACACGGCGCCGAGCAGCGCTTGATTTGGTGTAGCAAGCAGGGGCGTGAACGATTGCCAAACACTGAGTCTTCGCAGGTGCGAAGCAAAAAAACCTTTTGCAGTAGCTGAATACTTTCTTTGACCACATAGCCATTCGGAAACGGACCAAAATAAGTGTTTTTCTTATCTAGCGTGCCGCGATAGTAAGCCAAGCGTGGGCTGCGATGACCACTTAGCATCACGTAAGGATATGATTTATCGTCACGAAACAGGATGTTATAGCGAGGACTTAAAGCTTTAATTAAATTATTTTCAAGGACTAAAGCCTCTGCCTCAGAGCGAACCACCGTAGTTTCAATGCTCGCCACTTGTGCCAGCATTAAACGAATGCGCGGACTTTGATCGTTCTTTTGAAAATAGGAGCCAACCCGCTTTTTTAGGCTTTTAGCCTTACCGACATACAGCACCGTGCTATCGCTAGCCAAATAACGATACACGCCAGGCAAATCGGGCAAGTTTTTAACAATGATTAGTAAGCGAGCGCGCAGCGCCTCAGCTTCATTATCGAGGGGTTTGTTGTCCATCATCAAAGATAAGGCGCAAGTAGGACTAGAGGAATGATTGCGAAGATAGCGGCCAAAATATCATCAATCATGACGCCGAAGCCGCCTTTGACGTATTGATCTAGCCAGCGAATCGGCCATGGCTTGAGAATGTCAAACAGACGAAAGAATGCAAAGGCCAAGACCCAGCCAACAATCGTCGCTGGTGCAACACATAAAACTAACCACATCGCCACGATCTCATCGATGACAATGCCACCATAATCGCTAACGCCAAGCGCACGCCCTGTCACTTCAGAGGCCCAAACGCCAAGCGCAAATACTGGAATACAAAACAGCGCGATGGTTAAGTTAGAAAAACCCATTTGCAACAAAGCAAACAAGGGCAAAGCGGCCAACGTGCCCCACGTACCCGGCGCGACTTTCGCCAATCCACTCCCAAAACCCAAGGCAATAAAGTGAGCTGGATGCGACAATAGAAACCGCACATTCACCGCAACGATAGGCTGTTTTTTCATTTGAAATGATCAAACCCAGAAAAAGCTAAATTCATGCGCTGACCTTGTGCATCGACAACCTGCACCATAGGCTGATTAGCATCAAAAGTCGCGATACTGCCAACACGAAACAAAGGTGTACTCAATGCCGTACCCAACGTTTCGATCTCAGCACGGTTCGCTGATGGCACAGTAAAACACAATTCGTAATCATCACCACCAGCTAGAGATGCCTCGGCAACCAATATTGAATTTAAAACATTTAATTCAATGGCTTGCGGAACCTTATTAAAGTCAATTATTGCCATCACCTGCGACTGCTCACAAATATGTGCCAAGTCACCCAATAGGCCGTCAGAGATATCCATCGCAGAATTAGCCAGTCCTCGCAACGCTTGCCCTAGCGCCACTCGGGGCGTTGGCAAATCCAAGCGCAAGTCACAACGCAAAGCAATTTCAGTAGGCAATTCAACACGCCCAGTGCGGTGCATCACGGCGGCGGCGGCAGCGCCAAGTGGTCCTGACACCCAAATATCGTCACCTACTTGAGCGCCACTACGCAGTAGCGCAGCTCCTTTAGGTACTTCGCCTGCAATTTGAATTGAAATCGACAGCGGCCCACGCGTGGTATCGCCACCAATGAGCGGCACGCCAAATTGATCTGCCAACGCAAACATGCCGCGACTAAATGCGGCAAGCCAAGGCTCATTCATTTCCGGCAAAGCCAAAGAGAGTGTAAACCAAGTGGGTTTTGCACCCATCGCGGCCATATCTGACAAATTGACCGCCAAACACTTATGCCCAAGGCGCTCAGGATCGGCATCGGCAAAAAAATGCCGGCCAGCGACCAGCATATCCACAGAGATCGCAAGCTGATGACCTTCCGAGACGGTCACGAGCGCAGCATCATCACCCACCCCTAGGTCAACGTCAGGCGTAGGGCGGGTAAAGTATTTGGCAATTAAATCGAATTCATTCACAACAGACCCCCTGCCCGATTGCTCGGGCAGTTGATTTGAGTAGCTAATTAGCCGTTACGACGCTTAGCAGCGGCAGCAGCAAACTCATCTGCACGCACCAAGGCCGCCAATTTATCCAACACACCATTCACAAAACGATGACCATCGGCACCGCCGAATGATTTAGTTAATTCAATCGCTTCGTTAATGATCACAGGGTAAGGCGTTTCTGGCATTGAGATGATTTCAAATGCCGCAACATACAATACTGCCATCTCAACAATACTCACTTCATCAAGCGGACGCTCAGCATGCGGCTCAAGCGCTTTGGTCAATGGACCAATGTCTTTGATGACGCCAAACAAAATCGCACGAAAGAGAATCTCGTCGCATTTTGGAAAGTACGTCGTGCTATCGCGCAAATAGCGGTCAATATTGCTACCGGTATCGTTGGTCATGAGCCACTGGTAAATGCCTTGCATCGCAAATTCACGGGCACGGCGGCGCGCTGATTTTGGTTTCGGGCGTGGCGTTGCTGGCGCATTTGGCGTACTTGGAGTGTTTGAATTACTTTCTTGGGTCATGCTTGTAATGCCTTCATTAAATTAGCCGTTTCAACGACAGTGCGAGCCGCATCACGGCCCTTTTCTTGGATTCGTACTTCTGCTTGTTCGTCGGTATCGGTGGTCAGAATTGCATTGGCAATCGCGATGCCGCAGTCTAAACCCACTCGAGTGACGCCTGCGCCAGACTCATTGGCAACCAGCTCAAAATGGTAAGTGTCACCACGAATCACAGCACCCAGGGCAATCAACGCATCAAAACGGTCACTTTCTGCCATGGTTTGCAATACAACGGGGATTTCCAATGCGCCAGCAACACTGACCAATAGAATATCTTGCTCGGCCACGCCTAAAGCGACTAACTCAGCCAAACAAACATCACGCAAACCTTCGCAGACCAGCGTATTAAATCGGCTCATAACGACGCCAACACGCAAACCAGCGCCAGACAGATTGGCAGCAATTGTAGGGATATTTTTCAACATACTATTTTCCTTTTGGCGCCTCAAAGGCGGTAATTTCTAGGCCAAAACCCATCATGCTTGGGATTTTTCTTTCTGGCGACATCAGACGCATACGTCCGACGCCCAAGTCTTTCAACATCTGCGCGCCAATACCGTAGGTACGCAAATCCCACTTCTGGACTTGATTGAGTTTCAATTCTGGCAATGCCCGACCTAAAACATCACTACCCAATTCGGCGCGGTGCAATAAAATCACCACGCCTTTCCCTGCTTCATTGATTGCAGTGAGAGTCGATTCAATATTCCAAGAGTGCGAGCGAGAGTCAAGGTCAATCCAATCCATTACCGACAGCGGCTCATGCACACGAACCAAAACCTCTTCTTCGGGTGTCGGCTGGCCTTTAATTAACGCTAAGTGCGTCGCTGCGGTCAATTTGTCACGATAAACTGCCATGTCAAACTCGCCAGCAAAGGTGCGCACCTTGCGACGCCCCACGCATTCGACGAGCGATTCAGTTTGGCTGCGATAATGGATTAAATCTGCAATCGTACCAATTTTGAGTTGGTGCTCTTTTGCAAAAACCAGCAACTCAGGCAAGCGCGCCATCGTACCGTCTTCGTTCATGATTTCGCAGATGACCGATGCCGGGGTCAAACCCGCCATCATCGCCAAGTCACAACCGGCTTCAGTATGCCCTGCGCGCACCAATACACCACCCAGCTGAGCCATGATTGGAAAAATATGTCCAGGAGAAACCAAATCACTGGCTTTTGCGCCAAACGCAACGGCTTTTTTGATCGTTAGCGCACGATCGTGCGCCGAAATACCCGTCGTTACGCCTTCGGCGGCTTCAATTGACGCAGTAAAATTCGTACCAAATGATGAGCCATTGTTTTTTACCATTGTCGGCAAATTCAATAGCTGACAGCGCTCTTGACTCAATGTGAGGCAAACCAGACCGCGGCCATACTTAGCCATGAAGTTAATGGCTTCTGGTGTAACAAAGTCGGCAGCTAACACCAAGTCGCCTTCATTTTCTCTGTCTTCCTCATCAACCAGAATAACCATACGACCAGCACGTAACTCAGCAACAATTTCTTGAACCGGGGAAATATTAATGGTCATTTTTCTTCCTTGGTTGCGGGCAATGCCAGCGCGTTAATATCCACCCCTTGCTGGGCGAGCAAAGACTCCAAAGCAGGCAGTAAAGCACCCAGTCGTTCCTCAAGACTCTCACGAACCGTGTCGACCACAACTTGAGTCGCGCGCTCGATCTCGATATTGAGCTGATCACCGACCATTTTGTGCTCAAAAACGGTCATACGGCGTGTTTCAGGGATTAGCCACACCTCAAACCAGCCTTCTGCTTTATTGACTTCTGAAACAGTCAGGCTCGCGCCATTGATAGCGATGTAGCCTTTGGCAAAAATATAACGCAGCGCCATTTTCGGCACACCAACTCTGATGCACGAATTATTTTCATCTTTGCGAACGTTTAAAACGTTTGCAGTGAAGTCAACATGACCTGAGAGAGGGTGACCACCAATTTCCGCGCCATCTTTTGCGGCACGCTCAGCATTCACTTCGCTGCCAACACCGTACTGCGCCAGTGTTGTGATCATTAGACTTTGCAGCATCACATCAAAATAGAGCCGATTATCTGGCTCAATCTGGGTTACGGTTAGGCACACGCCATCAATGGCGACACTCGCGCCAATTTGAACGTCTGTGCAAAAACCTTCAGGAAATGCAATTTCTAAAGTACGAATACCTTCACGATCATTCACTGACTTAATCTGTGCTATGCCTTGTACAATGCCAGTAAACATTATTGTTTTTCCTTAAATTGCTCCGGATTGGCCGCTCGAACTCGCTGCGATGACTTCAATTCATTGCAGTGATTGCAAAAATAGCCTCTTGATCCACAAGCCATCAATACATCAACAGGCTTGCCACAATCTGGACATAGAATAGGTTGTTGTTCCGACACTAGTTCACTCCTTGCAAGACCGATTGAATATGAGTAAAGCGCAATGTAATCCGTTGGTCGATGCCGACCATGCGCCGCTCAAACACTTGCGGTTTAAATTGGTCTGCTAATTGCGCCAAAGTAAAGCGCGCCAAGGGCAAACCATCGCCCAGCAAAACAGGCGCTTGATAAAGCACCATTTCATCCACTAAGCCTGCTTGTAAAAAAGCGCCATTCAAAGTGCCGCCCGCCTCAACAGTTACTTCATTACAGCCACGCTGCGCGAGCAGGCTAAGTGCTGCGGACAAATCGACTCTTTCACCAGATTCATCCGCTAAAACATGAACTTCAGCGCCAGTCGCCTCAAGCGCTAAGCGTCGTCCGGATTCTTTTGCGGCAATGACAATCACC
Organism: uncultured Deefgea sp.; assembly: GCA_963508915.1. Classification (GTDB taxonomy): domain Bacteria; phylum Pseudomonadota; class Gammaproteobacteria; order Burkholderiales; family Chitinibacteraceae; genus Deefgea. Next base: position 94,712 of record CAUOZE010000003.1, read on the forward strand.
TTCGTTTGTTGCAAAATTTTTGCTTCGCATGGCGTGCGCATCTGACTATCAAGAATCACGACCCACGGCTGACGAACGACAGAAAATTCACGCACATTAAGCTGTGGATCATCGGCAAGTACGGTTTCAATACTGGTAATCATCGCGCAACTTCGCGCGCGCAAGCGCTGCACATCAGAGCGCGCCGCAACACCTGTAATCCATTTGGATTGTCCATCTTTTAGCGCAACACGGCCATCCAGACTTGCCGCAGTTTTGATGCGGACCCACGGCTTTTTTAAAATCATTCGATTAAAAAAACCCTTGTGGTGCTCAAGCGCTGCATCATGAAGCACACCAAGCTCAACCTCAACACCACCTTGCTCCAAGCGAGCCAAACCTTGACCAGCAACTAGCGGATTTGGATCACGCAGTGCAACAACAACTCGGGCCACACCCGCTGCAATTAAAGCGTTGGCACACGGCGGAGTCTTGCCAAAATGACTGCATGGCTCAAGCGTCACATAAACCGTTGCGCCCAAGGCTGCTTTACCCGCCATCGCCAGCGCCATTACTTCAGCGTGCGCCCCGCCCGCGACTTGGCTATGACCATGGCCAATGATCTCGCCATCTTTGACAATGACACAGCCCACGCAAGGATTGGGCGAGCTATTGCGCTCACCCAGCACTGCATAATGCAAGGCTTTGGCCATCATCGAAAAATCAAGAGCTTGAACCACCTCGGCTTATTCCTTGCTCACTTCACGAATGACATCGCGAAAATCTTCAACATCTTGAAATGAACGATACACGGAAGCAAAACGGATGTAGGCGACCTTATCAAGCTTGGCCAATTCAGCAATCACCATTTCGCCGATTTGGCGTGACATGATTTCTCGATCACCGACAGTGAGTACTTTTTGAATAATGCGGGAAATCGCCTCGTCAACCAATGGCGTTGGCACGGGACGTTTATGCAGAGCACGCAGGAAACTGGTACGAACTTTTTCACGATCAAACTCGGCGCGCTGGCCATTTTGTTTGACGACTTGTGGCATTCGTACTTCGGCGGTTTCAAAAGTGGTAAAACGCTTATCGCAAATGGTACAGCGTCGACGTCGACGCACCGTATCGCCCTCATCAGAAATACGAGAGTCGACAACCTGTGTGTCAGGCGAGCCGCAAAATGGACATTTCATAGCACTTAAACCTACAAAGAACGAATAAAGAGCATCTTAATCTGTTCACTAAGAAATAAACAGAAAAGCCTGAGAAAAGGTAAACCTTTACATAGGTATGTCAATGCAGGCATTACGCGTCAATACCTACATTCATATACATACGAAAAAAGGTGGGGCATACGCCCCACCCTGATTCATTCACACCAATTAAGCAACGTACACAGGGAAACGTGCAGTCAATGCTTTTACTTTGGCAGATACGGCATCGATATTCGCTTGATCTTCTGGATTGTCCAATACATCAGCAATCAGATGAGCAACTTGTATCGCCTCCGCTTCTTTGAAGCCGCGCGTTGTGATCGCTGGCGCGCCGATACGAATACCTGAAGTCACAAATGGGCTTTCTGGGTCATTCGGGATCGCATTTTTGTTGACAGTGATGTGTGCCTTGCCTAAGAACGCATCAGCGGCTTTACCCGTCAAACCTTTAGGGCGCAGATCAACCAAGAACACGTGTGATTCAGTGCGGCCAGAAATAATACGCAAGCCACGCTCAGCCAAAGTGGCCGCCATTGCCTGTGCATTTTTGATGACTTGTGCTTGGTATTCTTTGAACTCTTCGGTCGCGGCTTCTTTGAATGCCACCGCCTTACCCGCGATGACGTGCATCAATGGGCCGCCTTGCAAGGTTGGGAATACGTTTGAATTCAACGACTTTTCAAATTCAGCTTTGGCCAAAATGATGCCGCCACGAGGGCCGCGCAATGTTTTGTGCGTTGTAGACGTCACAAAGTGTGCGTGCGGTACTGGATTTGGGTACACGCCTGCAGCGATCAAGCCTGCATAGTGGGCCATATCGACCATAAAGTAAGCACCTACTTTGTCGGCGATTTCACGCATACGAGCCCAGTCAAAACGCAAGGCGTAAGCAGAAGCGCCGCCAATCAGCAATTTTGGCTTAGTTTCAAGCGCAACGCGCTCCATATCGTCGTAATCGATTTCTTCGTTTTCATTCAAGCCGTAAGCAACGATATTGAATAATTTACCAGACAAATTGGCTGGTGAACCGTGTGTCAAGTGACCGCCATGACCCAAGTTCATACCCATGATAGTGTCGCCCGGCTTCAGGATAGAGAAATACACCGCTTGGTTAGCTTGTGAGCCCGAATGAGGTTGAACGTTGGCGTACTCAGCACCGAACAGCGCCTTAACACGATCAATCGCCAATTGCTCGATCACATCAACATGCTCGCAACCGCCGTAAAAGCGTTTGCCTGGATAGCCTTCAGCATATTTATTGGTAAGCTGAGAACCCTGAGCTTCCATCACTGCTGGGCTAGTGTAGTTTTCAGACGCGATCAATTCGATGTGTTCGTGCTGGCGAACAACCTCGGCAGCCATGGCTGCTGCTAGATCTGGATCGTAAGAGGCAATAGTTTGTGACTTCGAGAACATAAGCGGATCGCTTCCGATGGCCGTTAAAAGATGACAGATTCTACCACGTTCGCCGCAAATTTGAGATGCGCGATCATCACTTCTTCATGCACCGTATTCATACCTTCTTATGCTTCCAAATCTTTAAGAATACGGAAAGCTTTGCACCCCAAGTCATGCGCTCATCGGCAACGGAATCCAAAAACTCAGCAAACACTTTGGATTTGGCCACGGTAAAGAAGGTCAGAAACAGCATCACAACAAACACAACAATGAAATATAAAGCTCGATCAAAAGTGGATTGCTCAGCCAGAGAAAATAAATTCATCCCCAAAAAACCGGTCACTGTCGTGCCAATCAAGCCAAAAATGGTCACCACAGTCAGCCGAACCACCGTATCTGCTTGGCGGCGTAAATCATCATTTTCGAGATACTGACTCATGCTTTGGATTGAATCACGCACATCTTGATGCAGGCGACTTACCTCCAAATGCCGATGCAGCATTTGATAAATCTGGTCAGAAATAATCTGATTTGAAACCTCACGAAACCAATAACGCTGATTAAATCGTAAAAATGCCTCCTGCAAATGCCGTGTTTCACGTTTGAATTTCCGTACTGATTGCACATCTTGTAAATTAAGATCAGCCAAAGCAACAGCCAAACGATCAGAAAACATCAGCAGTGCGGCTTTATGAAAATGAGCAATCAATGCCAGTAAAAAATATTGATGGCGAAACTGACCGAGTGCGCCGGTATACGGATCAGAGAAAAACTCACTCCCTTGCGCTCCGACCAAAACAAAGGCATGCCCATTGCACATCATTCGTGTTGATGCTGATATATGCTTGCGTTCAGGAATCCAAAACCGATCAAAGCAGCAGGTTTGCTCAAACCCCTCAAACACCTTACGGGTATACGGCAAGGCATCCCCATCACCGGGCCTTGTTACCATGCCAAGGCGATAAAAATCCTCTTCTGTTAATGCAAAGGGATCTTCGACTGCGACATAAGCCATAATCGGCATGCGGTGGTATTCAATCTGGCGATAACGAATCACTCCGACTGCGGCAGAATGATGCAACACTAAAGGACTGAGCAAATATTCCCAATGCGCTGCCATTTTAGGTGCTCGATGGCAACCTAAGTGAGAGAGATAGCCAGCCCGATCTTCATAATCGGAAGAGGCCAATACTTCGCCACGGTCATCGAGCCATGCCACCTTACGAAGGCAGCTTGCAGCAGTATGGTCCTCATCCCACTGAGCTGGAAACGCTCGACCAAAACGAAACAAAGCATCTTGAACTCGCTTTAATGGCAGATTGTCGCCCTGAATTTCAAATGCAAGAATGACGACATCAATATCGTAGAAAAAATACAAATCGATATGCGCCACCGAAAAATGATGGACCGCACCGTCTTTAAACATCATGACAATTTTGCGAATATCATTCCGGCGAAACACATGCAAAGGAGATTGCCCGAATTGATCGGCATTGAGATTGTTTGAGCGCCCCTCACCATAAAGAAAGCGCTGCACATAAGGCAGAAAGGTGACAAATTCGCGGTAGTGCCGCTCCTGAAAATCAGCAGGGTCACCGTCAAACTCAGTGGGGCGCGGTTGCCACGGAGAACCCGCCTCGGCGTAATTCAACATTTGCAACCAATGCCGCCCCATCGTACTACCCTGCCCCTTTGCCTCGTAAGGCATCAGTTGCAGGGGCCAAATTAAAATTTGGCGAAAATGCTTAACTACAATATCTGCGCTGGTTGCCATGAGACCTCCATGGTTGCAAGCAGCGCTAGAGACTGACTACAACCCTTTAACTGCGTAGACCGCCAATGTATTTCGCCAGTAGCCTTGGTAATCCATACCGCAGCCAAATAAGAATCGATCTTCGACTTCCATCCCAACAAAATCAGCCTTAATGCCCGGCGCTTTTCGGTTGTGTTTTTTATCAATCAACACTGCAACATGCACTGCACTCGCACCTTGTTGCTTGCAATAGTCAACGATTGCCGCCAAGGTGTGTCCTTCATCCAAGATATCATCCACAATCACGACGGTACGGCCTCGCAAATCTTCACGCGGCTTGACTTTCCAATCCAATTCGCCGCCACTAGTTGCATTGCGATAGCGCGTCGCATGCATGTATGAAATTTCAAGCGGGAAACGCAAACGAGGCAACAAATGCCCAGACACAATCAAGCCGCCATTTAAAACGGTATAGACCACTGGATTGGTGTGCGCCAAGGCAGCGCACATTGCCTCACCCATTTTGTCGAGCGCGGCATTGACTTCAATCTCATCATGAAGACAGTCTGCGTTATCAAGAATAGTTCTAGCCTCTGGCAATTGCATCGTCACGATAAATCCTTTAAATAAAAATCAACACTTCACTGGCTTAGTGGCCAGAAAAGTCACACACAGTAAACAGCGAAATGCCTTCTTGACGCACCAATTTCGAGCCATTCAACTCGGGCAGATCAACAATCGCAGCGGCCTCAACAACTTCGGCACCAATGCGTTTTAATAAATTGGCAGCAGCAATCATTGCGCCCCCCGTTGCCACTAGATCATCAATCAGTAGTACACGATCGCCTGATTTACACGCATCAGCATGCAACTCAACCGTGGCAGAGCCGTATTCCAGCTCGTACTCTTCTGAGATCGTATCAAAAGGCAACTTGCCTTTTTTACGAATCGGCACAAAGCCTAAATTGAGCTCATAAGCGACAACCGCACCCAAAATAAAACCACGCGCATCAACACCAGCGACAACGTCTAATTTTTGGTCCATATAGCGATGAACAAAAATATCAACCAAGACACGAAAGGTTTTTTTATCTTGCAGCAAGGGCGTAATGTCGCGAAACATCACCCCAGCTTGCGGCCAATTGGGTACGGTGCGGATACGCGATCGAATATAATCAGCGTACGGCGGCTCATCCAAGCTAGGGCTTAACATCATTTATTTCTCTCAGTGGAAAAACGCAAATTTAACAATCCACAAGGCAGTAATTACCAAAACGGCAACACTCAAATCTTTATAACGACCGGCTAGTAGCTTGATTACGGTATAGCTAATAAAACCAAAAGCGATACCATCAGCAATTGAAAACGTAAACGGCATTGCAAAAGCAGTCATTACTGCAGGCGCAGACTCAGTCAGATCATCCCATTCGATTTCAGCCAAACCACGCGCCATCAATACCGCGACGTAGCATAAAGCAGGTGCAGTGGCATACGCTGGCACTGTTGCAGCCAACGGCGAAAACCAAAGCGCAGCCAAAAAGAGTAAAGAAACAACCAGCGCCGTCAAACCAGTACGGCCGCCAACGGCTGTACCTGCTGCAGATTCAATATAGGCTGTCGTCGACGAAGTACCCATCGCAGCACCGGCAGTAATCGCAACCGAATCTGCCAACAGAGCTTTTTTCAGACGCGGCAACTTCCCATCTTTATCCAGCAAGCCCGCACGATGCGAAACACCAATCAAGGTGCCAGTGGTATCAAACAAATCAACAAAAAAGAAAACAAAAATAACACCGAGCAAGCCTGCATTTAATGCGCCAGCCAAATCCATCTGCATAAAGGTCGTCGCCATTGAAGGCGGCATCGAAAACACACCTTTAAACTCACTCAAGCCCATTGCAATCGACAACATAGTGATTGTCAAAATGGCGATAATGATAGAGCCATGAATTTTGCGGTATTCCATGGACACAATCATGAAAAAACCTAAAATCGCAAGCAGTGTTTGCGGAGCATGAATATCACCCAGAGTCACCAAGGTGGCTGGAGAACCAACGACAACACCGGCATTTTTTAGCGCAATAATCGCCAAAAACATACCTACACCGCCAGAAATAGCCAGTTTCAATGAGTGAGGAATGGCATTCACAATCGCCTCACGCACTTTAAATAGACTCACCACCAGAAAAATAATACCGGAGATAAACACCGCGCCCAGCGCGGTTTGCCACGGTACGCCCATACCTTGAACCACGGTAAACGTGAAGTAAGCGTTCAAACCCATACCAGGTGCGAGTGCAATCGGGTAATTGGCAACCAAGGCCATAATGGCCGTTCCCATCGCGGCAGCTAAACACGTTGCCACAAAGACCGCATTGAAATCCATTCCAGTTAAAGCCAGAATCGACGGATTAACAAACACAATGTAGGCCATCGTCAAGAAGGTGGTGAAACCCGCAATCACTTCCGTCCTTACATCCGTGCCATGCTCTTTGAGCTTAAAAAATGACTCCAACATCACCCCCCCCCCCGTACTATTTTTATCAAAATAATAAAAAAAACGAGCCTTTCGGCTCGTTCTTATGCCCCAATTCGTTTAGCCAGCCACACCCAGCAAGGCCATTACGCCAATGACAGCAAAAATCCCAGCAGCTACAAAACGCACCATTCTGAGGATATGCATGCGCGATGAAATCCAATTACCAAGATACACCGCAGGTACATTCGCCAACATCATTCCCAAAGTTGTTCCCATTACGACTTGCCACAAAGGCGTGTATTTTAATGCAAGCGCAACGGTAGCAACTTGCGTTTTATCACCCATTTCCGCCAAAAAGAAGGCAATCGTTGTCGCAACAAATGCACCGTACGGTTTAACTTGTGATTCTTCTTCTGAAATCGTATCCGGTATCAAAGCCCAAGCCGCAATCGCCAAAAAGCCCAGACCTACAATCCAGCGCAAGATATCAGCAGAAATCAATCCAGCCACTTGCTGGCCAATCCACGCGGCAGCAAAGTGGTTGAGCACAGTAGCAACAAAAATGCCCGCAACAATCGGCAATGGCCGACGAAAACGGGCAGCAAGAATCAAAGAAAGTAATTGAGTTTTGTCGCCCATTTCGGCAATAGCAACAACACCCGTTGAAATCAAAAACGTATCAAACATAACAGCGCTCCGGACGGGCAGGACATGAAGCTATCTCCGCGGCCCATCCATGAGCACGGTCAATAGCTTCAGGTCTCGTCAGGCAAAACAGCCAAGCTGCTTCACTGCTTATGCCATGCGAAAATCCGCAAATATGTTGACATAAGCCCTGTACAGTTTGAGTAAATCAAATCAGTACAGGCGACTACTCCCCCGAAGGGTAAGCGCGCATTTTATCCCCTTTTGCATCCACGGCGCAAATAAGGGATTTACCTTGCTTTGAGTACGGACTGCAAAACGCCCTGGCAAGCGTCTTCGACCAAATCAAGCACATGCTCAAAACCTTGGTCACCACCATAGTAAGGATCTGGCACTTCTTGCTCTGTGGACTGCACTGAAAAAGACAAAAACAACTTGAGTTTATCTTAATGCTCGAGCGGACAATGCTGCTTTAGATAGCTCAAATGACTACGACCCATAGCCAAAATTAAATCATACTCGGCGTAATCACTGCTTTTCATCTGACGCGCACGCAGATTTGATAAATCATAACCCCGTCGCAAAGCATGTTTTTGAGAGCGGAGGTCTGGAGCCTCCCCAGCATGAAAGCTTTGCGTTCCCGCCGAATCGACTTCGATTTGATTCGTCAATCGCTGCTTAGCGATGAGGTGCCGCAACACCCCATCCGCCGTGGGGCTGCGGCAAATATTACCCGTGCAAACCATAAGCACTTTATACATTCAAGAAATCCTAAATTCTGTACTAGAGCCCAGTATTAACAAGCAGGAATCCCAACTGTCAGCGCCAAGCCCCCCAAAGAGGTTTCCTTGTAGGTATTATGCATATCCATACCGGTGCGATACATCGTCTCAATGACCTTATCTAAAGTCACTTTATGCTCACCACTTTCCATCAGCGCCAGCTGGGCAATTTTGATCGCTTTTTCTGCTGCCACGCCATTTCGCTCAACGCACGGAATTTGCACCAAACCGCCCACAGGGTCACAAGTCAAGCCTAAATGATGCTCCATACCGATTTCTGCGGCATTTTCAACCTGCTCCAAAGTACCACCTAACACGGCACAATAAGCGCCAGCAGCCATTGAGCAAGCTACACCCACCTCGCCCTGACAACCCACTTCGGCCCCAGAAATTGAAGCATTCATTTTGTACAACATGCCAATCGCAGCGGCCGTGAGCAAGAAATCAACAATGCCAGCTTCATTCGCAGTAGGCGTAAAATTGCGATAGTACTGCAGCACCGCTGGAATAATTCCTGCCGCGCCATTGGTAGGCGCAGTGACAACTCGGCCACCACTTGCGTTTTCTTCTGAAACCGCAAAAGCATAAACCATGGGCCACAACATAAAATCAGCGCGCCCCGTTAACTGCATGCCGACCATTTTGCGAAAAATAGCGGGGGCACGTCGGTTAACTCGATAACCTCCCGGCAGCTCACCCTCGCGGGTGCAGCCATTTTGAATGCACTGCTGCATTACATTCGCAATTTCTAGCACCTGAGCTCTGACTACTGCTTCAGGTTGCAACGCAAGCTCATTGGCCATCACAATTTGTGCAATCGACAACTGCTGAGCACGGCAATGCGCCATTAGGTCTGCCGCTGTTTGGAACGGGTACGGCACATCTTGAGTCGCAACGGGCACCTGGCCAAAGTCCGCTTCATGCACCACAAAACCGCCCCCCACCGAGAAGTACACCTCACTGGCAATTTCGCGAGCATCCGCGTCATATGCGCGCAGTCGCATCCCATTGGGGTGCTGCTTTAAAAACAAATGCCGCTGTAAAATCAAGTCTTTACCAAAATCAAATGGCACAGCAAACTGACCGGACAACATCAGCTGCGCATCGGCTTGCTGCAAGCCAGCCAATCGTAATGAAACAAAATCAGGATTCACGTATTTCGGTGTATGCCCTTCAAGACCAAGTAAAGTAGCAGCTACAGTACCATGCCCCTCGCCTGTTAAAGCCAACGAACCATAAAAATCGACACGAATACAAGCAACCTGACTTTGTTTTTCACCCAATTGGTCGACAAAGGCTTTTGCCGCGACCATCGGCCCTACGGTATGCGAGCTCGACGGGCCAATACCAATTTTAAATAAGTCAAACACACTTAACATCAAACCCACCTCTGCCAACGGGATCACCGCTGGCGGCAAAATAGGTGGCGTTGTACGCCACCCATTTATTATTACAAATAGCTACCGACAAAATCGCCTAGAATACCAACCACACCGATCACAAAAATAAAGCCTGCAGTGCGAGACTGATAAATCATCAAACGTGGAATCCGTTTCATCAGCATTACCGGCATTAAGTAAGCATAAATCGCAATCACGGGAGCCGACAAAGCACCGATAATTTTCAGGATAGGCGGGTTGTAAACCGCCAAAAACCAAAGACCCAGCATCATGACCAAGGTAACGACTAAATTGATTTTCTTACGATCAAGCTTTGCTTCGGCAGCAGGGTTACTCCAAGTCATCACTCGAGTCGTTATCCCCACCAAACCTTCACGGGTGCCGACAAAGTGACCAAAGTAGGAACTAGCAATCGCCAAAAATGCAATCGCGGGGATTAAATAACGCAAAAAGGGTTGCGACACAATCAGGGACATCGTCGTCAGAATGTCGATATTTTTCTCTTGTGATGAGGCCAACACTTCAGGTGAGGTCGCCAATACCATAGAAAACACAAAAAACATCACAAATACTAATAAAATCAAAGAAGTCCATTTGATAATGCCATCAGTGCGGGCAACGGCTTCATTGGCACTATAACGAGCACGGTACGACGCAGCCAGTGTCGAACAAACAGGCGAAAAATTCATCGCAAACACCAGCACAGGAAATAGCAGCAATAGATTTTTAAAAACCTCAGCTGATTCAAACGGGGTATTAAGTACCGACAAATTCCACTGTGGGATCATATAGATCGACAAGCTGGCCAACATGACAATCAAAGGGAATGTCATAAACGACGTAACACGCACCATGAACTTCTCACCAGCCAAAATCACACAGGTCAAACAGGCCAGCAGCAAGAAAGTCAAAATGGTTCGCGAAAACCCTTCTATGCCCATCTGGTTTTCCAAAAACGAAGCGACGATATTGGTAACACCAGTTGCGTAGCCTACGCAAATCGTCACAATCGAGAGAAAATACAAAATAGACACGGAAAAACCTACGTTTCGCCCTAAATCGTGCTCAACGGCACCAATGATATCGGTGGACTGCGGGCATGATGCGACGACCCGCGTAATCCCACGATGCGCCACATAAGTGATTGGAAAAATAATCGCCGTCAATATCAGCATCGACCATATGCCACCCATACCCGCACGAATCGGCAGGTACAAAATCCCCGCCCCAACTGCAGTACCAAAACAGGTCAAAACCCATTCCCAATCCTTCCGATCTAAAGTCATTTTTGCATCCCTGTAAATAAACACGACAAGTGCGGTGACGTTATGTAGTCAAGCTGGTTGCAATTACACGCGAAGGAAAAAATAAAGACTGTGTAATATTCACACAAAGCAGATGGGATTTGACTGGATCTTGATTTTAAACAGATATCGTCGACAGACTAGGTTTTTGCCGTATATCAGTCACAGAGAAATTATGTATTTGAGAAAAAGAGGAAGTACAACAGGAAGAGGCTGACGCGTACAACTGACAAAACACATTAGAACAATAATTAGTAGGTAAAGCCAGCCAGACATTAAATAATAAAGCCTGGCCGACTATACATCAAAGATCAATCTTCAGAATTGAGCTGCAAAGCCCACATCTGTGCGTACACACCGTTTTGCTCCAACAATTCACGATGATGACCACGCTCAACGATTTGACCTTCGCGCATCACCAAGATCTGATCTGCCTCTGAAATGGTCGACAAACGATGCGCCACGATGAGCGTGGTGCGATTAGCAGAAATCGCCTTCAGTTCAGCCTGAATCGCCTTTTCAGTATGTGAATCAAGCGCGCTGGTCGCCTCGTCAAAAATCAAAATCGGTGGATTTTTGAGAATCGTTCGCGCAATCGCCACACGTTGTTTTTCACCACCCGACAATTTTAAACCACGCTCACCCACTGTGGTTTCAAACCCATCCGGCAAGCTGAGAATAAAATCGTAGATGTGCGCCGACTTGGCCGCCTCAATGACATCCTCTTTACTCGCCGTTGGACGACCATAGGCGATATTGTAAAAAATAGTGTCGTTAAAAAGCACAGTGTCTTGCGGCACAATACCGATATGAGCGCGCAAACTGGCTTGAGTGAGGTCACGCAAATCTAAATCGTTTATTGAAACTTGACCACTATCGACATCGTAAAAACGATAGAGCAAGCGCGATAACGTTGATTTACCTGCGCCACTAGCGCCAACGACCGCCACCGTCTTACCAGCTGGAATCGTAAAACTCACATCCTGCAAAATTTGCCGATTGTCTTCGTAGCCAAACTGAATATGACTAAACTCAACCGCAGCCTGCTGAGTTTGCAGAATTTTTGCGGTCGGCTTGTCTTGAATTTCTGCGCCTTTACCCAACAAACCAAACATTTTTTCCATGTCGGCAAGTGAGTTTTTAATTTCTCGATAGACAAAACCCAAGAAGTTCAGCGGGCCATACAACTGCAACAAGAACGCATTGACCAAGACCAAATCACCCAAGGTCATCGTGCCTTGTACCACGCCATCGGCCGCCATTCCGACGAGCAGCGTAATACCAACGGCAATAATACTGGCCTGCACCGCATTCAAAAATGATAGTGAGACTTGGTTATTCACCGCAGCAGCTTCCCATTTTTGCATACTATTGTTGTAGCGATCAGCCTCCCAGCGCTCATTACCGAAGTATTTGACCGTTTCATAATTGATCAAGCTATCAATCGCTCTGGTATTCGCTTTGGAATCCATCTCATTCATGTCACGACGAAAGCGCATCCGCCACTCAGTAATGCCCAGCGTAAATGCGATATACACCGCCACCGTGCCAAAAGTTACTGCGGCAAACGTCCAGTGGTATTTTTTGAGCAAGATGATCGCGACCAAACTGATCTCGACCAAAGTCGGCAAAATATTAAACAACATAAAGTTGAGTAAAAAAGAAATGCCTTTGGTGCCCCGATCAATATCACGACTCATGCCACCAGTTTGCCGCTCCAAATGAAAACGCAGCGAGAGTCGATGCAAGTGCTCAAAGACTTGCAACGCGACTTTGCGTATCGCGCCTTGCGTGACTTTGGCAAACACTGCATCGCGCAATTCGCCCAAAATCACCGTACTTAAGCGCAACGCGCCATAAGCCAGAATCAGCGACAGCGGAAACAACAGCGCGGCATTTTTAGAATCCAAGCTATCAACAATGTCTTTAAGCACCAAAGGCACCGCGACACTGGCAAACTTAGCGACAAAAAGCAGGGTAAGCGCCAGTGCGACCCTAAATTTGTATTGCAACAAATAGGGCAATAAGGTTGAAATCGTTTTCCAGTCGTTACGTGGTTCAGTGCTGTGGGTGGTATTGCTTGAAGGAGGCATTAATGCAGTGTCCGTGGCATAGAAAGTACAAATTGTTCGATCGGCGCTTCAAATTCAGTGCCATCTGCAGCAATCATTTGATAGCTACCGCGCATCGTACCAACAGGTGAATTGAGCGTAACGCCACTGGTGTACTCAAAACTTTGCCCTGGCGCCAATTCAGGATGCTCACCAATTACACCTTCACCACGCACCTCCTGCGTTTTGCCCTCTGCATCTTCAATAATCCAATGCCGCGTCAACAATTTAGCCGCGACTGAGCCTTCATTGGTAATCGTGATTTGATAAGCAAAGGTATATTGCTCACTGCTTTCATCGGATTGTTCAGCCAGATAAAATGGCCGCGCTTGCACGCTCACTTTATAAGAATGTTCCATATATTCCTCACTGCGACGATTTGCTTCGATGCAGCAGTTTACCAGCCTGCGTGCAGCATATTGAGCAAAGTCATCTTGTTTTCGCGATAAACTGTCAAACTAGTGTGATCTATTTGTCTAATTTGGAGTCCGTCATGACTTTTCGCGTCGCCCCTAGCATTTTGTCTGCCGACTTTGCCCGTTTGGGTGAAGAAGTTAAAAACGTCATCGCCGCGGGTGCCGACATTATTCACTTTGATGTGATGGACAATCACTATGTACCTAATTTAACCATTGGCCCTTTGGTGTGCGATGCAATTCGCCCTTGGACTGACGCGCCGATTGATGTGCATTTGATGGTAAAACCCGTTGATCGCATCATTCCTGACTTTGCCAAGGCTGGCGCCAACATCATCACTTTTCACCCTGAAGCCTCTGAGCACATCGATCGCTCGCTTGGCCTGATTAAAGAGTGTGGCTGTAAAGCAGGCTTGGTGTTTAATCCAGCAACGCCATTGCATTACCTCGATTACGTGATGGATAAAATCGATATGATCTTGCTGATGTCAGTCAACCCTGGCTACGGTGGCCAATCATTTATTCCGGCAACACTCGCCAAAGCGCGCCAAGCCCGCGCACTGATTGATGCCTACACCGCCAAAACCGGTCGTGAAATCTGGTTGGAAATCGATGGCGGCGTCAAAGTCGACAATATTGCTGAGATTGCGGCTGCGGGAATTGATACATTTGTTGCTGGCTCGGCGATTTACAGTCAACCCGATTACAAAACAGTGATTGATCAAATGCGTACCGAACTTGCAACGGTAAAAAAGGCGTAATCATGCAGTTATTGCACAATCCACGTTGCAGCAAAAGCCGTGAGGCTTTGGCTGCGCTGGAAGCACTGGCTCATACCCCAAGCATCCGCCGCTATCTTGATGATCCGCTATCAGAGGCCGAAGTGATTGAGTTACTCAGCCAACTCAATCTCTCGCCACTTGAATTGGTACGCCAAAAAGAAGAACTCTGGCGCGAACTGAGTGAAGGCAAAATTATGACCGATGCCGATATCATCGATGTATTGGTTCGGCACCCCAAGCTGATTGAACGACCCATTTTGATTCACCAAAACAAAGCCGCCATCGGCCGCCCCTTAGCGCGTATCCTTAGCATTTTGTAATTGAAAATAGAGAACCTCATGCCGATCACCGCCTGCGCATTTGATTTAGACGGCACCCTTGTCGATTCAATTCACGATCTGGCCCGAGCTGCCAACTTAGCACGCGCTGATTTGGGCTTGGTCGAACTCAGTAGCGATCGCGTAGCCAGCTTTGTTGGCGACGGTGCTGCCAGCTTGGTGGCAAGGGTATTGGCTGATAGTAGTAGTACCGAATATACTGGCACGGCCATACAGGTAGAGGGTATGGACCGCTTTAACGAGCACTATCGTGCTGGGCTGTCTATCGCTACACAGTTTTACCCCAAAGTGCAAGAAACCCTACATATGCTGCATGAGCGCGGCATGCCGCTGGCGATTGTGACCAATAAGCCAGAACGCTTCACCATACCATTGCTGCGCGAATTGGGTGTGTTTGAACACTTTGATGTGATTGTTGCTGGCGATAGCCTACCCAAAAAAACCTGCACCGGAACCGCTACAATTTGCCGCCTTGCAACTGAAAGTCGAGCTAGCCGATATGCTGATGGTGGGCGACTCAGAAAACGACATCCTTGCCGCTCGTGCCGCTGGATGCCCAGTGATTGCAGTGAGTTATGGCTACGGCAGCAATATCGAATCGCTGGGCGCAGATGCGGTGATTCATCGCTTTGACGAATTACGCGATTATTTAGATCTAAACTAAACCCGCTATTTATGTTAAGTCAGCAATAATTTTGCTGGTAATACGTGCGAATCTGACGGATACGTTGGCGAGTTTGACGATATGCCGTAGTTCACGCACAATTGCAGCTCAATCTTCGATTTTTATAGAAATCACTCAACATGGCTTTTTACTCCGCACCGACCTTCATCCAAGGATTTGAAGGACTTGAATGGCGATGGCGTCGCTGATTTAGCGCACACACGCCCTTCTTTTATTGATTTGGAGTAACACCCATGATTTCCCGCTTTGAATTTGATGCCTTGGCCAACCAAGGCTACAACCGCATTCCACTAATCCAAGAACTATTTGCTGATCTTGACACCCCGCTATCGGTTTATCTCAAGCTCGCCAATCGCCCCTATTCTTATTTGCTTGAATCTGTGGTCGGTGGCGAACGCTTCGGACGCTATTCATTTATTGGCTTGCCAGCACGCACCCGTATAAAAGTCTGCGGCAACAAAACCGAGCTGATACACAATGATCACGTCATCGAAACATACGATGGCAACCCGCTCGATTTTATTGAAAGCTATCAAGCCCGCTTTAAAGCGCCACCGACGAATGGCCTGCCGCGCTTTATGGGTGGATTGGCCGGCTATTTTGGCTATGAAACAATACGTTATATCGAGCGCAAACTCGCGCATTGCGAAAAGCCAGATCCAATTGGTGCGCCCGACATTCAATTGCTGCTCTCCGAAGAAATCGTTGTCGTCGACAATCTCAGTGGTAAATTATTCTTGGTCGTGTATGCCGACCCGAATAATGAAATGGCGTTTGATAAAGCCGAAGCGCACATCCATGACTTGCGTATGAAATTACGCGAGCCCGCCAACATTCCTTTGTCGCTGGGGACAGAACAACAAAGTACCCCAATTTCTGAATTTGGCGAAGAAGCTTTTAAATCCGCCGTATTGACCGCAAAAGACTACATCAAAGACGGCGACGTGATGCAAGTCGTACTCGCACAACGCATGAGTACACCGTTTGCGGCATCGGCGATGTCGCTATACCGCTCACTACGCAGCATCAACCCTTCGCCCTACATGTTTTATTACGACTTTGGCGACATGCAGATCGTTGGTGCGTCGCCAGAGATCTTGGTCCGCCTAGAAGACGACACCGTGACAGTACGCCCGATCGCCGGAACACGCACACGCGGCAAAGATCGCGCTGAAGATTTAGCGCTTGAACAAGAATTACTCGCTGACGAAAAAGAAATCGCCGAACACGTGATGCTAATCGACCTCGGCCGTAACGATGCAGGTCGTGTAGCGCAAACGGGTTCGGTCAAACTCGTCGACAAGATGATTGTTGAACGTTACTCGCACGTGATGCACATCGTCTCAAGCGTGGAGGCCAAGCTCAAACCGAAACTAAGCGCAATTGACGTCTTGAAAGCCACTTTCCCTGCGGGTACCGTTTCTGGTGCACCGAAAGTGCGCGCGATGGAAATCATCGACGAACTAGAGCCAACCAAGCGCGGCGTTTATTCTGGCGCGGTGGGCTACCTCGGCTTTAACGGTGATATGGATGTGGCGATTGCGCTGCGCACCGCCGTCGTCAAAAACGAAATACTGTATATGCAAGCTGGTGCTGGCATTGTCGCCGACTCAGTACCACAAAGTGAATGGCAAGAAACACTCAATAAAGCGCGTGCCGTATTACGCGCAGCAGAACTTGCTGAACAAGGGCTAGACGCTTAAGCGCCGCCCCCTATTGAGAAAAAAGGATACAGCCATGCTAATGATGATCGATAACTACGACAGCTTTACTTACAACCTCGTGCAATACTTTGGCGAACTTGGCCAAGACGTACAAGTGCACCGCAACGACGAAATCACCATCGAAGAAATTACAGCTCTTAATCCCAAATATTTAGTGATCTCCCCCGGCCCTTGCTCACCAGCGGAAGCAGGCATTTCGATTGCGGCGATCAAGCATTTCGCAGGTAAATTACCGATCATGGGTGTTTGCTTAGGGCACCAAGCGATTGGTGAAGCTTTTGGCGGTGTCGTACTACACGCCAAAACGCTGATGCATGGCAAGGTATCGCCAGTTATTCATAACGATATCGGCATGTTCAAAGACATACCCTCACCCGTTACGGTAACGCGCTATCACTCATTGGCGATTGAACGCGAAACGCTCCCAGAGTGCCTTGAAGTCACAGCTTGGACTACCGACGGTGAGATCATGGGCGTACGCCACAAAACATTACCCATTGAGGGCGTGCAATTTCACCCTGAATCGATCTTGACCGAACACGGGCATAAAATGCTCGATAACTTCCTCAAAGAATGGGCGTAATGCCAATACAGCCGACCCGTAGGTCGGCTTCTTTACGCCAACAAACCCAATAATCGAGTGCAAAAATGATTACTGTACAAGCCGCCCTGAATCGCCTGATCGACAATAACGAGCTGTTTTACGATGAAATGCTGTATTTAATGCGGCAAATTATGTCAGGCGAAATGACACAAGCACAAATCGCCGCGCTATTGATTGGCCTTCGCACAAAGGTTGAAAGCGTTTCTGAAATCGCTGCCGCCGCAACAGTAATGCGCGAATTTTCGACTAAAGTGGCCGTACAAGATCGTCGCCACTTGGTCGACACCTGCGGCACCGGTGGCGATGGCGCGCATACGTTTAATATTTCCACCTGCGCTTCTTTTGTCGCTGCTGCGGCGGGTGCCAAAGTCGCCAAACACGGCGGCCGCTCGGTGTCATCAAGCTCAGGTTCGGCAGACGTGCTCGAAGCGTTTGGCGTAAATCTTAATTTAACCGCCGAACAAGTCGGCCAATGCATCGACGAAGTCGGCTTGGGCTTTATGTTTGCGCCGAATCACCACAGCGCGATGAAATACGTTGCGCCAGTACGCAAAGAATTGGGCGTACGAACAATTTTCAACATCCTTGGGCCACTGACCAATCCTGCTGGTGCTGACAATCAAGTCATGGGCGTATTTCACCCTGACCTAGTAGGTATTCAAGCGCGAGTATTAAAGCAATTAGGCTCTAAGCATATACTGATCGTACATGGTAAAGATGGCATGGATGAGATTTCGATTAGCGCACCTACCTTAGTGGCCGAATTGAAAGACGGCGAAATCATCGAATACGAAATCAATCCACAAGATTTTGGCTTTGAATTAGCCGACATTAAAGCACTACACGCCAGCAATGCAGCCGAATCCAAAGCCATCATCGAAGGCATCCTGAACGGCGCAGCCGGCCCTTGCCGCGACATCGTGCTACTCAATGCGGGCGCGGCGATTTATGCGGCGAATTTAGCGGTCACGCTGGAAGACGGTATTAACGCTGCGCATGAAGTGATTGCGAGTGGCGCGGCGAAGGCGAAGCTAGGAGCACTTATTAAATTCACGCAAACACTTTAGGTTTAAAATTCAATGAACCATAAATTTGCTGTATTTATTGATGGCGATAACATATCACCTAAATTACTCACATCTGTTTTAAATGAAATTAACAAGCATGGCGACATTGTTTTAAAACGTGTCTATGGTGACTGGACAGCCCAAAACATGGGGGGGTGGAAAGAATTACTTCGGGAAGTTCCTATCCGTACATTTCAACAATTTCGACATGGTGAACAGGCAACGGATGGCTCGATGATCATGGATGCCATTGAAATATCAACTGCACAAAACCGAAATTTCAATGCTTTTGCAATTGTATCAAGTGACTCAGATTTTTATTCACTTGCTTTAAGACTTCGCGAGCATGAGTTGTTTGTATTGGGAGTCGGCAGACGAACCAATACCAAACAACTCTTTATAAACTCCTGCAATCAATTTTTATTTACAGATAATATTACTCCGGTAAATCTAAATAATTTAAACAACGATCATTTAGCAAAAAATGTAATACTAAATGCATATAACAATAGCACCCCAAACGACGAAGGTTGGATTCAACTTGGGGTATTGGGAATACAAATAAGAAAAAGCAACCCTGCATTCTCTCTTAATGACTACAATTGCAGCACACTCTTAGCTTTCGTTAAAACATGCGAATCTGAACTTGAAATAAAAACTGACAACAAACAACCTACAAACTACTTCATAAGACCTAAAGTATCAAAATCAGCCACAAAAACAAATAGAAAAAAGGGTTTTATTAAAAATTACTTTGGTGGCTACGGTTTTATTTCCTCAGGAGAGAACGACTACTTCTTTCTTAGAACCAACATTAATGAAAAAAATCAAGATCGCACACCAAAAGCAAAAGATGCCGTTTTCTTTGAATCCATCTTAGAACCTAACAAATCAAGCAACGACCCATTAGAAAAAAATGGGAAGGCCATAAATATTGAATTTGCGTGATTACGCAATACATTGGAACCGAATCAACATGTCCGACATCCTAAAAAAAATCTGGGCCACTAAATTTGAAGAAGTGGCAGCTGCAAAAAAACTAATTCCGCTCGCCGAAATTCGTGCACAGGCTGAGTCAAACAAAGACCATCGTGACTTCGTTGCTTCGATTCGCGCGAAACATGCTGCGGGTAAAGCGGGTGTGATTGCCGAAATCAAAAAAGCCAGCCCCAGCAAGGGTGTGATGCGTGATCCGTTTGTGCCAGCAGAAATTGCGGTAGATTACGCAGCCAATGGCGCGGCCTGCTTGTCGGTATTGACCGATGTGCAATATTTCCAAGGTCATGAGTCTTATTTGAAAGCTGCGCGTGCGGCATGTACTTTGCCTGCGCTGCGCAAAGACTTTATGGTCGACGAGTATCAGTTTTATGAAGCGCGCGCTTGGGGGGCTGATTGCATTTTACTGATCGCCGCCGAACTCGATTTAGCGCAAATGCGTGATTTCGAAGCGCTAGCACATCAATTGGGCATGGCCGTCTTGGTCGAAGTGCATAACGGCGAAGAGCTCGACGCCGCGTTGCAATTGACCACACCACTCGTTGGTGTCAATAACCGCAATTTGCGCACGTTTGAAGTGAGCTTGCAGACTACCATCGACTTACTGCCACGAATTATTGACGCGGGCGGCAATCGGATTGCAGTCTGCGAAAGCGGGATTCACGCTCCGAGCGATGTGCAACTAATGAAAGATCATGACGTACATACTTATTTGGTCGGCGAAGCGTTTATGCGCCAAACCTCGCCGGGGCGAGGTTTGAGTGAGCTATTTGATCCGATTTACAAATAAAAACTAGGTATAAGGCTCTGATTAATATTCAGCAAAAATTAGAGCCTTATACATCCACTATTTTTTACCGCCACCTTCACCACCCTTGCCGCCACTGCTACTGCCACCAGAGCCTCCTTTGCCACTATCCCCGCCCGACTTGCCGCCTGAACTACTCGATTTGCCACCAGCATCATCAGCCCCACCAGATGAACGGCTTGATTTGCTTCCAGAATCGTCAGACTCCAATAAAGGTAAGAACCAACTCCTACTCTCGTCCTCTCAAAGCTGAGCGTTTAAATGAATGTTGCTTTTGACCGCCAAAAGGGTGTTTAGACTTAACTTCAAAATAAAACACAATCAGTCACCCCTCGGCTGAGCCGAGGGTTACCCCAAATTAATTATGCCGCGACTGTATAATCGCTGTAACCGACAGGGCCCGGCGTATAAAAGGTATTGGCGTCGGGCTCGGCCAATGGCAAACCTTGCTGCATCCGCTTCGGCAAATCAGGATTACTAATGAACGCACGACCAAAAGCCACCAAATCAGCCTGACCCGCAACAAGTGCAGCCTCAGCACTCACGGCATCAAAACCACCAGAAGCAATAAATAAGCCCTTGAATGCTGTACGCAATTGCGCCTTAAACGTAGGCGGCACTTCTGGCGCACCCATGGCCGAATGATCAACCAAATGGATATAAACCAGGCCAATCTCAGACAGGCCCTGCGCGAGCTCAACGTATTGCTCCGCAACCCCCTCGAACTCCAATCCTACCAACTTAAGCCTTCAGACCGTTGCTTTGTAAGCAATGTAATCGTGAGGTTTGGGGTGATTGGTGCGTTCTTTCCTCGCTCTGGGATTAAAATTGATCAACGATTTCCTGATCTCAGTCAGCGCAAGCTTCA
>CAUOZE010000004.1:0-112444 GCA_963508915.1 uncultured Deefgea sp.
ACTTGACCCACAAGCTTGGCTCACCGACACCTTAGAAAAACTCCCCACTTGGCCGAACAGCCGCATCGATGAATTGCTTCCGCTGCGGTCGCTAGCAGAAAAGTAAACTTTAAAGTGATGGTACGGCTAAGCCCTTACGTTGTTTACTAGTGGACAACGAGTCGTGGTGCCAAACCTTATTACATGGATTCTGTAGCTAACAGTAGGTGTAAATCTATTTCTCCAGTCCCATTGAGCATATCGCCTGCTAAAGCGCGCTTTTTGCTAAGCAGCAGATCTAGTGTTGATTCAAACGTAGCGAAGTCATTTGCCGTAATCGTTGGGTAATAAACATGTACGTCGCGGGTTTGACGTTGCGCTGTGCTTCGCGCTCTAAGCGACGACTCGATTGAATGCGGTTCAAATAACCGTATATGTAAATCTTGAGCATCACACTGGGGTGATACGACGGCCGTCCCGTAATGGCTGGCGCGACACCTTCGAAACCAAGTTGAGCCAGATTGAGCTCATCGACAAAAACATCAACAACGCGAACTGGATTCGCGTCGGAAATATAGTCATCAAGGCATTCTGGGAGTAAGGTAGTCTGCGTTCGGCTCTCGCCTTCGATAAAGCGTTTCAAAACAAACACCTCGCCCCGTGGTCATGGCAAAATCATACTACAAAGCACGTTTTTACACAGTCTGGGCCGATTGCCGACTTTATACAAATTACTTCACACCGCGCAAAGGCTGCTCGCGGCGTTCGCCGATGCCTTGGCGAATATTGAGTGCATGATATTTCGCCAGCGCAAGTTTATCGACTTTGGGAATGGTTTCATCGTGATAAGCGGCCTGAATTAGCTCTTTTTGCACAAACGCCAATTGGCGCGCCATATGGCTGCAATCATCGGCTATCGTGCCGCGATTCATTTCGGCAACAATCAATAAAGCGTCTTTTTTAATCCGATAAATCACCGATTGCGCTAAAAGCGATGTTTTACGCTCAACCGCTTCGGTTCGCTTGATCGGCATAAGTTCAGTCCGTGTCGACAAGGTATTGTTTTCTTGATAATTGAGTTTAAGCCACAGCTTATTTAATAATTTATTCAACAAAGAAATTCCTTTGCATTCAAACACGGTAGCAATCATATTCTGCAGCCTTGCTTTGCACACTGCACGGCGACTTACTCTACAGGCAAACCGAAAAAATATGCGAAAAAAAACGGGGTGAATTCACCCCGTCTTGCAGCCTTAAGCGATTATTTCGCCAACAAAATCCGCAGCATACGGCGTAGCGGCTCGGCAGCCCCCCAGAGCAATTGGTCACCAATCACAAATGCGCTGATGTATTCAGGGCCCATATTCAATTTACGCACGCGACCCACACCGATATCGAGCTTGCCGGTGATTTGCGCTGGAATCAGCTCTTTCACGGTCACTTCGCGGTCGTTCGGCACCCATTTCACCCAATCGTTGCCCGATTTGATGATGGATTCGATTTCAGCAAGTGGCAGATCGCGTTTCAGTTTGATCGTCAATGCCAAGCTATGGCAACGCATCGCGCCGATACGTACACACAAACCATCGACTGGAATCGTGGCATCGGTGCCGAGGATTTTGTTGACTTCGGCTTGGCCTTTCCATTCTTCTTTCGATTGGCCGTTATCCAATTGTTTGTCGATCCAAGGAATCAAGCCGCCAGCAAGAGGCGCGCCAAAGAATTCAGTTGGTACGTCGTTTGAAATCGTGTGCGCTACTTTTTTGTCGATTTCTAAAATGGCTGACGCTGGCGTAGCGAGTTCATCAGCCACGGCGTTGTAAACCACGCCCATGCCTTTAAGCAATTCGCGCATATGATTCGCGCCGCCGCCTGAAGCCGCTTGGTACGTCATTGACGAAACCCAATCAACCAAACCCGCTTTAAACAAACCGCCCATACCCATCAACATGATCGAGTTAGTGCAATTGCCACCGATGTAGTTTTTCACGCCGCGGGCTAATGCGCCTTGAATTACATCGTCGTTAACTGGGTCAAGAATAATGACCGCATCGTTTTCCATCCGCAATGTAGAAGCTGCGTCAATCCAGTAGCCTTCCCAACCTGCTGCACGCAGTTTAGGGAACACGGCTGTGGTGTAGTCACCGCCTTGGCAAGAAATAATCACGTCCATGGCCGCCAATTGCGCGATGTCGTTAGCGTCTTGCAAAGTGCCCGCATCTTTACCGAAATTAGGTGCAGCTTGGCCCGCTTGCGACGTCGTGAAGAAGACAGGATCAATTACATCGAAATCCTTTTCTTCTTGCATACGTTGCATCAGAACCGAACCCACCATACCGCGCCAACCGACTAAACCAACCCGTTTCATGATTACTTCCTTTAGCGACAACTCAAATTAAATTCAGAACATAGATATTAGTGAAATTCCGTATGCCTGACTAGTCCACAGAGCAAATCACATACTGCAAAGCGGTTGAGTCCATGAGCACTTTGCCCCACGAAGCAAAACAAACAAAACAAGAAAGAAATATGAAAGAGTACTTGCAATAAATAATTACACAGCATTACAATAACAAGAGTTACAAATCAGCAAAAGGTAATATTGCATGCTAGGAAAGTTTCTCAACATCGCCCAGAATGTTATCTATCGAAAAGCCCCCCAAGCAGAGCTAAAAACAACGATACAAGCTCCGACCAAGCAAAATAAGGCGCGCAAAAAACTATCCGCGCGTAGTCATGCAGAACTTACGTTTCGAATTCAAATGTGCATTGCAAGCGGACAGGCGCATGCTTTTCAATATCGCAGCAATGATTTAGCACCGATTCCACCATTGATGCGCACCATTATTCGCGATCTGAATCGCTTGCGAGAATTTGCCCCAGAAGAAGAACTCAAATTTCGCTACATGCTCAGCCAAGTCAATGCGCCCGTCACCCCTGCGGCGAGCAATCAATTTGCCAGCTTGGCGCAAAAGGCCCAATCGCATGACAGCCTTTACAATGAAACCATTGCAGTTGAATAATCGCGAGATCTGATATTCATCTGCAAGGAATCAAGTTGTGCGGGTATTAATTCAAAGAGTGAGCCAAGCCAAGGTTGAAGTTGCGGCACAAACCGTTGGTGAAATTAACTCAGGTTTATTGTTATTGGTCGGTGTAGGCCATGACGACAGCGAGGCTGATATCGCATGGCTGGTGAATAAAATTTGCAATCTAAGGCTGTTTTCTGATCCGCAAGGCGTGATGAATTTTTCGCTACTGGATGTCGGTGGTGAGGCCTTGGCAGTAAGCCAATTTACGCTGTTTGCCCAAGTAAAAAAAGGCAACCGCCCTAGTTGGGGTGATGCGGCGCCAGGCCCGATTAGTCAGCCATTGTTTGATGAATTTGTGCGGCAATTGAGCCTAAAACTAAATAAACCAGTGCCAACTGGGCAGTTTGGTGCCGATATGCAAGTCTCACTAGTGAACGATGGGCCGGTCACGGTTTTCATTGATAGTAAAGACAAATAAGGATAAGCCCGTACTTGACGGGCTCCGAGTGCTACGCGCACAATGATTTTAGCGCCGATTTGAAACCCAGCTTGCAGGGCGCTTTATAAATGTTGCTAAAGCGTGCGAACCCACAGCACGTGGGTTTTTGTATTTTTACTGCGCCAATTAATCGACAACTTGCGGGGCGCAATCGAAATTCCGCTAAAGCGTCGGTGATTGAAACAACTAAAATCAATCACCGGCGAGTTTCTCAGGAGCTTGCCATGTACGATTGTTTAGAAATCGACCTAAAACCCATCCAAAAATCAACACGCAATTCACCCGCCGTGATTAAAAACAAACGACTTAATTTTGATACGTATCGCGAGCATAATGCGCTGCAGCTTCGTGCTGCACCGCATACCGGCCCACAGTCTTTATTACGTGCTTTTGCAACGGCGAACAGCCTGAGCTTAACAACACACAATTTGCCTGATGGCAGTCTCTTGGTGCTCGGCTTGAATTGCGAAGAAGCATTGATGTTTCAACGCCGCTTTCCTGAATTGCTAGCAACTTTTGAACCCGCACGCCCCATTCCTAAAGGAAAACTATGCCCCGCTTGACCGATGCAAAAGCAACTTGGATTTTAGCTTGGCCGATTATGGTCGGGCAGCTCGCGCAAACGGGAACTGGCTTTGTGGATGCGGTGATGGCTGGGCATTTGTCTGCCGGTGATTTGGCGGCCGTTTCAGTCGGCACGTCGATCTGGAGTGTGATGATTGTGACGATGTTTGGCCTCTTAATTGCGATTAGCCCGATGGCGTCGCAAAAAGTCGGCGCCAAAGCGTTTCATGAAATTCCTTCACTCACACAGCAGGCCTTGTACCAGAGCTTGTTGGTGGCCGCTGCCATGATGTTAATTGCGCATGGATTAGTGCCCATCTTTGCTCATATTGGGCTCGCGCCTGATGTCGCAGCTAAAGCGAGTGATTTTTTAACGGTGATTTCTTGGGGATTTCCGGCGGTCGCCATTGCACGGGTACTGTATGGCTATAGCTCTAGCTTGAATCAAACCAAGCCGATGATGATTATTTCGATCTTGGCACTGCTACTGAATATCCCCGCCAACTATGTGTTGATTTATGGTGAGTGGGGATTTCCGGCACTCGGTGCTGTGGGCTGCGCATGGGCAACCGCCTTGTGCATGTGGTTTAGCGCAGTGCTGTGGGTCATCTGGATTTGGGTGTCACCGATTTATCGCGACACACACCCCTTTAGAGCACTAAAGGGTATTGACCCGTACACCCAGAAGCAATTAGCTAAGCTGGCAATACCCATTGGGATTATGTTTTTTGTTGAAGCCAGCGCGTTTAGCTTGATTGCGCTGATTATCGCCAAACTCGGCACCACCACCGTCGCATCGCACCAAATTGCACTTAATTTTGCATCACTGACTTTTATGATTCCGCTGGCAATCAGCACAGCCCTTACCGTTCGAGTGGGCCAAGCGATCGGAGCAGGCGATTACAAGCAGGCCAGATTCATCGGCCAAACTGGCATTTACCTCGGGTTTATTCTCGCAGTAGTCTCAGGCAGCATGATTATTTTGTTCCGCCACACGATTGCAACGTGGTACACGGCTGATGCAGCGGTGATTCTGCTGTCTGCACAGCTTCTTTTATTAGCCGGTATTTTTCAATTTTCGGATGCCACGCAAATTGTGGTGGCGGGCGCATTGCGTGGTTACAAATCAACACGGATTCCGCTGGCGATTCACCTCACCGCATTTTGGGTGATTGGGATACCACTGGGCTATGCACTGACTTTTGGCGTAGGGCCGTTCAGCGCACATGGACCGGCAGGTTATTGGTTGGCGCTAGTCATCGCACTGACGTTTGCTGCGATTGCACTGTACGCTTTTTTCCAAAAAATCAGTCAGCGCGCTTTAACACAGGGTATATAAGGCTAAACATTATTGAAAAATAGCTAGCAATAAATACCCCTACTCACCCCAACGTTGCATCAACTGATGTGGCACATTGATTTGATCCAAAATCCGCGCGACAACGAAATCAACCAAGTCTTCGATCGTTTTGGGGTGATGATAAAAGCCGGGATTGGGCGGCAAAATCACCACGCCGAGGCGCGAGAGTTTCAGCATATGCTCTAAATGAATCGCTGAAAATGGCGTTTCGCGTGGTACTAAAATCAGCGTTTTTCGCTCTTTGATCATCACATCGGCGGCGCGCTCGAGCAGGTTATCTGACGCGCCATTGGCAATCGCCGACAAAGCGCCCATCGTACACGGCACAACGATCATCCCATCGCCTGGGTTACTACCCGATGCCATCGGCGCAAACCACTCATTTTGTCCATATACCTGCAATTGTTCAGCATCAACGCCATATTGAGCACGCAACAAGTCAGCTAAATCCGCGGCACGGCCAGGCCATGTCAAATTGAGTTCTTGCTTGGCAACAATTTGCGCCACTTGCGTATACACCAAACGCACCTTGCAACCCGCCGCCAGCAAGCACTCCAACGTGCGCAAGCCATACGGCAAACCTGAGGCGCCAGTAAACGCAAGGGTGATGATTTTCATTTTTAAGTCCTAATAGAATAACAGTCGAATATTCAATCAATCAGCTCTGACTATCAGATGGGGCAATAGGTTCAGCGTCGCGCAATAAGCGGGTGGCAATCAAACCATTGATCAAACCAAAAAATATCGACATCGCAGCCAGCACTGGAATCAGCACGACAATGCCGTTATGCGGAATGAGCCACAGCCGTGCGATCAGCAGCTGGCCGCACAAATGTCCAAGCGCTGATAACATGGAAAACGACACTAAGCCAAACCAGCGGCGCGGCAAATATTGCGCCAATCCTAGCACCAGCAAACTCACAATGCCACCGCCCAAACTCATCACAAAGCCGGGAGAAAAAAAGCCACCCAAGACTAAACCTGCCCCGAGTATACGTAGCAAAGATACCCAGACTGCGGCCGTCCAGCCAATACGCTGTAACGCAATTAAAGTGACAATATTAGCGAGACCCGGCTTAAAGCCAGGTATAGGAGAAGGAATCGCCGCCTCAATCACCGCTAAAGCAATCGCACAGGCCGCCAATCTGGCAACTTGCTCATCTTCTGGCGTGACTTTGAGGGTGAGTTTAATAGGTGAGACTGTCATACGCGGGCGGGTGATTGCCAATCAATTGAATGCTGGTGCGGTTAGGTAAACAAATCGCAGTTTGCCACGTTTGAGTGAGCCAACCTGTACGCACACAATATTGGCGCGGGCTTGGATCACTAGCAATTCGCACCCGACCTGCTGCGACTTCGATCACGGTATCACCGAGTGGCCCTGCAATGGCTAAAGTACGGGCCGCAGCCAAATCAAGCTCGGCAAACAATTGACCATCTTGAAATACTTTGACTCGCGTTGCGCTGCCTTGCGACCAACACAAGGGCGTAATGACCGCCCATAGCACAATACAACAGAACAACATCAGATAATCACCGGGCTGCATCATTTGCAGCCATTGCCGCCAAGCAGTGTTAGGCACGGTTATGCTGTTCGCGATGACGCACCAACACTTGGCGATTGCGCGCAAAATGGCGGCGTAATTCTTCGGCTAAATAGACAGAGCGATGTTGCCCGCCGGTGCAGCCAATCGCTACAGTGACATAGCTGCGTTGATCGCGCTCGAACTCGGGCAACCAGCGCTCTAAAAAGTCCAAAATATGCGTGAAATAACTACCGACAGTGGGTTGACGCATCAAGAAATCAGCCACCGGCTGATCCATTCCCGTTAGCGGTCGCAGTGCAAGATCGTAATAGGGATTAGGCAAGCAGCGTGCATCAAACACAAAATCGGCATCGAGCGGCAAGCCGTGCTTGAAGCCAAATGACTCAAAAATCAAAGTGAGTTTGGCACGATCAGAATCGATAAAATCACGCACCCAAACGCGCAACTGAGCGGCCGACAAACCCGATGTATCCATCGCATGCGACATCTCACGGATGGTTTCCAGCATCTCACGCTCTAGAGTTACCGACTCTGTGACGGTCAACTCGCCTTTAGATAAAGGATGGCTGCGGCGACTTTCTGAATAACGCTTCACTAAGACTTCGTTATTGGCTTCAAGGTAAATCATGCGAACATCTAAGCCCAAATCCATCAGCGCCGCTAAATGGTCAGGAAAGGTGGCGAGATTATGTGCACTACGCGCATCAATCCCAATTGCGACCTTGGGATAACCATCTTGATCGAGCATCGACACCGCTTGCGGCAATAAGGGCGCAGGTAGATTATCGAGACAATAAAAACCAAGGTCTTCCAGTGCTTTTAATGCAACGCTTTTACCGGCGCCCGATAGACCCGACAATAAGACTAATTGTTGACTACGATGCATTATTCACCCATTTCCATGAATTTTTGATGGCGTTCGATAAACTCTCTTGTCGAATCGATGCCGCGTAATTGCAGAATATAGTTTCTCACCGCTGACTCAACCAGCACAGCTAAATTTCGGCCTGCCGCCACCGGAATCACTAATTTGCGCACCGGCACATCCAAAATCGCCTGTGTCGCAGCTTGCATTTGCAGCCTATCCACAGGGGCAACGGCTTCGCCGCCCGCTTTAGCCAGATGCACAATCAGTTTCAGCGTTTTTTTCGGCCGCACCGCCGTTTCGCCAAAAATAGTCCGAATATTCAAAACACCAATCCCGCGCACTTCCAAAAAGTCACGCAACATCGGCGGGCAGCGCCCTTCTAAGGTTTCTGGATTGGTACGATATACCTCAACCACATCATCGGCGACCAAACCATGACCACGCGAAATCAATTCGAGCGCCAACTCAGACTTACCCATCGATGATTCACCGGTGAGCAAAACACCAACCTCAAGCACATCCAAAAATACCCCATGGAGGTGTGTTGATACAGCCAATGCTTTACTTAAGTAATATCGCAATACCTCCATCAAATACGGAGATTGCTCTGGACTAGTCAACAAAGGAACATGATGGCGCTCGGCGGCTTCTCGTAGCGAATCGGGGACCACTTGCCCATTAGCGACAATCATCGCTGACATATCATTGGCAAACAGCTGATTCAAACTGGAGTGCTGAATTTCAGCTGAAAGACTATTCAGATAAGCCACCTCAGCAATACCCAACACTTGAATGCGGTTCGGATGCACGAAATTCAAATGCCCAACCAAAGACAGTGAGGGCTTTTGCTCTGATGCGTCATTGGACAGCAAATTATTCGCACCTGACTGCCCTGCCACCCAAGTGAGGCGCAGTTTTTCGGCGTTATCAATAAAAAGTTGTCGGGCAGTGATTTGAGGCATGCTGGCTCGCGTTGATCAATTTTAGAAATGATTTTATTACAAATTGTATGACAATTGGACTGAGCCGCGCCAATGAAGACGCCTCAAATAAGAAGCCCTCAGTCAAAAGCTGAGGGCTGAAGTCAATTAAAACTCAGAAGCGTAGGGTTCCCAATTGGAAATTTTCTCCCATACCGCCGTTGCATCAGGTAATGCCAGCAACTCTTCACGCAATTGCTTATCTGAAAACAATTGGGCGAGTTCAGACAAAATTTGCAAATGCAGATCGGTAGCATTGGCCGGAACCAACAAAACAAAAATCAAAGAAACTGGCTTGCTATCGGGCGCATCAAATTGAATCGGCTCTTTCAAGCGCACAAAAGCGCCAACGGCTTCTTTCAAGCCTTTGATCCGGCCATGAGGAATTGCTACACCTTGGCCCAAGCCCGTTGAGCCTAGTTTTTCGCGGGCGAATAAACTATCAAAAATTACGCTACGCGCAATACCATGGCTATTTTCAAACAAAATACCGACATGTTCAAAAACGCGTTTTTTGCTGCCCACATCCAAGTCGAGAAACACATTGGCAACAGGGAGAATTTTGCTAATCAGACTCATGTTCAAACTTATGTCCTTAAAGGAGCCGCCATTGTAACCCGCGCTCCGATAAACAAAAACGGGAACGACTCGCGGCGTTCCCGTTGTGTTGCTTGCGCAACGGATTATTCTTCGATCACCGCTTGGTGCTTGATCGCTTCATTACGATGGCCAGATTGCTTTTCTTTGTATTTGATAATCTGACGATCAAGTTTATCAACAAGATTATCAATCGCTGCATACATATCTGCATCAACTGACTCAACATGAAGATCTTTGCCCACGACATGCACCGTCGCTTCGGCCTTATGTTCCAGCTTATCGACAGACAAAATCACTGAAACATCAATGACGCTGTCAAAATGGCGAGTCGTGCGCTCTACTTTGCTAGCAACGTATTCACGAATCGCTGGTGTAACTTCCAGATGATGACCACTAATGTTGAGGTTCATATACTACTCCTTCGGTTTTTCTGCTTTTGTATAAGCCGATGTGCTTTTACAAACACTTGCGCTGATTAACGGGAGGAATCATTAATGCCTCCCTGTACTTAGCAACGGTGCGTCGCGCAACCACCACACCTTGCCGTGCGAGTTCTTCAGTTATAGCACTATCCGATAAAGGTTTGTGCGTATTTTCTTGCTGTACCAGTTGTTTGATCAAAGCTTTGATGGATGTTGCTGAATTTTCACCACCCGTTTCGCTTTCAACATGACTACCAAAGAAATATTTGTACTCAAATACCCCTCGTGGCGTCAGCATGTATTTTTGCGTTGTCACCCGTGAAATGGTGGATTCATGCAACTCTAACTCATCCGCAATATCACGCAACACCAAGGGCCGCATTGCCACTTCACCATACTCAAAAAACGCTTTTTGCCGTACAACAATCGCTTCAGCAACGCGTAAAATCGTGCTACCACGTTGTTCAACGCTTTTAATCAGCCAGCGTGCTTCTTGCAATTTCCCACTCAAACCCATTGTGGAATCACCTTGCAACAGCTTGGCGTACATCTCATTGACTTTAATTTTGGGCTGCGCCGCAAAATTCAAGCGCACCTGCCACTGCCCACGCACTTTTGTCACAATGACATCTGGAACTACATATCGAGTCGTCTCAGACGACCAATTTGCCCCCGGTCTTGGCGTTAATCCACGCACCAAAGCTTGCGCATCTCGCAGGGTTGTTTCATCGCATTGCAGTTGACGCTTAAGTCTAGTGTAATCCCGCTGCGCCAATAAATCGAGCCCTTCATTCACTAATCGCATGGCAATTTGTCGCACTGGACTATCGGGCAAAACGCGGAGCTGTATTGTCAAAGACTCGGCTAAATCCCTTGCGCCAACACCCAAAGGCTCAAGTTGCTGCAAATGCTGCAATGCAATTTGCAGCTCTTCTGGCTCTAACTCCAACTCAGTGATCAGCTCTTCGGGGATCTGAGCATAGATTTCATCTAACGTTTGGCTTAGCAAACCGTCCTCATCCAAGGCATCAATTAACAAATTAATCAACGCCTTATCCCGCTCCGAGACCACCAAACAGCCACTTTGTTCAAGCAAATAGTCGCGCAAAGAATACGTTTTTTGAACCCTTAAAGCAGGGTCATTTTCATCATCTTCGTCATACGATTGACCTGATCTGACCTCGTCCCAGCGCAGGCTATCACCCTCTTCAACGACTTCGCTGACTTCGAGCGGCGCAGCTTCTTCACCCGCATCAACCACGCCATCCTCACGCTCTAACATCGGATTTTCAGCGAGGAACTGTTCAATTTCTTGTTGAAATTCAAGCGTAGAGAGTTGCAACAGTTTGATTGACTGCTGAAGTTGCGGTGTTAGATTAAGCTGCTGCGACATGCGCAGCTGCAGGGTTTGCTTCATGAAGAGAACGACCTAGGAATTAGAGCAGACCAAAATCACTACATTTTAAAATGTTCACCCAAATACACTTGGCGAACATCTTCATTATTGACGATTTCTGTGGGTTTTCCAGCGGCAATCACTGCACCTTCAGAAATGATATAGGCGCGATCACAAATACCGAGCGTTTCACGCACATTGTGATCGGTAATCAAAACACCGATTCCACGACCTTTAAGAAAGCCAATGATGCGTTGAATATCAATCACCGCAATCGGGTCAACGCCAGCAAAAGGCTCATCGAGCAAAATAAACTGTGGATTGGACGCCAAGGCACGCGCGATTTCTACGCGGCGGCGCTCACCACCCGACAAACTCATCGCACCACTTTCACGCAAATGCCCAATGTGCAAATCGTGCAGCAGCTCATCTAAGCGGGTATTGATTTCTTCTTTCGTCTTGTAATGCAACTCAAGCACCGCTTGTATGTTTTCCGCAACCGTCATTTTGCGAAAAATCGAAGCTTCTTGTGGCAAATAACCCAAACCAAGCCGCGCACGCTTGTGAATAGGCTGTTGGCTCACATCCACACCATCTAACTCAATGGTGCCCGCATCCATCCGTACCAAGCCGACAATCATATAAAAACTGGTCGTTTTACCAGCGCCATTTGGCCCCAATAAACCGACGACTTCGCCACTGGCGACTTCAATCGACACATCGCGCACCACGGTGCGTTTTTTATACGACTTTTGTAAATGCTGCGCTTTCAACACACTCATTTGGCGGCGTCTTTCTTTTTCGGATTGATCGTAATGTTCACGCGATTACCTGGCTTACTTTGCGCTTGATAAAACTCAGTATTTAAATTGTAGTTAATCGTGTCGCCCATCACGATGTCTTGGCCTTTTTTCACCCATGCTTTATCAATAAGCACCATTTCGCCTTTCAATTCGTCATAATCAAATCTTAGAGATTCAGCATCGAGCATCTCGCCACTGTCTAGTTTTTGCTTAAAGCGGACAGGACGGCCCTCGCCTTTAGCAAATTGTTTGCCTTCAGCATCTTGGCGCATGGTCACTTTGTCTGCCCGCATCACCATCGTGCCTTGAGTGACAATCACATTGCCAGTACACACTGTTTGCTGTGTTTTTTGCTCGGCAAGACAATGATCTGCAACGATATTCATCGGTTTTTCACGATCTGCCGTTTCGGCGAAT
This sequence comes from uncultured Deefgea sp., assembly GCA_963508915.1. Classification (GTDB taxonomy): domain Bacteria; phylum Pseudomonadota; class Gammaproteobacteria; order Burkholderiales; family Chitinibacteraceae; genus Deefgea. Next base: position 12,468 of record CAUOZE010000004.1, read on the forward strand.
GAAGGTGAACTAAGGATTAGCGCGAGGAGCGGCAGGGCGAGGTGTCGGCACATAGGTCATCTTTACTTTAGATTTAAGTTCTAGGGTTTCTAATTGATTGTTAGCAACAAAGCCGACCGCTTCAGCGTGGCTTTGCCCCATTTTCGCGATGACAAATTGATCTGACTTAGCTATTTCAGCATTGCCATCAATCCAAATATCACGACCATCAATAATCAACTCTGCATTATTAGCATAAGGCGCGCGGCGCAGTTGCGTTGCTTCATAAAACCAAGTTTGCGAGGCTTTATGAATCGAACGTGCTCGTGTTCCGATAACCACAATCGTCGGCTTACTGGCCTGAGTTTGCGTTAAAATCGGCGATTCATACAGCATGGTATCTTCTGCGGGAACATGTGTTACCCGACTCGCAACTAGATGTGAACGCTTTAAACCGGCTTCATCAAAGCGCACCAAAGTACCTTCGTTGGCAATAAGATCCGGCGCATTTAAATCAACGCGGTTAGGCAAGGCCAAATTAGTCGCCACACGGCTCAACACCCAGATCAAGCTACCAACAATCACTAAGAGCAACAAGGGCAGCACCCAAGTAGTTAGACTGCGCAAAGCACTCCCCTAGCTTAAATACGGAGCCAAAGCGGCTTCGAGCGTATTTTGCGACTGCATAATTAATTCGCACACTTCACGCACCGCACCTGCGCCACCTTGGCTACCCGTCACATAGTGTGCATATTGGCGCACTATGGCAGGAGAATCAGGAACAGCAGCAGCAAAAGCCACATGGCGCATCACAGGCAAATCGATCACGTCATCCCCCATATAACCGGATTCTTCAGCGGTCACGCCCACTTCACGGATGAGTTCTTCAAAAGAAGCGCGTTTATCGTGCGCGCCTTGGTAAACATATTCAATGCCCAAATTACGCGCGCGATGCAGAACCAAATTTGATGTGCGGCCAGTAATAATGGCTAATTTCACACCACTTTGCTGCAACATCTTTAAGCCATGGCCATCCAAAGAATTAAATGCTTTTAATTCTTCACCAGCATCATTGAAGTACAAACGCCCATCGGTCATCACACCGTCAACGTCGAAAATCATCAATCTAACTTGCTTTGCTTGCTCAAGCATTGAGCTTCCTTCTTATAATCGTAAAATTGTTAGGTATTTAAATGTACACCTTGATCATCAATATGCAGCAGGACATACCCAACTAGACAACTCTTGCTCGTAATAAGTCATGCATATTCAAAGCACCGACTAAACGACCCTGATCTTGAACTAACAAACCATTAATCCGCCGCGACTCCATCACCTGTACTGCTTCCGCAGCAAGGCGCGAAGCCTCAATAGTAGCAGGGTTTGGCGTCATCACGGCACTGACTGGGGTAGCGCGGATGTCAATATCGCGGTCTAAAGTCCGGCGTAAATCACCGTCCGTGTAGACGCCGACCAACTCTCCCGCTGTATTGACCACCGCTGTCATCCCTAAGCCTTTCCGGCTAATTTCAAGCAGAGCATCGCGCAGCGGCACATTCTCCATCACCACCGGTAAACGCTCACCGTGATGCATTAAGTCACGCACATGGACCAATAAGCGGCGACCTAAAGTGCCACCCGGATGCGATAAAGCGAAGTCTTCCGCCTGAAAACCCCTCGCCTCCAATAAAGCCACTGCCAACGCATCACCCAGCGCCAAAGCCACCGTGGTACTGGCTGTCGGAGCTAAATTGAGTGAGCAGGCCTCTTCAGCCACCGCCACGTCTAAATGCACGCTCGACTCCAAAGCCAGTGTCGATTTGGTATTCCCCGTCATGGCGACAATCGGCAAGCCCAAACGCTTTAGGCTAGGCAGCAAAGCAACCAATTCATCGCTTTCACCAGAATTAGACAGCGCCAACACCACATCAGTCGACGTAATCATGCCCAAGTCGCCATGCGCAGCTTCACCCGGATGCACAAAAAACGCCGGTGTTCCGGTACTCGCCATCGTGGCCGCGATTTTGCGTGCGACATGGCCTGATTTGCCCATACCCATAATGATGACACGACCTCGACAGGCCAGCATGAGCTGGCAAGCCTGGTCAAACTGCCCATCCAAACGTGCGGCAACGGCTGAAATCGCAGCTGCTTCGATTTGCATGACACGACGCGCAACTTGGCTCGCCGACCATTCCAATTCAATTCCCGCCTCAATTGCGTTCATAAGGAGATTATTTCCTAGCCAATCCAGCGCGCAGTATAAAAGACCTTGCGAGTAGATGACAGCGCCAAGTGCATAATCAACATGTCAGAATTTACACTGGGGTCTGTTTACGTTTAGTTTGCCAGTCGCGTTTGTGCGGATTTTGGCCTGAGGCAAGGCACGATGCGCGTCACTTAGTCATTCTAAGTCAGCGCTTTGTAACGCAGCATCAGGCCAAAAGCCGCCAAACCCAAAGGGCTGGGCGCTTTTCGCGGCGACTCTGTGTTGTAGCAAGCTCACATAGAGAATGACTATGTGTCGCTTACTACGCCTTGATTCGCCGTGAAAATCGCACCAGCGCGACGGGAAACCAAACGTCAACAGACCCTAGCTCAGCTATAATCAAAAAACATGTAACCCTAATGCGCCTCTATGCCCATCAACCTGCACTCTTTTGTTCTTCTTCTCGCTGCCGCTGTAATCACTGTTGTAGCCTGCCGAAAATTCAAACTACCTGCCATGCTGGGCTATTTACTGGTCGGCATGCTGATTGGCCCGTATGCCCTCGGCTTTATTCAATCAAGCGATGAGGCCAGCCATCTAGCAGAATACGGCATTGTGTTTTTAATGTTTACGCTCGGGCTAGAATTTAACCTCGCCAAACTCAATGCGATGAAGTGCATCGTATTTGGTTTGGGTGCCGCTCAAGTTGGTGCCGTCTTGGTCTTAATTGCGGCCGCTGTGATGATGGCGGGGCTCGATTGGAAAGCTGGCTTGGTGCTAGGCGCGGCGGCGGCGATGTCTTCAACCGCGATGGTGTCGAAATTATTATCGGATCGCGGCGAACTGAATGCACCACACGGCCAAAATGCAATCGGCATTTTGTTATTTCAAGATTTAGCCGTTGTACCTTTCTTAATCATTATTCCTGCATTGAGTTTACCTGACGGCACGGTCACGATTCCGCTGATTAACTTACAAGCTAACCAACTGTTATTTGCATTATTTTTGGCGGCAGTCAAAATCGTTGTCGTACTGATCGTGCTGCTTTCGCTAGGCCAAAAGCTGATGCGTCCATGGTTCAACTTGGTTGCAAAACAACATTCTAGCGAACTCTTCATGATCAATATTTTATTGATCACCCTAGGGATTGCTTGGATTACTGAAGAGGTTGGTCTGTCACTGGCTTTAGGTGCTTTTTTGGCAGGGATGCTGATTGCAGAAACAGAATACCGTTACCAAGTCGAAGACGACATTCGCCCTTTCCGCGATTTATTACTCGGTCTGTTCTTTGTGACTGTGGGGATGAATTTAAACTTCAGCATACTCATTTCAGAATGGGGTATGGTGCTACTGAGCTTGCTGCTCCTTGGCCCCGTCAAGATAGGTGTCATTGCAGGCCTAGCAAAGCTATTTGGTAGCACACCAGGCTGCTCTTTGCGTACCGGTTTTGCACTAGGCCAAGGCGGCGAGTTTGCCTTTGTCTTATTGGCATTGATCGCCCAAGGCGGGCTCGTACCCAGCCCGATTTTACAAGCCACAACCGCGGGCGTGATTTTGTCAATGCTGATTACACCCCTGCTGATTCAACACTCAGACAAACTCGTGCTGCGCTTGGCGAGTTCAGAATGGATGAGCTTGGCCGCCAATTTACACAATATTGCCGTGCGCAGCATGGCCGCTAATGGCCATGTGATTTTGTGTGGGTTTGGTCGCAGCGGGCAATCATTGGCGCGGATTTTGAGCCAAGAAGACATACATTTTTTTGCCCTCGACCTTGACCCAGAAAAAGTTCGCGAAGCAGCCAGCGCGGGTGAGTCGGTGGTGTACGGCGATGCGGCCAAACGCGAAGTACTGATTGCGGCCGGACTGATGCGAGCCCGCGCCATTATCGTCACGTATTCTGATACCCATTCTGCGATGAAAATATTGGAATTGGCTCATCAATTGCGCCCAGAAATACCCGTCATCGTGCGCACCCAAGATGATAGCGACATTGATTTACTCAAAAACGCCGGTGCCGCAGAAGTAGTTTCAGAAATCATGGAAGGCAGCCTGATGCTCGCTTCGCACACGATGATGCTGCTGGGTGTGCCACTCAATAAAGTGCTGCGCCGTATTCGCGATGTACGTGAGACACGCTATCAATTGATTCGTGGCTTTTACCGAGGACTGAATGACGATACCGACGAAGGGGATCGTCAACAGCCACGTCTTCATACGCTGCAGTTAACTCAAAATGCCCATGCGATTGGCTATACGATAGCGGAGCTCAAACTCGATAAATTGCAAGTCGAAATTCGCAGCATCCGCCGCCGTAACACACCACCATTTCAACCTGAACAAGACTTTCAACTCAGTACTGGCGATGTATTAGTTCTGTTAGGCGAACAAGAAAACTTAGCTGCAGCTGAAATGCTCATTCTGCAAGGAAAGTAATCAGTATCACCATGAAGCACTTATAAACAAAGGCGCTCAAGCAGATACATAAAAAAAGGAGCCGAAGCTCCTTTTTTTGCATCATTCACCGTTAACGTCGATCAAACTTTGGGCGCTTACCCACAGTGGCTTCGATTTGCATCGCACTACCTTGCCGCATCACCACCATCGGCGTGACACGCTCAGGCGGTAGTGCAGAGATCAGATCGAGCATCTGCGAAGAGTTAGTGACTTCTTTACCATCGATTTGTACCAGCACATCACCAGGACGAATACCTGATCGAGCAGCAGGACCATTACGTACCACACCCGCAATTAAAGCGCCCTTACTTGACTCGAGTTGCAATGAGTTCGCCATTTCAGGAGACACATCCTGTACTTCGATACCCAACCAGCCCCGCGTCATACTGCCATCTTTAATAATAGCCTCCATCACTTGCTTCACGGTCGTAGCAGGTATAGCAAAACCAATCCCGAGCGAGCCACCCGTTTTAGAGTAAATCGCGGTATTGATCCCCAGTAAATTACCTTGTGTATCCACTAAGGCACCACCGGAATTACCTGGGTTAATCGCCGCATCGGTCTGAATAAAGTTCTCAAAAGTATTGATCCCCAACTCACTGCGACCCAAGGCCGAAATAATACCCATTGTCACCGTTTGCCCAACCCCAAACGGATTACCAATCGCCAACACCACATCGCCAATCGCAATTTGCTCTAAATCTGCAAATTGAAGCGCAGGCAAATCGGGCAAATCGATTTTTATCATAGCCAAATCAGTTTCTGGATCACTACCAATTAAGCGCGCCATCGCACGACGGCCATCCGCTAGTGCAACTTGAATTTCATCGGCAGATTCAACAACGTGATTATTGGTGACGATGTAGCCTTCGACAGAAACCAAAACACCCGAACCTAAACTTAAGGTTTTTGCACCACCTTCTGAGTCGCCATCGCGCTCACCAAAGAAACGCTTAAACTGTGGATCATTGAGCGGCATCCGGCGATTTTGCTTCACCGCTTGAGACGTAAAAATATTCACGACCGCTGGCTTAGCACGCTTTGCCGCATCACGGTACGATAAATCAGCTTGCACCACACTGGCAGCCACAGGCGCTTCTTTTGTAACAGTAACGACCTGAGGTTGCGGCGCTGGGCGCAGCTCTGGTTTAAATACCGTTCCTAAAAACCAGATGGCTAAACCGATCGTGGCGGTTTGTGCGAAAATCAGCCAAAGTTTTTTCATCATTTTGCAGATCTCTTATGCCTATACAACGTCAAGAATTAGAAAATCATCTTGCACAACTATTATCCGTTGCGCGATTTAAAGATTATGCACCAAATGGCTTACAAGTCGAAGGGCGCCAAGACATTCAACACATTGTCACAGGGGTAACTGCATCGCTTGCACTCATTGAGGCGGCCATCGATATCAAAGCGGATGCACTTTTGGTACATCACGGTTTTTTTTGGAAAAGTGAAAGCTTGCCCATTGTACGCACAAAAAAACAGCGAATTGCTGCCTTATTGAGAGCCGATTTAAATCTATTTGGCTATCACCTGCCTTTAGATGCTCACGAAGAGCTCGGCAATAACGCACAACTAGCAAAAAAATTAGGCTTAATTCCAACAGGACGCTGCGGCGATCAAGAATTAGTGTGGATGGGTGAATTACCAGTCCCGATGTCGTTTGATACTTTTTCGCGACACATTGGCATTTCGCTCAATCGCGAACCGTTATCCATTGGCCAAGCTAATCGAATCGTACGCAAAGTAGCGTGGTGCACAGGCGGAGCTCAAAGTTATTTCCATGAAGTAGCAAATCTTGATGTTGATTGTTTCATTACTGGAGAGGCCTCTGAATTTGTAACGCACCTAGTCAATGAAACTGGAGTTGGCTTTATTGCGGCGGGTCACCATGCAACAGAACGATACGGAATTGCGGCACTTGGCCAGCATTTAGCCTGCGAATTTTCGCTACAGCACACACACTTAGATCTGGACAACCCAGTATGAAGACTCAAAAATCAAACCACGCTTTGCAAAGAGCAGCAGCCATTTTTTGTATTGCAATTGCATGTGGGCTCAGCGCTTGTAGCAGCAATCCTGCGGCACCCAGCAGCAAACCAGTAGAACCAACACCAGCTGCGGCCAATCAAACAGCGCCTAGCATCATCATTCAATCGCGCAGCAGTAAAGCCATCACGGAAGACATCATTCGCTACCGCACTAGCAAAGGCATGAAAATTCGCAGCAAAAGTACTTTACGTCTTGAATTCATGATGATGATGAGTAATACGAAGTCGCCCACTGAAGCACGGATGTCATATGTATTAAACCAGACCGAGAGCGGATGGCGAGTCACGGCAAGGGTCTATCAGATTACCAACCCGGGCAGTCAACAAGAAAAGGTTCAAGAAATTACGGCCGCCGTGAGTGACAAATTGACCGAGGAATTGGCGTCTTATGCAAAAATATCAGGCAAACCTTAACTATTTTTTCAAAATGCGGCTTCAGACGAGTGAAGCAGCTTTAAGTTCCTCCCTTCTTTCAGGTAGAATTTCATACTTTGAAGATATTACGTTCAGTCAATCAGGGATTGGGTTATGAGTGACCAACAAGTAGATAATAGTAAACGGCGATTTTTATTAATCGCCACTAGTGCAGCCGGTGGCGCTGCAGTAGCGGGGATTGCTGGGCCGTTTATCGCTAGCTTTTTCCCATCCGAGCGTGCAAAAGCCGCCGGTGCATCCGTAGAAGTGGATATCAGCAAACTAGAACCGGGTCAAAAAATCACGGTTGAATGGCGTGGTAAACCAGTTTGGGTCGTTAAACGCACCACTGAAATGCTTTCACTACTGCCTAAAAATGACCCCAAATTGGCTGATCCAACGTCAAGCGTTGCTCATCAACCTGAATACGCAAAAAACGCGACACGCTCGATCAAGCCAGAAATTTGGATTGCCGAAGGCGTCTGTACGCATTTGGGCTGTTCGCCAACCTTCCGTCCCGATCTAGCTCCGGCAGATCTCGGTGCGGATTGGGTCGGAGGTTTCTACTGCCCATGTCATGGTTCCAAATTCGATCTGGCTGGTCGTGTATTTGCAGGCGTTCCTGCGCCAACCAACTTGATTATCCCAGAACACAAATACCTATCTGACACGATGTTGTTGGTAGGTGAATCTTAATAAAGGGAGAGGACATGAGCAAACTAGAGCAAGTTCCCGAAAAAGTACTCGGCTGGGTTGATGAGCGTTTTCCGCTCACATCAACTTGGAAAGCACACATTTCCGAATATTACGCACCAAAAAACTTTAACTTTTGGTATTTTTTTGGTTCATTGGCCATGATGGTTTTGGTTATCCAAATCGTCACCGGCATTTTCCTCACGATGAACTACAAACCGGACGGCAATTTGATTCCGGGTACCAATATTTCTGTCGCTTTTGCATCTGTTGAATACATCATGCGTGATGTGGCAGGTGGCTGGGTGATTCGTTATATGCACTCAACCGGCGCTTCGATGTTCTTCGTTGTCGTTTATTTGCATATGTTCCGTGGCCTGATTTATGGCTCATACCAAAAGCCGCGTGAATTGATCTGGATTTTCGGAACAATGATTTTCTTGTGCCTGATGGCAGAAGCTTTCTTGGGCTATTTATTGCCATGGGGCCAAATGTCATTCTGGGGCGCACAAGTGATTGTGAATTTGTTCGCGTCAATCCCGGTGATTGGGCCTGATTTATCAGAACTAATTCGTGGTGACTTCGTGGTTTCAGATGCCACTTTGAATCGCTTCTTTGCCTTGCACGTGATCGCTGTTCCATTGGTACTTCTCGCCTTGGTAGTCGCCCACTTAGTTGCATTGCACGAAGTCGGCTCAAACAACCCAGACGGCGTTGAAATCAAGAAAAACAAAGATTCGAAAACCGGCATTCCACTCGATGGCATTCCATTCCATCCATACTACACAGTCAAAGACATTTTTGGCGTTTCGGTGTTCTTGGTGGTATTTACTTCGATCTTGTTCTTTATGCCAGAAATGGGCGGTTACTTCCTAGAAAAACCGAACTTTGACCCAGCAGATGCACTTAAAACACCAGCGCACATTGCGCCTGTTTGGTACTTCACTCCGTTTTACGCCATTTTGCGTGCTGTACCATCATTCTTTGGTATGCAAGTATGGGGCGTGTTGGCCATGGGTGCTGCAACCCTAATCATCGGGGCACTACCTTGGCTTGACCGCTCACCAGTGAAATCGATTCGTTACCGCGGCCCGATTTACAAAACAGCCTTAACCCTATTTGTGATTTCTTTCTTAGGGCTAGGTTATTTGGGAACTCAAGCACCAACGGATATGGGTACATTCCTGTCACGCGTGCTGTCGATTATTTACTTCCTTTTCTTCATTTTGATGCCTTGGTATACCAAGATCGATAAAACGAAACCGGTTCCTGACCGCGTAACGATGAAGTGATGGGGAGAAATATATGAAAAAAATGATCAATTCATTGTTATTTGCACTGTTAGCAAGCACTTCAATTGCAAGCTTTGCAGCTGGTGGCAATGTTCATTTAGATAAAGCGCCAATCGATTTGCGTAATGCAGAAAGCTTGCAACGCGGCGCGCAAACATTCGTGAACTACTGCTTGTCGTGCCATGGTGCAGTCGCCATGCGCTACAACCGACTCACTGATATTGGCTTAACTGAAGATCAAATCAAAAATAATTTGATGTTCACCACTGACAAAGTGGGTAACCCAATGAAAGTGGCGATGGATGCAAAAGACGGCAAAACATGGTTTGGTGCAACACCACCCGACTTGTCTTTGATTGCTCGTTCACGCGGTTCAGACTGGCTTTACACCTATCTACGCACCTTCTACCGTGATGACACCCGCCCTACCGGCTGGAACAATATGGTATTTGATAAAGTAGGTATGCCACACGTACTGTGGGAACTTCAAGGTGAACAAATTCTGGAAACCAAAAAAGAAGGTGGCCATGAAGTTCATACCTTGAAACTGGTAAAACCAGGTTTACTGACTCGTGGCACCGAAAGCGGTGGCTTTGACAACGCTGAATTTGACCATCGGGTTGCTGATTTGGTCAATTACATGACGTATATGTCTGAACCTGCCCAAGTCAAACGTGAGCAAATCGGCTATGCCGTGGTCTTGTTCCTCTTGTTTATTTTAGTACCACTAACTTACCTGCTGAAAAAAGAATATTGGAAAGATATTCACTAATCAGTAGCGCAATAAAAAAGGGCGGATCTCCGCCCTTTTTTATTGCCATTTTTCTGTTTCATAACAATCACTTATCGGACAAATCCTAGATATTGCGCTGCAAAAATAGTAAAATCCCATTCATTCTAAAAAGTCGATAGGTATATCCATCATGATGAAATTATATTCTGGCACATCTTGCCCATTTAGCCATCGCTGCCGCATTGTGCTATTTGAAAAAGGAATGGATTTCGAGATCCTTGACGTGGATATTCACAGCAAGCCAGAAGACCTCGCCATCATGAACCCTTACAATGAAGTTCCGGTTTTGGTTGAACGTGAACTGCAATTGTACGAATCAAATATCATCAATGAATACATCGATGAACGTTTCCCACACCCACAATTAATGCCAGCTGATCCTGTGATGCGCGCCCGTGCTCGCTTGATGCTATTTAATCTAGAACGTGAGCTATTCATCCACGTTAAAACACTGGAAGACAGCAGCGCAACAAAAAAAGCCCTCGAAAATGCTCGCATCACGATTCGTGACAATTTGACGCAAATCGCCCCACTCTTTACCAAACAAAAATTCATTTTGGGCGAAGAATTCTCTATGCTAGACGTAGCCATTGCGCCATTGCTATGGCGCTTTGAACACTACGGCATCGAAGTCACTAAAGGCCTAGCACCTGTGATGAAATATGCCGAACGTTTGTTTAGCCGTGAAGCTTTTATTGATTCATTAACGGCCAACGAAAAAGCAATGCGCAAATAAGACGTGAGGAGTGAGGTGTAAGGCGTGAGGAGAAACCTCTTCACGCACATCTCCCCTAGCTCGGAACACCTCACACCTTGGAGAGATTATGCAAACCGTTTCTACCAAACCTTACCTACTGCGGGCCATCCATGAATGGTGCTCCGACCAAGGCTTTACGCCGTATTTGGTTGTCAGTGTTCGTGGCAAAATGCAAGTACCGATGGAATACGTCAAAAATGGAGAGATCGTCCTCAATACCAGTTATAGCGCCTGCCGTAACCTATTGATTGCAAATGATTTCATTACTTTCTCGGCCCGCTTTAATGGTGTTTCGCGCGATATTGTGATTCCCGTTGGCGCAGTCATTTCTATTTTCTCACGAGAAAATGGCGAAGGTATGGGCTTTGAATATGAAGATACTTTGGGTGATGCTGATGGCGCGCCTGAAAGCTCTCCAGAGAGCCAAGCGGATGGTGATGGCCCACAAGAACCACCGCCACGCCCAACAGGTAAACCCACATTACGCGTTGTGAAGTAAAACGATCTACGATAAAAAAGACCCGCTTGCTGCGGGTCTTATCATTTCTACAACGAGTAACGCTATTTTCTAGAATACTTATTCTGCGTCGACAGAGTCTTCTACAGCAGCTGCCACAGGCACCGAACGCTCCAGCACAGCAGCAAAGAAAGCGTCCGTTTGATGTTGATGTGGTGTCAATTGCAAATATTCATTCGCCAATTCAATCTCAACGCGTTCTTTTTTCAATATTTCACGCGCATCGAGCAATTTAAATTCAGGATGCGTCGCCAAGAATGCCGTCACAATTGCTTCATTTTCACTCGCCAAAAAGCTGCAGGTCGCATAAACCAAACGACCGCCCTTCTTCACCATCCGCGATGCTGAATTCAAAATAGCGATTTGTTTTGCATTCAGTTCTGAGACGCTTTGTGGCGTTTGACGGGCTTTCAAGTCAGGATTGCGGCGCAAAGTACCCATGCCTGAACAAGGCGCATCGACCAAAACCACATCCATCTTGCCAGCTAGACGCTTAATTTTTTGATCTGATTCACTCGCAATCAATTGTGGATGAACATTCGAGAGGCCAGAACGCGCCAAACGTGGTTTCAAGTTCGACAAGCGTTTTTCAGAAATATCAAACGCATACAAACGACCCGTGTTTTGCATCATCGCACCGAGCAACAATGTTTTCCCGCCAGCACCCGCGCAGAAATCAGCGACCATTTGGCCACGCTTTGCGCCACACAAGAGCCCTAACAACTGACTACCTTCGTCTTGCACTTCAACGCGACCTTCCAAAAAGGCTTTGTATTTATTGATCGCAGGCTTGCCTTCTACACGCAAACCCCATGGTGAAAATACCGTTAGCGTCGTATTGATATCACCTACCGCTTTCAATTCCGCAGCGACCGCATCACGTTTGGCTTTAATACCATTCACGCGCAAATCAAGCGGCGCAGATTGCAACATTGATTGGCCAAGCTCTAAAACCTGCTCTTCGGTTTTACCTTCGGCCAATAAAGCTTCCACCGCCCACTGGGGTAATGCTGCGCGCACATTGAGTGGCGCATCACGCAATGCCATACTCTTCATACCAGCTGCACGTTCTTTGTCATTATCACCAAAAACGGCAGGCAATTCGCGTAAATTTAAGTGCTTGATACGGGTAAAGTAAGCCAACAATAAATCACGTGTGCTTGGCATCTTGTTGCCTTCTTCACCGCCCGCCAACCAATCAAGTTGCGGCAAATGACGCAAAACGCTGAACACTGTTTCAGCAACCACCGCGCGATCTTTTGGCCCCAGATTTTTGTTTTCACGGAAGTGGCGTGATACCACAGCATCAGCGGGCGCATTAAAACCGAGTGCGGAATTAAGCACATCGAGCGTGGCAGAAAGTTGAATCGGCGTCATATTAAGTCTCTTATCTTGTTTGAATATTTGGATTAGGGCGATTTAGAACGGTTTTGCCATCAATATTGATTTCATTGGCAGATACATCAAACACACCGTCTTTACCCAAAGTAAAAATCATACGAACTGGGATGTGGTGCCAGCGAGGAGCAAGCCAATATTCAACCTGCTTGTCCTCCCATTGCGCAGCAAGCACCACGGTTTCGATTTCTTGGTCGCCGATCTTGAGTGTATTGCGTGCTTTAATCACAAACTCAACATCAGCGTAACGTTTACGGCCATTGAACAAAGCCAATGTTCTGCCTTGCTTGGGCTGCAATGCAAATTGCAAAGCAGCAGAAAGTAAATCTTGGTCGCCCATTTGAATAGCTTCGGTACGATCTGAATCAGGCGCACCCAAAGTCGCCAAGCCCTTGACCCAATCAAACTGAGCGACATTTCTAGGCGTGGTCGTGTCATTGCGAAACTCAGCAAAGCGTAGCGGTACCACAACGTCTTTCTCTACGCGGCCTTCGCTCAGCCAAGTCATTTTTCGGCCTAATGGCTGCGTGGTCAATTGCAAAGCATAACGCTCAGGCGTGATTTCCCACGTCATCTTCGCATTAAAAATACTCAAAAAATAGGAAATTTCTACTTTTTTCGGATAAGACGCGATGACAGGTTTAATGGTTCGCGGCGCAGCCAACGAACACACGGCAAAGCAACACAACACAAAACCCAAGAGTGCTTTCATTTAAGGCCTACGCTGCTGTTGGTCACGCGGCGCAATCCATTCCAACACTTTTCGCCCATCAAGCGAAACCTCTTTGGCTAACACTTCAAAACTACCGCCATCTTTACCTAAATTAATGCTCATTTTCACCGGCAAATTATTCCACTGTGGTGCCAGCCAAAAATCGACCTGCCTATCATCCCACTTCGCGCGCATCAATACCGCATCCACTTTGGTCGTACCCAAAGTTAAAGTCGCTTCACCTTTTAGCTCAAAAACCGCATTCGGGTAGCGTTTTCTCCCACTAAACAAGGCCATCTCATAACTCGGATGCTTGCTTCCCATAAAGGCCAAATGAAGCGCTGCGGAGAGTAAATCTTGATCACCAGGTTCGATAGGCTCTGTTTTCTGATGATTGGGTGGCCCGACACGGGCTGTATCACTATCCCAATCAAATACCGCTTCATTTTTCGGCGCTTTATCAACACCAGGACTCAAATCAGCAAAACGCAGCGGCTTCACACCATTGCGTGCATTGATTTCACCTTCACTCAAATAGAGAATGTGCCGGCCAGCAGGGTTGGCTTTGAGCTGCAAAGCATAGCGATCTTTTTCTATCTTCCACGTCATGCGGGCATCAAATACAGTCCAGTAATAGCCGATCTCGACCACACGCGGAAAACGCTTGCTGGCTTCGGTATCAATTTGAGTCGCCACCCGTGACGCTTGCACTGCAGAGGCTTTTGCTACATTAAGCTGCGCAGGTACACTCGCAACGACTTCGCGCGGCTGGGTCAACGCGGAGGCAATCAGCACCTCGCTCGCAGTTATTGATTGAGTCGCTACTGCAGATGCAGATTCTTTGGCCACCGTGTCAATCACCACAGGTTTAGACTTAGCCGCGCTGGCGACCTGTTTAGCCTTGACTATGGATTTTTCAACTGCAATCTTGGGCGCGATGGGCTGCAAATACACCACCTGCTTTTCAGCAGGTTTTACATTGGCCAACTCAGCTGGTTTTTCGTCCTCATCTAAACTTTGCTCATCCAACTTACGATCAGTTTTTTTCAGTTCGGTTTGCGAAAAATCAGGCTGAGTGAACCATGCATAAATTGGCGCGGCCAAAATGGTAGCCAGATGCATCACAATTGATGCGACCAAAGCAATCCAAATGAACCAGCGCAAATACTTCATTTAATTAGGCACTCGGTGCTTGCAAGTAAGCGTCAGCACTCGCTGGCGCAGTCACACGGACCTGCTTACCCAGCACCTGCAATTGCTCGGCCACAAACCACTGCACGACCTTTGGATAGAGTTGATGTTCCTGTACCAAAATGCGCTGCGCTAAAGTTTCTGCGCTATCGTCGAGCATCACCGGCACAGCCGCTTGCGCAATAATTGGCCCGCTATCAAGCTCAGCCGTCACAAAATGCACCGTACAACCCGCCAATTTCACGCCCTCATCAATCGCCCGCTGATGCGTATTCACGCCGATAAATGCAGGCAATAGCGACGGATGGACGTTAATCAAACGATTAACATAATGATTTACAAAGTCAGCGGTCAAAATACGCATAAACCCAGCCAGCACCACCAAATCCGGTGTAAAGCCATCAATGAGCTGCGCTAAGGCAGTATCAAATGCGGCACGGTCAGCGAACTGCTTGTGATCCAGCACTGCAGTACGAATCCCACGCTCCGCAGCCCAAGCCAATCCCGCCGCATCGGGGCGATTGGAAATCACAGCCGCAATATGAGCCCCCGCAATCTGCGCATTCACAATGGACTGCATATTGCTGCCACGACCTGAAATCAAAATAACGATATTTTTTTTCATTTTTACAAAAAAGAGTGACGTATATGAATGCAGCAATTATCAATCAATGGCTACATTCATATACCTACTCAACCACAACTACAAAACAAAACCACAATAAAAAAAGCGAGACCGACAGGCCTCGCCCTTTTGAATTCAAAGCAAATTAAGCAACTTGAGTTTGATGCTCGTCCCCAACGCGAGCACGCACAGTGCCCAATTGGTAAACAGTTTCACCTTCAGCTTGCAGCAAAGCCGTTGCCGCCGCAGCATCGGCTGCCGACATAACCACGACCATGCCCACGCCACAGTTGAACGTTTTGTACATTTCTTGCGGAGCCACGTTGCCTTGCTCTTGCAACCATTGGAACAATTTTGGCATCGTCCAGCTTTTCGCATCAATTTGCGCCACAACATTTTCTGGCAATACGCGCGGTACGTTTTCAGTAATGCCGCCGCCAGTAATGTGTGCCATGCCTTTGACGGTCATTTCAGCCATCAGTTTCAACAGTGGCTTCACGTAAATACGCGTTGGCGCCATCACCACGTCGCCCAAGCTCTTGCCACCATCAAACTCAGCAGCGTAATCGACATCAGCAAGATTCAAAATTTTGCGAATCAGCGAGTAGCCATTTGAATGCGCGCCGTTCGAAGCCAAGCCCAATACCACATCACCAGCGGCAATGGTTTCGCCAGTAATGATTTTGCTTTTTTCAACGACGCCAACGGCAAAGCCAGCCAAATCGTATTCGCCAACTGGGTACATCCCTGGCATTTCAGCGGTTTCGCCGCCCGTTAATGCACAACCGGCTTGCTCACAACCTGCGGCAATACCTTTAATCACTTCAGTCGCGCTATCCACGTCGAGTTTGCCGCAAGCAAAGTAATCAAGGAAAAACAATGGCTCAGCGCCTTGCACTAAAATATCATTCACGCTCATGCCGACCAAATCGATACCGACGGTGTCATGGCGATTCAATTCAAACGCAAGCTTCAATTTGGTACCCACACCATCGGTGCCGGAAACCAAAACAGGCTCTTGGAATTTCTTGCTAATTTCAACGAGCGCGCCAAAACCGCCAATACCACCCAATACTTCAGGGCGCATCGTGCGTTTAGCAAACGGTTTAATGTTCTCAACGAGCTGGTCACCAGCGTCGATATCTACACCGGCATCGCGGTAACTCAGACTTTGTTTGGACATGGATTTGGGCCTCGTACTTAGGTGATCTGGGCTGAAGGAGGGATTCGCAGCGAAGGAAACGGTTGCATCGCTGTCAAAATACCCGCCGTGTGCGTTAGAATAGACGTCACATTCAGCAAACCACGCATTTTATATCAAAATTGCCACTTCGCCTGCCCCCATTATCGGGAAGAATGCGTTTTCAACGCATAAATTGCCATCGTTTGCCCCAAGGTCAGCCTGAATGAACCAGCTCGTCCTCGATTTACAGCTCCCGCAACCCAAAAGTTTTGATGACTTTGTACGCGGAGAAAACGCAGAACTACTGTTTCAGCTCGGTCAATGGGCCAGTGGCGACGCCTTGGTGCGCGCTTTATATCTGTGGGGCGAACCCGGCGCAGGTAAAAGCTACCTGCTCGCCGCAGCGCAGGAGCGCCTTGCTACTCAACACACGGTGTATCTGATCAACGCGCAAGACAATATGCTACCGCAGGAACTAGCCAGCGACGCCGCGCTGATTGTCGATAATGTGGAAAGCTTAGATGCCGAGCAGCAGATTGTATTGTTCGATCATTACAATACATTGCGCGAAGGCACGGGACGGATTTTGGTCAGTGGTCATTTACCACCGATGTTGCTGCCGCTACGGATTGATTTGACGACGCGTTTGGGTTGGGGATTGATTTATCAGCTCAAAACTTTGTCGGATACTGATAAAGCCGCCGCATTGCAACGCCATGCACGCAGCTTAGGTTTTGATCTCAATGAAGAACTCACTGAATATTTAATGCGCCACGCGGACCGCGATTTACCAAATTTATATCAACACATCGCTAGTATCAACGAACTGTCATTAAGCAAACAGCGTCCGGTGACGCTGCCTTTGCTGCGTGAAGTCTTGAAAAAATGATGGGTATATACATGCAGCCATTTTTAAGACAATGCCACATCGATATACATCAACTCAATTCACAAGGATTAATACAAAAAAGCCGACAAACGCCGGCTTTTTTAATAAATTGATTGAGTCATCAAATTAAGGCAGCACTCGTATTCCCATTGTTGCAGTCGATGCCAAGCCCCAACAGTCAGTATCCTTAGTATATGCCGTGGTAATGCCTGCACGAACAATCCCTTTAACAGGATTACCATCATCAATCTGTTGATCTAGTGCACACACTAAACGCGCATCCACTGCGCCCGTTCCTGGCTGCATATAATTGGTATTGGCATCAAAAGGAGCCGTACCACTACCCGCAGTAATCACCCAGTCCGTACCAAAAACACTTTTCAAATCAGCACTCGTGATTACATTCGCTGTTACCAACTGATCCATTGCCTCTTTTGCTTCTGTCGCATCTAGCGAACCATTTTTGGTGCCAGTACATTTTGTATCCGTCGCCCCCTTGCCTACTGCACAAGCATCACCGGGGTAATTACCATATTTATCAAAATAGGAATTAAAGGCTGCCGTTACTTTATTGTACGAAGCAGACAGGTTTTTCACCTTTGCCCCATCAATTAAATCTTTCCCTTTAAAAGCGGCCCCCAAAATCAGTCCAATAATCACCAGCACAATCGCCAATTCAACCAAGGTAAAACCACTTTGATGCTTCATTGCCAAGCCCCTATTCACATTTTTAAGCACGTAAGAAAAACATAGGCAAGAAATCGACCTCATGCCAATTTTTCATCCACAACACAGAAATGTTGAGCTTTCTGCCGCTCAGCGGTAGCTCAGGTATAATCGACGTTTTGATATTTTGACCCAGCCGCCAATCATGCAAGAACAATACTCACCGCTCTCTGTCGAAGCCGCCGCCCAACAGCACTGGGAAGATGCGCGCGCGTTTGAAGTTACTGAAGACGCAAGCCGCCCTAAGTATTACGCCTGCTCGATGCTGCCTTATCCATCAGGCAAATTGCATATGGGCCACGTGCGCAACTACACCATCAATGACATGCTGGCGCGCCATCTGCGGATGAAGGGTTTTAATGTTCTGATGCCGATGGGCTGGGATGCGTTTGGTTTGCCTGCCGAGAATGCAGCGATTGCCTACAACAAATCGCCAGCAGAATGGACTTACGCCAATATCGCCGACATGAAATCGCAAATGAAACCGCTAGGTTTGTCATTTGACTGGTCGCGTGAAATCGCCACTTGCGATCCTGAATACTATAAGTGGAACCAATGGTTCTTCTTGAAAATGCTAGAAAAAGGCGTTGCCTACAAGAAAACCCAAGTTGTGAATTGGGATCCGGTGGATCAAACCGTACTCGCGAATGAACAAGTCGTTGACGGTCGCGGCTGGCGCTCTGGCGCTTTAGTTGAAAAACGCGAAATCCCCGGCTACTACTTTGGCATCACGCAATATGCTGAAGAACTGCTAGGCGACATCGACCAGCTCACAGGTTGGCCTGATATGGTGCGCGCGATGCAGCGCAACTGGATTGGCAAATCCGAAGGTGTTCGTTTTTCGTTTGCGCACGACATTAAAGATGACAACGGCGATTTAGTGCAAGACGGCAAGCTGTATGTTTTCACCACGCGTGCCGACACCATTATGGGCGTGACGTTCTGCGCTGTTGCGGCAGAACACCCAATCGCCACCCGCGCCGCTGAACTCAAACCTGAATTGCTCACGTTTATTGAAGAATGCAAACAAGGCGGCGTTTCCGAAGCCGAAATCGCCAGCCAAGAAAAACTTGGTAAAACCACGGGTCTGTTTGTCACTCACCCGCTGACGGGCGAACAAGTTGAAGTTTGGATCGGTAATTACGTATTGATGGGCTACGGCGATGGCGCAGTGATGGGCGTTCCGGCACATGATGAACGTGACTTTGCTTTTGCCAAAAAATACGGCATTCAAATTAAACAAGTAATCGAAGATAAACGTATTGCCGATCAATTAGATATGGGATTTGGTGATGGATCAGGCTTTGGCGGAGGTAGTGCTTGCGGAGCAGGAAATGGAGATGGTTCAGGCTCCGACACCGACTTCCCGAGAAGTAATTTCAGCTTAGAAGCATGGCAAGACTGGTATGGGGCCAAAGACTTTGGAGTTTGCATCAACTCGAGCAAATACGACGGGCTCAACTTCAAAGACGCCGTTGATGCTATAGCCGCCGACTTAGCCGCAATCGAGGCAGGCGAGAAAAAAACCACTTGGCGTCTACGCGACTGGGGTATTAGCCGCCAACGTTATTGGGGCACGCCAATCCCAATCATCCACTGCCCATGCTGCGGCGATGTGCCTGTGCCATACGAACAACTGCCAGTCGTTCTACCGACCGACTGCATCCCTGATGGCTCGGGCAATCCACTGAAACAGCGCGCAGACTTCCTCAATGTCGACTGCCCGAAATGTGGTGCAGCTGCGCAGCGCGAAACCGACACGATGGATACGTTCGTCGATTCGAGCTGGTACTTTATGCGTTATTGCGACCCGAAAAATGCGGATGCGATGGTCGCGGACGGTACGAAATACTGGATGAATTCCGGTATGGATCAGTACATCGGCGGCATTGAACACGCGGTGTTGCATTTGCTGTACGCACGCTTCTGGACCAAAGCGATGCGCGATGAAGGCTTGATTAATTTTGATGAGCCATTCAAAAACCTATTCACGCAAGGCATGTTGCTGCGCGATTGCTACTATCGCGAAGAAGCGAGTGGTAAGAAACGCTGGTTCTATCCTGCTGAAGTTGAAGTGCAACATGACGAAAAAGGTCGCCCGATTTCAGCCATCTGCGTCGAAGACGGATTACCTGTTGTGATGGGCGGCATTGAAAAAATGTCGAAGTCGAAAAACAACGTGGTTGAGCCGAAAGACATTATCGAAAAATTCGGCGCCGATACCGCGCGCTTGTTCACGATGTTTGCTGGCCCACCAGAGCAAAGCGCTGCGTGGAGCGATTCTGGCGTGGAAGGCGCGTATCGTTACCTACGTCGCTTGTGGGCGTATAGCGTCAAACACGTTGATTTAATTAATCCAGCAAGCAATACCCTCGACGGCATTGAGTTAAGCAAAGAAGACAAAGCATTGCGCTTTGAAATCCACAGCACACTCAAACAAATCAATAACGACTACGAACGCTTGCAATACAACACCATTGTGTCTGGCGTAATGAAAATGCTCAATGCACTCGACGCTTATAACGGCAGCAACGCCGCCGTATTGCGCGAATGCGTGGGTATCTTGCTGCGCGCCATTTACCCTGCTGCACCGCACATTGCACATACATTGTGGCTAGACCTTGGCTACGCGGGTGAAATTGCCCACGCTGCATGGCCAGAGCCAGCTACCGATGCGCTCACGCAAGATGAAATCAAGCTGATGGTGCAAGTGAACGGCAAGGTACGCGGTGAAATTCACGTCGCCAAAGACGCAAGCAAAGAGGCGATCGAAGCCGCTGCGCTGGCTGATGAAGCGGTGCAAAAGCACATTACAGGCACACCGAAGAAAATTATTGTTGTGCCAAATAAATTAGTTAGTATTGTTGTCTAAGCTATAACTAGCAATGGTGCCAAGGCAATACCCTTGGCATCTTATTTTATTTATATGGAGTTACCATGCTTTTACGAGTGAAAACCTTATTCCTTCTTGGGCTCTGCCTGAGCCTAATGGCATGTGGCTTTCATTTGCGAGGGCAAGGCCCTAATTCGCAGTTACTTTTTAAAACTGTACAAGTGACAGGCACAGGCGTCGCCGCACAAGAATTACGAAAAGCATTAGTCTTGCAAGCAGGCGTCCAGCTTGTTGAAAAAAATGGCGAAGCCATTATCAACATCACCCAAGAAGGCTCAGACAAGCAAATTCTGTCAGTCAATAGCCAAGGCCAAGTTATACAGTACAGGGTGTTTTACCGTGTGCATTTTACTGCCACGGCTCATGGTCAACCTTTACTTGACGATACAACGATTTCGATGATGCGCACCTTGCAATGGGATGAGAACGTCTTACTTTCAAATGAAAATGAAGAAGGTAAACTCATTACTGAAATGCAACGCTACTCTTCGCAGCAAATCATCCGCCGCGTGAATGCTGCCGCAAAGCGGGTGCCAGCAATGAGTAAAGTCGCCTCCAGCGCTAGCGCAGCCGCAAACCAATAATGCGAACTGATGAGCTCGCCACAGCAGTCAAGCGCAAGCTAGCACCGCTATATACGATTCATGGTGACGAAAGCTTGCTTTGCCTAGAGGCGGTACAAACGCTACGTGATGCCGCACGGCAACAAGGCTATTCAGAACGTGAAGTACTCACCGTGGAAAATGCCGCCCATTTCCAGTGGGGGCAACTGACCGCTGGGCAATCTCTATCACTATTTGCGGAGCTAAGAATACTTGAGCTCCGCATACCCAATGGCAAGCCAGGAATCGAAGGGGGTAAAGCGCTAGAAGCCTTTGCAAACAATCTGCCTAGCGATACACTCTCGATTATTACACTCCCCAAACTCGACAAAACCGCACTTAATAGCAAATGGATGACTGCGCTGACCAAAGCCGGAGAAGTCATCGAAGCCAAGCAAATTGATCGACAAGCATTGCCGCAATGGATTAACGCCCGCTTGGCGAAACAGCAGCAAAGCCTAAGCCAGGATGCGATGGCGTGGTTGGTTGACCGAGTTGAAGGCAATCTACTCGCCGCGTTACAAGAAATTCAAAAATTAGCCTTGTTGCATCCCGCAGGCCAACTCAGCTTGGCCGACTTGGAAGCAGCAGTCGCCAATGTGGCGCGCTATGATGTGTTTCAACTGGGTGAAGCAGTACTGATTGGCGATGCCGAACGGCTTGCCCATATGCTGGCAGGCTTGCAAGCCGAGGGCGAATCACCCGTCTTGGTGCTGTGGGCGCTCACTGAAGAAACACGCAACCTGTACCGCTTCGCCCAAGGCCGCCAGCGTAATATCCCCAGTGCGCAACTCGTCAAAGAATTAAGACTATGGGGCAACAAAGAACGTCTCATCGAACCCGCCGTTGGCAGAATGAATCGGCGAATCTTAACGCAAGCCCTACAAAAAGCAGCAATGATCGACGGACTAATTAAAGGCATCGGCACGGGCGATGTTTGGCATGAGCTGACCGCGATGGCAGTATCGCTCAGCAAAACCCCACCTACAACTTCAAAATAAATGTGGCTATGAAAGAACAAATCCTCGTCAATATTACTCCGCAAGAAACTCGTGTCGCCACCATTGACGAGGGCGTTGTTCATGACATTCATATCGAACGCAGCGCTCATCGCGGCTTAGTCGGTAATATTTATCTAGGAATGGTCAAACGTGTGCTCCCCGGCATGCAATCGGCCTTTATCGAAATTGGCCTTGAACGCGCCGCCTTTCTGCATATCGCCGATGTCATCGAGCAGCGACAAAATCCAACCGAAGTGCAGCGCATTGAACGCCTATTACACGAAGGCCAAGCTGTCATGGTGCAAGTCATTAAAGACCCGATCGGCACCAAGGGAGCACGGCTCTCTACGCAAATCAGCATTGCGGGACGCTTTTTGGTTTTTTTACCACAAGACAAACACATTGGTATTTCGCAACGTATTGGCGATGACAACGAACGCGACCGCCTGCGCCAACGAATGGAAGCGCTACTCCCAGAAACCCATCTCGGCTACATCGTACGCACCAGCGCCGATCACGCATCGGATGAAGAGCTACTTGCCGATATCGAATATCTGAGCCTGATCTGGGCTGATATTAAAAAAAGCTCCATCACACTCCCTGCACGATCACTGCTATTCCAGGATTTATCGCTGCAATTGCGCGCATTACGCGATATGGTCACCACAGAGACCGACAGTGTTTGGGTCGATAGCCGCGAGAATTTTGCCAAGATGACTGCCTTCGCTGGGCGTTTTGTATCTGATGTGTTGCCGCGAATTAATCTTTACTCGGGCGAGCGCCCGCTATTTGAATTGCATGGTGTAGAAGCAGAAATCGAGCGCGCCATGAGCCACCGTGTAAATCTGAAGTTTGGCGGCTATCTCATCATCGATCAAACCGAAGCAATGACCACCGTCGACGTGAACACGGGCGGCTTTGTCGGCACGCGCTCGTTCGACGATACCATTTTCAAAACCAACCTCGAAGCCACTCAAGTCATCGCCCGCCAGCTGCGCTTGCGCAATTTAGGTGGCATTATCATCGTCGATTTTATCGATATGGATAATGAAGAGCATAAGGCCGCAGTGTTAAGCGAGCTGAACAAAGCACTTGAAAAAGACCGCACGAAAATCACTGTATCGAATTTCACCAGCCTAGGACTCGTTGAAATCACCCGTAAACGCACGCGCGAATCCCTCGCCCACGTACTCTGCGAGCCCTGCCCAACCTGCCAAGGCCGTGGCGAAATCAAAACGGCTCAGACAATTTGCTATGAAATACTACGAGAAATCTTACGAGAAGCTAGGCAGTTTAATGCCAAAGAATACCGAATCTTGGCATCGCAATCGGTGATTGATATGTTCCTCGATGAAGAATCAGCCAACTTAGCGCAGCTGGCTGATTTCATTAAAAAACCAATTTATCTACAGGTAGAGACTGCGTATACGCAGGAACAGTTTGATGTGGTGCTGGTGTAAAAACTAGGTATTGCTATGCAAGCAAATTCAAACAAAGGCTGCATAGCAATACATCGTTTTTTATCCGGAGAATGCAACACCTTCAGAAAGGTGCACATAAAGTTCGTACTGGATAGACCTTGGTCGTAAAAGTGCAGTCAATCAAGTTCACCATTCGCGGGCAAATCCGCTCATGTGATTTTCTCTGAAAGAGCGACGTAATAAGGCCTTTCATTATTCTGAAAACTCACACAAATGATCCCGCACATCATGGTCAGGCTTAAAACCTGACACACAGCGCTGCAAAATACCGATAATTGCACGTGAATCATTGGCTACACAGGCGACACTCAAATCTGCAATCGCCTGCTCAAGCTCATCCAAGGACAGACAACCTTCATTTGCTTTCATGATACGTGGGTGCTCAGTACCGCTCACGTTGTCGCCAATCAGCAATTCTTCATAGAGCTTTTCACCTGGGCGTAAGCCGGAAAACTCAATTGCAATATCTCCGTTGAGATTAGTCTCATCGCGTACGGTATAACCACTCAAGTGAATCATGCGACGCGCTAAATCAACAATTCGGACTGGCGACCCCATATCAAGGACAAAGACTTCGCCATTCCCGCCCATTGCGCCCGCCTGAATAACCAATTGAGACGCCTCAGGAATCGTCATAAAGAATCGATTAATCTCGGGATGTGTAACTTTTACCGGTCCACCAGCTGCAATCTGCTTGCGAAACAATGGCACAACTGAACCACTTGAACCCAGCACATTACCAAAGCGAACCATACTGAAACGTGTCTTTAATGAATCATCCAGCGCATAAGCTTGCAATGCCAACTCAGCCATGCGCTTACTTGCGCCCATGATATTGGTAGGTCGAACGGCTTTATCGGTTGAAATCAAAACGAAAGACTCTACACCTGCTTCGATTGCTGCAGATGCTGCAGAACGAGTACCAAAAGCATTATTTAAAATTCCCTCGGTAATATTAAATTCAACCAAAGGAACGTGCTTATACGCTGCAGCATGGTATACCGTTTGCACATGATAACGCGCCATAATCGCCGATAGACGCATACCGTTTTGTACCGACCCCAATACGGGATGAATCTCGATCGTGAGTGCCTGCTCACGAACGATTTGACTTAATTCCTGCTCGATGGAGTAGAGTGCAAACTCAGAAAGCTCATACAAAACTAATGCTACGGGCTGGTTTCTGATGATCTGGCGACAAAGCTCAGAACCAATCGAACCGCCCGCCCCAGTCACCATCACGACTTTGTTTGTAATATTACGAGTTAGTAATTCTTTATTGGGCGGAACCGGCTCACGCCCCAATAATTCATCAACGCCGACTTCACGGGCATCCGCCAATCGCACCTCGCCACTAACCAAATCAGCCATCCCCGGCAAAATCCGCACCTCCACTGCTAAAGGTTCGAGTTGATTCACAATCTCAATTTGCCGTGATCGAGGTGCCGAAGGAATCGCCAACAACACTTGATCAACCCTTTTTAATTCAACCCATTGCAACATTTGGCTATTGCTAATGACTTTCAATCCACCGATTTGCAAGCCTTGCTGCAGGGTAGAATCATCGACATAACCCACAGGCTCAAATTCTTGGCCGGTACGGAGTGCCACCGCCAATTGCCGCCCAGCACTACCTGCACCATAAATCAGTACATTTTTCCTATTCTGTGAAAGTGGCGCTAATTGACGCAAAATTGAACGAGCACCAAATCGACTAGCGATAATAATGGCCGTTGCCAATAGCCAGAAAATAACTAAAGAACCACGCGGAATACCACTAATTTGAAAAAATTGAATAGCCGCAACAAAAGCAATAACAGCAAAACTCACTGCAGTTGCAATCGTTAAAACCGCTTTATCTTCAATATAACGAATGACGGCGCGGTATAAGCCAAATCGGATAAAAATTGGCGCCGCGATGATTGACGGTAATAAAAAAACCCACCACGAAAACTGAATCGGATAGCGCCAATCATCCAGGCGCAGCGCAATCGCAGCCCATAAAGCCAAAGGCAGCAAAACAAAATCAGCAGCGAGAATTATTAAACTTTTAACAGTGCGAGGTAAAGCAATTGCGGTTTTAAACATTGTGCTGAAAATCCAGTAAAGCCATGCATTCAAAAATCAAAGTTTAATGGGTAATACCATCACGGCGAATGACCTTTAAAAAAGTCAAAAACATAATTTTCACATCAAACAGAAAAGATCTTCTGTGAAGGTATTCAACATCAAAGCCAACCTTAACCGGAATCGGCAACTCATCACGGCCATTAATTTGTGCCCAACCGGTTAAGCCAGGCCGAATATGATCAACACCTTGCTCGGTACGTAATTGGATCAAATCATCCTGATTAAATAGCGCAGGCCGTGGCCCAACAAAGCTCATATCTCCAACTAAAATACTCCACAACTGTGGTAGCTCGTCCAGACTTGATTTACGCAAAAAGCCACCAATCGGCGTTAAACATGCCTTGGGATCAGCCAATAAATGCGTCGCAACTGCGGGTGTATCAACGCGCATTGAACGAAATTTAGGCATTTTAAAAATGCGATTATTCATCCCGACCCGATCAGACCAATATAAAGCTGGGCCTTTTGAAGTCAGTCGAACCAGTATGGCGACAACAATAATCGGTAGAATAAAAAATAAGCTAACCATTAAAGCCAGTAAAAAATCAAAACAGCGCTTCAACATAAAAGACCTAAAAGCAGTTCGTTTAAAAAATTAAGCATTACGCTGCAAAAAATCATCCGCAGTTTTTTGTAAAGCCTCATCCACAGTCAATGGCGGTCTCCAACCCAATACATTTTTTGCTTTAGAAATATCAACCTGTAATGAGCCACACAAACGTTGCGCCATAGCCTGCTTACCGAATAATCTAGCACCAAACTGTAAGCACCACATTGGTACAGGAATCAATCGAGAAGATACATCTAAAGCTTTAGCCATTTTTTGCAAGAGTTCGGTCGTCGACAAATCCTCACCATCCCCTGCTAAAAAAATCTGATTTGCTGCGGCAGGATGATCAATACAAGTCACAATCAAATCAACTAAATTATCTAATGCCACCAAACTGCGTTGATTATGAATTGCACCTAATGGCAATGGAATACCTTTGCTTAACCATTTCATCATTGATGCAAAATTTGCTTTTACCCCAGGCCCATAAACTAAAGGCGGACGAATAATGACGACCTCTAAGCCTGTTTCTTGAGCTAACTGCAGCAAGCCCTGTTCTGCTTCATATTTAGAAACACCATATGGATCAAGTGGTGCGGCGATATCATCAGCAAAAAATGGCAATCCCAATTCTGTTGATTCACCATTCACTTTAATGGAACTAATAAAAATAAATCGACGAACACCAGCTGCAACAGCTTGCCGTGCTAAATTTAAAGTGCCTTCAACATTGACTTTGCGAAACTCGGCAAGCGGATCAAGCGAAGCATCATTCATCACATGAACACGGGCTGCAGTATGCACAATCACGTCAATATCCCGTAACGCTTCAGACCATTGTGTATGTGCATCAATGTTGCCAACTGAAATAGAGCCAGCATAGCCTCTACGACTTACAGATTGATAATCAATTTTTATGTCATTTAAAAATGTACATAATGCAGCACCTAAAAAACCATTAGATCCAGTAATAAGCAACATTAATCAACCTTCTTTTGAAATTCCAAGCAATTCAAGCAATTTAGTATTTACAATTTTTTCATCAAATTTTTCGAGTGCAATCTTAGCGCTTTCTTCGCCCATTTCTTTTATTCTATTTGGATTATCTATGAGAAATATCATTTTTTCTGCCAATACTTGACTAGACCAAGGAGGAATTAAAAACCCATTCTTACCATCTATAACTGTTTCTCTGCACCCTGGTACATTAGTTGTAATTACGGCACGCCCAATTGCCATGGCTTCTTGCGTACTAAGAGGAACTCCTTCTCGATAAGATGGTAAAACAAAAACGCTTGAATTAATTAACCATGGTTTTACGTCCTTAACATAACCAGAGTATACAATTAGATCATCTTGAATCAACTGATCTAAGGATTCTTTAGATAAAGAACCTGGATTATCAGAGTCTAGTCCTCCTAATACTACAAATTTAACCTCTGGATGAATTTTCTTCACAATTTTTGCTGCATCAATGAATTCATTTATCCCCTTTTCGTTCAAAAGTCGGCCAACAAATAAAAAAGAGATTGCATCAATATTGACTGGAGAAAATTCAAATTTTTTTAAATCTACACCAATCCCTCCTAAAACATGTACAGATTTTGCCTTAATATTATTATTTACAATTAAGTCAACAGGATCATCATGATTTAAAAAAATCAGAGAATCAAGTAACGGTATAGACATATGATACAAAAACAATTGAACCTTTTTTAAAAAAATTTCTTTAGCTGAACTACCATTTTCCTTGTCAGTAAACACATAACCCAAACCTTCAAGCATCCCTATACTTTTAGGTACACCTGCCAACTTGGAAGCAAATGATCCAAAAATTACTGGCTTAACAAAATACGAAAAAACTAAGTCTAGTTTTAAATCTTTAAATTGCTTAATCAATTTAAGTGTGCAAATCAAATCTGAAAACGGATTAAGACCAGAACGATTAATTTTATATTCAATTGGAATTGCACCTAACAATGCAACTTCATGCTTACTGTTTTCTGTATAATCCGATGCAAAAGCATATACTACATTTCCACGCTGAACTAGCGCACGAATCAAACCTGAACGAAATCCTAACACGCATGCAACCGTCGTTCCCAGCAATGCTACTCTCATAATTATCCAATTATTTATAAGTTACTTTGTAGAAAAAACTAACATTCATTATCATTTACTGAATATAGTGAGATCCATTTATTTGCAACACTCTTTAGTGAGTAATTCGAAACAATAAAATTACGTGCGGACTCGCCGATACTAGAACGTTCTTTATCATTCAGGCGTAGTGCACTTTCCATTGCATAACGTAAAGCTTGGCTATCTTTTGGTTTAACTAAAAAACCAAAATTTGATATAACTTCACTCACACCACCACAATCAGTAGCAACAACAACACGTCGACATGCCATAGCCTCAGCAACAACCAATCCAAAACCTTCCCACGCTGAAGAGAGTACAAATAGGTCTGCGGCACTTAAAAAAGAAGGGATATCACGCTGGATTCCTAAAAAATGAACACGATCTATTATCTCTAGATTCTCAGCTAAAAGCTTAAGTTCTGCATGTAACTGGCCGACCCCAATAATTGCAAGATGTGGTAATTCTACTGTTGTATCGATTTTGCTAAATGCATTCAACAAATTAGGATAATCTTTAGCAGTAACTAACCTCCCAACAGCCAAAATCAAAGGCGTTTGGTCATTTATTGACAATAAACTACGAACATTTTTTCGACTCTGATCATTAAAATCAAACAGATCAATATTAATCCCATTATGAACAGCAATCATTTTCTCTCGAGTCACTGCTCCTTGTAAAATGAAAGCTTCTACAGCCTCTTCACTAACATTTGTTGATATATCAGCCAAGAAATCAGTATAACAATAAGCTTTCATTCTTAACCAACCTCCTTCATTTGTACTATGTGCAGTACAAATTAGTTTATTGATAGGAGTGAAAACCCTTAACAATCTTGTAAAGATATTAGCATGAACCATATGACTATGAATCACATCAGGTTTAAATTCTAATATAATTTTTCTCATTTTTAAAAACGATATAAAAAAACCAAAAATAGTTTTTTTCATATCAAGACTTACTAATTTTACACCTTTATTTCTAGGTTTATTAATTAAATCTGAATTCAATGAAACAAGTAAAACATCGTGATTTAATGCTGAAAACTGGTCTGCAAGATCACACACTTGCCGCTCAGCACCACCCATTCCTAAACCTGTAATTACAAGTAGTATTTTCATATAGCCAATTACCAATAAAAAATGACGTATTGAGAGCAGAGAAGTTTAAATAAAAATCAAATCCATCTAGCCATATTTTACATATCGGACCTAACTTCTAACATTCCACGCTCTTTCATTAAATACAACTGATTATCTTGAATATCAAATGCACGACGGTCAAAATCAATATCGCCAAAAAACAAAGAAATTATTTCATTCCTGAAAACAAAAAAGTCAAATGGCGCAATATTATTTCTGTAGTAACCAAAAGTAAAAACTAAGAAAAGAACTATAGAAATAAAATTCAATACATACGCCGATTTTTTGTAACACACACCATAAAGTACATTTAAAAACATAAATACTAAAAAATAACCTGCATACCTATCTAAAAAAGGTAAGTACACAGCTGTAAACATCAATACCGCACCAAAAAAACTTATTCGATTCAAAAACAAATAAGGACGCTCTAACTTCCGCTCATCAATACAAGAAACATATGCTACGATGTAAAACAAACAAATTAAATGCCGTACACCAAAGCCAAAAGAATATGCTTTTAAATAAGTATCAACTTTATCAGCAACAAAACCACTAGATAACAATGCAACTGAAACTATAGAAAAATACAATCCAACATTCAAGACAATACTACTCACCATAAAATATCTTTTTTTATTGATGAAGCTACAGCAAAAGAAAACAAATATAAATACAATTGCTGAAATATGAAAAAATGATGCTAATAACACTAAAGCCAAACAGTGTAACCACTGTCTCTTAACACACTTCGAAGATGCAAACAAAACAATTATCAAAGCAAGAAATTGTCTGAGTTGCTCTGCGACTAAAGTCGGACCAAAAATAAAAAAAAGACCAGAAACAAAAAAAATAAAGTATCTAGTTTTTAGTTCGAAAAACCCATTTTTATAAAAACAAAAAAAATAATAAATCAATAAAAAAGCAATTACATAGTATAAATACACAGCCAATGAATATAAAGATCCACTAAGAAAATATAAAGTTTTAAATAAAAAATTAAACGCAAATTCTGGCGTTGATAATACAGTTCCAGACATTGCGAAATTTCTATAATTAACCCAATCCTCACCTTGAAAATATATATTGAGCACTATCAAAGGCAGAACTACAACTGGGACTATAAAAAAAACCCTATAAGATATATTTCTTCTATTAAGTGATGAAAATAAAAACAAAAAAACTGATACTATTATAAAGTACACCCCTCCCCCTTTAATCTATTTTTTATTCTTTTCAACACTTTAAAAACGCCAGAAGGTCTAATCGAACCAATTGCATAATGAAAAAATAGACTTAAAAAACAACGTTTATTATTGAATAACTTTGCTGGGATTATCCATGACCATAGCATCAAACGATCATCAATACGCTTCCAATATTGAGCCGCCGATAAATTAGGCCACACTTCCTGTGAATATAATACTTCTAATTGTCTCATAAAATTAACATTAACAAGCCTATCAACCGAATTACTTAGAGAATCAGATATTCTATATAAAACGGTTATTTTATCTAAAAAATTCAACTTATAACCTGATCCAGTAATTTTCAACCAAAGTGGTAAATCTTCAATTAACTTATACTGTTCATCACAATAACCAATATCTTCTAAAATATTTTTGTTTATAAACGAGGTAGGTGCCATGTTAAAACTTCTAATTAACAAACACTGATATTGCTCCTGACTTGACAAACAGAAAAAATAAATATTACTTACTTCAGGTGTTACTTTACAAACATTATTAGCTTTATCTTTGAAATGAGCCATCTTAGAAAAAACAATACCAACACCATGGTTCGCTTTCACATACTCAAAATTGTCTTTAATGCAATTAATCGAAAGAATATCATCTCCAGCGATTGTTTTTATCCACGTTGCTCTAGATGATTTCCATGCAATATTACAATTTTTTGATATACCACCATTATTTAAATTTTTAATAAATCTAACACTTGAAAATTTTACAGCATTTAATAACAACCATGAATCTACCACCTCAGTCGTACGATCTATCGAACAGTCATCACTAATAATTAACTCCAAGTTATTAGACCCATATGACTGAGTCAATATACTATTCAAAGTTTCTATGATAGTCTCTGACGAATTATAGGAAATCACAGCAACTGCTACTATTTCTTTTTGACCAATTGAATTATTAACGTCCATAAAAACCCTTAATCAATATAGTCACTTTGTTAGAACAAATTTAAACAATGAAATTAGTATCAATTTCAAAAAAATCTTAACCGAAATCACATCTAATCTTAGGCTCTTAAATAATTTAGCGCGATCAATCTCACAAGCAATCTTATACATAGAATCAAGCCACTCAGACTTATTTTCAATAACCGAATACCATCTAATAAATCTAATAAAAACCCCAAAAAACACAGAAATTAAATTTCTATTAGATGCTACAAATATAGAATCATCTTTGAAATTTCTGCTAACAAAGAAATTTAACTCAATAGCCGTATTAACAACCATAAAATACTTTAAATTAATTTTATTAGTGGTCGAGCACGGATTTTTAACATAAAAATATTTACCTTTACAATGATCTATTTTTCTTGCCTCAAAAAAACAATATCTACAAACAAGCTCATCATCATTAATGTTATTAATCTTCCCAAAGTTTTTAACTTTTGCATATGAAGATAGTATTATTGATTTTCTTACAACAAACCACCCATGTAGCCCCCAGCCATCGATGCACTTAGTGAATGCTGTTTTTCCATCAACTGGCCAATTATCAACATTAAAATTAAATGTACTCTTACAATGCCCATTCTCCATAAAATCAACATCGAAGCATACAATATCAATTTCATTTTTTAATTTACTTACAGCCAACTCTATAGCATTCAATGATAAATAATCATCACAATCTAAAATAGATATAAATTCTGATGATGCAATTTCAATCCCTAACTTTCTTGCTAACGCAGCACCTTTATTTTCTTGCTTAATCAATCTAATATTAAAACTTTCACTCGAATGTTTAGAAATTATTCCTTCAATAACTTCTACTGAATTGTCAGTAGAACCATCATCAATTAAAATCCACTCAAAATTGTCTATCGTTTGATTGCAGAGGCACTCATAGCATCGTAAAATATTTAATCTTTCATTAAAAACAGGAGTGATAACAGAAATATTCACAACTAATTCACTCCATTTATTTTGTTTAGCTGACGGCAATGATATAAAAAGAATATGCAAGAAAAAATAAAATATATAAAATATCCACTTGCATACGCATAATTAGCAGAAACCACACCAAGTCCCTTTATGAAGCAATAGACAAAACCAACCAAATAAAGATTCATTACAATCTCAGCGACAATATTAACCTTTATATAGCCTTTAGCCAATAAAATACTGGCGGGAACAAACGATAAAACCCGAAAAAAATCTCCTACCAATTGAGGTGCAATCAAGCTTTCTGCAGCTTGAAAATCATTAGAATACAATACCATAATTAGAAATGAACGAAAAAAATACACAAAAAATATAGAGGCTAATAAGACAGGCATCAACAAAGAAATAACTTTAAAAGTCTCCCTCTTAAGGCTAACAGAGTTCGAAATAGATGCCGCTAAAGGAAAATAATACATTCCAACACCAGAAACAATTAATAATATATAGGCATCAGATAGTCTTGACACAGCTTGCCATAATCCAGCTACATCAGATGAGTACGTATCTGAAATCAAATTTCTTATTAATATTAAAGCCATTGGGCCAGTTAAGGCACCGACGATTCCCATAGCCATATAGCCATACAATATTTTTTTTTTGTTCTTATCGACTGAGCCAAACCAATATTTTATTTTGACCCAAGGTTCTCTATAAAACTTTAAAAAAATAAATACACCCGCAATACCATTATTAGCAGCGACAGCTAATAAGCCACCAGTCAGGCCAAACAGATACAGCATCGATAATGACAATATAGTCATAATTAATACTGACTGCGCTCCACCAAGAATATTTTTCTTATTCTCCCCTAGCCCATTCAAAGCACTCATCATAATTGAATTAACACAATTGAATGGAAGGAAAAATCCAACAACAAGAACTATCCAAAAAAAAGATTGATTATTAAATAGCCACGCTGATATTAATTGAGAAAAAATTGTAACTATAAAAAAAGAAACACTAATCGTAATTAACAATAGAGATGTAGCGGCTGACCACCATGGTTGGCAAGCATCGTATCCGTTTTCTTTATTTTCAGCACTAAAACGTACTACTCCTTGGCCAATTTGATTAGAAATAAGCCCATTAAGCCCAACAACAAAGCTTTGCAATTGCCCCAACATAAACAATCCTGTTGGACCAGCATAGACAGCAATAAATTTTGAAACTATTATGCCAGTAACCATCCTTAAAGCTGTTAATACTGCACTAAGGATTGAAATTTGCATTAACTTCATTTTAACAACTCAATAATTACATTAATTACTTTGGATACGTCATCATGAGACATTGTCGGTCCCATTGGTAGACTTAATACTTGCTGATGAATTTGCTCTGCAATTGGATAACTAACACCATTAAACTCAGCATATGCAGGCTGTTGGTGTGGTGGGATTGGATAATGAATCATCGTAGCGACACCATTAGCCGATAAATCTATTTGTAACTGATCCCTATTCTTGCTGCGAACAACATATAAATGCCATGCTGATTCAGCATTATCCATAATCGAAGGCAATACGAGATCTAAATCTTGCAAAGCTGCAGTGTATTGCGCTGCAATTTCTTTTCTACGGGCGGTTTCTTGATCTAGTGCTGGTAATTTAACTGCCAATAATGCAGCTTGTAATTCATCCAATCGACAATTAAATCCTTGCACTTCATTATGGTATTTCACTTTTGAACCATAATTAACCAATACTCGAACTTTCTCTGCAAGCTCCGCATCATTAGTAGTGACTGCGCCTGCATCACCAATCGCACCTAAATTTTTACCCGGATAAAAACTAAATCCAGCCGCATGACCAAGGCTACCGACTTTGCGACCTTTATATAATGCACCATGGGCCTGCGCAGCATCCTCAATGACTTTTAAACCGTGTTTTTCGGCAATCGCCATAATTGGATCCATATCGGCTGGCTGCCCATATAAATGCACTGCAATAATCGCTTTAGTACGCGGGGTTATTGCAGCCTCAATCAAGCTTGAGTCAATATTATAGGTATCTATACATGGTTCAACTGGTACGGGCGTTGCGCCTGCATACGTAGCCGCTAACCAGGTAGCAATATAGGTATTTGTCGGTACAATGACTTCATCACCAGCACCAATGCCATAAGCACGTAAAATCAAATGCAATGCATCCAGACCATTACTCACACCCACACAATGATCTGTGTTGCAGTAATCTGCAAATGATGCTTCAAACTGTTTGACTTCATTACCTAATACATACCATCCAGAATCGATAACGCGAGTAAATGCATTAATTAATTCATCACGATGTACTAAATTAATAGCTTTTAAATCTAAAAATGGAATCATATATATTTTCTATTTGGATATAAGTAAACGTGCAGGAACACCCGCAACTACTGTATTTGCAGCAACATCTTTAGTAACGACAGCCCCTGCGCCAATCATTGCATTTTCTCCAATCACAATGCCTGGCAAAATAACGGCCCCAGCACCGATTGATGCGCCTTTTTTTACCGTGGCACCGTAAAAATGGCCAGGATATTGCTTTGAACGAGGATATTTATCATTGGAAAATGTGACGTTCGGACCGATAAAAACATCATCTTCTATTGTTGTACCATCCCAGAGATAGACACCAGATTTAACGGTAACTCGATCACCAATTTGCACATCATTCTCAATAAAGCAATGCGCATTAATATTGCAATCAGCTCCAATTTTAGCTCCAGCAAGTACCACACTAAATTGCCAAATTCTTGTATTCTCACCAATACTTTCAGTTTGAACATCACTTAATTTATGTAACATTTTTTATTGCCTGAGTAAACTCATCATAACTACGTAAATAATCTGACTCATTATAGAAATCATCAGCCAAAACCATTAATACACAATCTTCACTAAAATCATACATTTCATGCCAAACTAATGGCGCAATCAACAAACCCTGTGCGGGATTATCAAGCAGCAGTTCTATTTTTTCTCTGCCATCATCCAAATGAAAACGACAAGATCCACGCATAACAATAGCAACTTGACTTAATTGCTTATGTGCATGAAAACCACGGCGAACCCCCTGTTGAGTAGCAAATAAATAATAAACTCGCTTAATTGGAAATGGGATATTTTTATTTTCTTCCAGAGCAACTAATGCACCACGTTCATCACCATGTTTTTGCAATTGAATTAAATTCACATTCATATTTAACCCTTGAGTTTTTCAGTATTTTTAAAATCAAGCCCAGCTTCATCTTTATCAGAAACAATTGGCTTATTTGATAATGGCCATTGAATATTCAAATCTTTATCATCCCACAATATTGTTCTTTCACCTTCAGGGAACCAAAAATCAGTTGCTTTATAATGCAAATCTGCTGTTGGTGATAAAACATAAAATCCATGTGCAAACCCTTCGGGTATCCATAATTGAGCATGATTCTCTGATGACAATATACGTCCGGTCCATTGCCCAAATGTGGATGATTCTTCTCGTAAATCAACCGCCACATCAAATACTTCACCTTGAGTAACTCTTACTAGTTTTCCCTGAGGCTTTCCAACTTGGTAATGCAAGCCACGCAAAACACGATGTACTGAATGTGAATGATTGTCTTGAACAAAATTAACTTTTCGACCCAATTCAGATTCAAATTTTTCCTGATTAAAGCTCTCTAAAAAATACCCACGACTATCATGATAAACATTAGGTAAAATAACTTTAACATCTGCAATTGTTGTGTCGATGATTTTCATATCGAATTACCTACTCTTTAAGCATGTTGAGTAAATATTGCCCGTAAGCATTTTTCTTTAGTGGTTGTGCCAATTGCTCTACTTGGGTAGCAGTAATCCAGCCCTTTCGATAGGCTATTTCTTCTGGGCAGCAAATTTTCAAACCCTGCCGAGTTTCAATCGTTTGGATGAACTGGCTGGCATCGAGCATTGACTCATGTGTTCCAGTATCAAGCCAAGCATAACCTCGATGCATAATTTTTACGTCTAATTGATCTTGCTGTAGATAGACGGCATTCACATCGGTAATTTCTAATTCACCGCGTGGCGAGGGTTTAATATTTTTAGCAATGTTAATTACGCTGTTGTCATAAAAATATAAACCAGTGACGGCATAATTAGATTTTGGTTTTAGCGGTTTTTCTTCGATAGAAAGTGCTTTACCACTCGCATCAAAATCCACTACGCCATAGCGTTCTGGATCATTGACGTGATAAGCAAAAACGCTAGCGCCGTTTTCTTTATCGGCAGCGGTTTTTAATAAATCGGCAAATTCATGACCATAAAAAATATTATCGCCCAATACCAGTGCGACATTATCTTGGCCAATAAATTCTTCACCAATAATAAAAGCTTGCGCCAGACCGTCGGGACTTGGCTGTACGGCGTATTGCAATTTAATTCCCCACTGGCTACCGTCGCCAAGCAATTGTTCGAAGCGCGGTGTGTCTTGTGGAGTTGAAATAATCAGGATGTCGCGAATCCCCGCCAGCAGCAGTGTACTGAGCGGGTAGTAGATCATCGGCTTATCATAAATGGGGAGTAATTGCTTAGAGACGGCGATGGTGGCTGGATACAGGCGAGTACCTGAACCACCGGCTAAAATTATACCTTTACGATTTGCCATTATTACTTTCCTAATTACTCAATGCTTGGTCGATTCAAACCAACCCTACAATGATTTTCTGATTCAAAAAATTAAACATAAATTGGCAGGCGTTAGCTTCAATCAGACGGGCTGCAGCATCTAGCGATAGCAGGCGAAACCCCCTGTGCTCCTTTCAAGCTTGCTTTAGCCATGAAACAGTTTTCCCCGTTGCCATTTCATACAAGGTTTCCGGCGACACGTCAAAACCACAGGGCCACGCAAGTGTGGGCCATTCATCCAGATAGAATTGAGCAAATAACAATTTATCTTTTAATTGCCCTGCAATTGGATACCGGTGTAGTAGTGCATCAAGGTCTACATCGCCCTGTTCACCGGTATTAAATGACAATCGAATCTTGTAATCACCCAGATATTGTGCCGAATCAATGTGTACCATTAGGCTACTCCTTAGACCAAAGGGGCTATCTTGTGGAAATCTTTACTTTCCCACATTGCCATTAATTCAATTCGATTAATTTCTGCCCATTCTTCAACCAGACCGCGAACTTTTGCGGGTAAATGCCCTGCCAATACATTGAGTGAATCAATTGCGACTGCTGCTTTGTATTCGTTATATCGAACATGAAAATGAGGCGGGTTATGTTCATCAAAATACATCATGATCACAATTCCCAAAAAACGGCTAATTTCGGGCATTTCATTCTCCGATAACCATCATTACCTGCCTCACTCCCAATTTCCAATCCGGCAATACCAGACCAAAAGTGTCTTGCAGTTTTTGCGTATTCAAGCGCGAGTTGGCCGGGCGCGGCGCAGGCAGCGGGTAGTCTGTAGCGGGAATGGCTTGTATATTTTCTGCCGCAATCTTTAGGGTATAGCCCTGCTGTGCAGCAATATCATTAACTAGCGCTGCATACCCATGCCAACTGGTTTCACCACTGGCGACAAGATGGTAAGTACCATATAAATCGGGGAGTGGGGAGCTGGGATTAGTGAGTGAATGCATTGCTGCATCTTTACTTCTCACGTCCTTACCCTCTACTCCCAAATCTTCACTCCCAAAGCATTGCCGTATCGCGTGTGCCGTCACATCGGCAATTAAACTGGCTGAGGTTGGCGCGCCAATTTGATCGGCGACTACACTGAGCACATCACGCTGCTGCATCAGGCGCAGCATCGTTTTAAGGAAATTGCCGCCGTGCGCGCCAAATACCCAGCTCGTGCGGAAAATCAAGTGCCGTGGATTAGCGGCAGCGATCGCCAACTCACCCGCCAGTTTGGTCTTGCCATACACCGACTGTGGATTAGTCGCATCATTCTCAAGGTAAGCGCTGTCTTTCGTGCCATCAAACACATAGTCAGTCGAATAATGCACGAGCAATGCGCCCAGTTTGGCGGCTTCTTCAGCGAAGACTTGCGGCGCAGTGGCATTGAGCAATGTGGCAAGTTCAACTTCAGATTCGGCCTTGTCCACCGCAGTATGCGCGGCTGGATTGACGATAATATCGGGGCGAATGCGCTGGACTAATTCACGAATCTCAGCGGGATTTGAAAGATCACATTCTGTGCGATCAACCGCAATCACTTCACCCAGTACAGCAAGGCTGCGCTGTAATTCAAAACCAACTTGGCCGTTTTTGCCCGTGAGTAAAATGCGGGGAGTTGGGATTGGGGAGTGGGGAGTGGTCATAAGCTCTGTCCAATTTTTTTATGCAAGCCGCTCAACAAGCGACCGACTAAATTCATTTGTTCAAATAAAGCTAAATCCTTAGGAACATAACCCAGCATTAAAGCAATTTCAGCTTGCGTATCCAACTCACTCAAGGAACCACGTGCGATATTTAAAAAGTGCAAATACTCTTTGCTTGTTCCTCGCGCCACACCTTCCGCAATGTTTGATGGAACAGAAACAGCCGCTCGCCGCATTTGGCTAGTCAAACCAAAACGTTCATCACTTGGAAACAGCGCTGTTAACTCATAAATGGTCTTGACTAACAGCATTGCTTGCCGCCATGTTTCTAATTGCTTATGCGGTTTATCCACTCCCTACTCTCCACTCACCGCGTACTGCTTTTCCACCCACTCACGATATGCGCCACTGGTGACATTGCTGACCCAATCTTGATTGGCCAAATACCACTCAACTGTTTTGCGAATACCTGACTCGAATGTCTCAGCAGGTTTCCATCCCAATTCACGCTCTAATTTACGCGCATCAATCGCGTAGCGGCGATCATGGCCAGGTCGGTCAGTCACATAGGTGATTTGGCTACGGTAAGTGGGGAGTGGGGAGTAGGGAGTAATACCCATCTGCTGATTCCCAACTCCCAAGTCCCTACTCCCCATAGGAGCCAGCTCATCCAATAAATCACAAATCGTTTTCACGACGTCTAAATTGGCTTTTTCATTCCAGCCACCGACGTTGTACGTTTCACCGACTTTACCCGCTTCGAGCACACGGCGAATTGCAGAACAATGGTCTTTCACGAACAGCCAATCGCGGATTTGCTGACCATCTCCATAAATCGGCAATGCTTTACCAGCTAGTGCATTCAAGATCACCAGTGGAATCAATTTTTCAGGGAAATGATAAGGACCATAATTATTTGAACAATTGGTCGTCAACACTGGCAAGCCGTAGGTATGGTGCCACGCACGCACCAGATGATCCGATGCAGCTTTACTAGCCGAATACGGGCTGTTTGGCTCAAAGGCTTTCGTTTCAGTAAACGCAGGATCATCAGCGGCTAATGTGCCATAGACTTCATCTGTCGATACGTGCAGAAAGCGGAAAGCTGCTTTTTCATCCGCAGGCAGATCATTCCAGTAGCCACGAACTGACTCAAGCAAATTAAACGTGCCAACGACATTGGTTTGAATGAACTCACCCGGCCCCGTAATTGAGCGATCCACGTGCGACTCAGCAGCAAAATTGACCACGGCACGCGGTTTGTGCTCGGCCAATAGTTGGCCAATGATTTCACGATCACCGATATCAGACCGAACAAAGACATGACGGGTATCGCCATCCAAGCCTTTTAGCGTATCGAGGTTACCTGCATACGTCAGCTTATCGACATTAATCACCGTTTCATCAGTATTGGCTAGCCAATCCAAAACAAAATTACCACCAATAAAACCAGCACCGCCCGTGACCAAAATCGTCATTTTTTATTTCCAATATTTTACTGAATTGATACGTAGGATGACTTAGGTTGAGCAAGTCGCCTTACGAAGTGATTACTTTGCACGCCAAGCTGCACCAATTTTGTCTAACATCGCTAGCGATCCACTACTCTCTCGCGATCTAGCTATCGCTTCAGCAATAAATGCCCACAGAACAACCACAAACAACGCAGCAAAAGCCGATAACAAGACAATCAAGGCGCGCTTTGGCCCTGATTTTTCATCTGGCACTTCAGCAGCGGTCATTTTTAACTCATCCCGCTCTTGTTTCTTGCTTAATTCAATTCGGCGATCCAGTCTCTCAACCAAGGCACCCCAATAGGCTTGTTGCTGCAGAGCAGCAATAGATGCAATCCATAAGCTCGTGTTTGCGACTGATGAAGACTTTTTCATGCCATCCACAACCATACGTTGCAAACTCGCCAATTGATCTTGCATCCGAACCAATTCATTTTGCATCATGTCTGAAACACCACCTTGCAAAGCCGATTCAGCCTGAATCGCAGCTAAACTGGTAATACCATAACGATCAGCGGCCGATAACGTTGCGATTGTTGCTGCTAGCTCAGGTTTTTTGACCTCTGCGTCAAACTGTACTTTTGTTTTGAGTGCCATTTCTCGGCGAGCTTCTAACTCATAGCGCAGCTTAGATATTTCCATCAAGCGCAGGCCATACAAATTATCCTTCAATGCCAAGCCCATTTTGTTGGCAAGTAAAGCAGCAAATTCAGGATTATTATCGGTAACGTTCACATCAATAAAGCCATCCTTTGCGTTTAATGTGACTTTGACAGCCTTCGCCATTTCTTTGCGTGTTGCTTGACGACCCTTCGTGCCAAAATGCTCCGCCAATTTCATCTCTTTGGCTACCTGCTGGTTAACCTGATCGTTGGTAAGTACCCAACTGTAAACAGCTGCATTTTTTGATGGTGCAATTTTTAGCGTAGCGCTGTATTCATTCGGCAAGCTAAAAGCCACAGCCGCTGCGATCGCCGCCGCGATCAACGGCAATGCAATAATCTTTTTCTTCTGTTTTGCCAATACCAAGGCGAGGTCTAATAAGGAAATCTCATCCTCTTCAGTAGGTTTACTATTACTCGGCAAGTTCGATTGGGTATCAACAGTCATGGAAATAATCTTCAGAGTAAGTTTTTAAGCAAATGGCTGCTTAAAAAGCAAACACTGCCACCGATTGCTTTAAACGCGGCAGATTGTAATCAAACACTTGGCGCACTGTTGAATTTGCGCCTGCGGTGACCAAGGTTGCGTACATGATTGGCTCTTCGCCCACGATGGCGATCAAACGGCCACTGGGTGCCAATTGAGATTGCAGCGCAGCGGGAATAGCGGCGAATGAGCCGGTGGCGATAATCGCATCGAATGGGCCGCTAGCATGTTTGGCCAAGGCATCACCCACTTCCACGCGCGCGTTTTTGATGCCGGCGGCTTTGAGTTGGGCATTCGTGAATTCAGCCTGAGCCACATCGCTTTCAATCGACACCACTTGTGCGCATAGACCAGCAGCCAACGCCACCATATAGGCAGCACCAGCACCAACGACCAGTAGCTTATCCGTGATTTTCAAATCGATTTCTTGTAAGAAACGCGCTTCAACTTTTGGGGCCAGCATCAGTTGACCATTACCCAATGGCAATTCCACATCAACAAAAGCCAGCTCTTTTTTATCCTGTGGCACGAAGTCTTCGCGACGCGTTTTGAGGATGCGCTCAAGAATCACCGGGTTCAACACATTCCACGGGCGGATCTGTTGTTCAACTAAAAGATAACGTGCGTTTTCCCAATCCATCTTTGCTTTACCTCAAGACAAGCCGACTACGGCTATTGGTTATTCGAATTTATCTTGCAATTATCCCACAACTCTTTTAGTTTCACACTCATGAATCGCTAGGGGTTCTGCCAG
This sequence comes from uncultured Deefgea sp., assembly GCA_963508915.1. Classification (GTDB taxonomy): domain Bacteria; phylum Pseudomonadota; class Gammaproteobacteria; order Burkholderiales; family Chitinibacteraceae; genus Deefgea. Next base: position 55,217 of record CAUOZE010000004.1, read on the forward strand.
AGCTACTTTTTAGGTGTTTAACACTTTAAAACACGCTTTTACGAAGCACTCAATTTGAATCAAATTTAGCGCATGGCAGATGAGAGATACCCTTGGAACCTGACCCGGTTAATACCGGCGTAGGAAAGCGAGCAGCGTACCTTCTCCTGCCCCCTCCTGCGCCAAATCCTTTTTTATTAATTGCGCCAACGAGCGTAACTTACTCATCCTTTGATGCGGTAAGGGCACTGGAGAAACTTAAATGAACGCCAAAGCAGAATTTTCCGCCGATTCGGCCGTCGTCGACGAAGCCGCGATCAAACCGCTCCCTAATTCACGCAAAATCTACGTACAAGGCTCACGCGCCGACATTCAAGTGCCTATGCGCGAAATCAGTCAAGCTGATACCCCATTGCAAATGAGCATCAGCGGCGCAGTCGAAAAAAACCCACCGATTTTCGTTTATGACTGTTCTGGCCCTTACACTGATCCAGCCGCTAAAATCGACGTACGTAAAGGCTTAGAGCCAATCCGCGCAGCATGGATTAGCGAACGCAATGACACCGAAGTCCTCGATGGACTCACCAGTGAATTTGGTCGCATGCGCGAAGCCGACAAGAGCCTTGATGTGTTGCGCTTTGAATTACAACGCCAACCGCGCAAAGCCATCGCCGGCAAAAACGTGTCGCAAATGCATTACGCCCGCCAAGGCATCATCACGCCAGAAATGGAATACGTGGCGATTCGCGAGAATATGAATCGTGCTGCCTACCTTGAAAGCCTAAAAACCGACAGCCCAACGGGCGACAAAATGCTCGCGATGATGAATCGTCAACACAAAGGTGAAAACTACGGCGCGAATATGCCCGATGTGATTACGCCTGAGTTCGTACGCAGCGAAATCGCTTGCGGTCGTGCCATCATCCCGAACAACATCAATCACCCAGAATCAGAGCCAATGATTATTGGCCGTAATTTCCTCGTGAAGATTAACGGCAATATTGGTAACTCTGCGGTAACGTCTTCGATTACTGAAGAAGTCGACAAAATGACTTGGGGTATCCGTTGGGGTGCCGACACGATTATGGATTTGTCGACCGGCAAAAACATCCACGAAACACGCGAATGGATTTTGCGCAATTCGCCCGTACCAATCGGCACGGTGCCAATCTACCAAGCACTAGAAAAAGTAAACGGCAAAGCTGAAGACCTGACTTGGGAATTGTTCCGCGATACCTTGATTGAGCAAGCTGAGCAAGGCGTAGATTACTTCACCATCCACGCTGGTGTATTGCTGCAATACGTACCGATGACGGCTGGCCGTATGACCGGTATCGTGTCGCGCGGTGGCTCGATTATGGCTAAATGGTGCTTGGCGCATCACAAAGAAAACTTCTTGTACACGCACTTTGAAGACATCTGCCAAATCATGAAGGAATACGACGTTGCCTTCAGTCTGGGTGATGGTTTGCGTCCAGGCTCAATCTGGGATGCCAACGATGAAGCACAATTGGGCGAACTCAAAACGCTCGGCGAATTGACGCAAATCGCGTGGAAACACGATGTGCAAGTGATGATCGAAGGCCCTGGCCACGTGCCAATGCAATTGATCAAAGAGAATATGGATAAAGAGTTGGATTGGTGCCATGAAGCGCCGTTCTACACGCTTGGCCCATTGACGACCGATATTGCACCGGGCTACGACCACATCACTTCGGCGATTGGCGCGGCACAAATCGGTTGGTACGGCTGCGCAATGCTTTGCTACGTAACGCCAAAAGAGCATTTGGGCTTGCCGAACAAGGCCGATGTGAAAGAAGGCATCATCACTTACAAATTGGCAGCGCACGCCGCCGACTTGGCCAAAGGTCATCCTGGGGCGCAGATTCGCGATAACGCCTTATCGAAAGCACGTTTCGAATTCCGTTGGGAAGATCAGTTCAATCTGGGTCTTGATCCAGATCGCGCGCGTGATTTCCATGATGAAACATTGCCGAAAGACAGCGCGAAAGTCGCTCACTTCTGCTCAATGTGCGGCCCGCATTTCTGCTCAATGAAAATCACGCAAGACGTGCGCGAATTCGCCGCCAAACAAGGCATCAGCGAAATCGAAGCCTTAAAGAAAGGGATGGAAACTAAATCCATCGAATTCGTGAAGACAGGTGCTGAGGTATATCACAAGCAGTAATACTCAATAATGCCTAGCGAGTAATACCCCTAGGCACCAAACAAAAACGCAGCCCCCAATAGATTGGGCGCTGCGTTTTTTATTACCTGCAATCTGATCAATTCTACTTTGCAAATCCATTCAATTCCTAAAGTAGAAAATCAAAATCTTTCACCACAGAGGCACAAAGAGACAGAGGAAAAGCACAAAACCTTCGCTTTTAAAGGTTTTCTCTGTGCCTCTGCGTCTCTATAGTGAGGTTTTTTGCTTTATATGGCGTTACAGACCTACCAAACGTGCGAAAACACCACTGAAATTTCCTTACTTTCACTTGCACCTTTAGCGGTGCTAATCGGCCACTCACCAACTAAACGCAAGCTATTTTGCCCCGGCAAACGGAAGTTCACCGCAGCACCAGCCAGCCAATTATTCAGACTATCGTTTGCTTTACGCCCACCGCGTGTCACTTCGCCGCCATTTTGGTATTCCAGCGTAGCGCCCACCCAAACGGTGCGAACCACACTGTAGCTGGCCATCACTTTGGCCCTATAAATATTGTCTTGCTCAAAGCTGCCCAAGTAATAATCAGTATTATCCGAAAACCAATTCATACCCAGCGTACCTTCAAGCACCCATTGATCTTGTGCCCAGCCAAGCTGGCATTCGGGCATCACCATCCAGCGATTACTCGTGATATTGGCCGATTGATTTTTGACATACGAAGCGGTGGGGATCGCCACTTGCATCGCACACCCACTGCTAAAGCCATTTCGATCATAGTTTTTTAGTTCGGCAGCGTCTAAAGCAGGCATGCGATACACGCCGATGCCAAAACCTAACATCACATCCCCGACGCCATCGGCCTCAGCACTGGGGCGACGAGAATTTTTATAGGTTTCTTCAAGCGTCACATACGGCACTTGAACCGCCATATAGGCAAGACGATCTGCCACTGAGAAATACTGCGCATGTCGAATACTAAAACTGGTTTTGTCTTCAACTTCAATCACACGCGGGCCGCGTGGTGATTCTTTCTCTTGCATACGGAAACGCAAAGAAGTTCGGCTCGTATCTTCAGCAACAACGCCATATTGGCGTGGATCGGTAGCTTGCACTTGCAAACTCAACACGACCACCGCCACAGCAAGCCCTGCTCTCAATTGATTCATTCGACCACGATCCAGTCAATTATTAACAAAACTGATTAAATAGAATAAGTACTTTACCTTACATCAGATCAAATACAGTATAAAAATTGCTTTTCCAATTGTATTGACTAAGAGAAAACGACATAAACCCGCACTTTCATGTTGATGACAAAATTCAGCGTAGCCAAAATCACCGCTAAGCCATTGAATACGTTATACTTCCGCCCCTTTGAACACCAATTTTGGATTGCCCCATGCTTTTGCCGCATCAACTCGAATTACTCGCCCCCGCCAAAACCGCTGAAATTGCTAGAGAAGCGATTCTGCATGGTGCTGATGCGGTGTATATCGGCGGGCCGAGCTTTGGCGCGCGGCATAATGCCAGCAATCCCATCGAAGACATCGCGAGCCTCGTGCAATTCGCGCATCGCTATCATTCGCGCGTGTTCGTGACGCTCAATACCATCCTGCACGACAACGAACTCGAACCTGCGCGATCACAAATTATTCAGCTCTATGAAGCCGGCGTGGATGCATTGATCGTGCAAGACATGGGCGTGCTGAAACTCGATATTCCGCCGATCCAGCTACACGCCAGTACACAATGCGATATTCGCAACCCAGAAAAAGCCAAATTTTTATCCGATGCCGGTTTCTCGCAAATCGTTTTGGCGCGTGAATTGGGCGTGAAGCAAATCCGTGAAATCAGTGCCGCGATTGGCGACACGGCAACGATTGAATATTTCATTCACGGCGCGTTGTGCGTTGCGTTTTCGGGGCAATGCAATATCAGCCACGCAGCGACCAATCGCAGCGCCAACCGCGGCGATTGCTCGCAAGCTTGTCGCCTGCCGTATACGCTCACCGATCACAAAGGCCAAGTCGTTGCATTTGATAAGCATTTGCTGTCGATGAAAGACAATGATCAAACCGATAATTTAGCGCTGCTGGTCGATGCTGGCGTGCGCTCGTTCAAAATCGAAGGCCGCTACAAAGACGCGCAATACGTTAAGAACATCACCGCGCATTATCGCCAGCATCTCGACGCTATTTTGGAACAACGCCCAGATCTCGCTCCCGCTTCCAGTGGCCGCAGCGAGATTTTCTTTACGCCCAACGTCGATAAAACCTTCCACCGTGGTCATACCGATTATTTTGCGACGGAACGCAAAACCGACATCGGCGCGTTTGATTCACCAAAATACGTTGGTCTGCCCGTTGGCACCATCACTCGCGTCACCGACAAGTTCTTTGAAATCCAAATCATCGACCCCGCTGAGCCACTGGCTAATGGTGATGGTCTGAATTACATGAAAAAGCGCGAAGTGGTCGGCGCGCAAGCCAATACCGTTGAAGCCATTCAATCCTCGACTCCCCACTCCCCACTCCCTGATACTTTCCGCGTATTCCCGAATGAACCTATGAGCGAATTAATTGGCCTTAAAGCAGGTATTGGCATGAACCGCAATCGGGACCATGCTTGGGAACAGATACTTAATAAAAAATCCGCTGAACGTAAAATTGGCGTGTGGCTCAATTTGTCTGAAACTGCAACGGGCCTCGCACTCACGATTACCGATGCCGATGGCTGTACGGTGACCGTTGACGCGCCGATGGCGCTCGAAATTTCACAACATGCGGATAAGGCGTGGAGCGGTTTGATTGCTGGCCTCGGTAAACTCGGCAATACGATGTTTTATGCGGAAGATGTATCACTCAATCTGAGCCAGCCTTGGCATGTAGCCGCATCTGCGATTAACGCGCTACGCCGCGAAGCTGTTGAGCAACTCGAACTTGCCCGCGTTGCTGCATGGCCTAAGCAAGAACGCAAAGTGCCGGTTGAGCCGCCTGCGATTTACCCAGATGAAACGCTGTCGTTCTTAGGTAACGTGTATAACAAGAAAGCGCGTGAGTTTTATAAAGAACACGGCGTTAAATTGATTGCTGCCGCCTACGAAGCCCACGAAGAAGCGGGTGAAGTGCCGCTGATGATTACCAAGCATTGCCTGCGTTTTTCGTTTGAATTGTGCCCGAAACAAGCAAAAGGCGTGATTGGTGTGAAAGGCCAAATCAAGGCCGAACCGATGACACTCGCGAACGACAAAGAAAGCTACACGCTGGTATTCGATTGCAAACCGTGCGAAATGCACGTGATGGGCAAGATGAAACCGCACATTCTAAAGTCACCGCCACCGTCGATTATCACTGAGCAGACGATTACTTTTCATAAAGCCAAACCTAGCAGCGAAGGCTATAGCCACTAAGCAGTGGGATGACGCTGCCGCCACGGCGGTAGCGGATATTTTTCCAGCAACTCGCGTACCATTTCAGTACCATCCGGCCGCCCCACCCAATACACGGGTGGGGCGCCATTCAGTTCCGCATGAGGGCAACTCAGCCATTGCGCGACCAGCTCCAAACTACCTAGTTTTTGTTCAGCCATATCGAGCACGCTCAACCAAGGCAGCAAGATCTGCGGTTCAAATTGCGCGACCGCCATCAGGTCGGCATGCAAATCAGGCTGCCCCGCTAGCTCTCGCTCTAGCAATTCAAAAAATTGACCCACTCGGGTTAAATCCATATTTCGCACTCAATGGGTATATCAATCTAACCAATTCCAATCAATGCCTAGCTTTAAATACCTAAAAATTAATAACGCGCCATGCTTGGATCAACAACATCAGCCCATGCGGCGACCCCGCCATCTAGATTAATCATATTTTCAAAGCCCTGCCGCTCCAAAAATCCTGCCACTTGGTAGCTGCGTACGCCGTGGTGGCAAATGACCACATAGATTGCATCTGGATCTAAGCGGGTTTGCTCACTCGGAATGTGATTCATCGGGATATTTTGACTACCGGCGATTTGGCACAGCGCCACTTCCCATGGCTCACGCACATCGAGTAACTGCGGCGCAGCGCGGCTCGTGTCTTGCAACCAGCTATTCAAATCACTAGGGCTAATGTGTTGCATGGGTATCCTTTCAATCCAATCAGTGTAGTTCGAGCTGGCGAAAATTTCCGTCCTTAGGCTCAATATTTTTTGCGCCAACTGCTGCGGGCACTCAAGTTAAATGAGTTTGTTCGGCGGCGCAAATCATTTTGCGGGCAACTCATTGTTGACGCTAGGCGCCCTCACCTTGCGCCGCCAGAATCGCTTGATTGCAGTACCATAAGGCGACTTTTACTATTGAGACGATTCATGACCTATTTATATAGCCTGTTAGCGCTCACCATTGGTTTGATCGTGCCCTTGCAAGCGGCGATCAATAATCAACTCAAAGCCGTCGTTGGCAACAGTACGGTGCTGGCGGCCTTGGTGTCATTTTCTGTCGGTACGATTGCGCTACTTTGCATTGCGATCGCCAGCGGGCAAAAGCTCAGCGCCCTCGCCAATCTCCCAAAAGCCGAAGCGTGGATGCTGATTGGCGGCCTACTTGGGGCAATGTTTGTCTTTGGCACCACCTTGATTGCGCCCAAACTCGGCGCAGCCACCATGCTGTCTTTAATTATCACGGGGCAAATTATTGCATCGATGCTGTTTGATCGTTTTGGATGGTTTGCAATGCCACTCAAAGACATCAGCTGGCCACGCTTGCTGGGCGCAGTGCTGGTGGTGATTGGTGTATTGCTGGTCAATTTTGGTAATGAATGGATCAAAGTAAAGTCATGATGATTCCAATTTTGGCGCAGACCGATGATTTTTTGCTAATTGATAAGCAGGCTGGGCTGGATTTTCATCAAAATGATGAGCAAGCCAGTTTGATCGACTTGGTGCGGCAACAAACGGGAATCGATTCACTATTCACGGTGCATCGACTCGATAAAATGACCTCTGGTTTACTGCTATTGGCGCGTAATACCGAGGCAGCACGTAGCCTAGGCGAGCAGTTTGCTGAGCATCATATTCAAAAATTTTACCTCGCGATCTCTGATGCCAAGCCCAGTAAAAAGCAAGGCAAGATTCAAGGTGGCATGGAAAAAGGTCGTGGCGGCAGTTGGAAATTTGTGCGTGAAGGCGGCCAATTGGCGACAACACAGTTTTTTAGTTATGGACTTGGCGATGGCCTGCGTTTGTTTTTGCTCCGCCCGCGCACCGGGCGCACACATCAGCTGCGTGTAGCACTCAAAAGTTTAGGTAGCCCGATTCTCGGCGACGCTCGCTATGCTGGCTCAGAGTCAGATCGAGGGTATCTGCATGCATACGCCATTCAATTTGAGCTTGCGGGTCATACTTATCGCTTTATTTGCAGACCGACTGTTGGCGAATATTTCGAGTCCTCAGTTTGTCAAACTCAGCTTAGCCAGCTTGATGCGCCATGGGATTTGGCTTGGCCTAAATAGATAAAATACGGGTTTTACCGTACAAACTTCACCTTTTAAATCAAAGGCTTCTAGCGCGTCGCCAACGTAGCACTTACAACGTTTTTAAAGTGTGATTTTTAATACATTTCCCTGCAAAAAATCAATCTTTAGGCTAGTCAATTTCCCTGACGGAGATTAGTATGCCGTTTGCTTACAAGGCTGCAGCTTTGCAAAGCAAACTCATAACAGCACCAGCGGTTTTCACTGATCTCGGTGCCACAATAAGGATGGAGACGTTATGTCACAGATAAATCGTTGGATGCTCGCGGCAATTCCCGCTGCAATCTGCTCAATTCAAGTCATGGCAGCACCTGCTTGGAATAGCGCAACCGCCTACAGCGGCGGCCAAACCGTCACCTACGCAGGCCAAGATTACAAAGCCAAATGGTGGACGCAAAACAATGTACCGGGCACCGAGCAATGGGGCCCGTGGGAATTAATTGGCAGTGGCACGGCGACGCCTACACCGACAGCAGCACCGACCTTGGCGCCAACAGCAACGCCAATTATTACTGCGGCACCGACGGCAAAACCAACAACCGCGCCAACGGCAACACCAACACCCACTGCAAGCAGTTGCGGCAGCGAATGGAATAGCGCCACAGCCTACCAAGGCGGCCAACGCGTGGTGTATAACAACACCAATTATGAAGCTAAATGGTGGGTGCAAAGCACTGCACCGTCATCAACAGACCTCTGGGGCCCATGGAAAAACTTGGGCGCTTGCTCAGGTGGTGGCGCACAGCCAACAGCAACCCCAGTTGTGACTGTTGCACCGACGGCAACGCCAGTGCTTACTATTGCACCAACGGCGACACCTAAGCCAACAGCCACGCCAGTCGTAACGATTGCGCCAACCGCAACACCAAGCTCAACACCGGTCGTAACAGTCGCACCAACATCGACACCCATTGCAACTGCGACTCCAGTAGCAACATCAACACCCGTGGTTGCCGCTTACAAGCCACAAATCACTTATATCGCAGCACCAGCGGGCTACCCAACGGATGCGCAATTTAAAGCGGCTGAGCAAGCACTTTACAGTCAAGCAGGCGCAGACAGCAGCACCATCGATCGTATCCGTGATGCATTGCAAGTTCGCCCTGATGCCGTGGTAGATGCCGTAGTAGTTGGCGCGGTAGGCAATCCAGACAACGTGAAACGCGTTGAGCGCGTTTTAAGCCGTGCGAAGTTTGATTACTTCTTCCCGGTGCGCAATGTGAAATACACCTACGAGAATCTACTCAAAGGCGTAGCGAAATTCCCTGCGTATTGCGCGACTTATGCCGATGGTCGTGATTCAGACCTGATTTGTAAAAAACTACTGGCCACGTCTTTTGCCCACTTTGCACAAGAAACTGGCGCGAACTGGCCAGCATTAACGCCAGCAACCGCGCGCGGCTACGCTGACCAAAATAATGCCGTATTGGCAACGATGGATCAAAACACTGCGATTCCAACCTTCCGCCAAGGCCTGTGGTTCCTACGTGAACAAGGCATGCAAGAAGGTTCGGGCGTTGGCGGCTATCAAGACTGCTTTAACGGTGCTGGCGGCTCGATCTTCTCGATCTTCTACCCTTGCGGCAAAAATGCCAAAGGCGAATACTTTAGCTACTTCGGTCGCGGCTCTAAGCAATTGTCATGGAACTACAACTACGGCCCATTCAGCAAATCACTGTATGGAGACGTCAATGTCTTGCTCGACAATCCGGGCCTCGTTGCTGATACCTCATTGAACTTTGCTTCGGCAATCTGGTTTGCGGTTTACCCACAATCACCAAAACCACCAATGACTTGGGTTATTGATGGCACTTGGAAACCAAATCAAGTGGATATCGCCAATGGCATGGCCCCAGGATTTGGCGCTACGACTTACATCATCAACGGTGGTATCGAGTGCGGTAAAGGCTCTGAAGTTTCGCAATCGCTGAACCGTATAGCGGCCTACAAAGAGTTCACCAAAGAACTCGGCGTGGACATCACAGGTGAGCAACTGACTTGCGGTTCGTCTAAAGGCTTTACGAATGGCTCTGCGGCAGCGACCAAAACCTATCTGGATAAAGGCTGGAATTACAATGCCAACAATCCAGGCGGCGTGTCTTGGTCTTGCCAGTTGGCAACCTACCAAACGCCATTTAGCCTCGCCACCCCTGGCGACTACAAAGCTTGCGTGGATTACTTCTTCCGCGGCCAAGTAAAATTTAATGGTCAAGTGGTGGTTGATAACACCAAGTAATTGACTCATGTAATAGCAAAACGCCGTTCAATCGAACGGCGTTTTTTATTGATATTCATAATGTATATCTAGCTAGGCTTTGCTAATCAATGCTTTCAGAGCAATACATCACAATAAGCAAACTGCACTTTGCTCAGGTAAATACTGAGCAACAATCCCTTTAAGCTTAATCAGATCGAGTGGCTTGGCTAAAAAGCCATCCATCCCAGCGGCAAGACATTCATTTTCACTGTGCTCAAAGGCATTGGCGGTCAGCGCAATAATTGGTAAAGATCGAGTTTGTGCTTGGCTGCGTAAAATACGTGTTGCAGTCAGCCCGTCCATTTCTGGCATTTGCCAATCCATGAAGACCAAATCAAAAGCTTCAGCATTTGCCGCAGCAATTGCAGCATGGCCGTTGGTCACTAACACGACATCGCAACCAATCTTGCTTAAAAAGGCAGCGACGACCCGCTGATTGATCAAATTATCCTCCGCCACCAGCACCTTGCCAGGATACAGCGTTCCGGCAGACAGATTTGCAAGGGGTTTCGCAATATCACTACCAAGGCCAAGCAGACCCGCCACAGTATTAAGTAACTGCCGTTCAGACAAAGCCACTTTGCATAAAAATTGATTCGCCGAACTCAGCTCTTCTGGCTGCTGCCAACCTAGTAGCACAACGGGCAAATGAGAGCTCGCCAGTTCTTTGCCAATGGTGTCTTCACAAATGATTAAATCGATTTGCTGGCGATTTTCTGGCCACTGAGTAAATACTTGTAAACCTGCCGCACTTAAACACGGCAGCACCATACTGGCAACGCCCCCTGGCAAGCCTCTCCACAAAATGCCTTGTTGATTAAAGCATGCTGGCGCCAAAACTCGTGGTTTGGTGAAATGCTGCCTTGGCAAGCTCACAACAAATTTAGAACCTTTACCCAGCACCGAGCGGACTTGAATTTCGCCCTGCATCAACTCCAGCAGTGACTTGGAAATCGCAAGGCCCAAGCCAGTGCCGCCATAACGCCGCGTCGCGCCAGTTTCGGCCTGATAAAAGCGCTGAAATAACTGCACAGAACTACCACTATCCAACCCAATCCCAGTATCCTCGACTGCAATTAGAATCTGCTCTGCATCACAGTCGGCGACAATCCTGACCCCGCCGACTTCAGTAAACTTAATTGCATTGGAAATTAAATTAATCAGCACTTGCTTTAAGCGCAATGCGTCACCGATATACCAAGCGGGCAGATCCGCTGCCAATTCCAGCACTAAATCGAGCCGTGCCTCAACCGCCTTGGAGGCCATCACAGAGGCTGCTTCTTCAATCACATTCGCCAATTCAAACGGCGCTTTAATCAATTCCAACTTGCCAGCTTCAATTTTTGAGAAATCGAGTAAGTCATTGACCAGCAGCACCAGCGAGTCACCGGATTTGCGGACATTGCTCACATATTCGCTTTGCTCAGCATTTAAAGGTGTATTGCCAAGCAATTGCACAAAACCCAAAATCCCATTGAGTGGCGTACGGATTTCGTGGCTCATCGTGGCTAAGAAATTGGATTTGGCATAACTCGCTGCTTCCGCGGCATCGCGTGCCATCGCCAATGAATTACTTTGTTGCAACAAGCGCCCATTCGCTTGCCGTAGCTCTTCTTGAACTTGTTTCGCACGAATCAACTGCGACACGATGGCCGCAAACAGTTTCATGACTTCTCGCTGATACGGCATCAAACTGCGGCGACGCAAGAAATTATCCGCCGCCATCCAGCCGAGCAGCGTATTGTCGGCATACAGCGCAACCAGCGAATTCCAACCACGCCCCACCACGACTTTATTGTAATAAATCGCCGCGTCCTCTTTCACCATCACTTCGCCTGGTTTCGCTAGCGCATCACGAAAAATCTGGTGCGGTGGTGTCGTCGTGCGATACCAGTATTCGTTCGTCAGATCACCATTATTGTCAGTGCCGTAAGTGCCGCACATTTCATCGGTGTTTAAATCGGCAGTAAATAGACCTAAGCGATCAATACCCAAATCCGTAATCGCCGACTGAACCACGTCATGATAAAGCGCATCTAAACTGGTCGTCTGCGTTAAACGCAAGGTCACTTGATGCAGTTTTTGCAGTAACTCGCGGTATTCTTCGGCGCGCTGCAAGCTTTGCTGCAAGCTTTGCTGCATTCTTCGCGTCATTTCATCGCGCTCGATACCGTGCCCATACAGCAAAGCGCCAATCCTTTCCTTTAGTATTCCGGAAAGCGCCTCGCACTCAATCCGAAACGCGGCTGTATCAAGGTAAGCTTGTAAACGCCTCACATCACTCAATTCAACGTACAGCATCGCTTGCGTGCAATCTTGGTCGAGCAAAGGCAAAATCAAGCGATATAAAGGAACCACATCCTCATCTGGCACATCCCAGATTTCTTGCATTTGATAGCTCACAGGACGCACCGATACCGCCGGTTCACGCATCTGCCAAGCTAACTCTTCGACAGGAACCCCAAAGAAACCCGAAGGATGTTGTGGCTCGGCAAACGCCAATGCGCGTTGCCCCACCACCGCTTCTGCGTAAATCGCGACGGATGCTGCACTATCACTTGGTAAAACCAAATAAGCTCTTTTTGCAGCAAAGGAATCGCGAACTGCGGCCACCAAGGTCGATGCAAATTGCTCCCACGTCTCGGCTTCGAGCAAGGCGGGTAAACACAAAACGGAATCTAGTTGCATATCTCAAAACCTTGATTTTTTACTTACGGCAGAAAGCAATACTCGAGCACAAGCACAGCGAGCGTCTGCGCTATAATAAGAAACTTAATTTAATTTGAAAATCTGTTCACCATGACCAAACCAGCATCCCGCCCTAATCCGATTGCCACCGTAGAATCACTCGACCACGAGGGTCATGGTGTTGCCCGCTATGAAGGAAAAACCATCTTCATCGATGGCGCGCTGCCTTTTGAGACCATTTCATTTAGCAGCTACCGCAAAAAACCGACCTTTGAGAATGCGCAAGCTATCATAATCCATAATGAAAGCTTTATGCGCGTGAAACCCAAATGTCCGCATTTTGGCGTCTGTGGTGGGTGCTCTATGCAACACATGGAGTTCGGAGCGCAGGTTGCCGCCAAGCAACGCATTTTAGAAGACAATCTGCAGCGCATTGGCAAGGTTACCGCCGAAGCCATGTTGCCCGCGATTTACGGCACACCATGGGGCTATCGCTCACGTGGGCGACTATCGGCTCGCTATGTTGCAAAAAAAGAAAAAGTGTTGGTTGGCTTTCATGAGCGCCGTTCGGGCTTTATTGCCGACATGAGCGAATGTCATGTTTTACCCAAATCAATGTCGGATCAATTGCTCCCATTACGGGATTTAATTGCCTCACTGTCGATTGTGAACGACATGCCGCAAATTGAACTCGCGGTCGGTGAAAACGTCACGGTACTGGTGTTCCGCATCATGACCGAGATTAGCGAGAATGATGCTGCGCCACTCAAAGCATATGCCGATCAATGGAAAGTACAAATTTGGCTGCAACCGAAAGGCCCAGACAGCGCCTATCCGTTCTACCCGCTTGATGCGCCCGCCCTTACCTACTCGCTACCCGAGTTTGGCATTGAGATGCCTTTCAAGCCGACCGAATTCACGCAAGTTAATTACGGCATCAACCGAGTTATGGTTGAGCGCGCAATGAAATTGCTCGACCCACAAGAGGGCGAAATCATTGCGGATATGTTCTGTGGTTTAGGTAATTTCACACTACCTATTGCCCGCAGCGGTGCCAAAGTACTCGGGATGGAAGGTAGCCAACAATTGGTCGAACGTGCTCTCGAGGGCGCAAAGCACAATCACCTTGATCACCTGACTAGCTACGAAATCGCCAATCTATTTGAAATGACCGAAGAGTGGCTCAATAAACTCGGCAAATTCGACAAAATGCTGATCGATCCGCCACGCGATGGCGCAATGGCTTTGTGTAATTCAATTAGCATTGAGCATGGTCCCAAACGAATTGTGTATGTTTCTTGCAGCCCTGCCACACTCGCGCGCGATGCAGACATTTTAGTTAATATTAAAGGGTATACACTCAAGAATGTCGGCGTAATTAACATGTTCCCACATACTGCTCACGTTGAAAGCATTGCTTGGTTTGAAAAGGAATAGGTAATTTATTGGAAAAAAAGCACAAGCTAATTAGAAATGCAATATGATGTTAGCCTATTTTATTTTTGGTAATAATTCATAATGCATACACCTCGTGCACTTCTTGTCCTTGCTACCTCGATTGTCATAACTGCCTGCGGCGGAGGTGGAGGTGGCGGCACAACGGCTCCTGCTCCTGCTCCTGCTACCACGCCCACACCAAGCTCCTATACGCCACCTGCGGCAGATGTGGTTAGCGCTGAAGTAGTAAAGCAAACAGTAGTCGCCATTCCGATGGTGGCTGGCGCACTCATCATTAGTGAAGTTTCTAGTGGGGCGTCTGTTGGTGACCACTGGATTGAAATTTATAACCCAAACTCAGTCGCTGTTGATATCAACGGCGCAAGACTGCGCTCCTCCAGCAATGTTGGATCTAGCGAGTTTGTATTACCAAGTACGGTCATTCCCGCAAAAGGTTACATTGTTGTTGCGGCCAAATCGACGAGAAACTTAGTCTCTTCACACCAAATTGCATTTGTCGACTCGGGAATTCAATTACCGTTCTGGAATGCAAACGGTTTTGTTGAGTTATTTGATCCAATTAGCAATGTCACTATCGACTTTGTGCGATTTGGGACGAATACAACACCGCCTAAAACATCTACAGCATGGACAGGCGTGAACGCTCCAGCGCTGCCAGTGACTTTCGGCAGCAGCCTTGTCCGTCCAGTGGCTCGTATCAACAACATCACTAAATCAGCAATCGATTTTGAATTAGCCAACTTTATCACACCAGCAGGCCCTAACGACGTTCCTGCAAATACAAACGATGCTGATAACGATGGTATTCCTGATACTGCTGAAGTACCGGGCGGAACATTTGCGGGGCTTAATCTGTACGCAATGGGTGCACGAGCAGGGGTTCGAGATATTTTCATCGAGCTGGACTACATGAGTTCAACCGACGAAGGGGTTAAACCACGCCCAGAAGCTTTGAAAAAAGTGGTTGATGCCTTTGCGCGTAAAGGCATTGCCGTTCACTTTGATGCTGGCGCTAATTTCACTGACTACAATTTGGGTAATACACAATCCGTACTCCCATTTACCAGCTGCCTCGATCTGGGCGATCCTAAAATCGGTTGCGCTGATGTCTATGCACTGAAAGCCAAGTACTTCGACCTGCGCCGTCAGCCGATTTTCCATTATGGGGTTTCGGGTTATGAAGCCGTTGCAGGTGCTGGGTTAGCTGAAGTATCTGGTAATGACTTTAATATCACGCTGGGCAATTTACAGTTAAGCACCTCAAATAGTAGAAACAAAAACTTTCTGATTAATCTGCAAGCCTCGACTTTAATGCATGAGTTAGGGCATAACCTTGGTTTACGTCATGGCGGATTTGAAGATAAGAATTACAAGCCAAACTACGTAAGCATCATGAACTACCTTTACAAAACAGGCCTACCACCAAATCTGACAAGCTCAAATGCAGGGCAACGTTGGTACATTGAGAATGGCATGAAAGGTCTGTCTATTTGCTCGGACTCAGTCGAAGCAAATATGTGCAGCGATAGTTTAATTATTGATTTTTCTGATGGCAGCTCAAAAAATTTAGACGAAGCCGCTCTCTTTGAAGGTGATTTACTCGGACGTGGCAGCAACCCAGGTGCCTTTATTGACTGGAATAAAGACAATCAGTTCACCGGTTCAGGGCTCTCGATTAATATCGATGCGCCAGATAATTTCAGCAAGACGGTGCTCAAAGATTACAACGATTGGCAAAACTTGACCTTGGCCTTCTCACGTGAAGCCAGCGGTGCACGTGGTCTGCGTCTAAATAACCTCCATACACAGCCGAAGATTCATTTACTCAATGATCGCCAACCTGTTGCCCATGAAATGCCAATAAGGAAAAAAGCCCCATGAGACATTTTTTGATCCTGGCTGCCCTGCTATATGCAGGTATAGCCACTGCTAAGCCAGTGCAAATCCATGGCACTTGGTCGCAGCAGCAAGAGATCGAATCAATGGAGATAACCATTGCTGGCCAATGGCGATTTAATCATGCCGATCAGAGCTTAATTACAAGCGCAGCACCAGCTCAATTTATGACAGTAAAATCAGGAGATTGGCTCAATCAAGAGCTACGGCATCATCCTGCTGGGATGATGCGCAAGCTGAGTTGGTCAAAAGATGCACAGCGCCCGCCGCAGTTGATTTTGGGGCAAAACATGTCATTCGTTGGTGAAGTCATTCCAGGCTGGCACTGGGATAACTACTTAACTTTGGCGAACCAGCAGCAAAAAGTGAAACTGAGCCCCGGCAAGCCCCGCACGGTGGGGGGCTGGTGTATTTTAATCAGCGATGTTCGACCTGCGAAAGCCAGCAAACCAAATATCGCCAATGAAACAGAAACCCGACTGGACTGGTGGATACAAGCCAAACCATGTCAGTAATCAGCAGTTGAAAATAAAAAAGGACGGCGTTCAGCCGTCCTTTTTTAATTCATCAAACGCCAAATTAGCTCACTTGCAACACGATTTTGCCACGAGCACGACCACTTTCGCTGCGCTCATGGGCTTGCGCGGCATTTGCCAATGGATACACGCTATCAATCACCACTTTGACTACGCCAGTATTGAGTAAATCAGTTAACTGATCTAATTGCTCAGCGCTCGGTTGTACAAAGCAAAAGTGCGCGGCAACTTGATGCTGAGCTGCAGTGTCTGCGTCTGGCGTATCGCAAATCGAAACCAGTCGCCCCCCCCGCTTTGAGCACTTGCCAGCTGTTGGCCAACACTTCTCCGCCCAAGGTATCAAACACCACATCAAAATCGCGTAAGTCCGCAAAATTTGCTTGGGTGTAATCGACGACTTGATTCGCCCCATGCGCTTTGACAAATTCAATGTTTTTAGTCGAAGTCGTAGTCCACACTTCTGCGCCACGCCATTGCGCCAATTGCAAAGCAAATAAGCCAACGCCGCCGGCTCCCGCATGAATCAATACCTTCTCACCGGCTTGCAGATTGGCAAATTGAAATAAAGCTTGCCACGCGGTTAACGCCGCCAATGGCACTGCTGCTGCTTCTTGCCAATTCAAGCTAACTGGTTTTTTAGCAATTTCACTAGCGCGTACCGCCACATACTCAGCATAAGCACCTTGGCGACTAATATCAGGACGGCTATAGACAGCATCACCGACCTGCCAGCCACTTACATCTGCACCAATAGCAACAACCTCCCCTGCCACATCCCAACCCAGCGTGAGCGGCATGTCGAACGGAATCATCGCTTGCAAATATCCTTCGCGGATTTTCCAATCCACAGGATTCACTGCAGCAGCGTGCACTTTAATCAATACATCATCAGCAGCAATGCTCGGCACAGGCGCTGTGCCATATTCCAAAACATCACGGTGACCATAGCTTGTTTGGCGAACTGCTTGCATCGTTGATTGCATCATATTTCCTTGAGTCAAAAAAAAGATGAACCCAGTGTAGGTTGAAACATGAAGCTTGATTAGACACCCGCAAGGCATTACATTGTTTCCAAATAATCAACAATCAAATCGCCAATGCGCCTTCAATTAGAATCTTTACCCGGCTTAGCGCTATTTGCTTGCGTTGTGCGGCATGGCAGCATGTCCAGCGCAGCCAAAGAATTGGGGCTGAGTCGCTCATCGGTCAGCAAACAACTCACTAAATTTGAACAGCACCTTGGTGCTCGCCTGCTGCAACGCACGACGCGTCAATTAGCATTAACCGAATTGGGTGAAGAAGTCTGGCGCGAGGCGCAAGCTATTGAGCTGGCGCTGGATAATGTCGCTGCGATTACTGACAACTATCAGCAGCATGTCAAAGGGCGGCTCAAAGTCTCATGCTCAAGCTCGATTGGGCGCGCACATCTACTCCCCTTGTTGCCTGAATTTATGCAGCAGTATCCTGAGATTGATTTAGTGCTGTTATTTGAAGATCGTATGGCTGACCTTGCGGCCGAGCAGATTGATCTGGCCATTCGCATCGGCCATCTGCCCGATTCCAGCCTTGTGGCGCGTAAATTAGGCGAATTAGAACGCCAGCTGGTAGCCAGCCCGGCCTATTTAGCCAAAAATCCTGCCCCAAGTACCCCACAAGCACTCACTCAGCACAATTGCCTTTGCTACCGTAACAACACCACAACCATGGATGTGTGGCGTTTTATGGCTAATGAAATGTGATCAGCATTCAAGTCAGCGGCACCTTGGCCATCAATGACGCGAGGGCACTCGTTGATGTGGCCTGTGCGGGGCATGGCATTTTGCTAATCGACCGCGTTTTGCTGAGGACGGCACTCGCCAGTGGTCAGTTGTTGCCACTCCTCACCAACTACCCGCCCGCCCCGGGCTTGCCGGTTTATGCGGTATATCCAACACGTGAATGGCTACCAGCAAAAACCAGTACGATGGTCAATTTTCTGTTGCAGTCTTTCGCTCCGCGACTTCAAACTTAATGTATATGCTTAAGAAGCATAATTAACATTGCTTATATAGCAATACCCTTCAGTAAGTAGCTTAACAATGAAACTCCCTCATCGCCTCTAGTTGGTAAAGCACATCAATCATCTGCAAACCGATCAATCGACTATTGCCAAGTCAAATCTGCTTCAGCTAAGCTGATCAATACAATACGTGCGACAAATTGCATACTTTTACTCGATCAACTTGGAGAGCGAGCATGACTTATAATTTTTTCTTAAGCAGTATTTGCTTTGCCATATTAAGCGGGCTGACTCATGCCGCTGCCACCAATCCAGCGGAAGCCACTAACTTACCCGCCAAAGACGCCTATGGCTGCGTGGGTGAAGAAGGCTATTCATGGTGTGTCAAACTCAAGCAATGCGTGCGGCCCAGCAAAATCTTGATTGAAAATAATCTTGAGCTAAGCGCAGAGAATTTTCATGAATTCTGCCAAACCAAACTCAAATAATTCAAACACCATTCCAAGCCCAATCACCATGAAAAAATTCATTTGTATTGCATCGCTATTCATCAGTGCTTTAGCCCATGCTCACAGCGAAGTACCTCTCAAGCCGGAGCATGGCGGCACGATTAAAGAAGCAGCTGCAGGACATCAACTCGAAGTCACCTATTCTGCCAATGCACTTACGCTCTACATCAAAGATCACGATGGCAATAAACTCAGTAGCGAAGGCGCCACGGCAGAGCTGATCGTGCAGCACAATAATGCCAATACGAAAGTGCAGCTCAAGCCAAGCGGTGGCAATGCGCTCAATATCAAAGGCGATTTTGCCCATTTATCGGGCGCCGTTGTGATTGTGAAATACAGCCTAAAAGGCGAAAAGCTCGAGCAAGCTCGACTGTCCTTGAAATAACACAGCCCCCAATTCAAACCTAAATCGACCTCAATCGCTGTTTTTGCTATGGATGCATCATCTAGGCAGGAAACTGAGTGCAGAGGCGCGCAGAAACGGTAATTTTTCGGTTACAATCGTCGTCTTTAATGAACCCCAGAATTCAGGCAGGAGAGCATCGATGTCAATGGCAGATCGCGACGGCGTTATTTGGTATGACGGCAAAATGGTACCTTGGCGCGAAGCCACGACCCATGTACTGACCCACACCTTGCATTACGGCATGGGTGTTTTTGAAGGCGTTCGCGCTTACGAAACCAGCACCGGTCCAGCGATTTTCCGCCTCGAAGACCATACCAATCGCCTGTTTAATTCGGCCAAAATTTTGAATATGGTTCTGCCATTTTCTAAAGAAGAAATCAACGCTGCACACGTCGCAGTGATTAAAGAAAACGGCTTGAAATCAGGCTATATGCGCCCAATGGCGTTTTACGGCTCAGCAAAACTCGGTATCGCACCACCAAAAAAAGACGTGCACATCATCGTCGCAGCTTGGCCTTGGGGCGCTTACTTGGGTGAAGACGGTTTGGCCAAAGGTATTCGCGTAAAAACATCGAGCTTCTCACGCCACCACGTCAACGTCACCATGTGCAAAGCCAAAGCCAATGGCAATTACATGAACTCGATTATGGCGCATGATGAAGCCGCTGCTGATGGCTACGACGAAGCACTGTTGCTCGACGTCGATGGTTTTGTGGCAGAAGGATCAGGCGAAAACATTTTCGTGATTCGCGCTGGCAAGCTGTACACGCCAGATTTGACTTCATGTTTGGACGGGATTACCCGCAACACGATTTTCCAAATCGCCACTGAAATGGGCTTGCAAGTGATTGAAAAGCGCATCACTCGTGACGAAGTGTATATCTGTGACGAAGCCTTCTTCACCGGTACTGCTGCAGAAGTGACGCCAATCCGCGAACTCGACAACCGCACCATCGGTTGCGGTAGCCGTGGCCCGATCACCACTGAAATCCAAAAACGCTACTTCGACATCGTGCAAGGCCGCGATGCAATCCGCGCAGCTTGGTTGACTGCCTGCTAATTGAGACTGAACGTCGGGTTATGCTGCTAACCCGACTTACACACAAATTTGGAGTTGAAACATGAGCTCAAAAGACGCACAAAAAGAAATTAACGTTGGCGCTAAAGACATGCCTTTGCACTGTCCGATGCCGGATATGGTGAGCTGGAATTCGCATCCCCGCGTATTCTTAGACGTTGCCAAAACCGGCTCAGCACAGTGCCCGTACTGTGGCACGATGTATAAGCTGAAAGCTGGCGAAGTGATTAAGGGCCATTAATATACCCCTTCAAAAGAAAGCGGCCTATGCGCCGCTTTTGTCGTTTATTGCTGAATAAAAATTGTCTTCCGCTTTAAGCACTGTATTGAGAGATTCATTTGAAACGCATTCTGATTGTCGCCCCCGCTTGGGTCGGTGATGCCATCATGGCGCAACCGCTGTACGCTCGTATCAAAGCCAGACGCCCCGACGCCATCATTGATGTACTCGCGCCCGCATGGACACGCCCCTTGCATGCGCGGATGGCTGAAATCAACGAACTGATCGACGCGCCGTTTACCCACGGCCAATTGAAACTGCGTGAGCGTTGGAAACTGGCGCGAGAGATTAAAGCGCGTGGCTACGATCAAGTCATTGTGCTACCCAACTCACTCAAATCAGCGCTTGTACCCTTGTTTGCGGGGATCCCAAAGCGCACGGGCTGGTTGGGTGAAATGCGCTACGGTCTGCTGAACGACGCACGAATTCTTGACCCAATTGCGCTACCGCAAATGGCGCAACGCTTTTATGCGCTCGGCGCCGATGCTGGCGTGCCGTTAACGCAAGCGATGCCGTTCCCTGTACTTACGATCAATCCCGATGAGCGCGCCGCGACTGTCCACAAATTAGGTTTGTCGACCGATACGCCGATTGTGGCCATTTGCCCCGGTGCCGAATACGGCCCCGCAAAACGCTGGCCTGCCAAACACGTTGCAGCGCTCGCCAATGAATTAATCGATGAAGGCAAGCAAGTGTGGTTATTTGGCTCGAACAAAGACGCAGAAATTTGCGCCGAGATTCGCGAGCTTGCGCCGCAGGTGCTCGATCTGGCGGGAAAAACCAGCCTTGCCGAAGCGATTGATTTGATGTCACTCGCAGCCAATGTGGTGTGCAATGATTCAGGCTTGATGCACGTTGCCGCCGCGCTGCAGCGCCCGCTCGTTGCCGTGTTTGGCTCTAGCTCACCGACATTTACACCGCCGCTGGCGATCAAAGCCAAAATCGTCACGCTGGATTTGGAATGCAGCCCCTGCTTTGAACGCGTTTGCCCGCTGGGGCATATGGATTGCCTGAATAAACTCGACCCAGAGCGCGTGTATACCGCACTCAATAAATTGAAATAAACTAAAAAATCCCACCACAGAGGCACAAAGAAACTCAAAATCGAGTCGCATTTTCATCGGGCTGGGGTTTTAGTTTTTACTCTGCGTCTCTGTGCCTCTGTGGTGATAGCTTTTGACTTTGCATAGCTTTACTTTTAGGAAACCATGATGGAATTTCTTGATCTCGCCCCAATCGCTGGCGTCAATGGCAGCGTTGCCCTTCCCGGCTCAAAAAGTATTTCAAATCGCACCTTGCTCTTGGCCGCTCTGTGCAGCGGCTCAACCAAAGTGCTGGGTTTATTGGCGTCCGACGACACGCAACGCATGCTCGAAGCGCTTGATGCGTTGGGTGTGAAAGTCGAACAAATCGGCGACAGCCGTGACTTCATCGTGCACGGTTGTGGCGGTGAATTTCCAGTCAAACAAGCCGATTTATTCCTCGGCAATGCCGGTACTGCCTTCCGCCCACTGACTGCGGCACTGGCCTTCGCTGGCGGCAACTATCGCCTTTCTGGCGTACCTCGTATGCACGAACGCCCGATTGGCGACTTGGTTACCGGCCTGCAACAAGCGGGTTGTGAGATTGAATACTTGGGCAATGATGGCTTCCCGCCGCTACGCATTCGCCCCGGCAGCGTCAAGAGCGATCGCATCGCAGTAAAGGGTAATGTCTCCAGCCAGTTCCTGACTGGCCTATTGATGGCAATACCCCTGACTCAACGCGATATGACGATTGATGTGGTTGGCGAATTAATCTCTAAACCGTATATCGAAATCACACTCAACTTGATGGCGAAATTTGGCTTGAAGGTTGAACGCAAAAGCTGGAACGAGTTTTTCATTCCTGGCGGCCAAAGCTACACCAGCCCAAGCGAAATCCACGTTGAAGGCGATGCATCCAGCGCATCGTACTTCCTCGCAGCGGGTGCGATTGGTGGTGGTGTGGTGCGCGTTGAAGGCGTTGGCGCAGCCAGTATTCAGGGCGACAAACGCTTTGCCGACACGCTAGAACAAATGGGCGCGCAAATCACATGGGGCGACAACTGGATTGAAGCCGCACCACCCGCCAGCGGCCAGCTCACCGCGATTGACGTCGATCTGAACCACATCCCTGATGCGGCAATGACGATTGCGATTGCCGCGCTGTACGCCAAAGGCACGACGACGATTCGCAATATCGAAAGCTGGCGCGTCAAAGAAACCGACCGCCTCAGCGCGATGGCGACCGAGCTACGCAAAGTCGGTGCAACGGTGGTTGAAGGCCAAGATTGGATTTCAGTGACGCCACCCGCCACGCTCACCGCCAACGCCGAAATCGACACCTACGACGATCACCGCATGGCGATGTGTTTTTCACTAGTAGCCATCAAAGGCGTACCCGTACGCATCAATGATCCAAAATGCACCGCCAAAACTTTTCCTACTTACTTTGAAGAATTGGCACGGATTGCTGTGTAAACACCACGCGTCAAAACACCAAAGCCGCACAATGTGCGGCTTTATTTATGTGTTGATTATATTGATGTATTGACCTGCATCCATTACCTTTAAAGGGCTTCGATAAAATACATCAAGCAAGGGCACAACAACTGAATAGCATCAAACCGCATCAAAAAATCTTGGTGTAGTTATTTTCTCGCTCACTAAATTTTCTCTGCGATTAGTTTAGACTTTCTACAGGCAATCCAACCAAAACCGAACATAATTAACGTAAATAAAACTTGATACCCGGGAATGGAAACCAGCCAGATGTTAACGCTCTTCAGATATAAGGAAAGAATTAAAATCAACAGCACCACACCAAAAGGAACAAGAAGAAAAGGCGAGTTGACTACTGTATTAAATACATGACCTTGACATTTAGGACAGGCCAAATGAGGCCTAGGCGTAAAATCAAACCACTTAAGAACCTCAGTGCGTGGCACTTTATTTAACTTTCGAGTATCAATAACTTGGTCGCAATGAGGACATTGTTTTTCAAAAGCGGAATTAAATAGTTTTTTTACATTCATTTTCAATCTACTCAGCCTCAAAATCCAAAGCGGCCGAATTAATACAATAACGCTCACCCGTCGGCTCAGGGCCATCGGGGAAAGCGTGCCCTAGATGCGCGTCACATTGCGTACAGCGTACTTCTACGCGCTCCATGCCGTGACTGCGGTCGACGATACGCGTAATGCCTGATTCGTCGGCGGCAAGGAAAAAACTCGGCCAGCCGCAGCCAGCGTCAAATTGCGTGGTCGATTCAAACAACAGGCTGCCACAGCAAATACAGTCGTATTTGCCTGCGGCGCGGTTTTGATAGTATTGCCCTGTAAACGGCCGCTCTGTGCCACTTTGCCGCGTGACGTAATAAGATTCAGGTGACAGCATGGCGCGCCACTCTGCATCGGTTTTAACGATTTTATCCATCATCCACTCCTCAAAATCATCTACAGCATCAGTTGAAGCTGCTACCATCAAGTATCCAAGCCCTTTATGAGCCTGCCACCATGTTTTATGTGAAACGCAATGCTGTTGGTGAAATTTTATCGCTCGCTAAAGATTCTTATCTCGAGCACACCGAAGCCCTCGAACCCAACCATCCTGAAGTGCTGCATTTTTTATCGGAGTCGGGTGAGGTGTTTAATCAACTCGATACCAGCCTAATTCGCGTAATCGAGGATTTGGTCGATGTCTTGATCGACAAAAATCTACTCCGCCTGACTGATCTACCCTTGCCTGCGCAAGAGAAACTGATGTCGCGCAAAAAGGTGCGTAGCTCACTCAAAAACTCGCTTAATATCTTGGTCGATAACGATCAGGGCCTCATTTAGGCCCTGGACATTTATTACTTGTCTATTACTTGTCGCTGCTGGTACTGAATTGGTAACGATCATGCACCAGTGGCTCATCCAAATTCGCATCGCTTAAAGTCACGCCCAGCTTCGCTGCACGCGCTTTCACATCCTCACGGCACTTCGCATCCGTTGGCGCTGCCGCGCTGTACAAGACCTTGCCACACTCAGCCAAAATGGCAGCAAATTGCGCTGGCGGCATATTCAATAATGGATTTTGGTATTTTGGTATTTTGGGTCAGTCGACGCTGATTCGACCTGTGGCGCCGCTGTTTGCTGGAGGGTTGACTCACCACAGGCCACCAAAAGCACACTCAAACCCAATGCTAGGCAACGCATTCCGTATTTCATACGTCTCATCCTTTTTTTATTTAATTTGAAACGATAATGTACCTGAATTTTCAGCGCGCAGGCAGTCTTGCGCGGGTGATGTGATTCAGCAACGACAGCAAAAACAGGAGGAAATGGATGTATTTTTGACAGGCAATAAAAAACGACTTAGCTCACGCTGAAGTCGTTATCTATTCGAATTTGGCGTCCCCACGGGGAATCGAACCCCGGCCGCCGCCGTGAAAGGGCAGTGTTCTAACCGCTAAACTATAGGGACTGTGTAATACAAACTACAGTATGAAATTGGTGCGCCCGGAGCGATTCGAACGCCCGACCCTCTGGTTCGTAGCCAGATACTCTATCCAACTGAGCTACGGGCGCACTGTATTTCAAACTTTAAAACTGACCAACTCGACAGCTGGCGTCTCCACGGGGATTCGAACCCCGGTCGCCGCCGTGAAAGGGCAGTGTCCTAGGCCTCTAGACGATGGAGACTTTGGTAATACGCGATGATTTGTATGGTGCGCCCGGAGCGATTCGAACGCCCGACCCTCTGGTTCGTAGCCAGATACTCTATCCAACTGAGCTACGGGCGCATCTTACAAATTAAAGTTCCTGGCGGAGACGGAGGGATTCGAACCCTCGATCAAGGTTACCCCCGATGTCGCCTTAGCAGGGCGGTGATTTCAGCCACTCATCCACGTCTCCGTTCAGGGAGACCGAATAATATACACACTATCGGCCTCCGTCAACACCTTATCTGTAATTAATCTGACAAGCTGTTGATTTAAAACTACTGATTTATTTAGGCAACGCGGTCAAGGCCGAATGCTTTATGCAACACACGTACAGCCAACTCCAAGTACTTCTCGTCCAGCACCACTGAAATCTTGATTTCAGACGTTGAGATCATTTGGATATTAATACCTTCTTCGGCCAATGTGCGGAACATCGTTGATGCCACGCCCACGTGCGAGCGCATGCCCACGCCAACGATGGATACTTTGCAGATCTTGTCGTCGCCAGAAACCGACTTGCCGCCGATTTGAGCTTGTACGCCTTCCAATACCTTCACAGTCCGGGCCAATTCACCTTTTGGTACTGTGAATGAAAAATCCGTCGTACCATCTTGACCGACGTTTTGGATAATCATATCCACGTCGATATTGGCATCCGCAATTGGGCCGAGGATTTGGTAAGCGATACCTGGCTTATCAGGTACACCAATCACATTAACACGGGCTTCGTCGCGATTAAATGCGATGCCGGAGATGACGGGTTTTTCCACGGTAGAGTCTTCCTCAAAAGTAATCAAGGTGCCCTCGCCTTCTTCTTGGAAGGACGACAACACGCGTAATTTCACATTGTATTTACCTGCAAACTCAACTGAGCGAATTTGCAAAATTTTCGAGCCTAAGCTGGCCATTTCCAGCATTTCTTCGAAGGTAATTGTTTTTAATTTCTTAGCTTCTGGCACAACACGCGGGTCGGTCGTATAAACACCATCCACATCGGTGTAGATTTGGCATTCATCGGCCTTCAGCGCTGCGGCCAACGCAACACCAGAAGTGTCTGAGCCGCCGCGACCCAAGGTCGTGATATTGCCATTGGCATCAACACCTTGGAAACCAGCCACAACCACCACCTTGCCTGCATTCAAATCGGCGCGCATATTGGCGTCATCGATGTGTTGAATACGTGCCTTAGTGTGCGAACTATCGGTCAGAATTTTGACTTGACCGCCCGTATAAGATACGGCTTCAATACCGAGTTCTTTCAGCGCCATCACCAACAAGCCAATCGTGACTTGCTCGCCCGTTGAGACGATAACGTCCAACTCACGTGGATCTGGATTAGCTTGAATTTCTTTAGCGAGGCCAATCAAACGATTGGTTTCACCCGACATAGCAGACAACACAACCACGAGGTCATGTCCTTGCGCTTTATGTTTGGCGACGCGGCGAGCCACATTTTTAATTCGGTCGGTACTACCCACCGATGTGCCACCGTATTTCTGGACGATCAATGCCATGATTCAACCTGCAGGGCGGGATTAAAATAAACGGACTTATTGTAAAGGAAGCCCTCCCACTTGGGGAGTGCCATTTGAATTGATTTATGAAGATTTTATTTTTAATACGGTGGAACTTTGAATTGATAGTGAAATACAACAAGTTAATTGAGCAAAACAACTCAATTTAAAATTCGCGATTTGAAGAATACATCGCTCAGGAATGCCTCAATTTACACGACTCGGACTGGCACCCTAGCCGTCAATGCACACATCAATTCATAACTAATGGTGCCAGCTGCCGCCGCAACTTCATCAATCGATAATTGCTCACCCCATAATTCAACGGGGCTTCCCAATCCGGCATCAGGAAAGTCCGTCAAATCAATGCAGAGCATATCCATCGACACGCGCCCCAATACGCGGCTGCGTTGCCCATTGAGAACCACCGGAGTACCAGTAGGCGCATGCCTAGGATAACCATCGGCATAACCACACGCCACGACACCAATTCGCATCGTGTGCGCGGCGACAAAAGTCGCGCCATAACCGACCGTATCGCCAGCAACTAGCTCTTGAACGCCAATCACCTCAGAGTGCAATGTCATTACTGGGCGTAATCCAAGACAATCGGCGGATCGATCTGCAAAGGGTGAAGAGCCATAAAGTGCAATACCGGGTCGAACCCAGTCACCGTGTGCCTCAGGATAAGCAAAAATGCTCGCCGAGTTGGCTGTAGACGTTGGTAAATTTAAAGTGGAAGTGGCATCAAAAAATCGTTGCCACTGGCTTGTAATACCAATAGCAGGCTCATCGGCAGTGGCAAAATGCGTCATCAACGTAACATCAGCGACATGATTGCAAGCCAACAATCGTTCAGACCACTTCCTAGCCGCTTCCGCAGGAAAGCCAAGGCGATTCATACCTGTATTGAGCTTTAAAAAGACATGCAAGGGGCGAGTCAGACTCGCTTGCTCTAGCCATTCTATATGCTCGGGGCTATGCACGGCGATGCTCAGATTATATTCAGCACAATCGAGCAATTCGGCCGAATTAAATACGCCTTCTAACAGCAAGATCGCTTGATTAACACCGCTGGCACGCATTTGAATTGCGGCATCTAACTCCAGAATCGCAAACCCGTCCGCTTCGGGGAGGGCAGCCACAACGCGCTGCAAACCATGGCCATAGCCATTGGCCTTCACCACGGCAAAAGCACGCGCATTCGGCGCTAACTGCTGAATTAACTGATAATTATGCGCTAATGCAGCGGCATTAAATAAAGCTTCAATCGGACGAGACATTGTGAAGTTCTACTGAGGATTTCAAACCATTATTTCGATTTACGACAATGACGGAAATACCATACACCGACACACAGCAATACAATGCCGACCAATACAAAAATTGTAGTTTGGCCGCGCGCCAACCATTTAATCATCCATTCATGATTTTCAGCGCCGTAATATCCCAAATAAATCCAGACGGGTACGCTAATCAAAGCGGCCAAACCATCCAGCAGCAAAAATCGCCCATAAGTCACGCGGCGAGACATACCAGCACTCATATAAATAGGCGCGCGCAAACCGGGTAAAAAGCGCGCAACAAACAAAACACGATTGCCATAGCGCTCAAATTTATCCTGTACAGCAACATAACGTTCTGGCGTCATCATTCGGGCAAAATAACGGTGTTCGAGTAGTCGCGGGCCGTAGTATCGACCCGCCAAAAACATACAACTGTCACCAATCAAGACGCCCAACATACCGACCAACACCATCGTGTGCACATGCGCGTAACCCAAACCGGAAATTACACCGCCAGCTACCAGCGTAATATCCTCGGGAATCGGCACGCCAAAACCACAAATCAATAGCACGAAAAATACGGCGGCGTAGCCGTAATCAGTAAATATCGAAATCAGAAAATCCAGAATATCCATTGCAGCACTCAAGGCTTTTGAATTTTGACGCGAGGATAATACCACGCAAAACATTTTGCTTATGCGCAGCAAACACGCAAAGCCATGTAGTTTTGTCATATTTTGGTGATATAAATTCCAAATAAATGAAATATGACCCAAAGGCTGGCGTGATGGATCGTGGTTTTTTTAAAATTTTAGGGGCGCAATTCTTTTCGGCGCTCGCCGACAACGCCTTGTTTTTCGCTGCTTTAGCCCTTCTCAAAGAGCGCCATGCACCTGAATGGCATTTGTCCATGTTGCTCTGGTGCTTCACTGTGTCTTATGTTGTGATTGCGCCCTACGCAGGATCATTTGCCGATTCGATGCATAAAGGGCAAGCGATGATGTTGTGCAATGGCATCAAACTCATCGGTTGCCTTGGCATGCTGTTTGGCCTGCCACCCATCTTGGCGTATGCGATTGTGGGCTTTGGTGCGGCTGCCTACTCACCGGCTAAATACGGAATTGTCACCGAATACCTACCCCACGAAAAACTCGTTGAAGCCAATGGCTGGCTCGAAGGAGCAACCGTCTTTGCCATTATCCTTGGCACTATTATTGGAGGGTATCTCTCTGGAGCCTCCATTAAAAAATGGCTGGAAGAAAATACTCTTACGCAAGATCTGAGTAGCACCCAATTTGCAATTGTCATCATTACACTGCTCTACATCATTGCCGCCATCATCAATAGCAAAATACCTAAACTCAAAATCCGTCTGAAGCCTTTTCATGTCAGCCCAATCCATCAAGCCAAAGAATTTGCGTGGTGCCTCAAACGACTCTGGCGCGACCCGCAAGGGCAAGCCTCACTGGCGATTACCACGCTCTTTTGGGGGGCAGGCGCGACGATGCGCTTGGTTGTTTTAAATTGGGCGATTTTATGGCTGGCGATTGATTTAGAAACCGCTACACGATTGATTGCAATTGTCGCCATAGGGATTGCGATTGGCGCTGTCGCGGCTGGACGCTGGATTCCCTTAACGCGGGCATTTTCAGTCATGCCGGCGGGTATCGGCATGGGTGTACTGCTTATTTGTATGTTGTGGGTCAACCAAATCTCAGTTGCTGCGTTACTGATGCTATTGATTGGTGCTTTATCAGGATTTTTTGTCGTGCCGCTCAATGCGATTTTGCAACACCGTGGGCATCAATTAATGGGTGCCGGGCATTCAATTGCAGTGCAAAACTTCAATGAAAACCTTGGTATTTTGGCGATGGTCGGCATCCATGCTTTAATGGTTAAATACCTAAGCAGCCCATTACCCGAAAATAGCAGTGCATTATTGACAGTTCAGTATGCGGCACACGGTATACCGCCAATGCAGGCCATCATTATTGGCTTTGGCCTCTTGGTCATCGTATGTATGGCCAGCATTATGCTGCGTTACCACTGCAAACTAAAATACCAAGTTGCGCCAAACGATAAGGCCTGAGATACGTTTGCCTCTTAGGGAGCCGCATCTTTTGCAACTGACACTGCATCACCACTTTAGAATGTATTTAATAGAGTCCAAATGAATCGATTATCCCTAGCCAGTATCAGTTGCGTTTGCTTAATGAGTTTGGTGGCTTGCAGCAAAAGCAGTGAGAATAAAAAGCCAAGCGCCGAAAAACGCCCGAGCAACATCATCAGCACCCAAGTCAAAGCTGGCGCCCTACCCCATGAAATCAATGCAGTTGGGCACGCCGAAGCGCTACAAATAGTCGAAGTGCGCCCCCAAATTACAGCGCAAATTGCGCAAATTCATTTTAAAGAAGGCGATCAGGTCACGGCAGGCCAGTTGCTGTTTACGCTTGACGCCGACAAGGCCAAAAGCCAAGCCAGCCGTAGCCTTGCGCTCACCGAAAAAAGTAAAGCTGAATACGCCGAAGCGGTTCGCAATCTGAAACGCACCGAAGAACTCGCCGAAGCGGGGTTTGTATCGCCATCGGCAGTTGACACCGCGCGCGCTAAAATGGGTAGTTTGCAAGCACAAGTAGCGGCAGCTAAAGCCGATGAAAGTGCCAATGCCGTTGAACTGGCCTACACACAAATCAAAGCCCCAATTACGGGACGTACTGGCGCTGTGAGCTTAAAACGAGGCAACTTAGCGCAAGCCAACTCCAGCACGCCACTGGTCACTATTAGTCAAGCCGATCCAATCCAAATCAGCTTTAATATCAACCAGACTGACTTACCCGCCGTACTGGCAGCGCAAAGCCGCGGCACAGTCAAAGTGAAAGGCCAACTCCCTAACGGCGAACAGCGCACGGGTGAATTATTGTTTCTCGACAACACCGTCGACAAAGCCAGCGGCACGCTACTGGCCAAGGCAAAATTTGCTAATCAAGACCAACAACTGTGGCCTGGGCTCAGTAGCAGCGTGATGATCAAGCTCGCCGAGCAAACGGGTTTAGTTGTGCCACTGCAAGCGGTACAAACCGGGCCTGAGCAGCGCTTTGTGTATGTCATTGATGCAAATCAGCAAGTAAAAGTCCAGCCGATCACTTTGATTCGGAGTCAGAACGATTTGGCCTTAATTGAAGGCGTCGCTGAAGGCATTCGCATCGTCAAAGAAGGCGGGCAAAACCTACGCCCAGGTGGCAAGGTCGTTGAAGCTAGTCGCCCAGCGAGCGTCAAATCAAGCGCAGTGCAAGGATCGAAATAATGAGCCACGGTATTTCTTGGTGGGCGATTCATCGCCCCGTGGCGACGCTATTGCTGTGGATTGCCGTCATGGTAGCCGGCACGATTGCGTGGTTTCATCTTCCCATCGCCGCCCTACCTACTTACGACACACCAACGATTAGCGTATCAGCCAGTCTTACTGGTGCTTCCCCTGAAACCATGGCCAATGCCGTTGCGACGCCACTTGAAAAGCAATTTTCGACCATACCCGGCTTGGCGATGATGACATCGACCAGCAAATTGGGTAGCACTAATATCACACTCGAATTTGCACCAAGCCGCGATATCGAATCGGCCGCGGTCGATGTACAAGCGGCGCTCTACCGCGCAAATCGAAGCCTGCCTTCGGACATGAAAAGTCCGCCCAGCTACCGAAAAGTCAATCCATCCGATGCGCCGATTTTGATGCTCAGCATCAATTCCCCTTCCTTATCGCTCTCTGAACTCAATGATTATTTTGATAATTTAATTGGGCCCGCGCTCTCGACGATTGATGGCGTGGCTCAGGTGACCATTTACGGACAAAAACGCTTTGCAGTGCGGGTCTCTGTCGATCCAGATTTACTCGCGGCACGTGATTTATCCCTGCCAGAACTGGCGGCAGCACTCAAAACGGCCAATGCCAATTCGCCGGTCGGCCAGCTTGAAGGTGAGCGGCAAACTTTGATGCTGCAAGCCAATGAGCAACTCAAAAATGCCGCAGAATTTAGCAGCCTCGTGGTGGCCAACCGCAACGGCTTACCAGTGCGCTTAAGCGATGTGGCCACCGTCGAAGACAGCGTTGAAAATATCAAATCAGGCAGCTGGATTGATGGTCAACGCTCGATTATTTTGGCGATTTTGCGCCAGCATGGTGCCAATACGGTGGCGACTGTCGATGCGATTAACGCGATGCTGCCACGATTGATTACGCAGATGCCAGAATCCGTTGAAGTCAAAAAACTGAACGATAGATCAACCTCGATTCGCGAATCAATTCACGATGTCACGCTCACGCTGATTCTCACGATGGGCTTGGTGGTATTGTCGGTGATGCTCTTCTTGCGCCGCGCAGCAGCAACACTCATACCCTCGGTATCTCTCCCTATCTCAATGCTAGCAACGTTTGCGTTGATGTACTGGCTGGGGTATAGCCTTGATAATATTTCACTGATGGGATTAACCGTTGCCCTCGGTTTGGTGGTTGACGATGCGATTGTGGTACTGGAAAACATCGTCCGCCACATCGAAGAAGGCATGCAACCTTGGGATGCCGCGATTAAGGGCGCGGGAGAAGTTGCATTCACGGTAGTTTCAATTTCAATTTCATTGATTGCCGTCTTCATCCCGATCTTTTTTATGCCGGGCACCATTGGATTGCTGTTCCATGAATTTGCCGTCGTGGTGTCCTTGGCTGTCTTGGTTTCAATGGCCGTTTCGCTCACGCTGATTCCGCTGTTTGCATCGCGTTTTTTAAAACCAGAATCAGAGGTTCAAACTCAAGCCACATGGAGTCGTTGGTTTGAGGCCGGTTTTAACCACCTACTGAGCGGATATCAACGCAGTTTAGCTGTCGCTTTACGCCATCAGCGCTGGATGCTGTTACTAACCTTGGCAACGTTCGCCGCTACAGCCGCACTCTATATTCAAGCGCCCAAAGGCTTTTTCCCGCAAGAAGACATTGGCCA
The DNA here is from genome assembly GCA_963508915.1 of uncultured Deefgea sp. Lineage (GTDB taxonomy): Bacteria > Pseudomonadota > Gammaproteobacteria > Burkholderiales > Chitinibacteraceae > Deefgea. The sequence continues at coordinate 88,501 of CAUOZE010000004.1, forward strand.
GGTGCAAGCGAGTATAGATGCAGCACCGGATATCAGTTACCCCGCGCTCTTGGTGCTGCAACAAAAAGCCGCCAAAGCCATTCTTGAAAACCCAAACGTGGCCACAGTCGCGTCAAGCTTGGGCGGTAGTGGCAGCGGTAGACGCTTGTTTATTACCCTCAAGCCCCGTAACGAACGGGAAAAAATGGCAAAAACACTCGATAGCCTGCGCAAAACCACAGGAAAAATTGCAGGTATTAGTGTGTTTTATCGCCCCACACAAAATCTGCAAATTGGTGGCCGCAGTGGGAAGAGTAGTTATCAATATACTTTACAGGCCGTTAACTCAGATGATTTAGAAGCGTGGGCCGACAAATTAAAAGCCGCGTTGGCTGGACAAGCCATTTTCCGTGATGTGAACTCCGACGCTGAGCAAAAAACGCTGCAGGCCAAAATCAATATTGATCGAGATCGCGCCAGCGAACTGGGCATCAATATGCAAAATCTACGCGAAACGCTCTATGCCGCTTATGGCGAGCGTGAAGTAGCTACCATTTACGCACCGCAAGACAGCTATTCAGTGCTGATGCAGCTCAAAGACAGCGCCCGCAGTGATGAAAATGCGCTCAGCCAGTTAAAAGTCCGCAGCAGTTCTGGCATGCTCGTACCATTAAGCAGCTTTGCCAGCGTTGAACGCACCGCGGTCACCACGGCGATTAATCACCAAGGTCAACTACCTGCGATTACCTTGTCGTTTAACTTGGCTGAAGGTGCGTCACTATCGGATGCTGCGCGTGAAATCAAAGCGGCAGAAAGCGCGATTAATTTACCAAGCTCGATTTTTGGCGCATTTGCCGGCGATGCCGCGCTCTACCAACAAACGCAGACCAGCCAATTATGGCTAATTCTGATTGCGGTAGCGGTTATTTATGTCGTGCTGGGTGTATTGTATGAAAGCTGGATTCATCCCATCACCATTTTGGCGGGTATTCCATCAGCGGCAATTGGCGCATTGATTGCACTACAAATCACGGGGCTAGAGCTGACCTTTATTGCGATGATCGGGATTTTACTACTGGTCGGCATTGTGAAGAAAAACGCGATTATGATGATCGACTTTGCGCTAGAAGCGCAGCGTCATCAAAACTTGCCCGCATTGGATGCGATACGTGAAGCCAGTGCCAAGCGGTTTAGACCGATTATGATGACCACCTTAGCAGCGCTGATGGGGGCATTACCACTGGCCTTGGGCTTGGGTGCTGGGGCCGAACTACGGCAGCCCCTTGGCGTGTCGATTGTGGGTGGGCTAATTTTTTCGCAATTGATAACTCTGTACATCACACCCGTACTCTTTTTAACGCTGGAGCGACTAAGTAGCAAAGGTATATCCAGCAAAGCATTGCAAGAAAATGCCTAGGTAAATATACCTAAAGAACAATAACTCTATTCCTACCTTTATCTTTGGCCACATAAAGTGCCTTATCTGCCGCCATCAGTAGATTCGCATGCAAACTGCGATTACTACTGGTGGAGCTGGCAACACCAACGCTGACAGTCACAATCGGCAACACCATGCTGTGTAAATGCGGAATGTGCAGTGCTTCAATATTGGCGCGAATCCGCTCCGCAATTTGCAATGCCAACTCTTGATCGGCATTTTCCAACACACAGCAGAATTCCTCACCACCGTAGCGCGCCCCCATATCAGTCACTGAGCGCAATGAAGATTGAATCATCCCGGCCACCCGCTGCAAGCACACGTCGCCCGCAATATGCCCATACAAATCGTTATACGGTTTAAAAGAATCGACATCGATCAGCAAAACAGAAAGAGGCGGGTCTAAGCGCAGCGCTTTGTCTTGAACCGCATCAAGATGCTCAAACAGCCGACGCCGATTGGCTAAACCTGTTAACGCATCGGTTTGTGATAAAACCCGCAACAAATCTTTGGTTCGTTTTAGCTCTAAATGATTATGCACTCGTGCGCGCACAATAGACGCATTGAATGGCTTAGCGATGTAATCGACCGCCCCCGCTTCCAAGCCACGCGTTTCTTGGGCTGGCGTCGAAAGCGACGTGATGAAAACAATCGGAATATCTCGTGTTTCAACCTTTGCTTTTAAAATTTCACACAACTGAAATCCATCCATATCCGGCATCATGATATCGAGCAAAATCAGCTCAGGCATTTGCTGCGAAATTTGTACTAAAGCTTGCTGGGCACTCAGCGCAAAATGAATATCGTGCTCATCGCCCAAGACCTCACCCAAGGTCTCGATATTATTCATCTGGTCATCAACGACCAAAATATAACGATCAGCCATGAGCAAGCCCGTCGGTCATTGTGGGCATCCGCTGGTTGAGTGCGGCTAAAGCGGCGGGATAATCTAAGGAATCTAATCTAATGACCACTTCGTGCAGTAATTCTTTATGTTCGTCAGGCAACTCTTGCAGCAAAAGATTCAGCATTTTTTTGCTCGCAGACTGTTTGTTTGCAATGCAGCTTGTAAACTCACCATCGATGACATGCTCGAAACAGGCAGTAAGCCATCCAATTGCTTGGGTGCTTCACCCTGCGCAATGACGCTCACTAAAGGCAAGATGAATTTTCTCGCGCTATGCCATGCCAACTCTAGCTCAGAAAAATCGGGCAATTCTGTGGTTCCCTGCTTTTGCACTACAAATAGATTTTGTTCTAAGTCACTGGCGAGGGTAAAAAAATCCATTAAGCCCAAGGTGCCAGAAACGCCGCGCATCGCGTGAACTTGCGAGATATATTGATCTAATTGCTCAATTGATTTCTGCTGTGCCAAGGCATCAAAAAATGCAGCGTTTTCCATGAAAAAATGATGCAACCAGCGCTGATATCGTTGCACATTGCCATTGAGCCTATCCAAAGCCTCATCGACCGCTACGCCCCAATCAGACAGTTTGACAATCCAGTTTTTTTCTACTGAGGATGGCTTGACTTGCTTGGCCTGTGTCAAAGGCTTCGGCATGATCGGTAAATCAGCGCCTCTAGCTAATTGGAAACGTATCGCTTTGCTGAGTGCATCATATAATTCGCGCACAGAGACTGGCTTAGTGAGGTAGTCATTCATCCCTGCTGCGGCCCCCTCTTGCTTTTCAGTCTCAGTTGCATTCGCAGTCAAGGCAATCACGTATACTTCTGAATCAAGCACTTTATGCTGCTGATTGCCACCCGCTCGAATCAAACGAGTCGCAGTCATACCATCCATAATCGGCATCCGCCAATCCATTAAAACCACATCAAATGGCTCTTTGGCTAAAGCGGCTAACGCCTCTAAGCCATTTTCAACAATATGCATGGATAAGTTCATTTCCTCTAGCAAAGCGCCGACAATCAATTGATTAGTTTGAATATCCTCAGCATACAGAACACGAATTTGATGGCTTAAGCCTTGCATTGGCAATTCGCTATTGGCCACTTCAACTGGGATTTCAGCGACAGGCAAAGGAATTTCAATTCGAAAATGGCTTCCCTCGCCCGGTGCACTGGTTACGCCTAGCGAGCCTTGCATCAACTCAACCAAGCCACGGCTAATCGACAGGCCAAGACCCGTCCCACCATACTTACGCGTTGTCGAGGTATCTGCCTGTTCAAACTTTTGAAATAGCCGACCAATCGTCTGATCATCCATGCCAATACCAGTATCGCTAATCAGAATTTTGACTTGTTCATTATCGCGATATGCGGTAATCGTCACACAGCCATGCTCAGTAAATTTGATCGAATTGCCGATTAAATTAAATAAAATCTGCCGAATCCGCATCGGGTCACCAAGGCAGCCGGTTGGCGAAAAGTGATCTAACTTTAAAACGAAAGAAATGCCTTTTTCCTCGGCCCGGACTGCAAAAAAATCAACAACTTGGTGTAATAATTTAAGTAAATCAAACGGAATGGACTCAATCGATAATTTGCCCGCTTCAATTTTTGAAGCATCCAAAATATCATTGATAATATCGAGAAGTAATTCCGCATTCTCCAAACCCATTCGCACCTGAGCCCGTGTAGCAGGACGAAGCTCTTTTTGTCCAGTTGCCAAACGAAGCATGCCAATCACGCCAGATAAAGGAGTACGAATCTCGTGGCTAATCAAAGCCAAAAAATCACTTTTTGCTTGATTGATTGCAATTAAAGTGTTTTTTTCGGCCAAGTGCTCTGCTTGCTGCCGAACACTCTCATCGAGAATGTTCTTCTTTTGCTGCTCAGCTTTTAATAATTTAAGCCGCATCTCCATGCGCGAGATTTTACGCATCGTACTACTCTCGATTTGCGTAAACGTGCGCTCTTTTGCCAATTGAATTGATAATTCAGTATGCCGCTCATACAAACTCAGAGCCAATTCAAATTGGCCCATACTTTCATAAACAGCAGATTGAATCTTACAGGCTTTCATTTCCTGATGCTGAGAACCACCATGGCGAGCAAGCTCCAAGGCTTTTTGGGATTCGATCAAAGCGGATTGCATTTCACCTTGCATCAAAGCAACTTCCGCCAAACCAAGCTGGGCCATTGCAATCGACCATGAATGATGATGACGCTGCGACAAGGTAATCGTTTGTGAGAAGCATTGTTTGGCTTCGGAATACTGGCCCAATCCAAGATATGCAAAACCAGAATGCATAATGGCTTCGCTCATCACCCCTGCATCATTAGTGCGCGAATATAAAGCACGACATTGCGCTAGATGCTGCAATGCTTGCTCATATTTTCCTAACTGTTGGTAATCACTTCCCAGCCATAGATGCAACATCATTGATAGCTGCGGATCATCGAGTTCTTGCACATACTCATAGGCAATTTGATGGTGCCGTAGCGACTCTTCCACCATGCCAAAATATAAGTAAACGCCACCAATACCTACATACGCTTTGATGTAATGAACGATCGAGTGTTGATCTAGGGCCAATTCAAGGCAATGCCCCCACGTGCTCAAAGCGGAATTTAAATCGCCAAGGGTGTAACAGGCCTTGCCTAGGCATTCATAAATATCAAGCAAAGTTCCAACTTGGTTTAACTTCTTTGCCTGCACCTCAGCTCGCTCTAGAACTTCTCGAGCGGCTATGAATTCCCCTGTTTTCTCTAGCGACTCACCCAATAAAAATAAAGCTTGCGCCAAGACTTCTTCATTTTTTTCTTGCTGCGCAAGCGCCACCAAGCGCTCGGCCAGCTGCCGCGCTTGATCAAAATTATGTCGACGATAGTGCGCCTGCTGAGTCAGCAAACTATCTAAAGTTTCAGGCACTCTCTAATGCCTTTTTCAGCAATAAATCAACTTGTTTGATCATTGCATCACTCGCTAATTGTAGTTTTACTTTCACATTCACTGCGGCTACGCCATATCTTGACCAAGACTGCCTTTCAATTGCAGCAGCTACTCGACTCGCAAAATCCATCAAAATAGACTGTGCCTCTCCAGGGTAGATGACGTAGCGATTGGGCGGAATAAATATCCATAAGTCATTTAAAGTACAGTAATCGTTTAAAATCGTTGCCATACGTAATTCAATCACGGGCTCAACCGCAGTATTTAAACTTAACTCAATCACTCGATCAGTTGGCTCGGCACACTCACAGCGTAGACGAAATTGTCGTAAATGTTGCAAAGAAACACCAAGCATCACCCATCCCGCTAGTTTTTCAAACTTTAAATGGGTGCGTATCAACATACTACGAGCTTTTTCTAGACGGCTTAAATTTAATTTGTATCCTTTGATGCCTAACTCACTCGCTAAATGCTGAACCGCTTGATGCTCATAGATACGTAATACATATAAAGCCGAACGGTGATCACCCTGCTCTTTATGCGCTAAATATAATAAATAATTTAATTTTTCTTCTAAGCTAGAAATATTGGTGGATTTTAATAAGCTCTGCGCATGCAGCAATAAGTGAAAAGCCTCAACAATTCTATTTTCTTGCTGTAGAAATTCACCGTAAGCAACAACAGTGACGCAATAGGCCCAAGATAAATTACAATTTTTAGCAATCCCTAATGAACTTTCAAAGTATTGAACAGCGAAATCCAACTGGTTTAAATGCCAATAACACTGCGCATAGCCATTACAAATTTGAACTAACCACGTTAAATCCCCATGAGCTACTGCGTGAGGTTCAATCCGAATCAAAAGCGCTAGCGCAAGATCATATTTTCCCGATTTTAAAAAACTCTCCATTAAAAAAATACCACTTTTTGCGATTAACTTTTTATTATTAATCGACTCGGCCAGTTTGAGTCCGTTTTTCATCAATAAATCAGCAGTGGCATATTGCTCTACTTGATAATAAACCAATGAAACATTCAGATAAGCCTCAACACCATATTCGATTTGATTCAGCTCTAAAGCTGACTCAATTGTTTTTACCCACATTTCAACGGCAGGAATATGTTTTTTATTACGCACCAGAGCACTACCCTGCCACAACATGGCTAAAGGTCGATGCTCTAGATCTTGTGAATCATCCAGCAAACGCAGACCTTTCGTTATTGCGTGGAGTGCTTTCTCATCCTCGCTAAATGCCAACAATATTCTTCCATATAGAACATAAGAATAACCGAGCATAGGGTGATGATGCTTTTTACAATCTTCAATCAAACTAAAACACAAATCTCTACTATCTACCCCTGCTTGCCAATAGATCGCCTCCACTTGCTTAAATTGAAGATCGATCAAAGGTAACTGGATTGATTTAGATAAGGAGTTCAATTTCAATGCCTCCTTTTTTAATTGGCTGTAATAGCTGAGCGGCTTGCTCCACCGAAATCACCATTACTTCAATTGTTGGCTGAGTCAAACCATGCCAAGCCCATGGAAAATCAATGATCAATGCCTTTAATTTTGACAACAAAGAATTGGAGGATTCATTAGACGCATCAAGGATCAATAAATAAGCCAGGTTAGGTAATTTAGTCCAAGTCGAGTCACCAAGACAAAACTCACGTAATAAAGCGCTTATTTTTTGCAAAAACGGCCCCTGAACAACAGAAACCCCTGAAAATTTTAAATGAAGAATAGGACTAACATCGGATGCGTTGGCACAGCGATACTGAAATTGTAGATAACGAGAACGTGACTCGCCAGGAGAAATCAAGTCAAGCATTTGTTCAAAATCTTGTCTTGTTTTTGATATCTTTTTTCTAGATCGGTCTAAGCGAGTTAAATTTAATCCTTTTCCTTTTATATCACTCAGCAACTCACTAGAAAAAACTGTATCAGAAAATTGCTTATACTTCTTTATTTCAAGCAATGCACTTTTAAAATCTCTTTTTTCCTTATACGTTTTTACTTTTAGAAAAGATATTTTTTGCTGCAAATAGCTATTATCAAAATAATTTACACCATCTTCCGCGCCAAGCAGACAATGAAGTCCTTCTTCATAACGACCTTGCTGAATCAAGAAATCACCATAGCTTAGCAATGTGATGGCTTTAGCCCATAAAGCATTATTAAAACCAGCAATGGCCAACATTGATTTAAAATAAAGTTCTGCCAATTCAAAATACCCCAAGGCCACATATGAAATCGCCATCGTTTTACCAACTTCAACGACCCAAGTCATGTCTCCATGCTGTAATGCGCTAACTTCAATTTGGCGTAATAAATACAATGCATTTTCATAGCCGGCTACATCATTAAGCGTATTGGCAAGAAAAATGCCACTTTTTGTGATTTGCTTATGATCATTTAACAAAACAGCTAATCGATAACCAATTATTAAGATCTCTTTAGCGGCATCTAACTGCCCTGCAAAGAAATAGATTTGACTTATATTGACATAAGCCTCAATCGCAATGCCGATTTGTGAATATTCTAAGGCGAGCTCAACAGCATAAGTGAAGTCCTCAACCGCGACCACATGACGTTTTAAGTTTAAGTTACATAAACCACGCCATAAATAGGCTTCAGACTTTAATTCAAAGGCAGATGAGTCACGAATTTTCCTAAGTGTTAATGCAACGGAATAAAATGCGGCATGATATTGCCCCTTACCCCACTGCATTTTGCTGTGAATAAGCAAAATCTTCGCCATCGTTGCATCTGAAACTTTAAGTTGCTTGCAACGAGCTAACACTAGACTACTTGCACTATGTGCTTGCTCAATATCGAGTAAAAACAGTCCTTCAAGCCGTGCAAATATCGCAGGCAGTTGCTCGACACTCAGTGAAGAAAATTCCTGCAACACACACTCCCTTCCTACAACAGCATCCACGATACTGAATACTTAAGATTAGGTGCAGCACACAGAAAATGCGAGAAAAGCAGTTAATTGGGACAAGAAAAGAATATGAGATTAGAATAAAAAATATATAAATACAAATGTATCTGCTTTAAAAGAATATTTAAAGCAATCTACAGCCATATACCCTCATGAGTAGAGGCCAATTGTTTCGGCAAGCAACTCTGATCGAATAGGCTTTGTGAGAAAACAATCCATGCCTGCCGCCATACACGCTTCACGATCTCGCTCCAGCGCGTTCGCCGTTAATGCAATAATAGGTAGCCGTGAAGTGCCTAATTTAGACTCCATCAACCTAATCCTTTCAGTCGCGATCAGACCATCCATCACAGGCATTTGCATATCCATCAAGACCAAATCAAATCGATGTTGCTGATACATTGCTAAAGCAATTTCACCATTCTCGGCACACATGACTTGATGCCCCATTTTCTCTAATAGGCGCAAAGCAACCAAGCGGTTGGTCGGGTTATCTTCCGCTAACAAAATACTCAGAGAGCGTAGTTCACACGGTTCATGGATTTCTTCTGGGTGAAAAAGATAAGAATTATTCAAAAGTAATTCAAATGAAAAAATACTTCCGCCATCTGGATTAGCGGTGACGAGGATGCTGCCACCTAAGGCGTTGGCAAGATGCTGCGAAATAGTTAAACCCAGCCCTGTGCCACCATACTGCCTTGTTAATGAACCATCCGCCTGAATAAAGGCATCAAACACATGTGACATGCGCTCAGCCTCAATCCCAATACCACTATCAATAATAGAAAAACCAATCCGCCATCCTAAGCCTTGTTGCTCAGTACGAATTCGTATTATCACGCCGCCTTGGTGAGTGAATTTCAAAGCATTGCCGATTAAATTCACCAAAATTTGCCGCAGTCGCAATGGGTCACTTTCGACTGGACCAGGCAATTGTCCTTCCCATACTAATTTTAAAAATAAACCTTTAGTCTGAGCACTCACTTGAAATATTTTCACTAAGCCATCTAGTAAGTTTTTCAAATCAAAGGCTTGGATATCAAGATGCAAATAGCCCGCTTCAATCTTTGACACATCAAGTACATCGTTAATCAGAGCGAGCAACAAGTCAGATGAAGATCGGATGATTTCGACCTCTTCGCGCTGCTGCGCATTCAATTCTCCTTGCGCCAATAGATTAGCCATTCCGACAATGCCATTCATTGGTGTGCGAATTTCATGACTAACATTGGCGATGAACTCTGTTTTTGCTTGGCTAGCCGCTTCAGCTGCATTGCGTGCAATCACTAATTGCTCAACTAAATTAGCCTGCTTTTGCTCAAGCAATATACTATCGACTAAAGCATCATTAAATAATTTGGCACTCTTTAACATTACGCCTAAATAAATAACACTCAGTAAGCCAAGTAAAACGTCGACCCGCGTTTGCCAAAGACAGGCCGCAATCAAAATGGGGGACAGCATCAAAATGGCAAAAATCCGCATCGCAGATAACATTGCCCCAAGCACCGGCACAGCTCCTGCCACCATGCCTGCCAAGATAAAAGCAGTGAGTAGTTTTAATGATTCAGGCGACGTGGCCATTAAAAAGAGACCGCCCGTTCCCCAAACAAAGCCGGTTAATCCCACGCCAAAATTAACTCGATCACGCCATAATGACGCACGCTGATTGTTGGTATTTTGATAAGCTCTCGCACACCATAGGCGATAGACTGCAACGCTACTGGCTATAGCCCACCACAACAACAACAATGATGCTAGTTCATGCGCGCCACTATGCGCCACCACCAAAATAGTGGCCGTTATAATGCAGATGAATTGACCAGCTGCCGAGTTGCGATAAATCAGCTCGGTTGTTCGATGTAGCACTAGGGGATCGGAAGAATTCATATTGCACAAAACAGTGGTTGAGCTGGCAATATAGATTGGAACAAAGGAATTTGACTAGGGATTATTGGCCATTTGGCAAAATCGCAACTTCATCTTTGTTATCGGCCAAAATATTTAAAGTGACCCTGCGATTTTTAGCGCGGCCTTGAACTTTATCATTACTATCCATGGGGCGGAACTCACCAAAGCCAATTGCGGCCATTCGTTGCGGTGCAACGCCTGCTTGCTCAAATAAACGCACCACACTGGTGGCCCTTGCGGCAGAAAGCTCCCAGTTGCTCGGAAATTGCCCAGCACGGATCGGTTGATTATCGGTATGACCTTCAACTTGAATCAGGTTATCACTGTTTTGCACCAAGCTAGCAATCGCCAGCAGCGCCTCTTGTGAACTAATTTGTAAATCAGCTCTGCCCGTATCAAATAAAATAGAGTCGCTAATCTCAACTGCAATCCCTCGTTTGGATTGAGTGACCTTCACCTTACCTTGATCAATTAAACTACCCAATGATTGCCGTAAATCACCAGCCATACCTCGCATTTTTTGCGCTTGCTCTTCTAGTTTTGGATTATTAGGGAGCGTGCTCGGCGCAGGAATCACCATGAGTTTAGGCGGAGCACCTTTAATCGCTTGATTGTCAAGTTGTACTTTCGGGGCATAAGTTTGCGGCTGCTTAAAGGCATCGACCAATGCATTTGATAGGACTTTATACTTACCTTCATTGACCGATGAAATGGCATACATCACGACGAAAAATGCAAACAACAGCGTAATAAAGTCAGCATAAGACACGAGCCAGCGCTCGTGATTTTCATGCTCTTCATGCCGTTGTTTGCGTGCCATTATCGTGCTTTATTTGAGTTGCATATTTAATTGAGAACTGAAAGTAGTCGCAGCTGCAACACCCAATTGGCGCGCGATACGATCCGAAAAACTTGGCTGCGGCGTGAAATCAACAATATTGTCGACTTTCACAATATCGCGCGCCACACTATCAACAGAACCAAAAGCATCGACCAAACCCAGCTTCATTCCAGTCTCACCTGACCATACCAAGCCAGAGAATATATCTGGGTTATCAGCCAGTTTTTTGCCTCGGCCAGCCTTTACAACACCGATAAATTGCTGATGTATTTCATCGAGCATGCCAACAGCACGTTCTTTTTGTTCTGGGCTTTGCGGCGAAAATGGATCGAGGAATCCTTTATTGGCCCCCGCCGTGAGCAAACGACGCTCTACACCCACTTTTTCCATCACACCTGTAAAACCAAACCCATCCATCAATACACCGATCGAACCCACAATCGATGCTTTATCGGCAAAAATTTTATTTCCAGTCACAGCGGCATAGTAGCAACCGGATGCGCAAATATCCTCAATCACCACATAAAACGGTGTTTGCGGGTATTTTTTTTTCAAACGCTCGATTTCATCGCGCATCATGCCCGCTTGCACTGGACTACCACCAGGGCTATTAGCGCGCAAAATCACTGCCTTGGTATTTTTATCTTCAAACGCGGCTTTTAATCCATCCACCACCAAAGCACTATTCGTTTCACCACCGGCTGCAATCGTACCTTGCAAGTCGACAACCGCAGTATGCGCTTGGTTTGCCAACTTATCGCCTTCGCGATTACCAATCCAGCCCATCACTAAAGCCAAAATGATAAATAAATAACTGAATGTCAGTAATTTAAAGAAAATACCCCAACGACGTGCACGCCGCTGCTCTTTTAGTGAAGCTGTCAGTACATCTTGCAAGACACTACGTTCAAAAGCTTCATTCATACTCAATTTTCCTCTATCAGCCAAACGGCATCATCATGTTCTCTTACCACCAAGGACGACAATCGCCGTCCTGTACACGGGCCACCCAAACAAAGGCCATTACGTGGATTGTAATACGCACCATGGGTAGAGCAGATTAAATATTCACGCGTTAAATCAAAAACATCACCCAAATTGTAATCTAGCTCAATCGGCACATGGGCACATTCATTGATATAGGCATAAATATTCTGAGAGAAACGAATCAATATCGCGTTTCGCTTGCGCCCGTCGCGCTGAACAAGAAAACGAAATGCCAAGCCTCGCTCGACTACAGAGTCAGATCGACAAATCCAACGTTCAGCCATGCGTCAAGATCCAATCGGTTAAATCAGAAAAATCATCAAAATACGCCAACGGGTTCAAAGGCAACAAATCCTCTAGCGGATGCGCACCATAGCTCATCGCCAAACTTGCGGTTCCGGCGTTGATCGCCAATTGCAAATCATGGGTGGTATCGCCAATCATTACAGCACGATCGGCAGCCACATCGGTTTTATCTAAAAGATATTCCAACATCGCCGGATGGGGCTTGGAAAATGCTTCGTCAGCAGTTCTTGTTGCTTCAAAAAAGTGCGCTAAATCTGTTGCAGCCAACACACGATCTAAGCCAGCCCGAGACTTGCCTGTTGCAACCGCCAAACGAAATCCCGCATCTTGCAAACGCGGCAAAGACTCAAGGACACCAGCATACAACTGCAATTCATGATCTTTGGCTAAGAAATGCCCACGATAAGCATCAACGACTTGCTGAATTTTGTTCGCATCAATATCGGGGGCCAGATACTGCATCGCCTCGTGTAAACCATAACCAATAACATAGCGCGCATCAACATCACTTGGCTCAGTCAGATCTACTTCCGCAAAAGCGCGCTGAATTGACCGTGCAATCATGCCGGTGCTGTCCATCAGCGTGCCATCCCAGTTGTTGTTTTACTATGTTTTGCAAACGGTTGAATTCTAAAACATAGATGTATCAATGGGTACATCAATATTTTTGTCACCCGAAAAAAAACAGCATTTATAAGCAATTCAGTTGACGAAATATTTTTCACTTTTTGCCTCTAGTCGACATTTTTCAGATGAAAACAGTAGACTGCCCATTGCATATCATACTACCCACTTGACTCTACCGTAATGACAACCAAGCTCTCAACTCTTCTACGCTATTAGCACAGTAAGCTGGAGATTCAGCTTCCAAAACGTCCCGAGGATGAGCACCATAGGTTACGGCGACGGCTTGCACACCAGCATTCCTGGCCATATTCAGGTCATGCGTAGTATCTCCAATCATCAAGGTTGCTTCTGGAAGAACATTGAACTCGTCCATTAATTCTTCAAGCATTTGTGGATGAGGCTTGGAATGACATTCATCGGCGCAGCGAGACGACTGAAACCAAGTACCAAGTCCAGTCGAAATCAACGCTCTATCCAACCCTGCGCGGCTTTTTCCTGTTGCTACAGCCAATAGATAACCATCAGCAGCCAACTCTTCAAGCAACACCTCAATACCAGCAAACAGTCGTAGTTCATGATCCCGAGCTAGATAGTGATAACGGTAACGTTCACTGAGTTCTCCATATCGCTCCTGTGGCAAATCAGGTACGGCGTGTCGAAGAGCATCAAGAAGTCCGAGCCCAATAATATGGCTCGCGCGCTCATTTGAAGGCGGTGGCACACCTATATCAATCGCTGCGGATTGAATCGATTGGACAATTGCGCTTGTTGAGTCAATAAGGGTGCCATCAAAATCAAATGCTATTAACTGAATTTCGTGGTCGTTAACGAATTTACGACTAACCATAAGCGTCTCCTATTTCCAAATTCCATCACACCGATGTTTCGAGGGCCGATTTGTAGCGGTCAAGTATTTCTAGCGTTTTACTTATTTCAAAGCAGCCTTTTATAACACTTGTAGGCCAATGTTCACTAAAGGTTAGATTGTTGCATATGGTGACATCAGGCCAAAAGACAAGCGCCGATGCCGCACGGCTATTTCAAGTACATCCCTCTACAGTAGTGCGCATCTTGTCCAAACACAGGGCATGAACTGCTCGCAAGGCCACACATCTATTACACCCACTCTGCACTCAATGCCTCAGCCTGTTGCAACACAGTTTGAATCGCATCTTCCTGAAAATCAGGTGGATAGCCATATTTACGCAAAATGCGTTTAACCATAATGCGCAATTTGGCGCGGACGCTTTCGCGTTGTGACCAATCAACGCTGATATTTTTCCGTAGGTTTTCTGTGAGTTCATGCGCGATGCGTTTAAGTGTTTCGTCGGGAAGTTCTCGCACAGCCGACTCATTGTTGGCGAGCGCGTCGTAAAACTTCACCTCGTCCTCAGACAAGCCCAAGGACTCACCGCGAGCAGCCGCTTCACGGAATTTTTTGGCCATGGCGACCAATTCTTCCATCACTTGCGCGGTTTCTATACTGCGGTTTTGATAGCGTTTCACCACATCGGTCAGCAGCTCAGAAAACTTGCGCTGCTGTACCACGTTACTGGCAAATTTAGATTTGATTTCGCCTTCTAGCAAGCGCTCAAGCAACTCGACGGCGAGATTTTTCTCGGGCAGATTACGAACCTCAGCCAAGAAATCATCATCGAGCAAACCAATATTCGGTTTTTCCAATCCTACTGCATCAAAAATATCAACGACTTCATCCGAAGCGACGGCCTGCCCGATAATTTGCCGGATGGCTTGCTCGCGTTCATCGTCGGTGCGCTTTTTGGCGCTAAGGTCACGCTTAATGAGCAACACTTTAATCGCCTGCAAAAAGGCGACTTCTTCACGAACTGCCTTGGCTTCATCCAAGGTGCCGCATAGACTAAATGCTTTACTCATCGCCAGCGCGTTATCGGCAAAGCGTTTTTTACCATCTTTTAAGCCGAGTACATGATTGGCTGCGCCCGCCAGTAGGCGATGACCGCCTGTAATAAATTCGCTGTAATCAAAGCCATGCAGCATGCCACGCAAAATGTCGATTTTCTCTTCAAGCACTGCCCATGCTTCCGCAGTATCGACGGTGGGTTTACCGCGACCATTGCTGGCGGTGTATTCCTTGAGTGCAGCTTTTAGCTCGTTGGCAATACCGATGTAATCGACGACCAAACCACCTTGCTTATCATGGAATACGCGATTGACCCGCGCAATCGCTTGCATCAGGTTGTGGCCCTTCATCGGCTTGTCGATATACAAGGTATGAACGCATGGCGCGTCAAAGCCAGTGAGCCACATATCGCGCACGATCACCAGCTGCAATGGGTCTGCTGGGTCTTTAAAGCGCTTCTCCAGCCGTTTCTTAACTTGCTTAGGATAGATGTGAGGCCGTAGCAACGCCTTATCACTGGCCGAGCCTGTCATCACGATTTTGATTGCGCCCAGTTCCGGGTCGTCGTTATGCCAATCGGGGCGTAGCTTAATAATCTCGTTGTATAAGTGAACGCAAATCTCGCGGCTCATTGCCACGACCATCGCCTTGCCTGACTGGCTTTGCTGCCGTGTTTCAAAGTGATTCACTAAATCCGCCGCCACACTGGCAATACGCGGTTCCGCGCCGACAATCCGCTCTAATGCCGCCCATTTAGATTTGAGTTTGCCTTGCTCACCTTCTTCTTCATCCTCGGCCAGCTCATCAACGTCATCGTCAATTTGTGCCATTTCATCGACTTTGAGGCTTAACTTAGCCAGCCGAGATTCGTAATAAATCGCCACCGTCGCGCCGTCTTCCTTGGCCTGCTGCATATCGTAGATGTGAATGTATTCGCCAAACACCGAGCGGGTATCACGGTCTTCCGAGGATACTGGCGTGCCCGTAAATGCCACAAACGTCGCATTCGGCAGCGCATCGCGTAAATGTTGGGCGTAGCCGACTTGATAGCTACTTTCCAAATACTGTGGGCTTGCCTCTTGCACGACGCCAGCCGTCGCCACCTCAGAAGTTGGCGTATGCTTTGGTAGGCGCTGTTTCAGCTTAGCTTCAAAGCCATACTGGGTGCGATGCGCCTCATCAGCAATCACCACAATATTGTGGCGGTCCGATAGCAATGGAAAAACGTCTTCATCCTCGCCCGGCGCAAACTTCTGAATCGTCGCAAAGACAATCCCGCCTGAAGGCCGATTGCTCAATTTGGCGCGCAAGTCTTGCCGCGTGCTCACTTGCACCGGCTGCTCGCGCAACAAATCCTGCGCCAAGGAAAACACGCCAAATAACTGCCCATCCAAATCATTGCGGTCGGTAATCACCACAATGGTTGGGTTTTCCATCGCCGCTTCACGCATGACACGTGCGGCAAAGCAGGTCATCGTAATGCTCTTGCCGCTGCCTTGCGTATGCCAAACCACACCGCCTTTGCCTTTTTGCCCACCGACCATATCGGGGCGAGAAGCCGTCACCACGCGCTCAATTGCTGTACGCACTGCATGAAACTGGTGATAACCAGCGATTTTCTTCACTAGCGTGCCGTCATCTTCAAACAGCACAAAAAAGCGTAAATAATCGAGCAAGTATGCAGGCGCAAGAATGCCGTGAATCAGCGTTTCTAATTCACTGAATGGCCCAAGCGGGTCGAGATTCACGCCATCAATCGTACGCCATTGCATATAGCGCTCAGCATTGGCCGACAACGATCCCATCCGCGCTTCTGTACCGTCCGAAATCACTAGGATTTCGTTGTACTGAAACACATCAGGAATTTGCTCTTTGTAGGTTTGAATCTGATCGAAAGCTTTGTAAATGTCGGCGTTCTCATCGGCAGGATTTTTTAGCTCCAGCAATACCAACGGCAAGCCATTCACAAACAAAATAATATCTGGCCGACGCGTGTGCTTCGCCCCTTTCAGCGTGTACTGATTTACAGCCAAGAATTCATTTTGGCTCGTCACGGCAAAATCAATCAGCCGCACAAAATCACCGCGTGTTTCGCCGTCTTTCTGGTATTGCACTGGCACACCGTTCACCAGCAAACTGTGAAAATGCCGATTGGCTGACAACAGCGATGGAATTCCTAAATCCAATACTTGCTTCACCGCATCTTCACGGGCAACCAAAGGAATCAAGGGATTGAGCTTGGCCACTGCCGAACGCAAGCGTTCAACCAACACGGGCTGCACATAATCGGCGCGCTCAGGGGTACTGCCATCAGGTGCAATATCATAGCCGCAGATATGGCGATACCCAGCCTCAACGAGCCAGCTCAATGCTTCTTGTTCTAATTGGTCTTCGGTCATTCACGCCTCCCAGCGTTTCCCGATTTGGGCAGCATCCTGCTGCCTAAATTGCCACCTAATATGTCGAAATAAATCGTTAAAATCGACACATCAAAAAAACGTGTTTAAAAATCATGCCAAAATCGACACGTTTACTCGATCATTGAGGCGCTTAGCCTTCATCCGTAATCAAGCCTTCCGCATAGATGGCCGATTTGGCACGATGAAGTTGCGTAAAGCGCAGCATCAACTCCTCGCATTGCGCTGGTGTTGCACACGCATATTCACGCACCCATGAGCAGAAAAACGCTTCAAATGGCCAAAAATAAGCACCGCCGCGCACACTGCGTATCGTGTCATTCATCTGCATATCAAAGTCAGCAGCTTCATCCTCTGGATTGGGCAAACAACCATTAGTATGGAAGGCATAATCACATTCACGCGCCACTTCATTGATATGCGTTTGCGCGCTGCGATCAACGCCAGCCACAAAGCAAAACCGTTTATCACGCTGCAAAATTTGCTCAACCGCCGCATCAGCTTCAGCAGCATTGAGCCAATTCACATCTTGGTTAATCCACAGCAGCAAATTCACCAGCCGCTCGTAAAACTGCTTCAGAAGCGTTTCGCCATCGCCTTTCTTGATGCCCCAAAACACCATAGCAAAACGCGTTTCACGCTCCATCACGATGAACACATTCTGCCGCGCCAGCTTAATCGCATGCACCTGCCACACCCACGGCCCAGCGGCTTCGGGAGCAGGCGCAGCTTCTAGCCACGATTTAACCAAACCCTTTTGGGTAGTTTCTAGCGCCTCAGCGGCGGATTTTGAGCAATAAAATTGCATACATACCCTACTTAAATGAGCACATGCCTGTGCATATTCATTCTCTCGTCAAATCACAATCAGCAAGCCGCGCTGAGCAATTAATCATGCACAGGCAAAGTTAATTGAATGATCAATTTTTGTGCTGCAAATGAATCCTCTAAATCAAAAGGCAGTACGCGCAATGACAATTTCTTATCGAAATAAAAGTTTGCTATTGGCGAGGTGTAGTCAGACTCCGACCCAACAACTCTTTTCCACATGAATTTTGACCATGCAGGATAAATCAGTACCAGCTCACCACTACCATCCAAATACTTCTGCCCATAAGCAAATAACTGATAAAAATCACTTTGGCTCAGTCCGTACTTGTTGCTGCGATCAGAAGCATCGAGCAATTTCCACTTGGTATCCAAGATGATTTTTTGTTCATGAATATTCAGTAGCAAATCTGGTTTTAATTGGAAAATTCGCTCGTTTCGCTCGTTCTTGTGAGTACACAAATATTCAGACTGCACCTGACTTCGCAGTGATGCACCTTTGGGTAGAGCCATCCGCAACTGCTGCTCCACATAACTTTCAAACAACTTTTCCATCGGAAACAACAGACTGATACCACGATACTCACCAGCCACCGCCAGCGGCATCTGCTGGTGCAGAATCAATTCACACCAAGGTTTAATGACTTGGTAATGCGCCATTAACCTGTCGTTACGCCATAGCCGAAAATCCTGATCAATATCACGACTATCCGGCAACTCGTGCAGCATGCCTGACAGCTCATGCGCTAAGCGCCAATTTTCGGCATCCTGCGTATTGCGGCAAACTAGCTCAAGCGCAGATTTGAGTAAGCGATTTTCCGCTCGGTCAGGAAGAAAAACATCATGACGAATCTGGAAAAAATGCTGACGACCCGGCGGTTGGCGCATTTGCTTCACGACATCAAGCTGACCGCGCAGATAGCGCTGCTCTTCTTCAATCCGGAGATAATCAAAGCGCAAACCACGCTTGATTAAATAATCCAGTTCGCTTAGAAATTGCTGCATCACCCATTCTGCTAGTGGCGCATCGTAAAGCTCAAGACTGGCCACCTCAGTGTGGCGCGCAGACATTTGCAAGGCCGAGCTGATTAGCTTACGCATCAAACCGCGAGCCTCGACCACGCAATCACTTTCAGTGCGATGCTTGGGCAGAATTTCAATCACCTGCCCGCACGAGCTCTCCAACACGCCGACGAAACTATCCAATTTCAGCCAACGCCGACCATCTACCTGCAACAACGATGCGCCTGACGAGCGAAATCGCCCCGCTAACTCGCAAAGCCAGTCAAACGCCGATTCACTGATTTGTGCTTCGTCTAACGTGTTTTTTTCAATGGAGCTAGTCGTGAGCCGCGCATATTCACGCACGACAATCAGGTCAAGCATTAAGCCAGCTCCGATGCATTCGGCTTAGGTTGTGCGTTCAAAATACCGCTATAGGCTGCAATACGCAGGAAGGCAGCGGGATTTAATCGCCAACGAACCGTTGGCCGCAATTTATTATCCGGTACCCCAGCAAAGAGCTCACTCACCACCAAATCAGCATCTTCAACGACAAACGCATCAGCAATAGCCTTGCTCTGGTCATTCAATACCCAGCGAATGCGCTCCCAATCTTCAAAGAAATACTCTTGCAGCAGTGGAGTAATGTTCTGCTGGAAAATCTCGGCCAGTTTACTGAGTGTATTTCCGCCATTCGCTGTCAACGGCATGAAGTAGGCATGGCCTAAGCAATGGTCGCGGTCGAGCAAGACGGCAATACGCTGATTCATGACTCTCAGCATTGCACCGACATCAACACCATCCACCATCACACCATCTAATAACTCAGGTTTTGGCGGCATTTCCTTAAAGGAAAACCGACGACGCAATGCAATATCCAATCCTGCCAGTGAACGGTCGGTCGTGTTCATCGTGCCGATTAGATATACGTTATCGGGCACCTTAAATGGTTTTTTGGAATACGGCAGCAGCACTTCCAACTCTTCAGGCGCACCAGCACGTTTAGAAGGCTCAATCAGCGTAATTAGCTCGCCGAAAATGCGCGAAACATTGCCACGGTTAATTTCATCAATAATTAATACATAGGGCAATTTAGCGTGATTGATTGCTACACTCGATGTTGGCAGTGGCATCTGTTTACGCAAATGCTCGGCAATACCTTTCACATAACTCGCACAATATAGATTTTCGACCTTTTCTCCGGCCAATGTACTGCGGATATATTCAATATTGGCGGGTAACTTGCCTTCATTTTCCGACGCTAATGGCTCACAGCTCAGTGTCGTATTACCTACCCGATAACTGACGCGAAATTTCTTGCCCGTTGCCGTTTCAAGCGTAATGGGGGTTTCTGTAACCTGTTCAATAAACTGAACAAGCAAAGAATCAAGACTCACACTTTCAGGAGTCGCCATTGCGGCTTGGCAAATCAGCTTAAAAACACCAGCCTCTACTTGATACTGGATCTGTCCCTCGATAGAGTTCGCCCGTAGACCCTCAACAAAATCTTCATAACTAAAGCTCTGATGAAAAGTCACAAACCGGATGCGCTGTGCATCTGTCAGTGCTTTAAAACGGGCCTTCAACACTTCGCGCGCGGCCTGCTTTTGCTGGGTAGAGCTAGCCGTATCTTCATTAACACGCTTGTATGTCGCTGCCGCTTCAGGTTCAAGAATCAGCAAAGCGGCATAAATGGTTTCGTAGGTTTTTCCTGTGCCCGGTGGGCCATAAAGAATTTGATTGAGCGGATAAGTTGATGTCATGCTCGTAATCTCGTTGGAATCAGGGGGTGAATTAACCGGTATTTGAAATACATCGGCCTGCTCAACTGGAAGACCAGAAGCCTTAAATAGCTGCCAAAGTGCAATATTTGTTTCGGCAACAGTACTTGCTTTTGCACCGATTGAATCAATGCAACGCCGAATCTCAACACTTCTCTGCGCCCAATTACCGCTAAAATCGTTTGATAGCTGAAAATCTGAAGCCAAACATTTCAAGAGCTTTTCAGGGTCGGAGGACATCACTAAAGTCGTATAAATTTCAGGTGCAAATGCAGAAAATACCCGAGCAATCACACCCCAATACATTTGGGTAAATAGCTGCCCAGCCTTAGCTCGCTCCCACTGAGCAACTATTTTCTGGTATGACTCAACAGATTGGTCTGCAATCACCAACTCAGTTAGTGAACTAAGAAAATCCCGATTTTTTTCAAACGCAGCATTTGGCAAAAAAGCAGGTTTAACCGAACAGATCCCATTAGCTCCATCTCGCCACAGCCAATTTAAAGCAGCCTCATCTAGCGGCAATTGCCCATGCTTGATCTGCTTGGCCAGCTCTAGACGTTGTTGATAACCTGGCAACCAATCCGGTCTACTTTCTTCAGGATCAGCAGCACTCCAATCCAAATATTGTTGCAAGCTATGTTTCGTCTTACTTTTCGCCCAAATATCATTAACTATCGAAGCTAATTTTGCTGGAATCTCTATCCCAGAACTTTGCGCACTCCACTTAAAGCTGATGTCTTTCGCTAATTGCTGTAACAGCAATATCGGCAGCAAGCCTGAAGCGCAATCAGGTCGAACATCTTCGGCCTTAATCTCGATATACGAACTTAATTTCGTGTCATCCTTCCAATTTGGAGCTTGAAATGACGTACGCGTCACTATGCCACTGGCGACCAAACCACGCGGGTCTTCACCCAGTCGAATCAGATAAAAATGATCGCCAATTTGAGGTTGCTTGGAATGACAAGTCCATCGCATTACCTCATCCAATAGAACACCCGCGTCACCACCTTCTTTGAAATGCTTCGGATTCCACGTTAGTAACCACGTACGAGGCGAAATATCAGCAGCAGCTTGCTGCACATACTCACGCCAATGCTTCAAGGCATTACTAGCAGCCCAGTTACCATATTCGCCTTGTTGCTCATCAAGACCACCTTGAACATATCGTTCAATCAATCCATCAAGCTCAGCAATATCGTAAAGGCTAAAGAGGTCTTTTCCTGCATGCTTGGAAAGGTGCTTAAGTCCAGAGCAGTAGCTATTGATGGTATTTTCTTTTAAGCCTTTTTGGCTTTGCAGGTAGTCACGATACCCGTCCTGAGTGCATAAACTCATATCAATTCCCCGACCCTAGAAATGCTCAGCATCCATATCAATTAAACCTGCGCCAAGCACTTCATATAGCTCTAGCTTCAGCTCGTCCGAATAATCGTCATCTTCAATCAATGAAGTAATCAATCTTTGCAGTAAAGGCTTTGCAATTTGGTTGTCTGCCACAGCAACCACGACATTCTCCATTTCAACAACGAATCTCGACACGCAGTAGTCATAACCATTCAGCGTGAGAAAATATGCACCTAACGTCAGGCTTGAGCGCTTATTGCCATCGTTAAAGGCATGGAATTTATTAATCGCAAACACCAAATGAGTCAGCTTTTCCTCGAATGTCGGATAGTAATCATCATTCTGAATATGCTGCAAAGCACTATCCAGCAATCCAAGGTCGAGAATGCCTGAGCGACCGCCTGTTCGCTCAATGATCCAGTCATGCACATCAATCGCATGAGCAGTATCAAAATATAGAATCAATTGTTCCATGCTTTAGCGATCCTTCAATCGCTGCAACACCGCCAGCAACTTCGGATCAGACAACCTATCTTCCAATGCTTGACTGCGTTCACCCAAAAAGCGCTCAAAATCAGCTTCTGGCACCGCCTGCACATACGCCTCTAGTTTCTGATGCAAGGCATCGCGAAACCCCAAATCACGGCTAGCCATCCGAACCCTAGCATCGTCAATCATCGGCTTGAGAAACGGGCTACTCGCTGCTTCAGTAAGCAAGATATCCACTTCTGTACCTCTCAGCTTCCGACCAAGCTCTGCTGCTTTCTGCCTGATCTGCACCGCCAAACCGCTCTCAAAACTGGCCAGTGTGCGCAAAACCTCGGCATACATCGTATCGCGCGTGCTATCACCTTCAGCCAATCGCAGAATCTGCTTGTACTCCTTGGCACACTCGCAAAAAACCGCCTGATAAATCTTGTCCGTATACACCGCGTATTTGTGATTACCCATTTCCAAACAGTCACGCAATGCGTCGGTAAACTGCTTCCGATAGCTATCTTCCTGAAATGCAGCAGGTAGGTAATCTTGGTCGCGCTGATTAATAAAGCGGGTGTGACCGCCAGCCTTTTGTGCGACAACATCCAGCACGATGTCTAACATTCGGCTACGAATGGCCTTCGCCCTTTCGCTCTCAGTCACCAGCATGGCCAGATTCAGCACCGACCGGAAAGTAAACACGCCCAGCGATGGCGTCTTTGCGCCAATTAAGTCGACGACATTGATGTCGTCGACTTGAGCCATCTTGATGTTTTTTAAGGATTGTCCCTTCAAAACACGGTAACCATTGGCCTTCAGTTCTTGTTCATGACTAGCCAGATAACGATCAATCGTACGCTCGTCAACATCAAGAATTTCCGCAACATGGTTTTTGAAAAACAAAGCCTCACCATCGATCACCAAACCACCAAGGGCTAGATGTTCTTCAAGTTTATTCAGAGCAAAGCGATTATTCAGTACATTCCGTCTGGACACCGCTGATGTCGTCAAATCATGCGTCATGATGCATACCCTAGTTGATTGAGATGGGTATATAGACCCATACCTTTATATTCAAAATCCATGTAAATATACCTAGCCATACAATCAAACCACCTCCGCCAGCGCTGCTTCGGCTTCGGGTAGACGGAGCTGGCCGGAGATCAGGCGATTTGTAGATACCGTCTTGCCGGTCAAGCATTTTGGTATTCAGCTTGATACTTTTTTTGCGTTTTCAGCACGCCGAAACACAGGTGAACCAGTTTACGCATGCAAGCACCGAGCGCCGACATTTTGCTCTTGCCTCGGGCAAGC
>CAUOZE010000005.1:0-101161 GCA_963508915.1 uncultured Deefgea sp.
CGTTCAGTGTCTGATTTGGCGAAAGAAGTGAGGACGAAGGGTTTAATCTACGTTGCAAGGTCAATGCCTTAAGGGTGGGTTCAAACTCACTTCGCCTCATGTGGTAGTAGCTAACCACCACGGAGAGAAAGATACAAGGGTGGGTTAGGCGGGTTTTATGCCGTAACCCACCATTGCGCTGTTGAAAAAAATACCAATCATTGACGTTGATTTATTTACCCTAACCTTACCAAAAAAATATAATTTATATAGCTCAACGCAAAAAACCCAATTCAAATACTTGCGGTTGGAGTTTTTCGCTCAATGCTTTGTAGGCGGTTTCAAAGGGGGTGAAATCGACGGGAATCGTGTCGCCGCTGTCGTTGCGTTTTTTTAGCGCATTGCGGATTTGATACCAGCCGACATCGGAGCGATTGAGTTTCAACTCATCGCGCACGCTGCGCTCGTCGATGTGAGAGAAATACGCTTGCCACAATTGCAAGCCTGTCGCCAATACCGCTTTGGCTTCTTTCGATTGTTTCTTATCCGCAAGATATTCACTCATAAAATCCGATTCAAATCGCTCAGGTGCGCCAACTTCGGCGTCGGTGAAGGGAATAAAGTGATTCACCAATGACCATTTTTTGTCGCTCCATTCCAGATCGTTCGCGCCAGCGGTTAAGTTTTTTCCGTGGAATAGCATCCAGACTAGGCAGTCATTTTTGAATTCGCCCGATAAAAGTTGGGTAGGCTGTAAAAACTGATCGTTATGATTTATCCAAGTATGCTTTATTAGTTGTCGAACGGAGAAAACAACGGCAACTTGCCAGATGTTTTCAGAAGTAATGTACAAACCGCCACCATTGCCGCCCGTAAAAATAGAAGAAGTAACACAGGTTTCCTGTCCAGCGTGTTGAAAATCATTATTGCTGGCATACAAATAACCAATCATGGCATCGCATGATTTTTTAATTCTAGGATTGCTTGAAACTTTTATCGCATTAGATAAAGGCAAGGCCAATTCATCATTTGTCGCTGGTTTATCAGTCCAAACGTTCAGATATGTAGCATTTGGGATATTATAAAAATTCTTTTCACCAATGGCTTGTGCTTTTTTATTAAAAACATTAACAGCAATTTCTGTTATCGGTATTTTTAATTTAGCATTTTGATTCGTTTTCCAGACTAAAAATCCAATTGGAAAGTCCCCATTCAATCCATCAAAGGCTTTGCTGTGAACCACAAACCCTCCAAGATATTTGGCACTCCATGTGGATCTAAATTTCTCAAAATTGGGGGCATTTACATATTTCAAGGTACTAAACATAGCTAAAGTGGCGGTTGGGATTTCTCTTGCGATTCGCACCAAAAACTGAACAAATAACTCTTTGCTGGCGTAGCCCATTTCATGGGATTTCATTAAAGAATTAATTTGTGTCTGCTCTACTTCCTTTTTATTCTTATTTCCCTTGGCTATCCCAGCGCCAGTTTCGCCATACGGCGGATTAATCAGCACCAGAATCTTTTTTCCATCGGCAATCGCTTGGCGTAATCCCGCTGGCACTTTGTTGGTGAGCGAGTAGTCAATTTGGCCATCGTCGCTAATGTCATCATTCAGATAATCATATTGAAAGCGTTGCGCGGCGACGCAAGTATTGGTGGCCTTCATCACATCCACATCGGCTTGATCGAGCGTGGACATATAAATACTGCGCGGGTTGCTGTGTTTGACTTCCAGATTGCCAACGCCGCAGCACATATCCCAAACTATGTAGTCTTTCTGCCAGTTTTTGCCCAAAGTTTCCGCAAGCAGATCGTAGGCTTTATCCACCACCGCCAAAGGCGTGTAATACGCGCCTTTAAAGCTGCGTTCATCCAGCGGAATCAAGCTGTCGCGGCGTTCCAGCAAGTAATCACGGTATTCGGCTTTCGGCGGCTTGTGGTAAATCGCCCAGAAGCGGTCGTAGCCTTGTTTGTTGCGAAGTTCAAAAATTTTGCCATTCAAACTAAATACGGGCGCATCATTTTTATGCAGCAATTCGGCGGGCAGATTGGCGTGGGTCGATACCTTGCCATCGTGCATGATGTCGGCAAAAAACAGTAGCGCGTAGTCTTCTTCCGCCACGCCGACGATTTCACGCCCGATCATGAGCACCCATTTATCGAACACCTGCTTCAAATTATCGGGGGTGATTTGAGTGCGGATAATATCGCCCGATTTAATCGCGGCCTTTACGGTACTGATGAATTCGTCTTCATGTGTCGATATTTTGAATGAGACAAAATGCGTACCGATGTGGGCGGAAATTTCGGCCAAAGCATCGGGCGTGTACTGGCTGGCGGACTTGCCCCATTTGACGGTTTTTTTCGCCAGAAATGGCAACACATCGACGCTTTTCATTAGCGCGGCTTTTTCGGTGTCAATCACGGCGAGAAATGGCGGTACGGTTTCACCTTTGTTGAGCGCCACTTGCACGTAATGCAGCAATTGCGTGAACATCGCGTAGCTGGAATGTTTGCCCGTATCTTTGGCTTCAAACCAGATTTCAGCGGTTTGAATATCAATCAAACCTTTGGTAAATCCTTTGAGGCCAAGTGCTTTAATGTAAGCGTCTTTGACGTCTTCTTCACTACGGGCTTGCTGGAGTTGACTGTAGAGGGACATGGTGATTTGATCTGGCGGCTGGCTTGAGGTGGAGCGATTATATATTTACGGATTGCTTTTGAAGTAAACAAAATCGCCTTTCATGATGTATTTTATTGCAAGCTATTTAAATAATAGGCTGCAGGAAAATACCCATACCACCAATCTATCGCACAACAGATTCTGTATTTGTGGGCGTTGCCTTCACAACTTAATCAACGTCGATTTCAATTCAGTGTATTTGTCCAAGGCATGTAGCGATTTATCGCGGCCGTTGCCTGATTGTTTGTAGCCACCAAAAGGCAGATTCATATCGCCGCCTTCGTCATAGCAATTGATCCACACCGTTCCGGCTCGTAGTTTTTTGGCCATCGTGTGCGCGGTTGTGAGATTTGCAGTCCACACGGCGGCTGCAAGTCCATATTCACTGTCATTGGCGATTTGAATCGCCTCTTCCGGCGTATCAAACACAATCACGCTGCACACGGGGCCAAAAATCTCTTCGCGGGCGATGGTTGTATCGGGAGCTGTTTTGAAAATCGCTGGCGTAATAAATAGCCCCGTTTCAGTCATCACCGCATCACCGCCGCAAATGTGCTCAGCCTCTCTATTGCCACAGGCGATGTAGGCCAGCACTTTGTCGTATTGGATTTGATCGACAATCGCACCCATGCGTGTCGCAGGATTGAGCGGATCGCCCGGTGTGTAGGCTTGTGCTGCGGTTTCCAAAGCCGCAATAAATTGCGGATAAATCTCACGTTGCACCAAAACCCGCGAACCGGCGGAGCACATTTCACCCTGATTATAAAAAATCCCGCCTGCGGCGGCATTGGCTGCAACGCTGATATCAGGACAGTTAGCAAGGATGATATTCGGCGATTTACCGCCTAACTCCAGCCAAACTTGTTTTAAATTCGATTGCGCTGCTGCTTGCATAATTAATTTTCCGACTGCCGTTGAGCCGGTAAATGCAATGCAATCCACATCGGGATGCTCTGCCAATAAGCGCCCCGTTGCACCTGCACCGGGCAGCACTTGCAACACACCATCGGGGATGCCAGCGGCTTGGGCTAAGGCCGCGATGCGAATCGCCGTCAGCGGTGATTTTTCGGACGGTTTTAAAATCACGGAATTGCCCGCCGCCAGTGCGGGGGCGATTTTCCAGCTGGCCATCAATAGCGGAAAATTCCAAGGTACCACCACAGCAACCACACCAATCGGCTCTCTTGTAGCCATACCCACTAAATTACCAGCCAGCGGTGCAACTTCCCCACCGACTTTATCAATCGCCTCGGCGTACCACTGAATGCAATATGCACTGCCCGCAATGTCGACCGCCAATGAATCAGAAATCGGCTTGCCAGTGTCGAGCGTTTCAAGCAAGGCCAACTCGTCGCCGTGCTCGCGGATCAACTCAGCAAAGCGCAGTAAGATTTTCTTTCGCGCAACGGGGGCAAGTGCAGCCCAACGTCCATCATCAAATGCAGCGCGCGCCGCCTGCACTGCGGTATTCACTTCAAACTCGCCACAATCGGCAATTGAACACAAAACACTGCGCATGGCGGGATTCACCTTTGCAAACGTTTTGCCGCTGTCTGCCTCAGCATAAGCACCATTAATAAATGCTCTGCCTTCAAATTGCTGAGCTGCTGCTTGAGTGTGCCAATGCGCTGTCATGATGTGCTCTCGTGATTTTGAACGCCAATAAACTGCATTTAGCATAGATCAAAACCGCATGCTGGCACGGTAGACATCACTAGGGCAAACCCACCTTGGAAAAGGCCAATCCGCTATCTACACTCAAATCACCTTACCAAACTTGGTGTAAACAGCCCCACAAAGGTGATACACATGTTGATCGGCGTACCGAAAGAAATCAAAAATCACGAATACCGCGTTGGCTTGACGCCCAGTGGCGTCAAAGAACTGGTCAAGCAAGGCCACACCGTCATGATCCAAAAATATGCCGGTGATGAAATCGATTTTAGCGCTCATCACTACATAGGCGCAGGCGCGCAAATCGTTGATTCAGCCGAAGAAATCTTTGCCCGTGCAGACATGATTGTGAAAGTGAAAGAGCCACAAGCATGCGAAATTGCCATGCTGCGCGCTGGGCAAATCCTGTTTACCTATCTGCATCTCGCGCCTGATCCAGAGCAAACCCAAGGCCTGATCGATAGCGATTGCATCGCGATTGCTTATGAAACCGTCACCGATGGTCGTGGCGGCTTGCCACTACTCGCGCCAATGTCGGAAGTGGCAGGAAGGATGTCGATTCAAGCTGGCGCGCATTGCCTTGAGAAAGCCCAAGGTGGCGCGGGGATTTTACTCAGCGGCGTGCCCGGCGTTGCACCTGCCAATGTCGTCGTACTCGGTGGCGGCGTGGTGGGCATCAATGCCGCGCGCATGGCGATGGGCTTGGGCGCGAAGGTGGCTATCTTTGATGTATCGCTCAATCGCCTAAAAGAAATCGACACGCAATTTGGCCCACAACTCACCACGCTCTACTCCACCACCGACGCAATTGAAGTCGCTCTCGCCAGCGCCGATTTGGTGATTGGTGCGGTGCTGATTCCGGGCGCGGCGGCGCCCAAATTAGTCTCAAAACAAATGCTCAAACTAATAAAGCCCGGCTCGGTCTTGGTCGACGTGGCAATTGATCAAGGCGGCTGCTTTGAAACCTCGCACCCCACGACCCACGAATCACCGACTTACGTGGTGGACAACATCATCCATTATTGCGTCGCCAATATGCCCGGCGGCGTAGCCCGCACCGCCACGCTAGCACTGACCAATGCGACCTTGCCATTTGTGCTAGCGATTGCCAACAAGGGCTGGAAACACGCGCTCAATGACGACGTACATTTGCGTAATGGTCTGAATATTTGCCAAGGCAAAGTCACCTACGCGGCTGTGGCAAGGGATTTAGCGCTGGATTACACGCCAGCGGAGTTGTTGATTTAGGTGATGCTCAAAATGCTTTTAGATGGTTTTAAGTGCCTACGGCACAGTGTTTTACAGTCGCCTTTCTTTGCTTACTTTCTTTGGCGAAGCAAAGAAAGTGAGTCCCCGTCGCGGACTGCGACTGGAAACAAAACGTGCACCCTGAGGGTGCGGGCTTTGCTAAGCAGCTCAACAACCAAGCGACGCCACGCCGCAGGCACTGAAAAAGAACAAACCGTACTTGAACAATCCCGTTCGGAGTTCATATGCCCAAGCCCGCTCATGCCCCATCGTATTACGCCGCCAGCGCCAATCCACTGCCTGAGCGCCCTGCGCTAGCGGACGATATTCAAGTCGATATCTGCATTATTGGTGCAGGGTTTACTGGCCTTTCGGCGGGGCTGCACTTGGTTGAAGCAGGCTTTAAGGTTGCTATTTTAGAAAGCGCCTTTGTGGGCTGGGGCGCATCGGGGCGTAATGGCGGGCAAATTGTGAATTCGTACTCGCGCGATATGGATGTGGTCGAGCGGCAATACGGTACAACAACAGCACAAGCCTTGGGCGAAATGGCGTTTGAAGGCAATCGTATTATTCGCGAGCGCATCGCCCAATATCAGATTCAATGCGATCTAAAAAATGGCGGTCTGTTTGCCGCACTCACCCCAAAGCAAATGGGGCATCTAGCGGCACAAAAAGTACTCTGGGAGCGCTATGGCCATACCCAGCTAGAAATTCTCGATCAAGGCGCGATAAGACTAGCGGTTGATACGCAGGCCTGGCCTGCTTGATCACAGCGGTGGGCATATTCATCCACTCAATCTCGCACTCGGCGAAGCGGCGGCTTTTGAATCGCTGGTCGGCATCATTTACGAGCAATCACCGGTGATACAAATCGTGCGGGGCACGCGTCCGCAAGTTAAAACAGCAACAGGTTCGGTCAATTGCAATTTGGTCATCGTCGCCTGCAATGCCTATATCGACGATTTAGTACCCGAACTCGCCGCCAAGACGATGCCTTGCGGCAGTCAAATCATCGCTACTGCGCCACTGGGTGAACTCGCCACGCAACTCATTCCATCGGATTACTGCGTCGAAGACTGCAATTTCCTGCTCGACTATTACCGCATCAGCGCCGATCAAAGGCTGCTGTACGGCGGCGGCGTCAGCTACGGTGCCAAAGACCCCGCGCACATCGAGAGAGTGTTGCTGCCCAATTTGCTCAAGACCTTCCCGCAACTGGCGGGCGTGAACATCGATTTTGCGTGGACCGGCAACTTTTCGCTCACCTTGTCGCGCCTACCCCAAATGGGTCGGCTCAGCGACACCATTTATTACTCACAAGGCTGCAGCGGTCACGGCGTAACGTATACGCATTTAGCGGGGCGGCTATTAGCAGAAGCCATTCGTGGGCAATACGAGCGATTTGATGCCTTCGCACAACTTCCACACCTGCCCTTCCCCGGCGGACGGCATTTCCGCGTACCACTGACGGCCTTAGGGGCTTGGTATTACGCCTTGCGGGATAAGATGGGTATTTAATTACAAGCCTTTATTTTCAATGACTGCGATTAAATACATACAAATCCATTCAACACAGCCATCAGTACCAGCTCGAAAAGCTCTAAAATTGATATAAATAACCACTACTGAGCGTTTAAAGCTAAAACTAGAGCGTTGTAGCACAAACACCGAGCGCTGCAATTTGTATGATGATGACTCTTATTCAGGAGCCCATCATGAAAATTGCCTCAGCCCTCTTCGCTACCCTTATCCTCTCCAACGCGGCTTTTGCGGCGGACTTTCAACTGACCAGCACCGACCTCAAAGCCAATGCGCCGATGAGCAAGCAACAAGAATTCAGTGGTTTTGGCTGCACTGGCGGCAATGTTTCGCCGCAACTGAGCTGGAAAAATGCCCCCAAAGGCACCAAGAGCTTTGCCGTGACCGTTTATGATCCCGATGCACCAACGGGCAGCGGCTGGTGGCACTGGGGCGTGGTCAATATCCCCGCCAACGTCAACAGCATCGCAGCGGGTACAGTACCTGCGGGCGCAGTTCAAACGCGTACCGATTTCGGTAGCGCCGCTTACGGTGGCGCTTGCCCACCCGCAGGCGACAAAGCGCATCGCTACATTCATACGGTCTGGGCCTTGGATGTGGCCGAGTTAGCACTCGACGCCAACGCCAGCGGCGCACTGGTCGGCTATATGCTCAATCAACACAAACTAGGCAAAGCCACATTGACCGCCACGTATCAACGCGCTAAGTAATTGCATACGAATTGAGCCAGTCAAGGCCGCTAGTGCGGCCTTCAACTACGCCGTATCATTGCCAGATGTTAAGCAGGAACCCATATCGCAATGCAAGTCCAAACCCGCCAAATTCAGCAAACGGTGATTTTAGCCAAAGCCACGCAGCAACTGCGCCAAGTGGCCTGCCTGCAGCCCACGCTGATGCGGATTCGGCAGGGTGAAAAACACATTTGGTTGAATGAACAAACGCAGATCGCACGGCGCGATGATTTGATTATTGCGCCTGCCGGGATGCAATTAACGCTGACCAATGTGCCCGATGCCAAGGGTTATGTCTGCGAGGTATTGCTGTTTGATCCGCAATTGATCGAGCATTTTCGCACCAGCTACCCCGCTGCCGTAGCTGCAGCACTCAAAACCGAAGCGCGGTTGTGCGAGAAATCCACGCCGGTCATTGCCAAACTTTGGGATGAAGTCTTCGCTGCCACGGCCAACCATGAACCCGCCGAACTACTGCATCACCGCGCCGAAGGTTTATTGCTCGCCATGACGATGGCGGGATTGGGCGCGGGCCTATTGCTCAATCGCAGCGATACACTTGCCGAGCGCGTACAGCAACTGATTATGCTCAACGCCGCCAAAGATTGGACGGTCGACGCGATGGCTGAGCAATTGCACGTCGGCGCATCGACACTACGCCGCCAACTCGACAAAGAAGGCAAATCATTCCGGCAATTACTCGAACAAGTCCGGCTCAATATGGCACTCGGTATGATCCAAACCACCAAACAACCGATCGGCACCATTGCCCAACAATGCGGCTACGCCTCGGCCTCGCGCTTTAGCGCCCGCTTTGCTCAACAATTTGGCACTAAGCCGATGCAATTGCGCACGACGGTGATGTGAAATCACACGCCTTCTTGAGCAATATCGCCATGGAATGTTTGCCGCCATGTCTGCGGGGACACACCAAAGTTTTGCTTGAAATGATGCCGCAATGATGCAGGAGAGCCAAAGCCGACTTGCACGCTGATTTGCTCGATATTGAAGTCACTACTTTCCAATAAATCTTGCGTCACCGCCAACCGCTCATTAATCAGCCACTGACCCACAGTAAGCCCGCACAGCTGGCGAAAATGCCGCGTAAAAGTGCGGCGGCTCATCAGCGCTTTGTCGGCGAGGCTATCGAGCGTATGCGGTAGCGCTAAATTCTGCCGAACCCATGTAATCAACTCGGCCAGCCGCGAATCACGCGCCGTACTAGGCAGCGGTTGCTGGATATACTGACTTTGCCCGCCTTGTCGGTGCGGCGGCACCACCAGGCGACGGGCAACGGAGTTCGCAGCGCTGGCGCCGTATTGGCTACGCAGTAAGTGCAAACAACAATCAAGCCCCGCCGCCGTACCCGCCGAAGTATGGATTTTGCCATCATCGATATACAGTACATCGGCATCGAGCTTTACATTGGGAAAACGCTGCGCAAAATCTTCGGCAAACGCCCAATGCGTTGTCGCGTCTCGACCATCAAGCAAGCCCGCTTCAGCCAACACATACGCCCCCAAACATAAGCCCACCAAATGCGCACCACGATCTGCCGCCGCTTTCAGCGATTCAAGCAATGCCTGCGGTGGTGCTTCGGCTGGATTGCGCCAGCTGGGGATAATAATCATCTCAGCGAGATCCAGTACCGATAGATCGTACACATCACCCACGGTAAAACCCGCCGAGGTGCGCAAAGGCGGCGTTTCGAAGGCGCAAACCCGTAAGTCAAAGTGCGGGGCACCGGGATGATTTTCTCCAAACACCACACAAGGCACCGACAAATGAAACGGACTAATTTGATCAAACGCGACGATGGCGACGATGGGACGCGAACTGTTGGGCATGGTAGCAACTCATAACAATGCATTGGCCCAATCTTAGTGCATTTTGGCAATTAGGCCACTGTGTTTGCGAGACAACTCAACCGATAATAAGTGCTCTATCACTTTGATCGGAGCCCTATGATGACCCAGCCAACACAACGTGCATTATTAGTGATTGATTTGCAAAATGATTACTTCCCTGACGGCGCATTCCCGCTGTGGAATACCGATGCAACTCTGCTCAATATCGAGCAGGCCATCGCCAAGGCAAAAGCGGTTGGCACGCACGTCATTCATATTCAGCACATTGCCGACCCAAGCCTGGGTATTGCTCCCTTCTTCAATAAAGGCAGCACTGGCGCTGAGATACATCAACGTATTCTTGCAGCAGCTCCAGACTCACCAGTGGTCATCAAAGCCTATGCCGATAGTTTTCATCACACCGATCTAGAAAGCACTTTGCAGAAGCTTGGCGTGACCGAGCTACTCGTCTGCGGCATGATGACGCAAAATTGCGTGACCCATACCGCCATCTCGAAAGCAGCAGAAAAATACACCGTCTCAATTCTGGCCGATTGCTGCACCACCGTCAGCGAAATGATTCACCTGATCGCCCTCAACGCGGTTTCAACCCGCGTGCCATTGCTCAAAAGCACTGATGTATTGTGATTAAGGCGATATAGGGTGTTTGGAGCATAGCGATACCCATCAATCGAAGTGATGGGTATCGTCACAATACGGCTAAGCCCAACGATTCTTTTAAACTAAGCAAGTTGTGCCTACATTGAGTCAGTCGGCGTCGTGCCCTTATTGAATAAAATCCGAATCACTTGATTTTGAAATTGCGTATCTTGCGCCTCAACAAAACAATGTGGCCCCAGATCATTGATGGTTGCAATCACAGAATCCACTTCTGCATTGGCAAACTCAATACACATCCCTTTCCAAGAAACTGAATCAGAAACACTATCACTAAAAAGCTTAATTTTTTGGTTTTTTCGGTATGCATCTGGCTTGATCTCAGCCCCTGTTTCGACATCTAACGCCTTCAGCTTAAGATTGGACTTAGTTTGAAATTGCCATCTCAACTCAGTCTCAACGCCTTTAGTGACGACTTTGGCCAAAACGCTATACCTTGCAGCAGAATCGAATGGCTTTTTTGTTTTTAACAACCAGAATGTCTCTTCAGAATTGGGGTCCGCCTGATATTGTGAATCAAACACCTGCGCGGTCGCCTCGTCCTTCACCGACCAAGAGAGCACCTTGAACGGCGTTTTTGCGTTAATCGATAAGAGATAACCCGATACAGGCCAATCGTCAGTCAAAGGATCTGGAATCTCTTGCCCTCTTAGCGTAATGGGATGCACAGGCCCTAATACGGAACTCTCAATCGGCCACTTTACATAGTTTTGTGCCAGCATCAAGGCCGGCTTTGCGAGCTCAGTACACTGACCTTCCACACAGCGCTTTGCGACCATCGTGGTCAACTGCGTAGTCGGTGCGGCAAAATTGACCACATGCGTTAACTCGCCTTTGCTATTTCTAAACTCGCCCACACCCACCAAGTTCAACAAAGGATCGAGTAAAATTTTTCGGTGGTAAATACCACGTAACAAAGAGCGTAAAGATACATTCCAATCGCTCGTTTTTGGTGCAATCACTTCAGCACAGCTAAACCCCGCCTTCAAGCGATCACATCGCGCGTCGACGGTTTCTCCAGTAAAAAAAGGAGATTCTCGATCGGTCTGCTGATGCATGTCACTCGGATGCTCGGCCAAATAGCGAGCATGCTCGCTCGCCATCTTCGACAAAGCGTCATTCGGCACCAAAGCCGGCAAACCTTGCGCCTGCCGAATTTGATTCAACGTAGCCAATACCGCAGCAGCATCACCCTTGGTCAAATCGACGGCAAAACCCAGCGTCGACCACAACATTAAACAACAAGCTAGATACTTTTTCATTCGCTCACACCCATCTTGAATTTGTAATATTTTAAATAGTGATGCTCAGGGCGTAGAATGGGTGGGGCGCAGCGATACCCATCAACCCCAAGACGATGGGTATCGCCAAAATACGGCTCCACCCATCCTACATTTATCGATTAATCAATCACTTAACCACCATTGCCGTATTTGGCGCTGCGCCAAATACATCAGGCGCGTACATCGCTTCGACTCGACTTGGCGGCAGTTGGAAAGTACCGGCGTTGTTCAAGCGCACGGTGTATTCGACAGAAAATTTACCGCGTGGCACGTAGCTGTAATAGGCGCGGTAGCCGGCGAAGCAGCGCTCTTCAAAGTCAGGCCACGCCCAGCCTTCGCGTTTTTCGCCTTGGGTGGCGATGGCTGAATCTCGCCCCAAACCATTACCTAAAATCGTAGCGCCTGCGGGGATAGGGTCGTCAACGACGACTTGCGTCATATCCGCTTGCGCGTCGATTTCCAAGGTCACGCGCACCACGTCGCCGCGGCTGTATTGGCCTGCGACTTTTGGCTCGACTGGCGTCAGCGTTTTCTTGATGCTGTATCCGGCGACTTGCGGCGCTTTGAGCGCGACGGCGGCGAGAGCTTGCACTGTCACCCACGGCGCGCCGGAGCCTTGCTGTGTGATGCTCAAGTTCGTCGTCTTTGTTGGCCACGGCAACATGACCGGAGCTGGATCAGTTGCGCCCCAGACGGCCGATTTGTTCACCTCGCCCAAGGTCGCCTTCACCTGCCCTGTTACAGGTATTGCCTCGAACTGTTTGCTAAATGCCGCGACGGCGAGCGTACCCCATACATTGGCATTGGTCGTCCACCACACGCCCCGCTGTTGACGACCTAAGAGACCCGTCAACATTTTCGGCACGTCGTCTTTCCAAGTCGGTAACTCGCGTACGGCCAAAATCAGGCGTGCCGCGTTCACGTCGCCGTTATTCATCAACCACCACCAGTAATCATCGCGTTCAGTCGAAAACACCATGCGCGTGCCTTGGTAAGTGAGGCGGCCGCGCAAGATTTGCTCGGCTTCTGCCAAACGAGTAGCGCGATCGGGCAAGGTCGGGGCACGTTGCAAAAGCGACAACCAATCCACCAGCATCGCCGTCGTCCACGTTTGTGGCTGGATATTCAGTACCGCTAATTGGCGCGGCGCGAAGCGGCTGTAACGCGCTAGCGCATCAAACGCAGCGAGGTAGCGCGCATCCAGATCAGGGCGCGGCGACCAGAAGTCGCGTTTGATTCGGCCCTCGACAAAGAGCGTTAAGCCTTTGAGCATGGCTTCGCGTGAGGCATCGGGGATCGCGTAGCCTGCTTCATGCGCCGCGCTCAGTATATAGGCGGTTAAAGAATCGTAGCCCTTCGCACCGCTGCCCTCGCGTGGCGGGTAATACATCGCCAAACCATCGGAATCAAGATACAGCGGCAACTCCTGCATGATTTTTTCCCAACGGGATTTGTCTTGCAGCCCCATCGCCACCGAGGCTTTTTGTTCCAAGCAAATGTACGGATATTTCAAGAACCATTCGCGCACCGCAGGCATATCGCGGGTGAGTTTGGCTTGGAATTGCAGATTGATACCGCCACGCCCCGCTTGTGCATTCGGTGGTAGCGCAATTGGTATATTCAAAAGCGGCATCGTCACTGGCGTATCAAGCCGGCGCAGCGAGGCTTGCTGCACTGTGACTGGAATCGCTGGCTCGACTTGCTGGCTGTGCGCCAGTTTGTCGACTGCTTTTTCACCGCCCTGCTCGGTGGCGGAAATCACCCAATCAAGCTTGCTCACCCCCATCGGAACCGTCACAGGCCAGATCACTTCACGCGCTTCATCCGCGCCGATGTCGATCGTTTGCGAGCCTAAAGTAAGACCGCGCTGCAAGCGCAGCCTATCCCCCTCTCCCATTTCGGGAGAGGGTAAGGGGTGAGGGCTGATCTGCGCTGAAACTAGAACTTTCATCGCGCGGCTACTGCCATTGCGAATCGTCGTCATTGCCGCAAACTGATCGCCCTCACGTACGAGTGGCGGCAGGCCAGCGGTGAGCTGCAAATCTTGCGTCACCGCAATCGACGTGCTGCCCGTCCCAAATTGTCCCGCCCCCACTTCGGCAACGGCGACGAGTTTGAACTTGGTCAATGCATCATTCAGCGGCACGGCAATCGTGGTACTGCCGTTGGCGTCGAGCACGAGTTTCGGTTGCCAAACCAACAGCGTATCGAGCAATTCACGCGTTGGTGCGACGCCGCCACCGCCGCCGGGTGGCAAGGCTTTGCGACCAAAATGGCGTTTACCGATCACTTCTTGCTGCGCCGTGGCGGTTTCAACGCCGTAAGCGCGTTGCTGCAACATCGCATCCAGCAGATTCCACGAGGTATTGGGCTGCAGCTCAAGCAGCGATTCGTCTACAGCGGCAAACATCACCTCTGTCCCTGCGGGCGCGGGTTTGCCATTGGGGAGTTTGACCTGCACTTTTACTTGCGCAGTTTTGCGGATGCTGTACACCGGCTTATCAGCAGTCACGCTGACCTGCAATTTGTGCGCGGCTTCGCCGACCTTGATTTGCGCAAGGCCATATTTAAAGGCCGGTTTGGATAAATCGACCATCGCGGTGGGCGCTTGGAAATCGCCACCTTCATTCCAGTACGCATCCCACCACTCGCTTGGCGCTTTCCAGCCCCAAGTAAAGAAGGAATACCACGGCACATCGCGCACGCGGCCACGCACCGCCAGCACCGACACATACACATTCGGTGCCCAGCTTGAGGCAATCGGCAGCTCAAAGGTCGGATTTTTGCCCGACAATTCAATCACTTTGGTTTCAATGACGCCTTCGCGCTCAATCGCGACCCATGCGGTGGCGGTTCTAAACGGCATCCGCACTTGGAACGTGGCCGTTTCACCCGGTTGATACGAAGGTTTTTCTGGCACGACGTCGATGCGATCATTGTTTTCGCCATCAAACCACATTTCATTTTGGCGGCTGACCCACACGGTTTGCGCGGCGCTGATTTTGCGTTTCTCGGCAACGCTCGTTTGCGCAATTAGCTCGATACGGCCTTCTTCTTTGAGTTCTACATCGCAAAATACCAAACCGCGCGCGTCGCTTTTACCACTGCAGACTTCGCCTAAATCGTCGGTTTTTTCTTCGCTTTCATAAGCATAAAAACCGCCGACCAAACGCTTACGCGTCGATAAATAGCTATGCCGAACGGCGCTCACCTTCACTTCTCGGCCGGCAACGGGCTTGTTATTGGTATCGACCACCACTGCTTTCATCGCGACGGTCTTACCTACCGAAGCCCAATCCTCGACTTGCACACCGATTTGCACTGCGGCCGGCCACAAGGTCACGGTGCGTGAAATCGTTTGCACTTCACCATTTGGGTCGGTGCAGGTGGCTTCGGCGACTAAATCGGTGGGTTTACTGATGGCCGGCAAATTTGCAATGTTGACCTTGCCTGCGCCATTACCATCGAGCACGACGGCGGCTTTATTCAGTACCACTTTGCCATCGAGCGAGGGGGTTTTGGCATCGCGCTGCGATTCTGGCGCGTAAAAACTAAAGCCATCAAAACCTTCGGGGCGGCCATAACGCTCACGCAGCATCGCGCTCACGCTCACCGGCAAAGCTTTGGCTGCGCCGCCGTTGCCGTAAGTCATCGCCAGCGACAAGGCTAGATTTTGCGGGGCAATCGTGGCTTTGTTATCAAAACTGATTTGCCCCCGCATCACGGGTAAGCGAAACTCTTCAACGCGGAATGTGCCGGTATAGAGCGTAACGCCATCCTGAGCATAGCCTGCATCCTCATCCCCCCCAGAGGTATTGCGAACGCCTTTTTTGCTGAGTTTCAATGAATACGCGCCGAGCTTGGCATTGGCTGGAATCGCAAAAGTCGACTCGGCGTAACGCCCATTGCGCCACGTCAGTGGGAATTTGAATTCTTGGCCACTGCCATCGTGCGTAATCGTTAGCTCGGCGGGCAATTGGCTGGCCTTCGGTAGCGCAAAACCTTTGGAATTTTCGACGCGAATCACATGCTTCATCGACACCGTTTCGCCTGCGCGGAACAACGTTCGATCAAACAGCGTATGCGCGCGCATGGCAGGCTGGTCGCCGTAAATTGTTTGCACTGGGAAACGCCAAGCTTCGATGCCCTGATTCCACGTTGAGCGGGCGAACGACACGTCTTCAACGCCTTTGGCATCAGTTTTACGCGCGGTGATAAAAAATCCCGCCAAACTACGACTATTGCAGGATTTCTCTTTTAAAAATTGCGGGATCAGCGCCGCGCCATTCGCGCCCGTTTTGCCTTGCCACAACAGTTCCGCCGCGCAGTTATACACCGCGATTTTGGCTCCAACAACGGGCTTGGCGGTATCGAGCGTGGTCACCCACACCGCTGCGTTTTCTTTACTGTGTTTAAAATGCACCGCCAGATTGGTGACCAGCGCAGCAGTACGCACATACATTGGCTTATTGCTGTCGAGTAGCGCTTTGCCGAGCACGCGCGACTCCAGCTCGACAATATGCAGGCCGGGCGTTTTGAGTGGAATCCCAACGACTTCAAACGGCCATTTCCCTTTGGAATCAGGAGCGCCGGGCAAGCTCAAATTGACCGCCGATTTTTCAGTTTTGAGTAGGCTCAGACGGCGCGTTTCTACATCTTGACCATTGATGGGAATGATATTTTCATCGTAATAATTCACTTTCGCCAACCAAGCTATCATCGCCTGATCGTCTTTCAAGGTGAGCGTACTGCCGCCGATTTTGGCCGATTTAATCGGCATCTCGGCTTCGATATGGCGCAAAGTCACGGGCAAGGCAGGGTCGGCATTCAGCTCCAAAATCCCAAATGGCGCGGCAGAGAATTTCGCCAATGGCGGGTAATCAGCGCTTTTGATTTTGAGCGGAAACGCATCGCCATTTTTGAGCTCTTTACTGAGTTCACTCGGCAATTTGATTTCAAATTCAGCCTCGGCGGTAAACGGGCCTTTGAAACGCACATACTCGCTAATGCCGCTGCTTTCGTGCTGACTAAAATAAGGTTTGGCTTCGCCGCTGGCCGACTTCAAAATGATCTTTTCAGCCAAACTACGGGGTATAGGCCTAGAGAAATTAAGCCTGAAGTCTTTGAAAGGAATACATCCAGCAGATGCATTTTGGCGTTCACACGAAAAGTTGGCGGTAAATTCTGGTTCAACTTTGAAATTGAGTAACTGCGGGTCACGGCTACCGGGACGGGAGTTGATCAATACGACCTTGGTATTGGCGGGCAAACGCTGCGCGCACTGTACGACATCGACTTGCGGTGCAATTTTTTGCAAATTGAAATGTTTAAGCAAGGTGGCTTTATCGTCGCCACTCAGCCGCTTCATCGGCAAGCGTTCGGCTTGGCCGGCGACTTGGCAGAATAAATGCTGGCTGCTTGCCGGCGCCGCGCCGTTGTATTGCAAGACAAAGGCTTGATCCTCAGCGATGCCGCCGCTGGCATATTCATCACTATCATCGGCCACACCAGTGCCATTGTCAGGCCACGAGCGTGTGATGATGGGCGCGCCAGTATGAAAGCTAAATTGCGTTTTGCCGGTAATCGGCTCACCATTTTGCGCTTTCAAACCGGCTTTGAGCTTAAAGCTGCATGTGGTCGCAGCGGGTATTCCGCCCGAAAAATCCATAACCCACGATTTATCATCCAGCCAACGCGCATTGCCTTTGACTGGGCACACCACATCAAATGGCGCTGCAGCGGATAGATCGCCAAACTTGATCATCGGCGCAGAAAACGTCGCGCGCACTTGCTGCACTTTGGCGACTTCATTTTGTGGGGAAAATTGGGTGATGCTAGCGGCAAAGCTCGCCGCAGCCGGAATCGATAGCAGCAATGCGAGTGATAAAGAACGGAGAGACATGGCGGCAAACCTAGAAAAAGCGCAATACCGACAATTTACTCCAAGCTAGCCGAAAGGAAAAATTAAGGTTGCCAACTTATTCTTTTTTGCAAAGAAGGTGAGACTTTTAGCTGCCAGCGTGCGACTTGAGCGCGACTAAACACTAAATGCCCAGGGCTACTGAGCTGAATCGGCATATTGGCTTGTGGCATTTGCAATAAAGAACGCGCCATTTTGCCCGCTGCGGCACCGTGCTCAAAGCCAGACAACACCATACCGCCAGCCGCCGCCTGACGGCCAATCGCAAAATCCCAAAAACCAAATAGCGGAATCGGGCTATGCTCGGATGTCCATTGCATAACCATTTCAGCATCAACATGCTTTAAATCTGCCGCAGTCAAAGCATGATACGTCCCCAGCAAGATGGCATCGTAATGCTGATTAGCGTTCTTCACCTTGGCTTGCCAAGCCGCAAATGTGCCGACTAATGCAACCTCAACGCCGCGTAATTTCAGTTTTTTTCGATCGTCCTGCAGAATAAATGAAGAACGATCTTGATCCAGCAACACCAAAATCCGGCTGTCGGCACCGTGCACCGTACGAATCAAATCAACATTTTGTTGATACCGTGGTCGCTCTAAAACCCCAGTGACACGGGCAGGCCACAGGCCGGGAAAGTAGCGCTTCGGATCTGCATTCACCCCCAAAAACACCACTGGCATTTTCATCCGCGCCAAACGTTCACCCAGTAAAGCCAAGGCGGCATCATCACCTAACACGACTAAATCAGGCTTTCTTTGCCTAATCACTGAAAAAGCTAAATCCGCTTGTTGCAAATGCTCGCTGGTCGGCAGGCGCTTGGTATCCATGGCGAAATAATCGAGCTCCGCCACACCATCTAGTTTGCTCCGCAAACCTTGCAAGTATTCCCTATCCCAGCCATTTTCTGGATGGTAGCTCTCCACCACCATCACCAAAGGCTGGGCCAACACCGCAAGCGAGCACAAATACAGTGCCGCAGCCAATCCACGCCACATTAGTCGGCCCACTCGACCATCAAATCATCGGCAATCGATTCTAAATCACGGCGCACATGGCCTAGATCAACGCTGATCGGTGCAGAGAGCAGCGCTTGCGCATGAAACATCATTTCACCCGACATCGGTGCGCTATCGAGCCAAGTTTCGAGCTTTTCGACATTCACGCCAAAGCGCGCCAACACCGTCGAAACATCTTTGACGATCCCGATTCGATCGTGCCCAACCAGTGTGAGTGCCACGCTTTGCAAAGACGCTTCGTTCTCATCCGCCAGCTCAGCATCCAAAACACCACGAACATCCAAGCCAGGTAAGGCTTGCAAGGCCGCTAGCAACAGAGCGCCATCGCCATTCACGGCAACTTTCACAATCCCAGCAAACTGCCCCGCCAAACGCGAAAACGATGATTCCAGCCAGTTGCCCTGTTGTGCTGAAATCACCGCCGCCAATTGCTCTACCAAACCCGGTTTGTCTTGCCCAATTACTGATACGACCAATATATTTTTCATTGTCTTACTCCCTTTATTCGCAGCGCAATGTGCGTGAGCTTAGCTGATTTAGGTGGCTACGCTTAAACGGGATCTAAAACTCGATACGAATAATCCACACAATCAGCGGCAGTCAAAAAGTGACTGCCGCTCTTAAGCAACGCTCAACGCTTTCGTATGCTAGCCACGCAGTCACCACTAGCTTGAGCGGTAGCGAAAAAAATTCACCTCAGTTTGCAAACTTTGCGTCATTTTTTCCAGCAAAGCTGCCGATTGGCTCATGCTTTGCACGGCAGATGTGTTTTCTTCGGTCATTTGCGCCACTTGCTCGACCTGCTGCGCAATCAACTGTGTACTGGACTTTTGCTCATTGAGCGCTTCAGCAATATTACGAATCGCATGATCTTCGCGCTCCACATCCTGATTGATTTCAGCAATCGCCAAACCGGCCTCATCAGCCACATTGGCACAATCATGTGCGCGCTGTACCGTCGCATTACTGGCATAAACGGCTTGTTTACTGGCCTCATCAATTCGGGTCACCATTTGCTGAATATCGACAGTAGCAGCAGCGGTTCGCTCGGCTAATTTACGAACTTCATCGGCGACCACGGCAAAACCTCGGCCCTGCTCACCCGCTCGGGCCGCCTCGATGGCCGCATTCAAGGCAAGCAAATTCGTTTGATCAGCCACTTCTTTAATCACCCCCACCACCGAGCTAATTTTATCGGCGTCGGCCCCCAGCATTGCCACTTTGCTAGCGGCATCGGCCACTTCATGGTCAATGTGGCGGATTTCGATGACGGTTTGCCGGATAGAGCTGCCACCATCGGCCACACGCCTTAAAGTCGCTTGGCCAATACGACGCGCATCTTCGGCA
The DNA here is from genome assembly GCA_963508915.1 of uncultured Deefgea sp. GTDB lineage: Bacteria > Pseudomonadota > Gammaproteobacteria > Burkholderiales > Chitinibacteraceae > Deefgea. The sequence goes on from CAUOZE010000005.1 coordinate 19,952, forward strand.
TTGTCGGCCACATGACTAATGGCCACCGTCATTTGCTCGACGGCAGCGGCCATCGAGCTCGTCGATTCGGCCCCCAGATGCGTTGCCTTAGAAACCTGATCGCTCGTGCTCGCCAGATTTGCAGTTTCGCGCGATACCGTTTCAATCGCTTGTGCCACATTACTCACCAAATCTTGCATCGTGCCCGAGAGCTGATTGTAGGCGAGCGCAATCGTGTCGATTTCATCGTTGCCATGCACGGCAACACGCACAGTTAAATCTTGATGCTCGGTTGCTCGATTTAATTGATCACGTAAAGCATTGATTTTTTTGGTCATCCCCAAAATAACCCAAGCAGAAAACAGCGCACCAAACAGCAGCGCCACCACAATAAAGCCAATCGTCAGCATGCGAGTATTGGCAAAATCACCTTGCGCCAATTCAAAGTTTTTTTTCGCTTCGCTCAATTGCAATTCGACTAATTTAGAAATATGTTCAGAGACGGGATCAATCGCAGGATACAGCGCGGTGCGTGCAAATTGATTGAGCGCTTCAGCATCTTTACTTGCCAAAATTTGCTCCAAGCGATCAATTTCTCGATCAGCTAACTGCATGCTAGCCAGCGTGGCTTTCACCATGCCTGCTTCATCTGGCGTCATTGCAGTACTGCTGTAGGCCTGCCATTCAGTTTGAATTTTGGCTTGCGCAGCACTAATGCCACGAAGCGCTTCATCAAATGTAAAGATCTGATGATTGGCTTTATGGGTGGTGTCAACGATATCAACCGCATATTTATCAGCCACAATTTTCAATTCAGCCAACGACAAGATGCGATCTCGATACGTCATTTCAAAGGCAGCATTGGTTTTTTCTAAACTCCGCAGTGCCAATAAACCCATAACCATCATGAGTATTAAGAGTCCTGCACTCAAAACGATGAGTTTGCCTTTGATTGTCATTTTATTCACCCAGCGGGTCGTAATATTTATTTGTAAGTGCGGGGAGCTCAAATGGCAAGCAATTAACCTTTCATCTCTCAACTTCAATGAAGTGAAAAATTACATACTTGGAATATTTCAAAAACCATTCGGTACGTTGAGGTAAATGCTCAATTAAATACTGAATAAAACTCAGCCATCAGGCTGCCGATTAGCGGCCATCGTCGATTAGCTCAGGACTGCAATGGGAAAAAACCGGATAATAGCGCCCAACTCAATTTGAAGAATTTTTGGAATTCCCCATGGAAATTAAGGTTAACTTTCTCGACAAGCTGCGCCTCGAAGCCAAGTTTGATGATTTCACGGTGATTGCTGATCAGCCAATTCGCTACAAAGGCGATGGCTCGGCGCCGGGGCCGTTTGATTATTTTTTGGCTTCATCAGCGCTGTGCGCGGCGTATTTTGTGAAGCTGTACTGCGAAACGCGCGGGATTTCGACCGAGCATATTCGCCTGTCGCAAAATAATATTGTCGATCCAGAAAACCGCTACCAGCAGATTTTCAAAATTCAGGTCGAATTGCCTGCCGATATTTCCGCCAAAGATCGCCAAGGCATTTTGCGCTCGATTGATCGCTGTACCGTGAAAAAAGTCGTGCAAACGGGCCCTGAGTTTGTCATCGAAGAAGTCGAAAACCTCGACGCTGATGCGCAAGCGTTGCTCACCCTCAATCCAGCGTTGGACGCGGCCACCTATATCCTCGGCAAAGATTTACCGCTCGAGCAAACCATCGCTAATATGTCAGGCTTGCTGGCTGACTTGGGCATCAAAATCGAAATCGCCTCGTGGCGCAATATTGTGCCCAATGTGTGGTCGCTGCATATTCGCGACGCGCATTCGCCGATGTGTTTTACCAATGGCAAGGGCTCCAGCAAAGAAAGCGCCTTGGCCTCGGCCTTGGGCGAGTATATCGAGCGAATTAGCTGCAACTATTTCTACGCAGGCTCGTTCTGGGGTAGCGACATTGCCAACGCCGAGTTTGTCCATCACCCGAGCGAGCGCTGGTTTCAGCCTGGCCCGAATGGTGAATTGCCGACCGAAATTCTGGACGACTACTGCCTGCCGATTTTCAACCCCGACGACGAGTTATTGGGCACTCATCTGTATGACACCAATTCGGGCAATACCGAGCGCGGTATTTGCTCGCTGCCGTTTGTGCGTCAGTCGGATGGCGAAACGGTGTATTTCCCGAGCAATTTGATTGAAAACTTATTCGTTAGTAATGGCATGAGCGCGGGCAATACCGTGGCCGAAGCGCAAGTACAGTGCTTATCAGAAATCTTCGAGCGCGCCGTAAAACGCGAAATTTTAGAAGGCGAAATTGCGCTACCCGATGTGCCGCAAGACGTGCTGGCGAGATACCCAAGCATTGTGGCGGGGATTAAAGGCCTCGAAGAGCAAGGCTTCCCGATCTTGGTCAAAGACGCATCGCTGGGCGGCCAATATCCGGTAGCGTGCGTGACGCTAATGAATCCGCGCACTGGCGGCGTGTTTGCGTCGTTCGGCGCGCATCCCAGTTTGGAAGTCGCTATCGAGCGCAGCCTGACCGAGTTGCTACAAGGCCGCAGCTTTGAAGGCATGAACGACTTGCCACGCCCAACTTTGGAAAGCCAAGCACTGCGTGAACCGAATAACTTTGTCGAGCATTTCATCGATTCCAGCGGCGTGGTGTCGTGGCGCTTTTTCAGCGCGAAATCCAATTACGAATTCGTTGATTGGGATTTCTCAAGTCAGGGCGAAAATTCAAACACAGAAGAAGCAGCGACCTTGTTCGGCATTCTAGAGGGCATCGGTAAAGAAGCCTATATGGCGGTGTACGACGAATTGGGCGCAAAAGCCTGCCGCATTTTAGTGCCCGACTATTCCGAAATTTACCCAATCGATGATTTGGTGTGGGACAACACCAATAAAGCACTACTATTCCGCGAAGATATTTTGAACCTGCATCGTTTAAGCGACGTGCGTTTGTATTCGCTACTGCAGCGCTTAGAAGAACACGAGCTGGGCGATTATTCGGATGTTTCTGATCTGATCGGCATCGACTTTGACGAAAATACCGTCTGGGGCCAACTCACCGTACTGGAGCTGAAGCTTCAAATTCATCTGGCACTACATCAATATCGTGAAGCCCACGAGCTAATTGGCGCGTTCTTGCAATACAACGACAACACCCTCGATCGTGTGCTGTTTTATCAAGCGCTCAATGTTGTGCTCGAAGTGGAAATGGATGAAGAACTGGAATTTGCCGACTTCGAAGTCAATTTCCGTCGCATGTTTGGCAACGAGCGCATCGACGCGGTGATCGGTTCAATCGACGGCAGCATCCGCTTTTACGGACTCACGCCAACCAGCATGAACCTCGAAGGGCTAGATCGACATCATCGCCTGATCGACAGCTACAAAAAACTGCACGCGGCACGGGCGAAGGCGGCGGGGATTTCAACGCCTTAAATTCTTAGTAATTATTAGAAGGTATATGCCCGTATACATTTATTAGCAATGATTACAGCCATATACATATAAACCGTAGAGCGGGTTAGCCTTTAGGCGTAACCCGCCAATCAGATTCCGATTTCACAAATTAAAATCAGCGCGGGTTGACAAATCTAACCAGACCTACATGGCTTAGTCCGACCTACAGTCCTCAAAACCACACACAGGTGACTCCATGTAGTTTGTTTCTAAGGAATGAGGAAATAGAATGGATTTTCCAGTAGGATGTACGGAAATTAGGAGGATGAAATGTCGCGAGTTAAATCGCTCACGGTAACAGGATATAAATCGATACGCGAGCTGCGTAAGTTTGAGCTAAATAACCTCAATGTACTGATTGGCGCGAATGGTGCTGGTAAAAGTAATTTTATTGGGCTTTTTCGCTTGCTGGCAGAAATGTTTGAAGAGCGACTTCAGCTTTTTATTCAGCAACAAGGTGGGCCAGATGCACTTTTACACTTCGGACGTGAAACGACTGAGCGTATGCATGCCGAGTTTTATTTTGGGTTGAATGGTTATAAGTTTGACCTCATCCCAACTACTGATAATCGACTAATTTTTGAACGCGAAACTAGCTGGTTCAGCGGCTATTACTTCGATACGCAACCCAGTGTCGTGCTTGGTTCGGGACATGATGAAGCTAAGTTGAAGCATGCAACCGATAAATATTCAAAATTTGTTCGCCCATCAGTAGAGAACTGGCGTGTTTATCATTTTCACGATACAGGCGAACGCGCTAAGGTTAAGCAGCGCCACCTTATGAGTGACAATCTACGACTGCAAACTGATGCTGCAAATTTAGCCGCATACTTGCACATGCTAAATAATAAACACCCGCAGCACTACCAATCGATTGTCCAAACTATCCAATTAGTAGCCCCTTATTTCCGTGATTTCGTTTTACGTCCTGATGAACAGTATTCAGAGCTTGAGTGGACGCAGCAGGGACACCCCGACAAAGTACTCAAAGCCAGCATGCTGTCTGATGGAACTTTGCGTTTTATATGTCTGAGCACCTTACTTCTCCAGCCCCTTCAATTACTACCTGACACAGTATTGATTGATGAGCCTGAATTGGGTCTTCACCCATATGCAATTGCCGTGTTAGCCGACATGTTCAAGCAAGTGTCTGAATCACGACAGCTTATTGTGTCGACACAATCAGTTGAGCTCATTAATGAACTTAGACCCGAAGACATCATTGTGGTCGATCAAGAGGATGATGCTTCTACTTTCCGCCGTTTTACTCAGGAAGAGTTAGCTGGCTGGTTAGAGGAATATGCAATGGGCGAACTGTGGAAACGGAATGTACTCGGCGGGAGACCCTGATTATGGTTGAAGTCATCGTCTTCACGGAAGGGCAAACTGAAGAACAATTTATAAAACGTGTCGTGGCTCCAGCATTTCGACAATTGGCTATTTATATTAAGCCCCAGCTATTGGCAACCTCCAAAACTGGGCGTGGTGGTGCAGTCAGCTTGGATCGACTAAAGTTTAATGCGAGAAACACATTACGTAACAATCAACGCGTAGTTTTAACGACTTTGCTAGACCTTTATGGGCTAGATACAGATTTCCCACATTTTGAGGCCGCAAAAACAATTGCTGATGTACAAGTGCGATGCGAAACTTTAGAGCACGCGTTGCATGAAGAAGTCGTATCTGCTGTAGGTTGTGTACCGGATAGATTCATTCCTTATATCCAACCTTATGAGTTTGAAGGACTACTGTTTTCTGATGTATCTGCCTTGGTAATGACTGACCCTCAGTGGCCACTTTACCAACCAGCTTTGCAAGCAATTCGAAATAAATTTCCAACCCCTGAACATATTAATAATAGCTACGCAACAAAACCATCTAAGCGCTTAGAACAGGTTTTAAGCCCAACCTATCATAAAACTCGACATGGTCCGCTCGCTGCAGAAAATGTCACGCTTGCAGTAATGGAACGAGAATGTGCTCATTTTAGAGGTTGGCTAAATCAATTGAGGAGCTTAGCAGCCAGGTAGGGCGTGCAAATTTTGATTTGCGCACGCTGTTCAAACGTAAGCAAATCATCGCAATAAGTAATTTGAATCGGGATTTGCACAGCCTACGGCTCTCCATTCGATTTAGCATGTATCATCATGTAACCATCATCAAATAAGCGAAATATAGCAATACCCCAATAAAAAAAAGCCACCGCAAGCGGTGGCTTTTTTTTATTTATTGAAAATATTATTAAACGTCGAGGTTCCGTGCCACTAGCGCATTTTGCTCGATGAATTGACGGCGAGGTTCAACTTGGTCGCCCATTAGCGTGGTGAAGACTTCGTCAGCGGCGATGGCGTCGCCGATTGTGACTTTCAACAGGCGACGAACGGTGACGTCCATCGTAGTTTCCCAAAGCTGTTCTGGATTCATTTCACCCAGACCTTTATAGCGCTGAATGCTCATATTGCGGCGTACTTCGGCCAGTAGCCAATCGAGGGCTTCTTTGAAGCTGCGAATCGGCTGCTCAGCACTACCGCGACGAATCACGGCGTCGGCCTGCACCAAGCCCATCAGGGCCTCGGCCATTCTGGAAATTTGTGCGTAGTCGCCCGACAAGATGAAGTCGGAATCGATGTATTGCATCGTCACCACGCCATGCAAACGGCGTTCGATGCGGATTTGCCATCCGGCATCGACCAATTCGGCGGCAAAGGTGAAGGCCGGATGTTTCACTGCCGCGCTCAAGCGGGCAATCGCATCCAATGCGCTGGCTTCATCATCGAGCACCATCGGCGCGATAGTGAGCATGGCGTTCAAGACCATTGGGTCGATGAAACGGCTTTCGCGTTCAATAATCGCTTCGGTGGTGAAGAATTGACGCGCTAATGTTTCGAGCGTTTCGCCACTGATGCTGGCCGCGCCCGCAGCAGGAATCAATTCAGCGCCATTCATTGCAGCGCGCAATAGATGCTGCTTCAGCTCTTGTTCATCTTTAAGGTAAGTTTCGTTTTTACCTTGTTTCACTTTAAATAGCGGCGGTTGCGCGATATAGATATAGCCTCGTTCAACCAATTCTGGCAATTGGCGGTAGAAGAACGTCAATAGCAGGGTACGGATATGTGAGCCATCCACGTCCGCGTCGGTCATGATAATGATGCGGTGGTAGCGCAGTTTTTCGATGTTGAAATCGTCTTTACCAATGCCACAACCGAGCGCCATGATCAGCGTGCCGATCTCTTGGCTGGCCAGCATACGATCAAAACGCGCGCGTTCGACGTTCAGGATTTTACCTTTCAGTGGCAAAATCGCTTGGAATTTACGATCACGGCCTTGTTTGGCTGAGCCACCCGCGGAATCACCCTCGACCAGATAGATTTCAGAGAGTGCAGGGTCTTTTTCTTGGCAGTCGGCCAATTTACCTGGCAAGCCCAAACCATCGAGCACGCCTTTACGGCGGGTAATTTCACGCGCTTTACGTGCGGCTTCGCGCGCCCGTGCAGCATCAACAATTTTGCCGCAAATGATTTTGGCGTCGATTGGATTTTCCATCAGGAAGTCGGCCAATGCGCCGCTCACTACTTCGCTGACCACAGGGCTAATTTCGCTCGAAACCAATTTATCTTTGGTTTGGCTAGAGAACTTCGGATCCGGCATTTTCACTGACAGCACGCAGGTCAAGCCTTCGCGCATATCATCGCCCGACGTTTCAACTTTGGCTTTTTTGGCAAAGTCGTGGCTGTCGATATATTGATTCAGCGTACGCGTCATCACTTGGCGCAGCGCGGTCATGTGGCTACCGCCGTCGCGTTGCGGAATATTATTGGTAAAGCATTGCACCGATTCTTGGTAAGAATCGTTCCATTGCATCGCCACTTCAACGCTCATGCCGTCTTTATCGCCAATCGCGTAAAAGATTTTTGGATGCAAGACCGACTTCGTGCGATTCACGTATTCAACGAAACCGCTCACACCACCAGTGTAATTGAAGGTTTCTTCTTTACCCGTGCGGCGGTCGATCAACTGAATGTTCACGCCATTATTCAGGAATGACAGTTCGCGAATCCGTTTGGCGAGAATTTCAAAATGAAACTCGATCAAGCCAAATGTTTCTACTGAGGCCATGAAATGCACTTCAGTACCACGGCGTTCAGTGTCACCGACCACTTTCAATGGCGAAACCGCTTCACCGAGGCGGAATTCCATTGAGTGTTTCTTACCATCGCGACGTATCGTCAGGCGCAGCCAGTCTGATAGCGCATTAACAACCGATACCCCCACACCATGCAAACCGCCCGATACTTTGTAGCTGTTTTGGTCGAACTTACCGCCCGCGTGCAATTCGGTCATGACGATTTCAGCGGCAGAGCGTTTGAATTCGTCGTCTTCCTTGATTTGCGTTGGAATACCGCGACCGTTGTCCTCAATACTCACCGAGCTATCCGCGTGGATAATCACGCGAATCGTGTCGCAATGGCCAGCCAAAGCTTCGTCAATCGCGTTATCCAATACCTCAAACACCATATGATGCAAGCCAGAGCCATCTTGCGTATCGCCGATGTACATACCAGGGCGTTTACGGACAGCTTCGAGGCCTTTCAAGATACGGATACTATCAGCACCATAATCAGCGGAATGGGCACTTTCTGGCGCTTGCGGGAGATTTTTTTCTTCGGTCATGGCTTCTTAAATCAGAGATGTGAGGTGAACGGTGTGAGGTGCACAAAAAAACGCGGCGGTGCGAACACCGCCCTACGCTTTTTTTCACGCCTCACCTCTAGATACGCATTGGCATCACAATGTATTTGAAGTGTTCGTTATCTGGAATCGTCACCAATACGCTGGAATTCACATCGCCAAAGTAGCAATGCAAGGTTTCCACCGATAAATTGGTCAACACATCGAGTAGATATTGAATGTTAAAGCCGATATCCAGCGGCTCGCCGCTGTAACCCACTTCAACTTCTTCTTGGGCTTCTTCTTGCTCATTGTTATTGCACAAAATTTTCAGCGTGCTGTCGGTCAAGACCAAACGAACACCACGGAATTTTTCGTTCGACAAAATCGCTGCGCGTTGCATCGACGACAACAGCGCCTGACGATCTACGGTGAGCAATTTGTCATTGTTTTGTGGAATCACGCGGTTGTAGTCGGGGAATTTACCGTCAACCACTTTGCTGTGAATCACGATTTTGCCAAAGCTGAATTTGACTTGATTGCTTGCGATATCAATGGTGACTTCGTCATCCACATCGCCGAGCAATTTGAATAATTCAAGAATCGTTTTGCGCGGCAAGATGACTTCGTTTTTCTCAAACGATGTGGCCAATTCAGTCGACACAAAGCCCAAACGGTGGCCATCAGTCGCAACTAGTTTGAGCAAATTGCCATCGGTGACCATAAACAGGCCATTGAGGTAATAACGAATGTCTTGATGAGCCATCGCAAATTGCACGCGGCCGAGCAAGGCTTTCAACTGGCCTTGTGGCAAACGAATTGTCGCGCGTAGATTGGTGTCGACCGCCAGCTCAGGGAAATCGGCAGCCGGTAGCGTTTGCAGCGCAAAGCGGCTTTTACCGGCTTTAATCGTCAAACGGCCTTCGGCCTCTTCGAGCGACACAACGGTTTTATCAGGAATCGCCCGCAAAATGTCGGACATTTTCTTTGCCGCAACGGTAATCGCGAAATCGCCGCCCGAAAAGCCTTCGGTTTGCTGGCTGCTAATTTGAATTTCTAAGTCAGTACCAGTAAAAGATAGCGCATCGCCCTCTTTTTTAATCAGTACATTCGACAGAATTGGCAGAGTGTGTCGACGCTCGACAATACCCGTTACAGTGGCCAGTGGTTTTAGGAGCGAATCGCGTTCAGCTTGCAGCAGTTGCATTTACTCTCACCCATTTAATGTTTTTAAGATGTATCACAAAGTTGCACGATTCTACCGCAAATCGAGCCTAAAATCAGGAATGCGAAAGCTTTGCCGCAGCAAAATCACTATCGGTCAGCGCTGCGCGGCAAACTCAATACAGCACCTGCATTTAATATACGGGTATTGCCTTGCAGGCAATTATCGGCAATGCCCTGCGAGCAATACCCAATACAATCAATTAGAAAGTGTGCCGAATGTAGTACTAATCAAGAACGCAACATTTGCAGCAGCACACTGTATTGATGCGCCATTTCGCTGTCATTTTTGCGGAATTCTTCAATCGTGCGGCAAGCATGTAGAACGGTCGTATGATCGCGACCACCAAACGCATCGCCAATCGCTGGCAAACTCATTTGCGTTAATTCTTTAGTCAGCGTCATCGCCATTTGTCGTGGCCGCGCAATATCGCGCGTGCGCTTTTTGCTGTGCATATCGGCGACTTTGATTTTGTAAAAATCAGCGACCGTCTTCTGAATATTTTCGACTGACACTTGGCGATTGCCCGAGGCCAAAATATCGCGCAACGCTTCTTTGGCCGACTCAACCGTGATCGGTTGATTGGTAAAGCGCACATACGCTAGCACACGTTTGAGTGCGCCTTCGAGCTCACGCACGTTGGAGCGGATGTTTTTTGCCATAAAGAAAGCGACATTTGCGTCGAGCTTAAAGTGCTCGGCTTCGGCTTTTTTCAACAAAATCGCCACGCGCATTTCGGTTTCTGGCGGCTCGATCGGCACGATCAAACCCCAAGAGAAACGGCTGGTTAAACGCTCTTGCAAACCATCAATCTCACGCGGAATTTTGTCCGACGTCAGAATAATTTGCTTACCACTTTCAAGTAGCGCATTAAATAGATAGAAAAACTCTTCTTGCGTACGGTCTTTGCCGACGAAGAACTGAATATCATCGACCAGCAGCAAATCGAGCGAATGGTAATAACGCTTAAATTCATCAAATGATTTGTGTTGATACGCCTTCACCACGTCTTGCACGTATTTCTCGGCATGAATATAGCGAATCTTGGCTTGCGGATTGTGTTGGTGTACAAAATTACCAATCGCTTGGATCAAATGCGTTTTACCCAAGCCCACGCCGCCATACACAAACAGCGGGTTGTAACTCACGCCGGGATTTTCAGCCACTTGCATCGCCGCAGCGCGCGCCACCTGATTGGCTTTACCGGTTACGAGCGCATCAAAGCTGTGCGAAGGATTGAGCCGCGTGGTTTCATGACTAGCGCCACTGGCATCAAAACGCTTGCTTTGTTTAACCGGCGCAGCCGACTGGGTGGGCTCACCTGAAGCGGTAGCTGGTGAACTCGCTGCGGGCGCAGCCATTCTTGGCGCAGGCGCAGCCATTTGCCCGACTTTAAGCTCAATCGGCGGCGGTACGCCATTACATAGTTTAGCCGCGGCCATCTCGATCATGCCGAGATAGCGATCACGAATAAACTGTAGAAAAATCTGATTGGGCACGGCAATGACTAATGTTTCATCAATCATTTGCGCCGTTAAAGGCTTAATCCAGATATTAAACTGACTAGCGCCAAGGTTTTGCTGAAGCTCATTCAGACAATGTGGCCAGAGTGTATCGATTTGCATCAGGAAAAATCACCTTGGACAATGGAGAATGACAGTAGCGCATCAACCGTGCGACGAGAAATTAAATACATAAAGCGCGTTTCACCACGGAGAATAATCTGTTGGCACAAGAATCAAAGCCCAATACGGCGATGAAATGAAGATCGATGGGCATGAAAAATGGTGGGCGAACCATCAGGTGTATCTATGAATGCTGCTCAATCCATACCAAACGGCCAGTTGTGCCACAGAGAAGTAAGCTAGTAACAGCACATTGTACCTGCAAGTGCAGGACTTATCCACAAGCAAGATCAGCAAGTCGATGCGCTTAATCCTCGCCCTGACTTGACAAGACACTAGCAACACTGATTAAATCACGTGTTTACTGCCCAATTAGCACTTAGGATTTAGTCATGAAACGTACTTTCCAACCTTCTGTAATCAAACGTAAGCGCACTCACGGCTTCCGTGCTCGCATGGCAACTGTTGGTGGCGTTCGCGTATTGAACGCACGCCGCGCCAAGGGCCGCAAAGTTTTATCGGCTTAAGCTGTTGCGAAGCCAAGCACCTGCTTCCGTTTTGAACGGCATGCAGAGCGCACCTCTCTATCGCTTTGCGCGTGATGCACGCTTATTAAAAACGGATGAATTTTCATCCGTTTTTAGTTTGCGAGCGTCAGTGAGCAATGATTACTTCCAGGTATTAGGCAAACCCAATCAAAGCCAGCATGCTCGCTTAGGTTTGGTGGTCGGTAAAAAAACCGACAAACGTGCCGTTGGTCGTAATTATATCAAGCGCACTGTCCGTGAGTTGTTCCGCCAAAACACGGAATACCTGTTAGGTCTGGATGTGGTCGTGCGATCACGCAAACCTTTCGAAGCTCGCGATGGTGCCGCGGCGAGACTCGCCTTACTCAGTTTATTTAAACGATTAAAGCAATGTCGCGCCTTATCATCACACTCTTGAAACTTTATCAGTTGATGATCAGTCCTTTGCTGGGGCCACGCTGCCGCTTTACGCCCACGTGTTCGCAATATGGGATTGAAGCTGTGAGTCGACACGGCCCATTAAAAGGCAGTTGGCTAACAACAAAACGTCTGTGCCGATGCCATCCTTGGGGTGGTTGTGGGCATGATCCTGTTCCGTAATATAAGTTGTGCAAAATTTTGAGCGCGAGCTGTAAAAACCGCATTCAGACCCTTTTACTACTTAACCCGCCGAGTTGGGAGCTCTTCCGTTCAAATGGATACTAAGAGACTAATCCTCTTTATTGCGCTGTCTTTCAGCATTCTGTTTTTCTGGCAAAAGTATATGGAGGAGCGTTACCCGCAACCCAAAACAGCCAGTGCAGTCGCCACAGCCGCATCAGCTAGCGCACAAGGCACCGCCGCCAGCGGCGTGAATGCCACCAATGCAGCCGCCCCTGCCGAAACCAGCGGACTCGCTAAAGGCCAGCGGATTACGGTAACTACTGATTTATTCCGTGCCGAAATCGACGCCAATGGCGGTGATTTGCGTCAGGTTGAATTGCTCAAAATCGGCGCAACTAACGACCCAAGCAAGCCGTTTGTTTTGTTGCAAGACTCAGGTGAGCACACTTATGTGGCGCAAACCGGTCTGCTCGGCGAAGGCATGCCAACACACCGAAGCCTATTCACTGCGGCACAAACTAGCTATACGCTGGCTGAAGGCCAAAATGAAGTTGCGGTTCGTCTTGAAGCACCGGGCCCGAACGGCGTCAAGATTGCCAAGATTTATACCTTCAAGCGCAACCAATACTTGGTTGATGTGAAGTATGAAATCGCCAACAGCGGCACCACGCCACTGACGACCAGCGCTTACTATCGCTTGATTCGCGATGGCAAGGTTGAAAATCCAGGCATGTTTGGTACGCACACCTTCACAGGCCCTGCCGTATTTACCCAAGAAGACAAATTCCAGAAAGTGGATTTTGCCAAAATCACGAAAGGCGAAGCTAAATTCCGTCCAAGCGCAAACAATGGCTGGATTGCGATGATTCAGCACTACTTCGTTTCTGGCTGGATTTTCTCGCCAAATACAAATTACCAAGAAGTAGGTTTTGTTGATTCAATCTTAAATTGGTTTAAGAGCTTTTTTTCTAGCGAAAAAACCCAACCAAATACAAGCCTTTGCACGCCAAACGATTGCCGCTTTGAGATGAAAGCCCTGCCAGACAATATGTTCTCGGTTGGCGCGGTGATCGACTTGCCGCAAATTGCAGCAGGCGCCAAGTACGAACGCACCGTACCGATCTTTGTGGGTCCGCAAGAAAGTCATCGTCTGGAAGCGGTTGCACCGGGTTTCGACCTCGTTAAAGACTACGGCATGTTCAAGATCTTCTCAGCGCCACTATTTGCCGTGCTGGAGTTTATCCACGGCTTGGTTGGCAACTGGGGCTGGTCGATTATCATCGTAACCCTGCTGTTGAAAGCGGCCTTCTTCCCATTGGCCAGCGCAAGCTACCGCTCCATGGCTAAAATGCGCTTGCTTGCACCGCGCATGGAAGAGCTGAAAAAACGTCACGGCGACGACCGCGTGAAGTTCCAGCAATCTGTGATGGAAATGTACAAGACCGAAAAGGTCAATCCGCTCGGTGGCTGCTTGCCGATGTTGGTACAAATTCCAGTCTTCATCGGTTTCTACTGGATGTTGTTGGCCGCAGTTGAATTGCGTCAAGCACCGTGGGCGTTCTGGATTCATGACTTGTCAGTGCCGGATCCACTGTATATCTTGCCGTTGATTATGGCTGTTTCGATGTACGTGCAAACGACTTTGTCACCGCCACCGCCGGATCCGATGCAAGCGAAGATGATGAAGTGGATGCCAATTGCATTCTCGGTATTCTTCTTCTTCTTCCCAGCTGGTTTGGTTCTATACTGGGTGGTGAACAATATCTTGTCGATCATTCAGCAGTATGTGATTACCAAGAAAATTGAGAATCAAGCCAAATTAGCCAAAAATATCTAGCAAGGCTTAAAATAGAAACGCCGCCTTCGGGCGGCGTTTTGTTATTAGCACAATAATTAATCAATCAACATGTATTGCTTTGTAGGCTATGGATTTCAATGCCTACAAAGCAATACATACACTATTGGATTACATCATGCTTTACACCCCCGACACCATCGCCGCGATAGCCACCGCCCCCGGTCGTGGTGGCGTAGGCGTGATTCGCGTCTCTGGCAAAAATCTCCAAGCATTGATTTCCGACTTGCTGAGTCGTGAACAATCAGCGTTAAAACCCCGCTTTGCCCACTTTGCGCATTTCAAAGCAGCGGACGGCAGTACCGTTGATGAGGGCATTGCGCTGTTTTTCCCCAATCCGGCCTCTTTCACCGGTGAGGACGTACTCGAGTTACAAGGTCACGGCGGCCCAGTGATTATGAATATGCTACTCAAACGCTGCATCGAGCTGGGTGCGCGTCACGCCGAGCCGGGTGAATTTACCAAACGCGCATTTTTGAACGGCAAGCTCGATCTGGCGCAAGCCGAAGCCGTTGCCGACATCATCGACGCGCAATCGGAAGCCGCCGCCAAATCAGCGCTCAAATCGCTCGACGGCGCGTTTTCGCGTGAAGTGCATACGCTGGTTGATGATTTAATCAATCTACGTATGTTGGTCGAAGCGACCTTGGATTTCCCTGAAGAAGACATCGACTTTCTGGAAGCCGCCGACGCGCGCGGCAAACTGTACAAAATTTCGGCCCAACTCGCCCGCGTGATGGACACCGCCACGCAAGGCAAATTGCTGCGCGAAGGCATGCATGTGGTGCTAATCGGCCAGCCCAACGTCGGCAAATCCAGCCTGATGAACGCGCTCGCGGGTGAAGACGTGGCGATTGTTACCGATATTGCCGGCACAACACGCGATACCGTACGCGAATTAATTCAGCTCGACGGCGTACCGCTCCATATCATTGATACCGCAGGCCTGCGCGACACGACCGACACCGTTGAAAAAATCGGCATTGAACGCACGTGGGCAGCCGTTGAAAAAGCCGATCTAGCGCTCTTGCTACTCGATAGCCGCGAAGGGATCACCGAGCACGACCATGCGATTTTAGCCAAGCTGCCAGAGACACTGAGCGTGCTGCGCGTGTTTAACAAAATTGATCTGACTGGCGATGCCGCAGGCGATATTGCTGAAGACGAAATCCATGTCTCTGCCAAGCAGGGTATTGGCCTGAAAGAATTGAAAAATAAGCTCTTGAAGAAGATAGGCTGGCAGGGTATGAACGATGGTGTTTTCATCGCTCGAGAACGTCACCTCGCCGCGATTCGCGTGGCCCGCGAGCACTTGGGCACCGCCGACGCATGTTATCTGCAAATTGAAATCTTGGCTGAAGAGCTGCGTTTAGCGCAAAATAGCCTGAATGAAATCACGGGTGAATTTACGTCCGATGATTTGCTCGGTGTGATTTTTAGTCGTTTTTGTATCGGGAAATAAAAATGCAATTTAAAGCGCCGCTCTATTTTGCTACGTTTTTCTGCTACATTGGCGCAGTACACAGCAAAGAGATCATTGTACGGGCCAATGTGAGCAGTCAGTGCCAAAGCCAATGGGAATCGGCCAGCGAACGGATGCCACCTAAAATACAGCTCAGCTGCCTCAGCCCCAAGCAAAAGCCAGCCGTTAAAATCTACCAAAATAAAGAAGCATCATGGCCAAGCACTGTTTACGAATTTTAGCCGCACTCAGCGCCATCTTTCTGTGCAGCACCAGCATGGCAGCAGGTGGCGGCAGTTTGCGGGTAAGCATCGGTGTTATGGCTAAATGTAAGTTCACCAACTCCAACGATATAAAAATGGATTTTGGTGATTTAGCCTACGGTAATAGGAGTATCAGCGAGGTCATCCAAATCAATTGTGTTCTCGGCGAGTCATATAAGCTAGAACTCAACAATGGTTTGCATGCCGATGGCGCTCAGCGGCGAATGAAACACGAGTCGCAATCTGCTTGGCTGCCTTATGGCTTAAATGTGAATCCAAGCTCAGGCCAAGGCACGGGGCAAAATATCAATGTAACCCTCACCGCGACCGTCGCTGAAAACGACTACCAAAGTCGCCCCATCGGTCGCTATAACGACACCGTCATTCTTACAATAACGCCTTAGAATCTTCAAGCCCTAGAAATCAAAAAGCAAGTAATTTCTAATACACAAACACCAAACCTGTCGTCATTCATTCAAATGCACACATGTGCGGCACTTCGCTGCCGATTAAAAAAAAAGCTCTTCACCCTCAGTGTACTTTTACTCAGTTTGATCAGTTCAATCCTTTTAGAATACTAAATCAATGAATTAAAAGTCATTTTTTCATAAGGGATTGAATAATGAAACAGGCTCTAAAAAACACACTCTTTACCTGTGGCTTAGCATTACTGAGTAGCACCAGTTTTGCAGGTCCTAAAAACGTCCACATCAACGCCAATGTGGTAGGCGTTTGTGCTTTTTCTAACGCTGACGATGCCACGATTGATTTTGGTAATTTACAAAGTGGTGGCGCGGATGCCATTGCAAGCACCAAAGTCGGCTTTTGGTGTAGCAAAGACACCGCTTACTCCCTAACAACGAGTGATGGCAACAACGTAGAAGGCAGTCAAAAGAACCTTGCTCTAGGCACAGACAAAATCCCTTACGATTTAGCACTCGACAAAACGAATGGCACCGGCCTTGGTAAGGGCGCGCCGATTGATGTGACGCTGACTGCTACCATCGCCAACAGTGCGCTCGATGCCGTACCAGCAGGCACAGGCTATACCGACACTGTTGTTTTGACCCTCACGCCCTAATGATTATTCGTCATCTTGGTGCATTTTGCGCCAAGATGACTTAAACCAAATTAATTTCGATTTGATGGCTGTAATTAATTACTTACATCGAGGCGCGGCATATGCATTACTTTCTTGCTCTTTTTTTAGCTCTATCGACTGTCATCGCACAAGCGGGTGAGTTTTCAATCAGTCCGATTCGGATTGACTTTGATAGTAAGAAAAAAAGCCAAGCGATCACCATCAGTAATCAAGGTGACGCGCCCTTACGTATTGCACTTCAGCTCAAAAAATGGACTCAGAATGAAGCAGCCGACGATGTCTACACCGATGCCCAGCAAGATTTAATCTATTTTCCACGCCAATTTGAGTTGCAAGCCAAGCAAAAACAAGTTGTTCGCATCGCACGAAAAACACCGGCTCAAGATCAAGAATCAGCCTATCGTTTGTTCTTTAACGAGCAACCGCCAGCCAGTAGCGACAGCGCCCAGAGCGGCAATGTTGCTATGGTGGTGAGCTTTGGTGTACCTCTGTTTTTCGCTGCGAGCAAACCGAGCCATAGCCTGATTGCGTCGCCGATTCAGATTGAAAAGCAGACACTCAATTTCACACTCAGTAATAACGGCAATTCAACCCAAAAGTTACGCCGGATTCAATTCGGCCAAGACAGCGCAGAAATCGCGCAATTTGATCATTGGTACCTACTACCCGGCGCAAGTCGAACTTATCAATTGAAAATCCCGAAAGACGCCTGTCGTAGTGACAGCCAAATCGTCACTATCGAAACTGATCGCGCCCAAATTAAACAATCACTCGCTATTCCCCTCTCTGTGTGCAAGCCTTAAACGCCAGCCTTTTTTTCTTCGCACTGCAATGTGCTGTCGCGGCCGAGCCCTTACTGCTGGCGCTCACGCTGAATGGTGTGCCGCAAGGGGATGTCGCAGCACTGTATGAGCAAGACCAGTATTGGGTCGCAACCAAAGCACTGCAAGGCTTTGATATCGATACTGCCAAAACCATTTTTTTCGAAGGCGAGCGCTATGTGTTAATTAGTTCGCTCAAAGACCTGCAAAGCAAGTTCAACGAGAATGAAATGACGTTGAACTTGACGGCGGCCGCCCAACATTTCGGCGAGCATGAAATTGTTCTCAAGCAAGATCCGAGTCAACTTTACTCAGCGCCCGCGCCTTTTTCTTGGTATCTGAATTACCAACTTTCGCTACTCAAGCAAAGCCAAACTGATGGCTTGGGTTTTCAATTTAACCCCAGCATCAACATCAATCAGGGCTATTTCAACCTGCGCAGTGAGCACAGTTACGCACAGCAAAACCAGCAATCGGAATGGCGGCGCATCAGTACCACTTTGGAATATGACATGCCTGAAGCCATGATGCGCTTGAGTTTTGGCGACCTCGTCCCTGCCTCTGGCCCATTGGGGCAAAGTCTAGCGATGGCGGGTGTGGGCGTGGCGCGTGTTTTTGCCATGCAGCCCAATTTTAGCGCCAGCCCCGCCTTTCAATTGCAAACCGCTGTAACGCAAACATCAACCGCAGACATCTTCTTAAACGGCCAACAAATTGCCAGCCAAACCTTGCCACCCGGTGTGTATAACTTTAATGACTTGCGCTACTACACTGGATTACAAAATGTAGAAATCGTCATTCGCGATAGCAGCGGCAATACGCGGGGCTATCAAACGCCCTATTACTTTGACGATTCTTTACTCAAAGCGGGCTTAAGTGAGTTTAATTACAACGTGGGCTTGGCACGAAAAAATGGCAGCTTTGATCAATACGAAGGCTTGGCCTACGCGGGCTATCAGCGTTTTGGCGTGAGCGACTGGCTCACTTTGGGCGCGCAAGCCAGCGGACAATCAGACAGCCATCGCGCAGGCTTATTTGCCAATATTAAACTTGGCAACTACGGCACACTGGGTAGCGCTTTTTCGTGGGCCAAACATAAAGATCAAAACTCTGGTTCAGCTCAAGAATTGCAATATCGTTTTGTCGACCAGAATTTAAGCGTCACCGCCAATGCTCGGCGGCAAGAAGAAAATTTTCGGCAAAAAAATCCGCTCTTCCCTGAGCTAAGTGCGCCAGATTGGTTCGCCAATCTCGGGGTAAGCTGGGGGCAATCTTCGCTCGGCAATGTGAGCCTTAACCTTGGCCGACAAATGGGCGCAAGTGAGGAGCAAACTTTTACGCTGTATCAACTCGGGTATTCGTTCTCGCCCAGTAATAAAGTCTCTATCAATACCCAGTTGCAATACCAACAGCACACCAGTAAAAGCCAATTGCGTGGGTTTCTGAATCTGTCGTGGAATTTCGATCAAGGACGCAGCCTGTACGCAAGTAGCCGCTACCAAGATGGGAAAACCTACAGTGGCACCACCTTTAATCAAAGCGCCCCCTCCGGTGAGGGATGGGGGTATAGCGCTGGCGTGCAGCAGCAAGAAGAAAGCACGGACTATACTGCTTGGTTGCAAAATAAACAGGCGCACGGGCAGATCGACCTGTCGCTATTGCACAGCGATCAAGCGAATCGCTCAGCCAATAACGCACAACTCTCATGGTCGGGTGCACTTGCTTATACTGATGGTCACTATGCGCTGACACGACCCATCACGCAGAGCTTTGCCATTGTTGAGCTTCCCAACACTCCTGATGTTTCCATACTGCAAAATGGCAATCCGGTCGGCAAAACGGATGCGTCTGGGCGGGTTTTCATTCCCGATTTAGCGAATAATAGTTGGCACCAGATTAGCTTGACGCAAGAGGAAATCCCTCTGAATTATCGTTTACCAGAACTCAGGCAAGACTTGTTAACTGGATATCATGATGGGCAGATAGTTTCATTTACTGCTCAGTCGATTTCGGCGGTCAGTGGGAGATTACTCGATCAGAATGGCCAAGCGCTTGCCAATCGGAACATACAAATCGAGACCAACAGCTCAACGCTTGAGCTACAAACGACCTTGGATGGCGATTTCTATACTGAAGACCTAACCCCAGGGCAATACACCTTCCGTAGTGACTCATGCACGGGGCTGATTACGGTGCCCAGCAGCACTGAAATTGTGAACGAAATACCGACCAGCTTTTGTAAGGAATAAGCATGAAACACTGGATATTGAGTATGCTACTCACAAGTTTAAGCCTAGCTAGCTGGGGAGCGAGTTGCAGCATTTCGCTACCGACTGGCGAATTGGGTCAATATAATCCTGAGGTTAACACTGCCGGAGTGACCGTATTGCAGGCATTTTGGATCAATTGCCCCCCTGATACCTTGTTTGAGGTTAGTGCAGGTCAATCGAGCAATCCGAGCAAGGGGGGCTATCGGCAAATGAAGAATACTTCAGGTAGCGGCTTTCTAATGTACCAAATGTGCCCTGGCTATAGCGCCCCAACCTTAGACGGCTGCACAATCATCTTTGGCGATGGCACGACTGGCGTAAAACTGTACGGAAAAGCCTCAGTAAGCCAACAAGGTATGTATTTCTATATACATGTCAAGGGCGGGCAAATTGTCCCCCCAGGTGAATATGTCGATTACGTTTCAATCAGCATCAATCCATAAAAAAACGCCAGATCAATCGATCTGGCGCTCAATAGACATAGGATGGAAACGAAACTTCATGCAGCAAACCACTGCATGCGTTCAATATTGCTAGTCATTTAAATATTAGTCAATACTAATATTCAATAATTTATTGATTTTGTCTTATCTTTGCCGCCTTTGGTCAAGATTGCTATCAAAAGTGGTGTGTTCTTCGGTAAAATCGCGTGTTTTGCCTTGAGGGTAGCCGCGATGATCCAAGTCGGCGTAGTAATGGGTAGCAATAGCGATTGGGATGTCATGCAGCACGCGGCCAAACAGCTGCAAGCGTTTGGTATCGAATTTGAGTGCCGTGTCGTTTCCGCGCACCGTACCCCTGATTTATTGTTTTCGTATGCAGAAACTGCGGCAGAGCGCGGCTTGACGTGCATTATTGCGGGTGCCGGTGGCGCTGCGCATTTACCAGGGATGTTGGCAGCGAAAACGATTGTGCCAATTTTAGGCGTACCAGTGCCGTCTAAATACTTGCGTGGTGAAGACTCGCTTTTGTCGATAGTGCAAATGCCTAAAGGCATTCCTGTCGCGACTTTTGCAATTGGTGAAGCCGGTGCCGCCAATGCGGCGCTGTTTGCGATATCAATGATTGCGAATCAAAATCCAGAGTTGGCAGCCAAACTAAATGCCTTCCGTGAAACACAGAAACAAACTGTGTTAGCAATGGAACTACCTGCAGTAGAATAAACTCTGATTAGAGAAGGTGTCTGGCGACGCACAGACACTCAAGCAAACCGAGGACACATGAAGCCCGAATCAGAATTACCCCCGATGCGGTCGTTTTGGTATTGGGTTTTATTCAGAGGATGCGTACTTTGGGGTGTCCCGTGTATTTTACTTTTGGCTGCTCTGCGCTACGCGAGCGGCCAAACTTCTTTTATGGCTGGGGTAATTGACGCCCTGCCTGTGGGTATAGTCGGTGGCATACTCTATGGCATGGGTGCATACGGCTATAAATCGCATCAAGCTTTCAAGCAGAGAATGAAATTAAGGAAAGATGGCAAATGAATGTAGTTTGCCATGCATCATCTTTGGTATTTGTTGGCAGGCGTGTGCTTCAAGCTGCAAAGCAGTGATTGGACTTAAGGAATAATGAAAATGGGCAATAAAATCATCCTACCACCGGCCATGCTGGGTATTTTAGGTGGCGGTCAATTGGGCCGTATGTTTGCGAGTGCCGCAAAAAATATGGGCTACGGTGTTACCGTACTCGACCCAGATTCTCACGCGCCAGCGGCAGAGTTCGCCGATGTGCACCTGTGCAAATCCTTTACCGATCCTGAAGCCTTGCAATACATGGCAACGCACTGTGCTGCGATTACGACTGAGTTTGAAAATGTGAATGCAGACTCAATGCGCTGGTTGGCAGAGCAAGGCATTCCTGTGGCACCGAGCGGCGATTGCGTCGAAATTGCCCAAGACCGAATCGCCGAGAAAAACTTTATTCGTGACGCCGGTTTAGATGTTGCACCGTTTTTAGCCGTTAAAAATGCGGCCAGCTTGGAAGGTGATTTGTCGGCGTATTTGCCAGGCATTTTGAAAACAGCGCGTTTAGGTTATGACGGCAAAGGCCAAGTTCGAGTTAAAACCGCAGAAGACGTGCGTTTTGCACATGCCGAAATGAAGCATCAGCCCTGTGTATTAGAAAAAATGATGCCGCTGGTGAGTGAAATTTCTGCGATTGTGACGCGCACCCGTGCTGGTGAAGTGGCCTGTTTTCCGGTCGCTGAAAACGAGCACCTTAACGGTATTTTGGACGTGTCGATTGTGCCTGCGCGCATTAACACGGCATTGGCCGACCGCGCACGCCAAATGGCGATGCAATTGGCGGAGAAACTCGATTACGTTGGCGTGATGGCGGTGGAATTTTTCGTACTCGAAGGCGACGAACTCGTCATCAACGAAATGGCGCCACGCCCACATAACTCAGGCCATTACACACTGAACGCCACGCTCACCACGCAGTTCGAGCAACAAGTTCGCGCGATGTGCGGCCTTTATCCAGGCAAAACAGATCTCCTGAGCCCCACCGTGATGGTGAATCTGCTTGGCGACTCATGGGGTGACGATGGTAGCGAGCCGCACTGGGAAATTTTGATGACCGCGCCTAATACTAAGTTGCATTTATATGGCAAAAAACTAGCGCGTCCAGGACGAAAAATGGGGCATTTTAACGTATTGGCCACCAGCGCCGATGCCGCACTCGAACAAGCCCGCGCCATCAAAGAAACCCTCTAGCATGTTGGCGCGCTATAAAGCTGAGTATCAGCACCTGCTCTTATAGCGCGCCGCAAACCTCACAGATTGCCCTGCTTGATCAATGGCAAACCCCGCCCCTTCTGTGGCTACGCCGCACCGCAATTATTTATCAGCGAGGGTAAAAAGTCGCCGCCGATAAAATCCTACTTTTAGCGCTCTCGCGCCGCGAAGCCTTAAAGCATTGCAACATACAAGCCCTTTCTGAGGATTAAATTTCTACATACTGACAAACATCGGTTAGTATCAAGACTTTAGTGCCGTTCTAGATAAAAACCCTTATGAAACAACTCTCTCGATATGCCTTTCGCCGAGCCACACTCGACGACCTGTTGTTTGTTATTTCATGGGCTCGCACAGCCAAAGAACTACGCCACCTGTTTCCACGTGCCGCATGGCCAGCCGAAACGCTGCAACTGATTGAACACTTAGCGAGCCATGAAGAAGGCTTTGTTGTTTGCGAGCAAGACCGTGTCGTTGGCTTTGCCAATTTGTACAATCCGCGCGCGCAAAAAGCATGGATCGGCCATTTAATTGTTCATCCGGAGCGCCGTCGCTGTGGCGTAGCCAACTTTCTAATCAGCGCACTCAAAACTATTGCCAAAGAACGCTATCAATCACAAGTGATTGCGACGATTTGCTATGAAAGCAATCCAACGGGATTGGCGTTTTATCAAAAACTAGGTTTTACCACCGAAGGTTGGGAAACCCGCCTTGATCACCTTGGCGAAGCTGCCAAAGTCTTCCGACTAGAGCAAGCGCTGTAATTAAACACGGGCGAATTAATTCAGTCATCGCACAAACATGCAGAAGTGAAGGAATTCAGGCAAAATAGCGCCCTAATTCTTGATTCTTGGCTGAGTACATTCGGCCAATCCGTTGCCACTGGAGACCCGTATGTCCGGCCTGACCACCACCAATTTGACCAGCCTAAAAAAAATCTACTCGGGCAAAGTGCGCGACCTGTACGAAATTGACGATACCCGCATGTTAATGATTGCTACCGATCGCCTATCAGCATTTGACGTCATTTTGGCCGAACCAATTCCAGAAAAAGGCAAAATCCTCACTGCAATTTCCAACTTCTGGTTTGAAAAACTCAAAGACGTGGTGCCTAGCCATTTCACTGGCGATCAACCTGAAGACGTTGTGTCTGCCGAAGATCTACCGCAAGTTGAAGGCCGTGCCGTGGTGTGCAAACGCCTGAAGCCTGTCCCAGTTGAAGCAATTGTTCGTGGGTATATCGCTGGCAGCGGCTGGAAAGAATACCAGCAGAGCAATACTGTCTGCGGAATTGCTTTGCCAGCTGGTTTGCGCGAAGCGGATAAACTACCAGAGCCAATTTTTACGCCATCGACCAAAGCCGAGCTGGGCGATCACGATGAAAACATCAGCTACGCGCGTTGCGAAGAAATCTTGGGCGCAGAACTCGCTGCTAAAGTGAGCGCAACGGCAATCTTACTGTACAAAACCGCCAGCGAATACGCTGCCACTCGCGGCATTATCATCGGTGATACCAAGTTTGAATTCGGTCTGGATGAAAACGGCACACTCTGCCTAATGGACGAGGCATTGACGCCAGACTCAAGCCGCTTCTGGCCTGCAGACCAATACCAGCCCGGCAGCAACCCACCGAGCTACGATAAACAATTCGTTCGTGACTGGCTAGAAACAACAGGCTGGGACAAAACACCACCAGCACCTGTGCTACCGCAAGAAGTTGCCGACAAAACTGCGGCTAAATACCGCGAAGCACTCGACAAACTCACCAAGTAATTTCTGCAAACGCCCCACGGGGCGTTTTTCTATTGTGTGTTAATCAGAGGAACACCTTCATTATGATGATCAAAAGCGAGTTTTCCGACTTAGCCACTCCAACGGGCGTGATGCGCACCTTTATCCATCGCCCTGCCGACAATGGTAGCTACCCTACGATTTTGTTTTACTCTGAAATTTTCCAGCAAACCGGGCCGATCGAGCGTGCAGCGCGCTTGATTGCTGGCTACGGCTACAACGTGCTCGTGCCGGAAGTGTTCCATGAACTCAATCCAATTGGTACTGTGCTGGCTTATGACGACGCAGGTCGCGATAAAGGCAATGCCGATAAAATGGCCAAGTCAGTCGAAGGCTACGACACGGATAACGCCGCGACCATCGCTTGGGCGAAAACACAACCTTGGTGCAATGGCCTATTTGGTGCGATGGGATTTTGCATCGGCGGGCATTTAGCTTTCCGTGCCGCCTTGCAACCGGAAATCAAAGCAACCGCGTGTTTTTACGCTACCGACTTGCACACGAATGTGATTCCGAACCTGCCGGGTCAACACAGCATGGAGCGCCTTGGCGAAATCAGCGGCGAATTATTAATGATTTGGGGCAAGCAAGACCCACACATTCCAGCCTCTGGCCGCGCACAAGTTTATCAAGCGCTGGTTGCTGCGGAAAAAACCTTCACTTGGCATGAATTTAATGGCCCCCACGCGTTTATGCGTGATGAAGGCGATCGTTATGATCCGCAATTGGCGATGATTGGTAATCAACTTGCTTTAGATTTATTTGCCCGACAATTACGCGCCTAAGTCGTCAGCGGCGCTGTGCTTTTCTTGCTGCAGCGCCAATTCACACCTACAAATGAGCCTATGACGGGCTTATTTTCTCTCTTTAGTTCTCGGCACTCGAGCGATTCGCGCACTGCAAAATGACAAAGCCCTGTTATCGATCGTGGCTTAACATCCAAAACCTTCCAAGAAGACCACGATGCCTGCCTTGATGCCGGCATCAATGACTTTGTCACCAAGCCAGTCACCGCGCAGGCACTCAGTGAAATTATGAATCGCTGGGCCAAACCGCCCGTTTAGGCGGCTTGGCGGCGCGCCGACATCGTTTTACCTAGTTGGGCCAAACAGGCATCATCCAATAATTGCGCAGCAAATGGGTAAATCTCCGCCTCCTCGCGCGCGGCAGGCGCAGGGTAGCGCATTGCAAATTGCTGAGCCAGCTGCGCATTCAAAGCCTTTGCATTGCCCGCAATCACGGCTAACAAAGCCGCACGCACTTGTTGCCACAGCGCACCGAGTTCATCATGCTCAGCGCTAATGTCTGCGATGACGCCGGCCAATTGTGGCGTCGCTTTTCTGAGTAAAGCCGGAAATAAATCATCGTCTTCGTCTTGATGGTGCAGCGGCGCGGCAATATCAAAATAGCGCAAAATCGATTGTGCGCCTGCCACTGCGGCGGCATCGGCGCCATTTTGTTGTAGATGCACGGCGAGCTTTTCGGTCAGCGCAGCGTATTGCCGCACCCGATCATGGCAAGCAATCAGCATTGCGACCAGCGTTTCGAATGTCACCGACTCTGTAGCAAAAGGATTGAGCATATTTCCCTCCAAGGCGATGGTCAGCCTTCAACTTACGCCCCTACCCTGCATTTGCCAAGGTAATATGCACAACGCATTAGGCTAACGTAAAAAAACCTGCGCCAAAGTGGTCGCAGGTTTTTTTCACCGCCAAATTTCACAGCCAAAGCCAATTACGCTTTTTTGAAAATCTCGTTATAGCGCTCAGTGACCGCAGCTTCGATTTGCACATTCGTCGGCGCGGTTGGGCTCAAGAGCAACTCACACAAGATTTTTTCTGCTTCACGCAATAAATAACGTTTTTGTTGGCGCTTGCTGAGGCGTTTGATTTTTGCGTTCATATTCAATTTCCTTTCATTTAATCTGTTGCAGTATAACGGGTTCGGCACAAAGCTGCAGAGGCGGTTCCAAGATCGGCCATGATTAGGCGAGCTGCTCGGCTTGCAAAACATACTGCGCCAAAGATTTGGCCTCGATATCACGGGTGCTCTGCAACTTAATATGCCGACGAAACTTGCCGCCGCCCTCCAGCACGCCCGCCACATCAGCCAAATCACAACCACGGCCAAACTCGACAGAAACGTGCTTTTTATAAGCAAAAATGCCGCAAAAGTCAGACCGAGTTGCGAACATCAAACCACCATACATCACGCGCTCGGTCGCGTTTGGCAACAATGAATAAATCAAGACGCGTGCAGCATCGACCACCGCCAGTATTTCACCGTCCACCAAAGCCAGATCATGCAATAACTGCGCTACTTTAGGATCACTCATTACACACGTCCTTTAATCACTTTAGCCTTGCACCACCGCCAACAACGCCGTCAACACGCTCGCGCCAAATTGTGCAGAACGCTCACCGTTCCAGCCGACTTCGGGTAGCGGATGATTTGCGGTGTCTTTAAATGGCATTTCTACGGTATAGGCCAAGCAATCAAAGGTGTGGCCGACCCAATTAGTACCCAAAGTTAATGTTTCTGGGCCAAAATGGCTATCGGTATAGCCAAATTCAGTTTGAAAATCAGGGCTGACTGCCAACCACGCGGCTTTAAAAGTGGCTTGCAACTCGCGCTGTTTCACTGAGAATGAGGGATTATCATCGCAGCCAGCGACAAAATTATGCGGAATCGCTTCGTCGCCATGAATATCTAAAAACGCATCCACGCCGATTTCTAGCATTTGTTCCCGCACCCAAAACACTTCAGGGCTGCGCTCCAAAGTCGGCGTACCCCATTCTCGATTCAGGTTCGCGCCACGCGCATTGGTACGCAAATTACCGCGCACGCTACCATCGGGATTCATATTCGGTACGATGTAAAACACGCAGTGCTCCAACAAACTACGCGCGACCGCATTCTGTGGATCGAGCAGCGTTTCCAGCAAACCCTCAACAAACCACTCGGCCATGCTCTCACCCGGATGCTGGCGCGCGGTAATCCAGATATTTTTCTTCTGCCCCAGCGGAATACCGATGCGCAACATATCCAAATCATGGCCATCAGGCGTGATCCCTAGCGGCATTAAATCCACCCACGGCGCATGGCTGAGCGCACTGCCGATCAAGTCTTGATGCCGCTCCCATGAATACGGCTCAAAATAGGCAAACCAAACCGCATCGGTCATCGGCGTATGTTGAATTGTCAGCGTTTGCCCATCGTACTCGGTATCGACGCGAAACCAGTTCTCCCGGTCGTAACTCGCTACCGCCTGATAATCGGGCCAGCCATCGGGATAAGCGCTTTGCCCCGCGTTTTCGATCCGCAGCACACAGTCCTGATCACGCGCGCCGGTTAAGCGAAAGTGAAACCACTGCGCAAAATCAGAAGCATTATCAGGACGCAATTTCAGGCGAATATTCGCGGCATCGCTAGCGTCGATGATGTCAATCGAACCGGAATCAAAATTACTCGAAATACGAAGCATGGCGTTGAACCCTTTTAATTAAACAGAGCTAATACAGCATCATCATGTAAATCAGCACCAACATGCACCTTAGCTTTGAATGCGCCAGAGCCTAGTGCCAACTCTAAAAACAAGCGTTCTTCAACTTGGCAAAGACCATTTTCAATCATTGCCTGTGGCTGAATCACAGCTCTGTGAGGTACTCGAAATAACCCTCTATGAGCGACCTCGGTAATAAGCTCTTTCAGGAGTTTTTCAGCGACAGTGAATTCGCCAACTAACAGACGTTGACTAGTAAATGCAGCAAATGCACTTTTGCTTACTTCTGTCTTTTTATTAACATTTCGAACAGAAACTTTATTTGGGTAAATCTTGATATACAAAACATCGCCTAACAAAGAAAACATATTTGACCTCGTAAAGTCCATTTTTGGCTGCGATTTAATCTAACGGCGACCAATCGATCACTGGCTTAAATTCATCATCATTGTCGCCAGTCACAAAGCGCTCGAACACGCTACCGACGGATGAATCGAGCAAAGCAACGACGCTGCTGTCGTAATTGGCGATGACATTGACGTCCAACTCGCTGTGATTTTTTGGATTGTTTAAAAACTTGTCATCTTCGCAACCAGAAAAAAAGCGCCAGCCGCTATCACCCGCTTTGCTCGGTTTTTCTCGATACATCAACCCAACTGGATAGCCTTCAATCGTCACCTCATCGCTCGCCACACACATGCCATGGCCAGTGGCGATTTTCTTCATCCGGCTTTCATCGAGTAAAAAGTCTTTGCTCATGTATATATCTCTATACGTTAATTGAATTAGCCTACAGTCAAATACCCAACTCACCCTAACAATATTCAAATCATAGTTCATGCTGTGCCGCGATGATTGAGTTGGGGCTTAAAGCTCCCGTCCAAGCACACCGAGCACGAAGGGAGACAAACAGCCTTATCGTTTGGCTCGCGCCACGCGAGGGTATCGGGGACCGATGTGCGCCTCGGGTCGCCTTTCTTTGCTTACTTTCTTTGGCGAAGCAAAGAAAGTAAGTGCCGCGCGGCATTAGCGCGAGCATGGTAACACTTTCAAATTAAGCAACACACCTATTTCCATCAGCATCAAACATGACCCAAAGCTTTGCGCGCTTGCAGCGTCATTTGCAAGGCTGCACGAGTTTTTGCATGGGGCAAGACCGGGCTTTCTAGCTGCCGATTGCGCAGCAGATCGCAAAAATGTGCGGTTTCGTAATTCAGGCCTGAGCCAATCGGCGGGTGTGCCAATTCTTCACGTTCGCCGCTGGCCGTCACTAAAGTGGCGCGCGCAGGATTCCACCATTTGTCGTGAATCAGCACATAGCCCTTTGTGCCTGAAATCAGCGCTTCACCGCTGCCCGCCACATCCAGCCCGCAATACAACTGGCTCATCCCATGTTGATGCTGGCTCTGCCAACTGGCAAAGGTGTCGACGCCGGTTGCGCCAATTCGGCCTAAGGTTTGAACTTCGTTCGCTGCGCCCAGCCAATCCACCGCCAAAAACGCAGCGTAAATGCCAATATCGAGCAAGCCGCCACCTGCTTGCGCGGAGTCGAGCACCGCGTGGCCATCTGGTGCATTTGGATTAGCGAAACCGGCACGAATAAATTTCACGTCACCGATTGCACCAGCAACGATGCGTTCACGAATGATTTGATACAGCGGGAAAAACGGCGGCTTCATCGCCTCCATATAGAGGCGCTGCGTCGCGTGTGCTACGGCGATGACCTCATCCAGCTCAGCTAAAGTCACGGCGGCCGGTTTTTCGCACAACACCGCTTTACCAGCCTTGAGCGCGGCAATACTCAGCGCAGCATGGCTTGGGTGCGGCGTGGCGATGTAGACTGCGTCGAGATCGCTAGCGAGCAACTCATCCAGCGATGAATAAACATGGGGTATTTGATGGGAATCGGCAAACTGATGGGCTTTGTTGGCAGTACGGTTAAATACCGCCACGGCTTGCGCATCGGGTACTTGCGCCAAACCAGAAACAAAACGCTGTGCGATACTGCCTATGCCGATGATGCCGAAACGGATGGTTTGGATCGTATTCATAGCGCGCCTTTCAAGGGTATTGCCACAGAAGTTAAATATTATCTAGCCTTCAATCCAATACACCAATCAGGCATTACCCCTGCCTAATCCAAGCATGCAGTCCACGAAATGATTGACGCTGATCGGCTTTGTTTAAATCGTTTCTTGGCGCAATTCGCTTAAATCTTTGCCGCTTGGCTAAATCGCACCAGCGCCAAACTACCCAGCAGATTCGGCAAAAATTCAACTGGCTCACCTTGGTGCAATACGATTTGGCCATCGACTTGCATGCCGAGTTTACCGAGCAATTTGCCAA
Source organism: uncultured Deefgea sp. (assembly GCA_963508915.1). Lineage (GTDB taxonomy): Bacteria > Pseudomonadota > Gammaproteobacteria > Burkholderiales > Chitinibacteraceae > Deefgea. Next base: position 50,195 of record CAUOZE010000005.1, read on the forward strand.
AATCATGCACGGTACAAAAGTGAATATTCGGCGTATTGTACCAGTCGTAGGGAATCGTTTCGGAAACGGGCATGCGGCCGAGCAAGATTTGCCAGCGATTTTCCCAGAAGCCAAAGTTCGGGAACGTCACAATCCCGCAGCGGCCAACGCGCAGCATTTCTTGCAAAATCAGCTCGACGTTGTGCATCGATTGGATGGTGAGCGACAGCACAACATAGTCAAAACTACCGTCTTCAAAATGCTGCAAACCGCTTTCCATATCAGCTTGAATCACGTTCAGGCCTTTTTCGACGCACGTCACAATCGAATTCACATCCACATCGACACCGATACCACGGACTTGTTTGTTCGCTTGCAACCAAGCAAGCAATTCACCATCCGCGCAGCCCAAGTCGAGTACGCGAGAATTCGGTTTGATTTGCTCGGCGATGTGTTTTAAATCGGGGCGCAGCGTAGTTTGATGAGCCATTACGCAATCTCCTTCGCCACATTATTCAGATAAGCCCGCATCACGCCCATATACGGAGCGTCTTCCATCAAGAAAGCATCGTGCCCATGCTGCGATTCGATTTCGGCATACGATACGCAGCGATCCGCATCGAGCAGCGCCTTAACGATTTCACGCGAGCGCGCTGGTGCAAAGCGCCAATCAGAGGTGAATGAAACAACCAAAAATTTCGCCTTCGCTTGGCGCATTGCCTGCGCCAGACTGCCGCCATAATGGCGCGCGGGGTCAAAATAATCGAGTGCTTTGGTCATCAATAAATAGGTATTCGCATCGAACACATTGGCAAATTTATCGCCTTGATAACGCAAGTAGGATTCGATTTCAAATTCGACATCAAAGCCGTATTTGTATTCACCGGTGCGCAGCAAGCGGCCAAATTTCTCGCCCATGCCATCGTCCGACAAGTACGTGATATGCCCCAGCATCCGCGCCAAACGCAAGCCACGTTTTGGCACTACGCCGTGCTGATAGAAATCGCCACCATGAAATTCGGGATCAGTAATAATCGCTTGACGCGCCACATCGTTAAACGCAATATTTTGCGTGGTGAGCTTGGGCGCGGATGCAATCACCAAGGCATGGCGAACGCGTTCAGGATAAGTGATCGACCAACGTAAAGCCTGCATACCGCCTAAGCTGCCGCCAATAATGGCAGCGAACTGCTCAATACCTAAGCGATCAGCCAAGCGCGCTTGCGTCTCAACCCAATCACGCACCAGCACGACAGGAAAGGCCGAACCATAAGGCTGATTCGTCTCTGGATTAATACTCGAAGGCCCAGTCGAGCCATGGCAACCACCCAGATTATTCACGCCGATGACGAAAAAGCGATCGGTATCAATCGGCTTGCCCGGCCCTATCATACTGTCCCACCAACCCGGCGCTTTATCATCCGCAGAATGATAACCCGCCACATGATGATGCCCCGACAGCGCATGGCAAATCAAAATGGCGTTTGATTTATCAGCATTCAATGTGCCATAGGTTTCCACCATCAATTCATATCGCGGCAAAACCGCACCGGATGACAGGGTGATAGGATCTTCAAAAACAATGCGTTGGGGGGTAACGATGCCTGCAGACTGCATTTTCTACCTGCTATTTATTAAGTCGGTCAAAGGCTGCGCGATCTGCGGCAGACCATTTATCATCCATCGTAATGAGATTTTCACGATCAGCAAAGGGCGGATATCCCGCCTTCATCGTGAGGCGAATATAATGATGATTAAATACATCCAAACAAATATGCATCGGCCTCATATCACCGACCTGCTCTGCGCGCTGTTTCGTGCGCAAATAGAGGTCAAAGTCGCCCGCCTGAATACGCTCATCCCACAGGCCGATTTTCGCTAAGGCTTTACGTTGAATCATCACTGTATTGCCCACAAAGCCTTCTTTAATCTTTCCTGCGAATCGATACGTACGATCAGCATTAAATTTTGCCCAATCACCGTACATCCAGCGATGCATCATTTGCAAAGTGGTGCGATTAAAACCAAAAAGCCCAAGGAAGTTTTTGACCTTCTTCCAGCGCCGCTTGAGCTTTTTGGTCGCAGCGGCATTTTCAACTTGCTCGATGCCACACACCGTCGCCACGTCGAGGCCATTTTTTTCCATACTGGCGATAAAGCGTACATCCCACTCGGGCGAAACAATGATGTCATTATTCAAAAAAGCCAACCAATCGTACTTGGCCACGGCAATGCCTTGGTTTTGGCTGTGTGGATAAGAATAATTTGCGCCATTCCGAATCACGGTTGCACCAACCGACTCAAAAAAATCAGCACTGCCGTCGGTTGAGCCATTATCAATAATGATCAGCTCAAACGGATGATGCGTATAACGCTGCAAATTTTCCCAAAACAGTTCATTCACAGCACGCTGGTTATAAATCGCAGTAATGATGCTGATCATGCAGACAATTCATCCTTTTTAGGCCCATTGAGTAATGCGCATGTGAGCAGCACAAAAGCTAAACCGGTGATGTTGTCTACAAAGAAAGAATTGGCTAAGGTCGAAACTCCCATCCCCGTTAAAATGGCATATAAAGTACATTTCCAAGCAGAAACCAAATGACGGCCTTGCCATGCAGCCGCTAATAATAATCCAACTAACAAAGCCCCACCCAATAAACCCAACTCAACACTCAACCATAGATAATCACCATGCGGGTTTGAAGACGACAAGGGACCATCTTTTACGCCATAAATTCGTGCATACTCACCTTTGAAGCTGCCCGTGCCATGACCAAAAAAGGGTTTTTCTTGAATAAGTATTTTGCTCTGTTTATGCCACTCCAATCTCAACCCAACGGATGAATAAGCATTTCCTTTAGAGTACTCAGTCAAATCAGATTGAGTTCTTACTATCCCTTGCCTGATTGTCTCGGAGTATTTCGGTAGTAGTAGAGCCCCAGCCAAAACTATTGCAGCTCCTAACGCTAGTCCAACTCGCCAGTTCCAAACCAAAAAGACAACAGCAATCATCAACAAATAAACTAATTGCCCTGTTCTTCCCGCGACAAGAAATAAAATATTATAACTAGTGAGAATAAAACCAACTAACGTAAGCCAGCGCCATAAACCCGTTATTCTACCCGACAGAAAACCCGCTAATAAAGAAACCGCCAGCAATCCAGCAAAATAATTGTGGTAGGTGTGAGTTCTAAAAATAAACCAATCACCAGGAACAGCTTTAAAAATTGGATAGTTCAACCAAGCAGAAATACAAGACAAAGCGACGCTTAAAAAAGTACCGCATGCAAATGCAATCAAAAAAATATTACGCACTCTTGGCACGCAAAAAACCAATAGAAATATTGGGATTAAATAATAAGCACGTAGTTTTAACACAAAACCCCATGCTTCTTTTTGTGGGGCAGATGTCCACAATGTACCCAATATCAAAGCTGCACCGAGCAGCAGTCCTACGATTGCAAATGGCTGACGGAAAATTTGCTTATTAAAATTTAATGCGCTCGGGTTTAGTAAAAAAGCAACTAATAATAAACCACCACCAATATTTTGCGCCGCAGTCGAAATAGGAATCGCAAAACCAGCTAACGCGGCTGCAAACAGTAAAAAATTCATTTGAAACAGACGCAGTTTGCTTATACTTTCACTCATTATTTGCTCACCAATTTAAAATGTTTTTTCGTTAAATCAAGTCCAGTCATCGCTTCTATCTTCATTAAAATACGATGCCGCTTTTCACGTTTATTAGGATGATAGTTTGCATCAGCAATAAACTGAGTCTCGGCCATCTCACGTAACCATGTTTTTACAATTGAAGGGTGCGACCCTGTAAACGGCTGCAAAATCGATGCATCGATCTGTGAGTAATCATGCGGCTTGGGCGCATGGCTCCAGTACTTAGCCACTTGGCGATGCTTTTCCTGCATTTTCTCGCTAGAGCGAACGTGGCCGTAGTGATAAATCGGGCAATGCGCTAAGGCCGCACGCGCATAGCGACCGCGTTTATTTTTATCCATCACCACCCAAAATAGGCCATCAGGCGCAAAGCTGCGTATCGTGTTGCGAATAATCCGCAACTCTTGTCGATACCATGCGGGACTCCGCGCGACTAAATCTGGGCAACCATAAAAATGGTGGTAATCGAAAGCGATTCCTTCAATTTCGGGGTCTTTGAAGTGTTGCTCCATGATGGCGCGAATCTTTGGCGCATCGTCTTCATGAATCACCTCATCGCCTTCCAAATAAAAAGCCCAGTCACCCGTGCAGTTAAACTGGGCAATCATTTTTTGCTGCGCATACACAAAGCCACGTTGCTCCATGCCTTCGTTCCACATTGTTTCAATAATCCGGATACGGGGGTCATTAATGGCACGGACGCGTTCTAATGTGTCATCTTCGCTTTTACCGATTGCAACGACAACCTCATCGCAAACCTGCAATAAGCTCTGCAAGCTCTCTATATAGGGATAACCCAACATCGTTCCATTGCGCAGAAAGGTAAATCCGCTGACTTTCATAAATTTGTTCGCTCCACTACAAGGCAACTTGCCTGACTCTGCGAGAAGAGCGATTATAGCAGCCTGATTCAGTTAAAAACGAAACAACCTATGCCGACTATTGGCGTTGCCATTATCACAAAAAATGCTCAAGCCCATTTAGCCGCTTGCCTTCAATCCCTGACGTGGTGTGATCGAGTCGTCATACTAGACTCAGGCAGCACCGACCTCACATTAGAAATTGCACAAGCACACGGCGCCCACATCCACCAAAGCAATGATTGGCCTGGGTTTGGCATCCAAAAAAATCGTGCCATTGCTTTGCTGGATACGGACTGGATTTTTGCTTTAGATGCCGATGAAATCGTCGATGCCACGCTAGTGCGATCAATTCAAAATGCTATTGAAAACCCCAAAACCGATATCTATCAATTAAATCGCTTATCCAACTACTGTGGTCGCTGGATGAAGCACACTGGCTGGCATCCGGATTACCTCCCGCGCTTATTTAAAAAAGGCAGTGCGCATTACTCTGAAGATTTGGTACACGAGCGTTTGATTTTCACAGGAAAAATCAGCAACTTAGATGGACTTCTGCTGCATTATTCTTTTGATGATTTAGAGTCGGTATTGGATAAAATCAATCGATATTCCAGCGCAGGCGCGCAGCAACGTTTGACTAAAGGTGCGAATTCAAGCTTAAGCAGCGCAATTTTTAAAGGTGTCTGGACATTTATCCGCAGTTACATCATTAAGTGTGGATTCCTAGATGGTCGTGAAGGTTTTATCTTGTCTGTTTCTAATGCAGAGGGTGCCTACTACCGCCAACTCAAGCTGATGTATTTAAAAGAAAAGCCATGAAAATCTCAATCATCGTCACCACCTACAATCGACCAGCCGCACTCAATCTAGTTTTAGCGGGGCTCGCCAAGCAAGTAAGCAATCCCAATACCGAATGGGAAGTATTGATTGCAGATGATGGCTCAAAAAAAGAAACTTCCGATCTGATTACAGCATGGCAAAACAATTTCCCCTGTCACTTAGTGCAGGTATGGCACGAGGATATTGGATTTCGTGCGGGGGCGATTCGCAATCGAGCTGCTGCCCAATCGACAGGCGACTACCTTGTATTTCTAGATGGTGATTGTGTGCCCATGCCTGATTTTGTCAATCAGCACGCATCGCTTGCAGAAAGCGGTTGGTACATCGCAGGTAATCGAGTTCTGCTTTCCGAGTCATTTACTCGCACGCTACTCAGTGAGAACGATGCGATTCAGATTATGGATTGGTCGGTCTGGCAGTGGATGGCAGCTAAACTACAAACAAAAACTAACCGGGCGCTGCCATGGTTGCGCTTGAAATTGAGCACAATGCGTAAGAAGCGGCACTCACGCTGGGAAGTCGTCAAAAGTTGTAATTTAGGTGTTTGGAAAAGAGACTTTGTTGCCATTAATGGTTTTGATGAAGACTTTTCAGGCTGGGGGCATGAAGATTCTGATTTTGCGGTGCGGCTACTTCGCTTAGGCATTTCCATCAAAGATGGTCGATATGCAGTACCCGTTTTACATTTGTGGCATCAAGAAAATGACCGATCAAAACAAGCTGAAAATTGGCAGAAACTAGAAGCTACGCTAAATAGTCATCATATCGCAGCAAAAGTAGGTTATAACAATCACCGAATCTAATTGTATGCCAAACACATGATTTTCTACTGCATTTCACTGCCCGAAGAACTACAGCGGCGAGCTTACATCTCTGAACAATTCTCGCCAGCATCTGCTTGAAGTGGTCCTATTTGATGCCATCAAGCTCGATGTTGACGCGACTCCTGAAATATACCAAAAAAAATGCGCCTACGCCTTTATGGCCGGGATCTCAGTCGTGGTGAAATGGGCTGCTATTTAAGTCACCGTGCTATTTGGACACAATTCTTGGCGACCGATGAAAGACATTGTTGCATACTGAAAGATGATGTCGAGTTGGCACACAACGTCAAAGAAATCATCGAAAAGCTATTAGAAAAGCAAACGAATTGGGATTTGGTTCGGCTTGCAGGCACTTTTCCACGTAAAGGAAAAACAATAGAGCAAATCAATACAGGCCAATATCAGTTGCTTGAGTATTTAGAACAACCTCGTGGTACTTTAGGGTATGTCATTAACCGCGAAGCAGCAAAAGCCTTGCTACAACATACCTCAAAAATGATCCATGCAATTGATGACACCATGGATCAGATTTGGGGGCATAAGCTACGTACTTATGGACTAGAGCCGTTTGTAGTAAAAGAGTCGGCTCAGTTTACCTCTTCAATTGGTTGCAGAAAACGTCCGAAAATGCGTTTTCTCCCAAAAATGCGCAAAGAATTATTCAAAAGCAAAGATGCTTTAATGAAGAAAATCTGGCAATACAAAACTCTATTGCGCTGAAAGTTCATCCATCGTTGAGAACTGCACAGCGTGCATTTGCGCATACATGCCACTGTGAGTAATCAACTCTGCATGAGAACCACTTTCGATAATCTTGCCTTGCTGCATCACGATAATTCGGTCGGCTTTTTCAATCGTTGATAAGCGATGTGCAATCACCAGAGTGGTTCGCCCGACCATCAAATTCTCAAGCGCTTCTTGCACCTTTCTTTCTGATTCAGTATCTAATGCACTCGTCGCCTCGTCCAAAATCAGTATTGGTGCATCTTTATAAATCGCACGAGCAATCGCTAAGCGTTGTCGCTGACCGCCAGAAAGGCGAACGCCATTCTCCCCCAACATTTCGCTAAAGCCATTTGGCATTTGTTCAATAAACTCAGTCGCATAAGCTGCACTCGCTGCGGCATGTACCCGCGCCATATCAGTTTCATCGACGCCATAAGCAATATTAGCTGCCACGCTATCATTAAATAGCACCATATCTTGGGAAACCAATGCAATTTGAGCGCGTAAATTCGCCAATTGATAATCAGCTAACAATTCGCCATCGAGGCGAATCTCGCCCGCAGTGGGTTCATAAAACCGGGGGATCAAATTAGCTAAAGTCGTTTTACCACTACCAGACTGCCCCACTAAAGCCACACTTTCACCCGGAAAAATCTCAAGATTTATTCCCGCCAGCGCTTTAACCCCATCAGCTTGATACGAAAACTGCAGATTGTTGATACTTAATCGCCCTGTGACACGCTCTGGTGCCAAAGTCCCTAAATCTGGCTCAATCGGCTGATCCAAAATAGCAAACACCGAATCCGCAGCAGCCAAGCCTCGATGCAAGGTATCGCTCAATCTCGATAAGTTCTTAATCGGCTGCTGCAACATCATCATCGCGCCCATGAATGACACAAAAGACCCCGCCGTCATTGCGCCATCCGCCGCACGGATCCCTGCAAAATAAATAATCGCTGCAATCGTGACCGCAATTAAAAAAACCGTAAATCCAGAGTTCAAACTAGCCGTGGCTGCCCGCTTAACAGCAAGGCGGCGCACATTTTGATTGGCATTGCCAAATCGAGCTGCCTCATACCGAGCACCGCCAAAAATCTTGATAATGCGCTGCCCGCCTAAACTTTCATCCAAAATCTGGCTCATCTCACCCATCGTGTCTTGGGTTTGACGCGACAACTTGCGCTGGCGCTTACTCACAACTTGAATCGATACTGCTGCGCCAGGCAGCATAATCAAACAAAATAAAGTCAGTTGCCAGTCGGTCCAAAACATAATTCCCAGCAAAGCAATGGCCATCACTGAATCTTTTATCAGTACGGTCAAAACATTTAAACCGGCATCCATAATCTGATTGATGTCGAAGGTTACTCTAGATAACAGCACCCCAACGGAAGACTGGTCAAAAAACCGAATCGGCATCGCCATCATTCGGGTGAAAACTTCCTGCCGCAAATCTTGCATTACGCGGGATGATAACCAAGCACTGCCATATTCATAAGCAAAACTAGAAACTAAACGCAGTATGCCCATGCCAAATAAAATCATTGGCATCACCCATGCAGCATGAGCTGCTGCTTTACTTTGCTTAAAGCTATCAATGATCGTTCCTATCATTTTGATCATTGCAGCATCTACGCCACCAGCCACCACCATTGCCAATATCGACATGATTGCCACACTGCGATACGGGAGAATATAGGATAGAACGCGAAAATAAAGCTGTTTGCTATTCATAAATGGGTGATTAGGCCGGCAGGTAAACAGTGATTATAGCGGAGTCGCGTTCGAGAAGGGAAAGGCAAGTAATAACGCAGAGTTATGTTTGTGTTAAACAAGGCTAAAACATGATCGCAATAGCAGAAAATTAAAGCACTAGCGTTTAAAACAACGTTGACTATAAAAAGTCACCATATCGGGCCTGTAGCAAACCCGCTATCACAGGCGCAACACTTTCGGTTCGTAAAATCCTCGGCCCAATCAGCACTGACGTATACCCAGCAAGAACAGACAAAGCATCCTCTTCAGTCGAATACCCCCCTTCCGGACCTATTAATACGCTCACACTTTTTACCGACTGTGGCAATGTCGACCAAGCAACAGCGCCAGTCGGGCACAACAATAGCTTTAACTCACTCTCGTCACCAGATGCTAAAAATTGCGCCAATGATAAAATGGGGCGAATCTCAAGCAGACGAGTCCGACCGCATTGTTCTGCAGCGCTCGCTGCAATCCCTTGCCAATGCGCCAGCCGCTTTTCTGCGCGTTCGCCGCTATAGCGCTGCTGACAATATTGTGAAATCACAGGCTGCAAAACAGTGATACCTAACTCAGCTGCCTTTTGCACCGTATAGTCCATCCGATCGGCCGCAGAAATAGCCTGCACCAATGTGATCTTCAGTGGTGATTCACGATCAATATCGTCAAATGCTAAGACCTGAACGCTGACTGTTTTTTTACCCATCGCGCTGATTTCAGCTGCGTATTCACCACCCTGACCATTGAACAAATGCAACGACTCACTCGGTTGCATGCGCAATACTTGCACATGTCGTGCCACCGACTCAGGTAAATCCAGTGTTTGTCCCACACTGAGTGGTAAATCAACATAAAAACGGGGCATAGACATCCGATTAAGCCATCAGCATGCGCTGTATCACAAGGCCAGTAAAAATAAGCAAAGTCAGAGACAATACAAAATAGAGAATCCAGCGAATGATTTTTAGCCAATACGGATCACGGCTTTTTACATATCGAATCGCAGAGTAAGAGATGCCGAGTACCGCAAGAATAAACAGTATTCTTAAAACGGCGAACACGGTTTAGATGCCTAGCGCAGGTAAATCATGAAATGCAGCTGGAACGTCACTCAGACGATCAAAGCTCACCATTTCATAGTTGCTAGAATCAGATAGCAGCTCACGCAATAATTTATTGTTCATTGCATGACCAGATTTGTATCCCGAAAATGAAGCAATTAATGGGTAACCCAAAATATAAAGGTCGCCAATCGCATCCAAAATCTTGTGCCGTACAAACTCGTCTTCAAAGCGCAAACCGCCCTCATTGAGCACTTTAAATTCATCAATTACAACAGCGTTATCCATATTGCCACCGCGCGCCAAGCCATTCATGCGCAGATATTCCACTTCATGAATAAAACCAAAAGTACGCGCGCGTGCGATTTCGCTGATGTAATTACTTTCAGCAAAATCTAAGGTAATGCTCTGGGCGGATTTTTTAAAAGCGGGATGTTTGAAATCAATCGTCAGAGCGACTTTATAGCCATTGTGCGGCTCAAATTTCACCCATTTATCACCATCATGCACCTCAATGGGCTTGAGTACCTTAACAAACTGCTTAGGGGCATCTTGCTCTAGCACCCCAGCGGTTTGAATCAAGTAGATAAATGGTGCGGCAGAACCATCCATAATCGGCATTTCAGGCGCATCGACTTCAACAATAATATTGTCGATGCCAAGTGCGGCAAAAGCAGACATCAGATGCTCAATGGTACCGACACGCACGCCGTCTTGGACGAGCGTTGAGGAGAGACGCGTGTCGTTCACCAAATCAGGGCCAACTTTGAACGGCGCTGATTCGGGCAAATCAGAGCGCTTAAAGACAATCCCATGATTCACAGGTGCTGGGCGCAAAGTGAGCTTCACTTTCTCGCCCGAATGCAGTCCCACACCCGTTGCATGAATTGTTGAATCCAAAGTTCTTTGTAAAAACATGGCCGTTCTGCCTATACATTCAATACTATGATTTTATCAGTCCTAGGCAAAAGACTGAGCAAATCATTTAAATCAAGTCGATTGATTCAAGCTATTTGGCTAAATCAATCGCCAGCGAACTGCGTCGCTGAATATCAACACTTAATCCGCTTGGCGACGCAAGAATGCCGGGATATCCATGTCGATATTGCTCATTGCAGGGCGTGCAGCCGCTTCTGGAGCACGATTGCCACGATTATTACGCCAAATTGCAGGCGTGTCGTAGGCATCTTCATAAGCTTGATTATCAGTGCCAGTTTTCAAGGTTTGGCTGCTGCTCACCACAGTCAATGAAGGCGTGCTAATCGCTTTGCCACCCAAGCCAGTTGCCACCAAAGTCACGCGGATTTCGTCTTCACCCAAGGCTTCGTCGTAAACCACACCATGTTTTACCAATGCGCCGTCTGCGACGTGCGATTCGATGATTTCAAGCGCTTGACGCGTTTCTGATTTTTTCAATTTACCAGGAGCTGTTGAGAAGTTCACCAATACGCCACGGGCGCCTTTAAAGCTGATGTTGTCCAAAAGTGGGCAACGAATCGCTTCTTCGGTCGCGCGGATTGCACGATCTGGACCGGTCGCATGAGCTGACCCCATCATCGCCATACCCATTTCACGCATTACGGTTTTCACGTCGGCAAAGTCAACGTTGATCAAACCTGGGTATTGAATAATCTCAACGATAGAACCTACGGCATTGCGAAGCACATCATCCGCTGCGCGGAATGCTTCATCAATCGTCACGTCATCACCCAAAACTTCTTCAAGCTTTTGATTTGAAACTACAATCAATGAATCAACATAACGAGCTAATTCATCAATACCGGCTTGCGCTACTTTTTGGCGGCCGCCTTCATCAAGACCAGGCTTAGTCACCACACCCACAGTGAGAATGCCTTTCTCACGAGCGACTTGTGCGATCACAGGTGCTGCACCAGTACCGGTACCACCACCCATACCGGCAGTAATAAATAGCAAGTCTGCACCTGAAATCAATTCAGCGATGCGTTCGCGATCTTCTTCCGCAGCTTGGCGACCGATTTCTGGATTACAACCAGCACCGAAGCCTTTTGTAAGCTGAGCCCCCAGCTGAACCACGTTATCCGCTTTAGACTGTTTTAATACCTGCGCGTCGGTATTAGCCGAAATAAAATCGACGCCATGCGATTGCATCGCATGCTCGATCATATTATTGATTGCATTGCAGCCTGCACCGCCAACGCCTATCACTTTGATATTCACGTGATGTGAAACCTCTGGTACTTCAATTAATAATGCCATTTCCACTCTCCTCTTGCCCGATTTTACCGCTTACCCGAATATTTCAGAAGTTATTTTGAAACCATGACTTCATTCTGCCGAAAACATCACCCATTCCACCTTCTTTACCGCGATGATTTGGCGCTTTTTGCATTTGTTGTCGCGCCAAAATCAATAAACCGACCGCCGTTGAGTAGCGCGGATTTTTAACCACTTCAGCCAGACCGCCCACATAACGTGGTAAACCTAAACGCACTGGCATGTGGAATATTTCTTCGGCCAAATCAGTCATACCTGGCATCAATGAAGCGCCGCCGGTAATCACAATCCCGCTCGACAAACGATCTTCAAAGCCAACGCGGCGTAATTCGGCCTGCACAAAGCTATACAATTCTTCAACACGAGGCTCGATGACTTCAGCCAAAGTGTGGCGGCTCATTTGTCGTGCGCCACGCTCACCCACGCCCGGTACTTCAATCATTGTTTGTGGATCGGTCATATGACGCAATGCCACACCATGTTGAATCTTGATGTTTTCAGCTTCACCCGTTGGCGTACGTAATGCCATCGCCACATCGTTGGTGATTTGATCACCTGCAATTGGGATAACCGCGGTATGACGTATCGAACCACCAATAAATACTGCGATATCCGTCGTACCACCGCCAATATCGACTAAACACACACCAAGGTCTTTTTCATCTTCGGTGAGTACGGCATAGCTTGAAGCCAAGGGTTGCAACACCACTTCAGCGATTTCCAAACCACAGCGGCGTACGCATTTGGTAATGTTTTGCACTGCAGACACGGCACCCGACACAATGTGCACGCGAACTTCTAAACGTACACCCGACATGCCCAACGGCTCTTTTACGTCTTCTTGTCCATCAATCACATATTCTTGCGACAAAATATGCAGCACTTGATGATCGGTCGGAATATTGACCGCGCTAGCTGTTTCAATCACTCGATCAATGTCAGCTTGAGTGACTTCTTTATCTTTAATCGCCACCATGCCGTGTGAATTCAGGCTCTTGATGTGGCTGCCGGCGATACCGGTATACACTTCGCTGATTTTGCAGTCGGCCATTAATTCAGCTTCACCGAGTGCGGACTGAATGGCGGCGACGGTTTTTTCAATATCCACAACCACACCGCGCTTCAAGCCTTTCGATGCCGCAGAGCCCAGACCCACAACATTTAATGAGCCGTCTTCCTTCACATCAGCCACCACCGCGACTACTTTTGAAGTCCCGATATCTAGCCCAACGATGAGGTTTTTTGCATCCCTAGTCACTGACAGCCTCTTTTACAATTCTTAAGGTTTAACTTTAAATAACGCAGCTAACTTATTACTTTTAATTGACTTATTAAGTCAAAAGCATAAATCATGCCGAAGCTTTAGTCGCTTTTGGTTTTGCGACAGACGGCACGACCTTCACTGCACTTCCTTTTGCTGCTGCCGATTTTTCAATCGGCTGGTAACTCGGTAAACGTACTGCAAAGCCATTTGGATACCGCAAATCAACATACTCAAAGGGTTGCTGCAAGAGCGCCAAGGTACTTGGGTACGCTTTGACAAACCGAGTAACACGATCCACCGGATCGTCTCGCCCCACTTCCACAATCAACTGCTTGTCCAACTCAAAGCGCCAAGCTCGGCGCTCAGATAGCCACAACTTTGTTGGTGTTCTTCCTAAAGGCGCCAACGCGACTTTTAGCCGCTGAAACCCTTCCACCATAATCTTCTCAGTACCATCAGGCCCTTCCAACACAGGCAAATGATCGCCGCTAGCAGCATCAAATTTTTCGCCATGTGAATTGAGTAAACCTGCCGTGCCCCAGCGGGCAACCGCCTGATGCTCTTCAATATTCACTTCTAAACGATCTGGCCAGCGGCGACGCACTTCAACTTGCCGTACCCAAGGTAACTTTTCAAAATTTTGCCGGGTTTTATCTAAATCCAGCGTAAAGAAAGTCCCTTTCAGTTCGTTCTTAATCACGTATTGCAACTGCTCACGCGTGACATGGGTTAAATCACCATCCACCTTGATTTTCCGAACTGGAAACAAAGGCGAATGCACCGCCAAAAATAACAGCGAGTAAAACAGCAGCATCAATGCCAAAGCAGTCAGCAAATTTGCAAACCACATCAATAGCTGCGGCTTATTCCACATTTGGAAAGTCTGCAGCGTGTGGATGCGAAAACTGCACAAGCATATTGATTTCCTAATTGGTGCTTTAAAGCACCGCCCCTTCTGGGTATATTAATGCATTCAAATTATAACAAGAGTTGCAAGGATATACCCTTACAAATCAACATATTTCACAAAGTTGTTGCTAAAATTTTCATCACTAGTGATTCGTAACTCAAACCGGCCTCACGCGCGCACATTGGGAACAAACTATGCGTTGTCATACCTGGTGCGGTATTGGCCTCAAGCAAGTAAATCTTGCCGTCTTCATCCGTTAGAAAGTCAATCCGCGCCCAGCCAGTCGCCCCCAAAATACGGTAAGCTTTTTCGGCCAAACTCCGTGCTTGCTGCTCTTTTTCGCCTGATAAGCCTGATGGGCAGTGATACACCGTATCGTCACGTATGTATTTTGATTCGTAATCGTAAAACTCTGTTTGCGGAACGATTTTCACCGTTGGCAACGCTTGTCCATCCAAAACAGCGCATGTGTATTCACCACCACCAATATTGCGCTCAGCCAAAACGACTGATTTGTGCCGTGAAACCTCTGCCCACGCAGCATCCACATCTTCAAAAGACTTCAACTTCACAACACCAACGCTTGAACCTTCATTCGCTGGCTTCACAAAAAGAGGCAAACCCAATTCTTGCGCAGCAAGTTTGAGTTCTTCTGCGCTTTCAACAATCCGATAATCTGGTACTGGCAATGCTGCGGCTTCCCACAACAATTTGGTTCGCCATTTATCCATACCAATCGCGGAGGCCATCACACCGCAGCCGGTATAAGGCACACCGAGAAACTCTAAAGCACCTTGAATCGTGCCGTCTTCACCGCCACGTCCATGCAAAATCAAAAATGCACGATCAAAACCTTCCACCTGCAGTGCTTGCAGAGGTTTTTCAGCCGGATCAAATGCATACGCATCAACACCACTGGCTTGTAAAGCGGCCAAAACACCTCCGCCACTCATCAATGACACTTCTCGCTCTGCCGAACAGCCTCCCATGATGACTGCTACTTTTCCGTACTGATTCATTTCGCCATCTCACTCAACATTTTCGGTGTATTACCAATTGTGCCTGCTCCCATCGTGACCACCACATCACCATCGCGGACTGCGGCAAGGATTGCCGCTGGCATATCGGCAATGTTCTCCACAAACACAGGCTCTACCTTGCCAGCCACGCGTACCGCACGAGCAAGTGAGCGGCCATCAGCGGCAACAATCGGCGCTTCGCCAGCGGCGTAAACCTCGGCAAGCAACAGACCATCGACGGTATTAAGTACTTTGACGAAATCTTCAAAACAATCACGCGTTCGCGTGTAGCGGTGCGGCTGGAATGCCAGCATCAAACGACGCCCTGGGAAAGCGCCTCGCGTGGCGGCCAAGGTCGCCGCCATTTCCACCGGGTGATGACCATAATCATCGACTAAGGTAAATGAACCACCAGATTCAAGCGCCACTTCACCATAACGTTGGAAGCGACGACCTACGCCTTGGAATGAAGCCAATGCTGCGACAATCGCCGCTTCATCCGCACCCACTTCAATACCAATAGCAATCGCAGCCAAGGCATTGAGCACGTTGTGCATGCCGGGCATATTCAAGGTCACGGCCAAACGGCGTGATTCGCCGTTTTCCCAAACTGCATCAAAGCGCATCTGGCCGTTATCGGCCACGATGTTTTCCGCGCGCAGCATCGCATCTTCAGCCACGCCATACGTGGTAACTGGACTGGTGACTTTCGGCAAAATTGAGCGCACATGTGGATCATCGACACACAAAATCGCCCGACCATAAAATGGTAAATGGTGCAGGAAATCGATGAAGGCTTGCTTTAGCTTTTCAAAATCATGTCCATAGGTGTCCATATGATCGGCATCGATATTGGTCACCACAGAAATTACCGGCGTGAGCATCAAGAAAGACGCATCGCTTTCATCCGCTTCGGCGACCAAAAAGTCGCCTTGCCCCAATCGTGCATTCGAGCCGGCGGCATGCAGTTTTCCGCCAATCACAAAGGTCGGATCCAGACCAGCAGCTTCTAGCACACTCGCGCTCAGACTCGTCGTTGTCGTTTTTCCATGCGTACCGGCAATTGCGATGCCTTGCTTAAGGCGCATCAACTCAGCCAACATCATCGCGCGTGGCACTAATGGAATCTTGCGTTTGCGCGCTTCAACAACTTCTGGGTTGTCATCTTTGACCGCGCTTGAAATCACCACCACATCCGCGTTAGCAACGTACTCAGCGGCATGGCCGTGAAATACTTCTGCGCCCGCAGCAGCCAAGCGTTTGGTCGTTGCGCTCACTCCCAAATCGGTACCGCTCACCTCAAAACCAAGATTCAACAACACCTCGGCAATGCCGCTCATGCCGACGCCGCCAATACCTACGAAATGAATACGTTTTACTTTATGTTTCATTCTGCCAATTCTTTAATCACTGCAACGACTGCGTCGGTTGCATTAGGTTGTGCTAACACTCGCGCGGCTTTTGCCATTTTCAGGCAACGCTCACGAGTCATTTCTTGAATTAATTTTGCTAATTTATCAGGGCTACTTTCTGTTTGTGGCAATAAGATGCCAGCCCCGGCATCACTGAGGAATTTTGCATTTCCAGTTTGATGGTCATCGACCGCATACGGAAAGGGCACCAATACACTTGCCGCGCCAATACAAGCCAATTCAGCGACCGTCAAAGCGCCGGATCGGCACAATACCAAATCTGCATCGGCGTACGCTTGCGCCATATCACCAATAAAAGCAACGCAATTAGCATTCACGCCTGCATCGGCGTAATTGGCTTTGAGCGTCTCAATGTGCTTTTCACCCGATTGATGCGTCACTTCAGGCCTAGCATTCTCAGGAATCAAAGCCAAAGCTTGCGGCAGTTGTTCGTTAAATACTTGTGCGCCCAAACTTCCGCCTACAACTAAAATTTTTAATACTCCTGAGCGCTCTGCAAATCGCAGTTCCGGCTCTGCCACAACATTCATTTCAGCGCGTACCGGATTACCGACACAATCCGCTTGATTTGGGAATGCGGAAGGAAATGCAAAGAGCACTCGATTAGCGATTTTGGACAGTACCCGATTGGTTAAACCAGCCACCGAGTTTTGCTCGTGAATCACCAAAGGTAACCAGCACATGCGCATGGCGAGGCCACCTGGAAAGCCCGTAAAACCACCAAAACCAATCGCCACATCGGGGCGACGGCGGAAAATCAAATCTACCGCCGTGAAAAGTGCTTTAGTTTGTACCCACGGCTGGCTCAGTTTTTTTAACCAGCCTTTGCCACGAACACCCGTAATATCCAAGGTCACCAAATCAATACCATGCTGCGGAACGACACGCGTTTCCATCGCGTCTTTTGCGCCCAACCACACCACATCCCAGCCTTGAGCACGCACCGCATTTGCCACTGCAAGTGCGGGGAAAATATGCCCGCCAGTGCCACCCGCCATCACCAAAAGGGTACGTTTTTTCATACGTTATACCCCCGAATCATTTGGCGATTTTCATAGTCAATTCGCATTAAAAAACCCAAAGCCAATAAGTTGGCAACAATCCCAGAGCCGCCAAATGAAAGCAAAGGCAAGGTCAACCCTTTAGTCGGCATCACGCCCATATTTACGCCAATATTAATCACAGCCTGAAAGCCAATCCAAATACCCACGCCTTGCGCCGCTAATGATTGCCAATGCCGCTCTAATTTATTGGCTTGCACGCCAATTGCAAACGCGCGAAAGACTAAAAAGGCAAACAAAGAAATCACAATAGCCACACCGACAAAGCCAAATTCTTCAGCAATAATCGCCATTAAAAAGTCAGTGTGCGCTTCAGGTAAATACGACAATTTCTCAACACTTAATCCCAAGCCAACACCGGTGAACTCACCACGGCCAAATGCAATCAGCGAATGACTTAATTGGTAGCCCTTGCCATACGGATCTTGCCAAGGATCTAAAAATCCTAAAACCCGAGCACGGCGATAAGGACTCGTTGCAATCAAAGTAAAAAAAGCACCACCCAAAACAACAATTAAGCCGGCAAATAATTGCCAACTAAATCCAGCTAAAAATAAAATGCCGACTGCAATCGCAGTCACCACAATGAGCGCGCCCATATCGGGTTGTGCCAATAAAAGCCCACCGACCACGGTCATCACAATGGCCAATGGAAATAAAACTTTTGAGAAACTCTCTGAAATTTTGGCACTCATGCTGCTATTTTTACGCACGCTATAATCAGCGGCATACAGCACCACAAAATACTTAACCAATTCCGATGGCTGTAAATTAATAACAAATAAGCTCAACCAACGGCGGCTGCCATTTACTTCTCGGCCAATGCCAGGAATCAACACCAAAATGAGTAAAACAATGCCGCCAATAAACAAAATTGGAGAATATTTACGCCAAGTCTCTGAGGGAATATTGAATGCAACAAAAGCTGCAAGGCACCCCACAAACAAAAACATGGCATGGCGAATTAAAAAATAATTCGATTTAAATCCAGTATCTTTATCGACTTCCGCCATCGCAATCGACGACGAATACACCATCACCAAACCAATCGTCAGCAGCATCACGATGCACCAGAAGAGCGTCTGATCGTAGGCGCTCATCGTGGGCTTCATTCGCTTCATGGCTTGATAAAAGATTTGACGCATTAATGCTCCAAACCTTTGACCGCGGCAATAAACACTTCTGCACGGTGGTGATAATTTTTAAACATGTCCAAGCTAGCGCAGGCGGGCGAGAGCAATACCACATCACCCGTTTCTGCAAAATTGCTCGCCACCGATACGGCCATTTCTAGTGACGGCACCATCATCACCGGCAAGTAATTGTCATCATCATCTGGCAAGTATGCTGAAGTCGCTTCATTGAGCACTTCGGCCAAAGCAGGTGCATCGCGCCCAATTAGCAGCACTGCACGGCAAATTTGCTCGCAGGCGTCCAGCAATGGAGAAAAGTCTTGCCCTTTGCCATCACCACCAGCAATCAATACCACAGGGCGAGTCATTCCTTTGAGTGCCGCTTCAGTTGCGCCTACATTGGTGCCTTTTGAATCGTCGTAATAAGCAACGCCATTGATTTCAGCAACAAACTCAACCCGATGCGGCAAACCTTTGAAGTTTTTCAGCGCACTAATAAGCGGCTCAATTGGCAAACCAGCTGCGCGGCACAAGGCAATCGAAGCCAAAGCATTCACCGCATTATGTAAGCCAGCCACTGGCAATTGAGAAGCCTTCATCAACTCGACTTCACCGCAGCGCAGACTAAAATCACCGTCTAATTCAAGCAATCCATACTCTGAATCATTACGTGGTGTATCGGCCCCAAACCATATAATTTCTCTTGCTTGGCGAGCCATACCTCGGCACCAGCCGTCTTCACGATTTAATACCTGCACGCCGACACCAGCAAAAATACCAGCCTTAGTTGCTGCGTATTCTTTCATTCCAGCGTAACGATCTAAATGATCTTCAGACACATTCAGTACCGTTGCTGCAACTGGCACTAAGGAACGTGTGGTTTCCAACTGAAAACTTGATAGTTCAAGCACCCAAATGTCTGGCCACTCACCACGCGCTTCCCACTCAGCCAAAGCGGCCAAGACGGGGACGCCGATATTGCCTGCCATCACGGTTGTTTTTCCGGCGGCCTCGCACATTTGCGCCACCATCGTTGTCACGGTCGATTTGCCATTAGAACCAGTAATGGCAATCACTTGGCTCGGCTTACCCACTAATGCTTGCGCCAATAACTCAATATCACCCAAAACAGGTACGCCATGCGCTATAGCAACGGCGATTTCTGGTGTTGCCAATGGCACACCAGGGCTGTTGATGAGCATGTCGGCATCTGCGAAGGTATCGACATTGAACGAACCAAGTCTTAGCTCAACACCAGGCAACTCGGTTTGTAACAAGCTCAAGTTAGGTGGTGTGCTACGGCTATCAGCAACCGTTACACGAGCCCCTTTCGTGACCAACCAACGTGCAGTAGCGAAGCCCGTGTCACCCAAGCCAACCACGATGCAATGTTTTGCAGTGAGTTCCATCTTTGCTTACCGTAGTTTCAAGGTGGCTAATCCCACCAAGACCAAAAGCATGGTGATAATCCAGAAACGAACCACAACTTGGGTTTCTTTCCAGCCCTTTAATTCATAGTGATGATGCAAAGGGGCCATTCGGAACACCCGCTTGCCCCTCATTTTGAAACTAGCGACCTGAATCATCACCGACAGCGCCTCAACAACAAACACGCCGCCCATGATCAGTAAAACGATTTCTTGACGAACAATCACCGCCACCATGCCCAAACCTGCACCAAGCGCCAACGCGCCCACATCGCCCATGAAGACTTCAGCTGGATAAGCGTTAAACCACAAAAAGCCCAAGCCAGCGCCCACAATTGCCGCGCAGAAAACGATCAACTCACCTGCGCCCGCCACATGGGGAACACCAAGGTAAGTGGCAAATTTAATATTGCCTGCCACATAGGCAAAGATACAAAACGCGCCCGCGACCAGCACCACCGGCATAATCGCTAAGCCATCCAAGCCATCGGTGAGATTGACCGCATTACTGGTTCCCACGATGACGAAGTAGGTCAAAATGCAAAAACCAATCGCGCCAAATGGATACAAGATTTCTTTGTAAAACGGGATAATGAAGCCGGTATTGCTCGCATCACTACCAAAATTCACCAAAAAGAGACCTGCACCAATTGCAATCGCCGACTGCCAAAACATCTTGGCCTTAGCCGACAAACCTTTAGGATTTTTCAGCGCGACTTTTTTGTAATCATCAATAAAGCCGATCACGCCTGTTGCCAATGTCACAACCAACACCAACCAGATGTATTGATTACGCAAATCGCCCCACAATAATGTAGTCAAGCCAATCGACAATAAAATCAGCGTACCGCCCATGGTTGGCGTGCCGGCTTTAATCAAATGCGTTTGTGGGCCATCATCTCGTACTGCTTGGCCAACTTTTAACTCAGCTAATTTGCGAATTACCCATGGGCCTAAAGTCCATGAAATCGTCAAAGCGGTAATCGTTGCCAATACCGCACGCAACGTTAGGTAATTAAATACATTAAAGGCGCGAACCGATTCGCCGAGCCATTGCAACAACATCAGCAACATGGCTGCACTCCTTCTAAAGCAATTACAATTTCTTCCATTCGCATAAATCGCGAACCTTTTACTAAAACCTGAGATTGCGGCGTCACAGCTTGCTTGAGCGCGAGCAATAAATCAGCTTTGTTTGCAAAGTGCTGAGCGCCGTCACCAAATGCAGCAACGGCGTGAGCCATGTGCTCGCCAACGCCAAACAACGCGCCAATACCTTGTTGGCGTGCATAAGCGCCGATTTCAGCATGACGTTCAGCCGCATCTTCACCGACTTCGCCCATATCACCGATCACCAGTACCGTAGCTTGGGCTGCACTAGCACCGATGGCTGCCAATACATCAATCGCAGCGCGCATTGAATCTGGATTGGCGTTGTAGGTGTCGTCTAATATTTTTGCGCCATTGGCTGCTTGCTTTGCTTGCAAACGCCCTTTTACACCGCACCAAGCGGAGAGGCCCGTAGCAATGTCAGCCAATGGAATTTTCAAAGCGATGGCCGATGCTGCTGCTGCGAGTGCATTGCGCACATTGTGTAATCCCGGCACGACCAGTGATACCTCTGCCGAGCCCAACGGCGTCGCCAATTTGAATACACTGCCACTGGCCAATAGTTGAACTTGCTCGGCAGAGATTTCTGCGTCTTGTAAACCAAATGAGATTTGTGAGTGCGAGCTGGCTAATTCACGCCAGAAACCTGCAAACTCATCATCGGCATTGATAATGGCTACGCCATTACCGACCAAGCCAGCAAAAATCTCACCTTTTGCTTTGGCAACTCCCGCAACTGAGCCCAAAGCTTCTAAGTGCGCTGCGCCCGCGTTATTCACCACAGCAACGTCAGGACGCGCAATCTTAGTGAGGTAATCAATTTCGCCAAAATGGTTCATCCCCATCTCGGCCACGACAAAACGATGCTCAGCACGAATACCTAGCAGCGTTAACGGTAAACCAATGTGATTATTGAGATTGCCTTTTGTCGCATGCACTAAATCGGCATTGCCAGCATGAATCGCTAAAATTGATGCCAGCATTTCTTTTAACGATGTTTTACCGTTGCTGCCAGTAATGGCCACTAGCGGTTGACTAGTATGCTTTGCACGCCAATACCCTGCCAACTCACCCAAAGCCACCAAGGTATCAGCGACGACAATGCAATCACCGTCCACAGCATGCTCAACCATCACCGAAACCGCACCTTGTGCAAATGCTTGCGCGACAAAATCGTGCGCATCAAACCGCTCACCTTTGAGCGCAACAAACAAATCACCCGCGCGAATGTCGCGACTATCCGTGGTGACGCGCGTAAACACCAATTCAGGATTTCCCTGTAGCTTGGCATTCAGCGCTTGCGCAGTTTCCTGCAAATTCAACATCATTACTTACCTTTTACTTTTTTTTGCCAATGCTGCTGTGGCTACTTCTACATCATCAAAATGTTGGCGTACGCCCATAATTTCTTGATACGTTTCGTGCCCTTTACCTGCGATTAAAATCACATCGGTACTGGCGGCCATATCAATGGTGTCGCTAATCGCATGAAAACGATCAGACTCAATCGCATAATTGGCATTGCCCGTACCCGGCACGCCTTCAACGCCTGCAACAATTTGTTCAATAATTTCACGCGGTTTTTCGGTGCGTGGATTGTCGCTAGTCACCACGACGGCATCAGCCAATCGACAAGCGATTTCCCCCATCAATGGACGCTTTCCAGTATCTCTATCTCCGCCACAACCAAAGACACAATACAGACGTGAGCCCACAGGCATCGCCTCACGCAGTGTGAGCAAGGCTTTTTCCAGCGCATCAGGCGTATGGGCGTAGTCAACCACCACCATCGGCTTGCCAAAACCACCCAAACATTGCATCCGGCCCGGAGCAGAACGAATCTGACCCAATACTCGGCAAGCGTCTTCAAGCGCAACGCCATCAGCAAGCAATACGCCTAAACATGCCAGTAAATTACTCACACTAAAGCGGCCAAGCAGCGGCGAATTGATAGCCGCTTCACCCAAAGGAGTGTCCACGACCAAAGAAAGACCATCGAGTGACGATTCAAAATGCTTTACGCGTAAATTCCCTTGGCTAAAGCCATAGGAGTACACTTTTGGCGCGGTGGTGAATTCTAATAACTCTCGACCGAAAGCGTCATCGGCATTAATTACTGCCGTTTGCAAACCGTCCCATTCAAACAGCTTGGCTTTTGCTGCAGCATACGCGGCCATCGTGCCGTGATAATCCAAATGATCGCGGGTTAAATTGGTAAACACCGCCGTTTTAAACGGCACACCATGCACCCGCGCTTGCACTAAACCATGTGAAGACACTTCCATTACGGCGTGAGTCGCGCCGTGCGTGCGAAATTTGGCCAACCAATTTTGTACACCAACCGGATCCAAAGTCGTGTGGGTTGAGCTTTCAAGTTCACCCAAGAAACCATTACCCAGCGTACCGAGTACGCCGGTTTTGTTGCCCAAGCTATCAAACGCCTGTGCCAGCCAATTGGCAATCGATGTTTTACCATTCGTCCCTGTAATACCCACTACAGGCATCAAGCCAGAGTCATTATTTAATATAGCGCACGCAATGATACCCGCCTGATAACGCAAAGCTGGCACGGCTAAATTTTTAACATTCCAAGCGGGATTCCACGCAAAATCCTCTTCTTCCCACACCACGGCCGCTGCGCCTTTGGCAATGGCATCAGCGATAAACTGACGTCCATCAGCGTATTCACCTTGAAAAGCAAAGAACACATCACCAGCCACCACTTTGCGGCTATCGACGACCAGAGGCCGACCACCGACCAAATCAATCACCGCAGACAAATCAAAGGCAGGCAATTCCCAGCTCGCAGGCTTCATGTCTCTTCCTTTACTTCTAATTCTTGACTCGGTAAGAAAATATTGGTGGTTGGCGCATCTGGCGGTACGCCAAGCATTCGCAAACTACCCGCTACGACACTACTAAAAATCGGTGCTGCAACTAATCCACCATACCGTAAAGCAAAGCTTGGCTCATCAATCATGATTGCCACAATCAAGCGAGGATCAGAGATCGGCGCCAAACCCACAAAAGAAGCAACCCGCGCAGTATCTGAATACGCGCCGTTAACTAATTTTTTCGCTGTGCCTGTTTTGCCACCGACTCGGTACCCAACGACCTGCGCTCGGGTTGCCGTACCACCTGGCAAAGTCACCATCTCCAACATTTTTCGCACTTGCTCTGCCGTCTTGGCTGAAACCACCTGCTTTCCAGGCGCTGGTGCTACCAACTTGGTAAAGGTCACCGGATGAATTTCGCCATTGCCTGCAAACAACTGATACGAGCGCGCCATCTGCATCAAACTAACCGACATCCCGTAACCAAAACCCATGGTGGCTTCTTCAATTGGTCGCCAATTCTTCCAAGGTCTTAAGCGCCCAGCAGCTTCACCCGGGAAACCGGTGTGGGGCACTTCACCAAAACCAACGTCTTTATAAAAATTCCAAGCCGCTTCCCTATCCATCATGAGTGCCATTTTGGCCGTCCCCACATTGGAAGACTTCTGCATAATGCGCTCAACCGTTGCAGCTCCGACGGGGTGATCATCCTTCACCCTATTCGGGCCAATCGCCATCGTGCCATTACCCGTTTGGATTACGGTCTGTGGCGTCACTTTGCCCGCATTGAGCGCCATCGCCACCGTAATCGCCTTCATCGTTGAGCCTGGCTCATACAAATCAGTCAAAGCGCGGTTCCGCTTATGCGCCGGATCGATCTTGGCGCGGCTGTTGGGGTTGTATGACGGCGCATTGGCCAAAGCCAATACTTCACCGGTACGTGCATCCAGCACCACAATCGCACCACCCACTGCGGCCGATGTTTCAACGGCATTTTTCAATTCTCGGTAGGCCAAATACTGAATCCGGCGATCAATCGACAATTGCAAAGTTTGTCCTTCTTGTGGCGGAATAATCGTTGAAACGTCTTCAACGATGTAACCACGCCGATCTCGAATCACAGTTCGAGAGCCAGGCTTACCTGCCAGCATTTTTTCACGTGTTAATTCAAAACCTTCTTGGCCTTTACCATCAATATCGGTAAAGCCAATAATGTGCGCCATCACCTCACCTGCGGGGTAATAGCGCCGATATTCAGTTTGCGAATACACGCCAGGGATTTTCATTGCCATTAATGACTTGGCATCTGTCGGCGAGATATGACGCTTCACCCACAAGAAATCAGACTTAACCTCTTTGCCCTGAGAATTTTTTCTTGATGCACTGAGCTTTTTCAATAATTCATTCGGTGCTAACTGTAAGTGCTTTTCTAATTTTTTAATCTCTTCCAACGACATCGGAATCAGCTCATCGTCATTCGCTGGCTTCCAATCAACAGGTCGTGTTTGCCCTGCAGGTAAAACCGCCATACTGCGTGGGCTCATCCAAATCGACTGCACTGGCGTCGAAATGGCCAGTGGCTCACCATTTCGATCGGTAATCATGCCGCGATTGGCTTCAAGCTTTAAAGTGCGGCGGTAACGCGCATCACCTTGGTCTTGCAAAAATCCGTCATTCCAAACTTGTAAATACAGCCCGCGCCCCAACAAACCACTCAAGAGCATCAGCAAACCACCGAGCACGACCCAAACTCGCCAACGTTCTAACTTGGCTTTTGGTGGGCTGCTAAATCTTGCGCCTCGATTTCCGGCTGCTTTACTCATTAAGGCCATTACAAATCTTTGACCTCAGGTTTTTTTACCACTTGGCCATGCTCTAAAATTACTTGCGTACGATTTGACGGTGCAACTTGCATCCCTAAATTATGCTGCGCCTCTTGCTCTATCCTCGAGTGCATGGCCCAAGTGCTTTGCTCCAGCTGCAATTGCCCCCACTCCACATCGAGTTTTTTAGTGAGCACATCTTCTTTTTGCAGCTCAATAAATAACTTCCTGGCTTTATGGCGGCTAGTCACCACCGCCAAAGCGCAAATCACCAAAACCGCTAACAAAAACATATTCAAGCGTGTCACAATGGCCCCGCGGTACGCTCAGCAATACGTAAAATGGCGCTACGTGCTCGTGGATTCAGCCTAAGCTCGTCTTCGCTTGCTCGAATGGGTTTGCCTATCACTTTCAAGGGGGCATCTGCAATTTCGCTAGCCCGAACCGGCAAGCGTGAAGGCAAATGATCGCCTTTTGCAGCATCCTGAATAAAACGCTTAACGATTCGATCTTCTAGGGAGTGAAATGCAATAACCGACAAGCGAGCACCAAACTTCAACAAACCCAAGGCTTGGGGCAGTGCTAACGAAAGCTCTTCAAGCTCGCGATTGATGTAAATCCGTACAGCTTGGAAGGTACGCGTCGCCGGGTTCTGGCCCGGCTCGCGGGTACGGACTGCCGTTGCCACGACCTCGGCAAGTTCTCCTGTTGTAACAAAAGGTTCGCTTGCCCTACGCGTAACAATCGCTGCTGCAACCTGCCGAGCAAACCGTTCTTCGCCATAATCTTTTACCACCTCTGCAATTTCTTTTTCTTCGGCAGAATTAAGCCACTCTGCCGCCGTCATGCCCCGCGTTGTATCCATACGCATATCCAGCGGCGCATCAAATCTAAAACTAAAACCACGCGAACCGTCATCCAACTGCGGCGATGACACACCCAAATCCATCAACAACCCATCAATCTGAGTGATGCCTAATTTCGCCAACGAGTCTGCCAAGGTCACAAAGCCTTCATGGACAATCGTAAAGCGTGGATCAGTAATCGTTGCGGCTTCGGCAATCGCATGCAAGTCTTTATCAAATGCGATTAAGCGGCCATTTGGGCCGAGTTTTGACAAAATCAACCGTGAATGACCGCCACGACCAAAAGTACAATCGACATACACACCATCCGGCTGAATCGCTAAGGCGTCGACAGCCTCATTGAGTAATACCGTGCAATGCACGAAGTTCGCTGTTACCACTTCACTCAAAGCACAATTCCTTGCATGTTATTTTGCAGCTCCAGTGGGTCCATCGCCATTGCTAGATCAGTAACGGCGTTCCACTTGGCTTCATCCCACAATTCAAACTTATTACCCATACCGACTAAAGCGACGGCTTTATCCAGTTGAGCGCGCTGGCGCAATGCCGGAGGCACCAAAATACGGCCTGACGTATCCATCTCAATTTCTTCGGCATGACCCACAATCAAACGACGCAAACCCGCTTGTGGGCCAGAGAGGGTGTTCAACTGGTCTCGCACCGGAATCCAATCTGGTTCTGGATAAATCAGCAAGCAACCGGAAGGCTCAACAGTGATGACTAGTTTTCCTTCTGAACGGGCAAGCAAGGCGTCACGATGCTTGGCTGGAATCGCCAATCGCCCTTTACTGTCCAAATTCATCGAAGAAACGCCACCAAACATCTTGTGCCAGAACCTATTGCCGCAGACTTACGGCCTAAAAATCAATCATTCTACCTTCGCCGCGATTTTAACGAATTTATCACCACAAAAGTACACTTTTATCCACTTTCCCCCACCGAAACTCACTATAGAGCAAAAAAAAAACCGGCACAAGTTGTGCCGGAAATTTTGTGTTTTGATACAATGATTTAGCGATAAAAATAATTTCTAAACAAAAGTCTTTTAGAATAAGCCTCAAGGTCACACAAGTTAAAGTAAAACCTTAGGCAATTTCACAAAACTTACAAATTTCACCAAAAAATCCCGACAGCCGGACACCTAAAGCCAATTCAGAACCCATGAGCGGTAAACTACTTTATATTTTTCTCTTCATTTTAGTTTGCTGTGTAGGATGGCGAATGCTGCTGCCATCGCATCGCAAAGAATTGCATCGGATCAGCAATATCAGCGCCAGCGTCTTAGTTGCCGCCAGCATCATTGCGCTGATTTGGCAACTACTACGCTAAACGCGACACGAAAAAGATCGTAACTCTAATTCATCAGTTTGGCGTCGGCTCTCACGTCGACGATCTACGCGTACCCGCGTATCCAGCATCGCGGATTGCCTTTCATTGCGGCGATCGCTGGCTCGCCGCTCTTGGTGAGCACGGCGCTCAGCGCCATCCCACAACCCAACTGATAATTTTTTCTTGCGAATATTCGTTGAGGAATTTCGGGAATAGAGATCCGATTGCGGTAGCGAAGCAGTTAGCTCGCTCGATGTTTGAACAACATAGTCAGCAAACCCTTGGGTTCGCTGTAAAAACTCAACCGATTTCATGGAATTTATCTATTTATTTCAAGGACTTACCCTATTATCGTCTAAATTTATCTTTTCTTGAACTCAAAAATAAAAAAGGACGCCAAGGCGTCCTTTTTCATGAATACTTAAATAACTAGACCGTAGCAGGCAAGAGCACTTGTTTCATTTTTTGCAGCGCCTTCGTTTCGATTTGTCGAATACGCTCGGCAGAAACCTGAAACTCAGCAGCCAAATCATGCAAAGTCAGCGATTCACCTTCATCAGTCAGCCAACGAGCTTCGATAATCCGGCGGCTTCGTTCATCAAGTCCATCCAACGCCTCAACAATCCCAGTGGATTGCAAACGATCCGTACTGGCGCGCGCAATGGCAGCAGTGGGTTCATTGTGACTATCAGCAAGCCAATCGATTGGCGCGTAGCCATCATCATCACCATCATCTGCAACCAAAGAAACGTCTTGACCCGTCATTCGGGTTTCCATTTCGAGAACTTCTTCAGGCTTCACACCCAAATCATCGGCGATCTCTTTGGCCTGTGTGTGCGTTAACGCAGCAAAGCTGGTTTTCATTGAGCGAAGATTAAAGAACAACTTACGCTGTGCTTTGGTCGTTGCAATCCGCACCAAACGCCAATTGCGCAAAATATATTCGTGAATTTCAGCTTTAATCCAATGCACGGCGAATGAGTACAAGCGGACGCCACGCGTTGCTTCAAAACGTTTCACCGCCTTCATCAGGCCAATATTACCTTCTTGGATTAAGTCAGCCTGCGGCAAGCCGTATCCACTATAACCACGCGCAATCGAAACCACGACGCGCAAGTGGGACATCACCAACTGGCGCGCAGCTTCAACGTCACCATTTTCTTGATGGCGCGTGGCCAAATCGTGTTCTTCTTGCGGCGAAAGCATAGGAACGGCGTTAACACGCTGAATATAGCGCTCAATACTATCGCCCACCGATAGTGTTGAAAGTGTCATCGCATTGCTCATTGCTTTATTCTCCTGTCAATCAAACCTGTTACTCACCCTACACATAAAATATTAGCACTCAAACAGTATGAGTGCTAATTGTGTTTTAAGTTCCACTCTATTCAATCACATGCATGCGTCATTGTGCACGGTAATTGTTACTATCCAAGTCATAGCCTTATTCAATCTGCCGAACGGCGACTCTTCATCCTCAAGCTACTACACAGCGCGATCACAGGCAGCAAACATCGCTTTAATATCATGCACCAGCTGCAGCGATGCCTCGATCTCATCCTTGCGAATGGCGACACTTTCAATATTGCAACCTATGGGTATACCCTTATCCATGGCGTAGGACAACATCTCTGCGAATATACCCTTACAAACCTCCATGGATTTAGCGAGAATATCACCCGAGTGAACTAAATCATTTTCTAACCACTTGGGGATGCTAATTCCTAACCATTTCATGAATTCCAAGGTTTTAACCGATCCACATGGCGTAATGGTGAAGATAATCGGCACCATTTCCACGCCCTGCTTTTGACAATCATAATAGTAATCAGAAAGAAAATTCTTTGCCGCCCCGACGTTATAAGCGCACTGCGTCACAAAAAAAGAGCATCCTTCACTCACTTTGCGACTCACTCGTAAATGCTCGTCATTTTTCAGCAAGTGTCGCTCTGGAATTGCAACGCCCCCCACCAATACCTCTGGATTCACTTCACGCCGCAAGGCATAAGCTTGAGTCACAGACAGATTAACTTGCTGCTCGCGCGAAGCGGCACCAACAAACACTGAAATACCGCGACCCATGGCGACCAAATCAGCACTCAACTCGTCAGCTGCGTATTTACCCACGCAGCGATAATTGATTTTAGGAATCGCCAAGTCAGCCAAGTATTCACTGCTATAAATCAGCGGATCGAGCGTGGCCATAAAAGGGAAAGGCCGCGCCATATCGGTTCGTTCGGCCTCATCTTGAATATCGTACAGCACCAGACCATCAACACCCAAAGGTGCAATTCGCTCGATTTGCACACGCGCAATCTCGGCTATTTTTTCAGCCGAGTTGTTCGCCTTCGGCGGCGTAATACCGTATAAAACAATGCCGTTTTGGCGTTGGCGAATTTTTGTTTGAAGCATATCTAAACCGTAAAAAAGAACAGCAAAATCAGACGAAGCAAGGCAGATTAGCGATATTGGTATAAATACCGCGCCACGGCGAACACCGCCCCCACCACACACAACAATGCAGTAGCGGCGCAAACGACCAAAATCGTTAGCCAATCCGGTGCCAACAAACTCACCGACTGACCATAGGAATGGGCCAACTCAATCACTGCTGGATTCACATACGCGACCAAGCCCCACACGATCAACACCGCCACTCCGCCACCCAAAGCGCCTTGCACCACAGCAGCATGCATAAATGGCCGCCGGATAAATGAATCTGTCGCACCGATTAGCTTGGCAACTTCAATCTCATCGCGGCGCGTTAAAATCTGCATCCGAATCGCATTACCAGTAATTAGCACTAAAGCCAGTGCCAACAAACCCGCGACAACCTCAAAAATAACTTGGCCCAAATCGGTAATCCGCGCCAAACGGCGCGCCCAATCCGAATCAAGCTGCACTTCTTCAACGATCATGATCGAGGCTAATTCTTTTTTCAGCCCTTCTAGTGCAACAGGGTCATTGTCTTTCGCCAGCAGTACAAAGGCATCAGGCAGCGGGTTTTCTGGCAAGCCTGCCGTTAAATCGTTAGTACCTAAATTGGCCTGTAGATTTTTAAGCGCGATATCTTTAGGTACGAATTCGACTTTCTCCCAGCGAGCATCGGCGTTGAGCGTGCTTTTCAAAGCCGTCACCTCCTCGCTACTGGCGCTGGTGCGGATGAAAATAGACAACTGCGGATCGACCGAAACCTGTGCCGTAATACTCGACAAACTCGTAATCAACACCCACAAAGCCAGCGGTAATGCAGCAGTAATGCCGATCACCAATAAATTGAGCACACTACCTACTGGATGGCGAAACAAATTACCTAGCGTGCGCGTCAATGCTAAAAAATGCAGACGGAACCAATGCTTCATATTTTCTTCCCTTTTGCGCCAATCAATGTCGCGCTT
This sequence comes from uncultured Deefgea sp., assembly GCA_963508915.1. Taxonomy (GTDB): domain Bacteria; phylum Pseudomonadota; class Gammaproteobacteria; order Burkholderiales; family Chitinibacteraceae; genus Deefgea. The sequence goes on from CAUOZE010000005.1 coordinate 81,784, forward strand.
AAGCGGTAAATTGCCCGTGTTTCAAGCGCAAAATACGGCGGCCGTAATCAGCCATCAAAGATTCATCGTGCGCCGAAATCAAAATCGTCACGCCAACTTGGTGGAAAGATTTAAACAATTCCAAAATATCGTGTGCATAATCGCTATCCAGATTGGCCGTAGGTTCATCGGCCAGCAAAATCGACGGCCGATGCACCACCGCACGCGCGATGCACAAGCGTTGTTGCTCACCGCCAGAAAGTGAAACAGGATTAAGTTTTTCCTTGCCCGCTAAACCAACTTTATCCAGCGCGGCCAACACGCGGCGGCGACCTTCGGCGTGATCAAAGCCAATAATATCGAGCGGCAAACGCACATTATCAAACACCGTGCGGTCGAATAAAATTTTGTGGTCTTGAAAAATCAAGCCAATATGCCGCCGCACAAACGGTAACGATGCACGGCTCATCCGCGCTAGATTTTGCCCATTAAGCAGCACCGAACCACTGGTTGGCTTTTCAATGCCCGCCATCAATTTGAGTAAAGTCGATTTCCCTGCGCCCGAATGACCAGCCAAGAAAACCAGCTCACCATCAGGCACTTCAAAACTAAGGTTTTTGATGGCATCAAAGCCACCGGGATAGCTTTTACTCACTTGCTGAAATTGAATCATTCGAATCCTTCGCGCTCTTGATGAGCCACACTAGCCTTGCAATAAGTTAAAAATAGCTAGCAACAATTCACGAACAAAATTTAACAACAGATGTATATCAATGAAGGCCTTTACAGATAAGTCCTAGAAAAACATACATCAATCAAAAAGAGCATCAATATAATCTTTTGCCGCAAATGGCCGTAAATCATCAATCGACTCACCGACACCGACAAAGCGCAGCGGCACTGGGCGATTTTTAGCAATCGCAGCAATCACGCCACCTTTGGCGGTGCCATCGAGCTTGGTGAGTACCAAGCCGGTCAAACCGAGCGCATCGTCAAACGACTTCACTTGTGCCAACGCGTTTTGCCCCGTATTGCCATCCAGCACCAGCATAATTTCATGCGGCCCAGTAGGATCCGCTTTTTGCACAACGCGTTTTACTTTTTTAATTTCTTCCATCAAGTGCAACTGCGTCGGCAAACGACCTGCTGTGTCGACAATCACCACGTCGAGACCACGGGCTTTGGCAGCATTCACTGCATCAAACGCCACTGCGGCCGCGTCACCCGAGGCTTGCGCGATCACTTGCACGCCATTGCGCTCACCCCACACCACAAGCTGCTCACGCGCAGCAGCGCGGAAAGTGTCACCCGCCGCCAGCAGCACCGATAGATTTTGCGATTGGAAATATTTTGCCAGCTTGCCGATGCTGGTGGTTTTACCTGCACCGTTTACGCCCGCAACCATCAAAATGAATGGCTTATGGCCCGATACATCGAGTGGAATCTCTAGCGGCTGGATTAAATCAGTCAAACTGCTTTTCAGCGCGTCTTTCAGTTCGCCGGAGTCTTTCAAGCCTTTGAGCGAAACGCGTTCGCGCACATCTTTGAGCAAATGCTGCGTCGCATCGACACCCATATCGGCGGTCAATAAGACGGTTTCGAGTTCTTCATATAATTCTTCGTCAATCTGACCGCCGCCAAACACGCTGGCCAGACTTTTACCGAGTTTATCGCGCGTTTTGGCCAAGCCCATTTTCAGGCGCTCAGTCCACGATAATTTAGGGCGCTCTTGCGGCTGGGCTAAATCGCTCGGCGGTACAAAGGCATCGGCGCGCGGCGCTTCAGCTGCCACGGTCGATGCAACAGGTACTGGTATTGGCGTAGTCGCTTCGACAGCAAGCTTCGCAACGATCTCAGGTGCGATTTCGGCTGGAGAATGTGGCTCAATCGGTGAATCAAGCAGTGTCGTCGGAGTGGCTGGTGCTACGTCGGCGACGACTTCGGTTACAACTTCTGCGACAATTTCTGCCTCAGGCGGCTTCTTTTTTTTAAAAAAACTAAACATGGCGTTGGCGAGTATCCTGCAAATCGAGGAAAATGGTTGATTAGTAGCGATTTTAACGCGGAGCAGTGATGTCAGCACAGCATAAAAATCAGGTTCGTATTATTGGCGGTCAATATAACCGCCGTATTTTAAAATTTCCGGACTCCTTAGCACTGCGTCCCACGCCCGATCGCGTGCGTGAAACCTTATACAATTGGCTAGGCCAAAATTGCACCGGCATGGTGTGCCTCGACCTTTTTTCTGGCAGCGGCGCGCTCGGCTTTGAAGCTGCGTCTCGCAATGCCAAAAAGGTGGTCATGGTCGAGGCGGCTAAGCCAGTATTTGCCGCCATCAAAAGCAATAAGGAGCTTCTCAAGGCCGATCACATCGAACTGTACTGTGGCACTGCGGAACGCTATCTTTCCACCTGCAAAGAACAATTCGACTTAGTACTACTTGATCCGCCGTTTGCGACCGATTTGCTTAACGAAATTCTGCCGCAAATTGTGCCTTTTCTCGCACCCGAAGCGCGAGTTTATATCGAATGCGCCACGCTACCTGAGCTTACTGAGTGGGAAGTCTTGCGCGAAGGCAAAGCGGGCACCGTCAAATATGCATTATTGTGCCGTGCATCGGCTTAATTAGATACTTTTTCCAACCCTAGTCTCAGTAAGGTTGTGACTTACGCTCGAAAGTGGGAAAATCCCCAGCATACGGAATACCCGACTATTTTACTAAGGAATTGTCAACCATGGCTCTTATTATCACTGACGAATGCATTAACTGCGATGTTTGCGAACCAGAATGTCCAAATAGCGCGATTTCACAAGGCGAAGAAATCTACGTCATCGACCCGAACCTCTGCACTGAGTGCGTTGGCCATTATGATGAACCACAATGCCAGCAAGTTTGCCCTGTGGACTGTATCCCGCTCGACCCAGAACACAAAGAAAGCAAAGAAGAATTACAAGCTAAATACTTGATTATCTCTGGCCAAGCTTAATCGACTTGCCACCCCAGATCGACCAGCGGGCATTTACCCGCTTTTTTATTTGCTATCGGATTAGTAATTATTAATATACTTAATTAAGCACGCCAAATAATGCGTGCTTGCACCGAAGCGGTAGGAGAAAATAATGGGTACGTACAATTTACGCACTGAGATTGAAGAAACCCTCAACATTGCGCGTAGCTTGATCCATACCGACCCCGATGAAGCGCTACGCCTCGCTCGTTTTGTAACTGATCGTGCCGCCAGCATTGAAGATCGCAATTCGCAAGCTTTGGCAGCCTTGATTATCGCACTGGCATTTCGTGCCACTCCAAGTGCCAAAGAAGATGAGCGCGAAGCTGCCGCCGCCAATGCAAGCCTATTAGCGCTACAAAATGACTTAGACGATGCTTGGATTGATGCGATTGACTGTCACGCAGATGTCTCCTACGACACCGGTAACTATAATGAAGCGATGGACTTGTGGCTGCAATTACTTGAAGTTGGTCTTGAGCGTCGTTGGCCCAAAGCAATCGCCCGCGCTTATATCGGAGTCGGCAAACTGTTCTTTATTTATGAAGACCCACAAAGCAGCCTTGAAGCTCACCTCAAAGTCACGCCACTACTGAGCGAGATTGCCGATAAAAACATCCACGTTTGCCACTATTTGAACGTCGCCGCAGCGCAACTGTATTTACACAATGAATTGGCTTCAAACCAAGCGCTAGATCTCGCAGAAAGCGCAATAATTGAACTGGCTTTTTGCGAATATGAACCAGAGCTTTACTATTATCGTGGGCATTTACTGCGAAACGCAGGGCAAAAAGAAGCCGCAAAACAACAATTCGAACGCGCATTTGCACTTAATGGTCGCAGCAGCAATTATTGGAGCAAAGTCGTCAATATGATTGCGATTGGAGAGCTGCATTTAGCGCAAAACGAAACCCATTCCAGTCATTATTTTATGCAGCAAGCACTGGATGCCGCGGCCAGTATTCCCGCTAAATATCTATTGATGTTGGCGCACGCAGGTTTAGCACAAACCTATGCGGCAAAAGGTCAGACCGATTTAGAGTTTACCCATTGGCAATGGCATTTTGAAATTGCAGAAGAAATCAATACAGGGAAAACTAGCCAACGCTTGGCCAGTTTCAAACGGCACTCCTTGCAGCAACGCGTGCACGAGCTTGAAGACAGCTTAAACAACTAGACTGTATTTGACTGCAGATCATACCTATCATTGCTTAGCAAGCAATACATACGAAAAAGCCCCGAATTTAAATCGGGGCTTTTGCTTTAATCTGCTAGCAGATTAAAGATATCAATAACGGTAGTGCGCTGGCTTGTAAGGGCCTTCTTTTGGCACATTGATGTACGCCGCTTGCTCATCGGTCAACACAGTCAATTTCGCACCGATTTTTTTCAAATGCAGGCGAGCAACCATTTCGTCCAAGTGTTTTGGTAATACATACACGCCGACTGGGTATTGATCCAATTTAGTGAACAATTCGATTTGCGCCAAAACTTGGTTCGCAAACGAATTTGACATCACAAATGATGGATGACCGGTACCGCAACCCAAGTTCACCAAACGACCTTCGGCCAACAAGATAATGCGCTTACCATCAGGGAACACAATGTGATCCACTTGTGGCTTGATGTTATCCCACTCGTATTGACGCAAGCTAGACACTTGAATTTCAGAATCAAAGTGACCGATATTGCACACAATCGCGTTATTGCGCATGCGTACGAGGTGTTCGTGGGCGATCACGCTCACGTTACCGGTTGTCGTTACGAAGATGTCGACTTGATCAACCACATCACCCAAAGTCACTACGCGGTAGCCTTCCATCGCCGCTTGCAATGCGCAAATCGGATCGATTTCAGTAATCATTACCGTCGCACCAAGGCCGCGCAATGATTGTGCAGAGCCTTTACCCACGTCGCCGTAACCCAATACCAGCGCCACTTTACCGGCAACCATTACGTCTGTTGCGCGTTTGATAGAGTCAACCAAAGACTCGCGGCAGCCGTACAGATTGTCGAATTTTGATTTCGTTACTGAATCATTAACGTTAATCGCAGGGAAGGCCAATTTGCCTTGCTCAAACATTTGATACAAGCGATGCACACCAGTCGTGGTTTCTTCGGTCACGCCTTTGATGGCAGCCAAACGCACTGAATACCAAGTTGGATCTTTAGCGATTTGCGCTTTGATCGCCGCGTACAACACGGTTTCTTCTTCGTTCGTTGGATTAGTCACAACGCTCAAGTCGCTTTCTGCACGCGTACCCAAATGCAGTAGCAAAGTCGCGTCGCCGCCGTCATCCAAAATCATATTGGCGTATTGTGGAGCGCCGTTGGCATCAACACCAAATTCGAAAATTTGATGTGTGAATTGCCAATATTCTTCCAGCGACTCACCTTTAAAGGCAAATACTGGCGTACCGGCAGCAGCAATCGCGGCAGCAGCGTGATCTTGAGTAGAGAAAATATTGCATGACGCCCAACGTACGCTCGCGCCCAAAGCTTGCAAGGCTTCGATCAAAACGCCAGTTTGAATCGTCATATGGATTGAACCGGCAATGCGCGCGCCTTTAAGCGGCTGCGCTGCGGCATATTCGTCACGCACGGTCATTAGACCTGGCATTTCGGTTTCAGCGATGTTGAGTTCTTTGCGGCCCCAGGCGGCAAGGCTTAGATCGGCTACGTGAAAGTCTTTGAATTCGGCCACGATAATACTCCATGTGGCCGGGTCGATGCTCACCGTCATCGAACCCGGCAGGGTTTGTACGATTGGTGAGCGCCGTTTGATAGTACCGAGCCTGACTCGCATGATCTGGGTAAGATACGCGGCTGCAGCGCCCCTCGGTGACGGGATTCTAGCGTAAAAACGACAGGCTGGCAGCAGATTAAACGACAAACTGACTGACCAGCGGGTCGGTTTAACTTAAGCGGCTGGCAAAGCAGAACCACCGCTGGCCGCTTGGGCAATTTCTGCTGTGGCTTCTGCATCTTCCAACACAGGTCGCATCACGATCAGCAAGTCACTACCCTTCACTTCTTCCAAAAGGGTATCTGGCGCTGCATCTTGCTGAATAAAGCCTTCAGACAAATACACAGGCAATACGTCTTGTGGCACCAAGGCCCAACACGCTTCGCGGCCAATCCAGCGCCCCAATTGCTGCAATAAAAGCTGCAACACATCAGCATCGCGTGCAATCACGCTATCGAGCCGAATCAAGCCACGCGCCATCACCACGCGCAGCCCACCACACCATTCACCCTCGTCTTCGGCGAGTAGCACCATATCGGCCAGCGTGGGTGCGACTTGGCCAGCCTCAGTAAACCAAGTGCTCAGTTTGCGGTATTCGGCAGGGGAAGCCAGTCTTGTTAAAATCGGCATTTTGAAACTCCTACAAAGTAAAAGGTGGACCTCAGTCCACCTTTTTATCACTTCAGACCAGCCGCTACTTTGAGCTGTTCGATCTTATCGGTTCGTTCCCACGTAAAATCGGGCTCTTCACGACCAAAATGACCATACGCTGCGGTACGGCTATAGATTGGGCGTAACAAATCGAGCATTTTGATAATGCCTTTCGGGCGCAAATCGAAATGTTCTTTGATGATGTCAACGATTTGATCGTTTGGAATCACGCCTGTATCCCATGTATCAACCATGATCGATACCGGTTGTGCCACACCAATCGCGTATGACACTTGCACCAAGCATTGCTTCGCAATACCCGCAGCAACGATGTTTTTCGCTACATAACGCATCGCATACGCAGCAGAACGATCCACTTTTGATGGATCTTTACCCGAGAAAGCGCCGCCGCCGTGTGGCGCAGCACCGCCGTAGGTATCAACGATAATTTTACGACCCGTCAAACCACAATCGCCCATTGGGCCACCGATCACAAAACGACCTGTTGGATTCACCAAGAATTTAGTATTTTCAGTAATCCACTCACTCGGCAATACTGGCTTGATGATTTGCTCAATCACCGCTTCTGACAATTGCACGTGTGACACGTCTGGATGATGTTGAGTCGACAAGACCACGGTATCGACTTCTTTGACTTTACCGGTAGCGCCGTCGTAACGCAGTGTTACTTGTGATTTTGCATCCGGGCGCAACCATGGCAAGCGGCCATCTTTACGCAATTCAGCTTGGCGTTGCATCAGACGATGCGAGTAATAAATCGGAGCTGGCATCAATTGCGGCGTTTCATCGCACGCATAACCAAACATCAGGCCTTGGTCGCCCGCGCCCATATCCAAATCAATGCCTTCGCCTTCATTCACGCCTTGGGCGATGTCGGGTGATTGCTTGTCGTACGCCACCAAAACGGCACACGTTTTGTAATCAAAACCAATGTCAGAATGATCGTAACCAATCCGTTTAATCGTGTCGCGCGCGATTTGGATGTAATCGATATTGGCGTGCGTAGTGATTTCACCCGCCAAAACGACCAAACCGGTATTCACCAAAGTTTCAGCGGCAACGCGGGCGTGTTTATCTTGGGTGAAAATGGCGTCTAAAATCGCATCAGAAATTTGATCGGCAACTTTATCTGGATGACCTTCGGAAACGGATTCAGAAGTAAATAGAAAATCTTTCATTGGGAGGATTACCTTCGGTTACATGACCACGACGGGCCAATCGCAGCTACAATCTAGGTCTTCAATTGACGAACATCCACTATGCTACTGACGTTCTGCAAATTACTGGCCAAATTGCCACTGCCCTTGTTGCAAGCACTGGGTTGGGTGATCGGTTGGCTGGTCTGGCTGGGCAGTGCCCACCATCGCAAAGTTCTGACGACCAATCTCAAACAAAGTGCGATTGCGAAAAATGAGGTCGATTATACCCGATTACTTCGCTCAAGTATTCCCGCTCACGGGATTGCTGCATTAGAGTTATTGGCGCACTGGATGAGACCGATTCCTGAACTGCTCGCCATGGTCAAAGAAAAGCGCGGTTGGGAACATATTGAAGCGGCAATCGCGAGCGAGCGCCCCATTATCTTTGTATCACCGCATTTAGGCGCGCTAGAAATGGTTGGTGTATGCATAGCCGGACTAATCCCTAAAAAGCTTGCACCGTTATACCGCCCACCTAAGCAATCTTATCTTGAACCACTGATGATTTATTCACGTTCGCGCAGTGGTGCCGAGCCAGCGCCTGCTAACTCATCCGGCGTGCGCGTTTTACTCAAAACACTCAAACAAGGCGGAGTGGCGTATCTACTACCCGATCAAGCGCCGGGCGGTGGCGAAGGCGTTTGGGCGCCATTCTTTAATAAGCCAGCCTACACGATGACGCTACTATCGAAGATGGTGAAGTCGAGTAACGCCATCATTTTGCCATGCTACGTTGAAAGGCTAGGCATTGGTAAGGGCTATCGTTTTCACATCCAGCCGTTTGCTGGCGAGTTTAATGGCGATGTCGAACACGACGCTACTCTTCTCAATCAAAATATCGAAAACTTGATTCAACAAATACCAGAGCAATACTTCTGGAGTTACAGCCGCTACAAACACCCAGCGGGTGCACCACTACCACCTGGAGCAAACTCATGATGGTACGCCTGATCGCCGCGATTTTATGGTTGATTCACCTCATTCCGTTTCCAGTGATGCACTGGATTTCACTCCCATTGGGCTGGGTGCTTTATAACACCCTCAAACGGCGACGTCACATAGGTGAAACCAACCTCAAACTCTGCTTCCCCGAATACAGTCAAATCCAGCGTGCGCAATTATTGCAGCGGCATTTCCAGCAATCGGTCCACCTTGTCCTTGCCTATAGCATCTTATACTGGGGCTCCGCCGAGCGCCTACGCCGCATTATTCGGGTAGAAGGTGAAGAACACATTCAACAGCAAGTCGGCAAACCGTATATTCTATTATCACCGCATTTTTTAGGGCTCGATTTTGGCGGGCAGCGCTACTCACTTGATTACCGTGGCTCGGCCTATTTGGCCTCACAACGCGGCGCCTTTAATCAAATTAGCTTGCACTTGCGCAGCCGCTTTAACAATCCGCTCCTTGTCCCGCGCTCAGAAGGGATCCGCCCGATCATCAAGGCTTTGAAACAAAACATTCCGTTTTACTATTTACCCGATCAAGATCTAGGCCCCAAAGATTCAATTTTCGTCCCCTTTTTCGGCGTTCCTACCGCGACCACCCCGGCATTATCGCGCATTGCTAAGATGAGCCAGGCCACAGTCATCCCCATGGTCACCACACTGCATGACGACCACTTATTACTCCGCTATGAAGCTCCTTGGACCAACTTCCCTAGCGACAATATCGAAGCAGATACCTTGCGCATGAACCAGTTTATCGAACAACGTGTACTAGAAAATCCAAGCCAATATTTTTGGCTACACCGCCGTTTCAAAACCCGCCCTGAAGGTGAGTCCTGCGTTTACTAGCGACACAAAAATCCTGCACGGTAATACTCCATAAATACAAAGCCCTGCTGGTTTCAGCAGGGCTTTTTTTAGCACTTGCAAAACTATCACTCTACAGCGACTTAGTCGTCATACCGATGTTTGTGATGACCATGACCTCGTTCATGCTTATTGCGATAGTAGCGATCTTGATATGCTTCGCGATACCAACTGTCTTTGACAAAATAAACAGGGCGGCCACATGCGTTGTAGGCGGCGCAATAGCGGCTCCATCGCTTGGTATACCCTGGCGGAACACGTAAATAAAGCGGTGGGTAGCTATACATCGACTGATTCACAACGATAGGTCGTTTGTAGATGACTTGTGGCTGATAACGCTGCGCAGCATCGATGGCTCCATAGAAATCGGGATCCCCCAGATGAATCGATATGCCAACACTGCCCGCGAATGCACTCAGGGTGGCAACGCTAAGTAGTAGCGCTGTGAAATATTTACTGTATTTGATTTTCATGACGTCTTCCTTGAATGCTTGATTGCAGTATCAAACAGTTCAACTGAATTAATCATGAATACGCAGTCGATAAAAAACCCCGCTTTGCGGGGTTTTTTGATGTTCAAACGTTTATGCCAATTGTCCGTGGCAATGCTTGTATTTCTTACCCGAGCCGCACGGACAAGGGTCATTGCGGCCTACGCCTGAGAATTGGATTTTAACTCCGCTGTCTTCTTGCATTGCAGCCATCAGAGCTTCACGGATTTTTTCTTCATCACCACTGGCCAAGATTACTTCCAAATCAGCGTGTGAGAATTGCATCGCTGATTCTGGCACTTCGTGCTGCTGCACTTCTGGCAAATCTTCTGGACCGCGAATTTGTACGGTCATGATGATTTTCAGTACATTGCGTTTAATGTTATCCAGCAAGCTAGAGAACAATTCAAACGCTTCACGTTTGTATTCTTGCTTCGGATTTTTCTGTGCATAACCGCGCAAATGAATACCTTGCCGCAAATGATCAAGAGCGGATAAATGATCACGCCAATGTTGGTCTACGTGTTGCAGCAACACAGAACGTTCAAAATTACGGAAGTTCGTCTCGCCCGCTTGTTCTACTTTGCTGTCGTAGGCTGCTTTCGCTGCCGCCAACACGCGTTCTTTCATTTCATCAATCGTGAGTGAAGTTTCATTTTTTACCCACTCAGCCACATTCACACCAATGTGCATTTCAGCCAATTCAGCTTCAAGGCCTTCGGCATTCCACAATTCTTCCATTGAATTAGGTGGAATGTATTGATCAAACAAATCACTAATCGTGCTATTGCGCATCGCATTGATGGTTGCGGAAACTTCTTCGCTTTCCAAAATTTCATTGCGTTGGCCATAAATCGCTTTGCGTTGCTCGTTGGATACATCATCGTATTCCAACAATTGTTTACGCATATCGAAGTTGCGGCCTTCCACTTTACGTTGTGCCGACTCAATCGCACGCGACACCATACCCGCTTCGATTGGCTCGCCTTCTGGCATTTTGAGTTTGTCCATCACATAGGCAACGCGGTCACCGGCAAAAATACGCAATAAGGTATCTTCAAGCGACAGGTAGAAACGACTCGAACCTGCATCACCTTGCCGACCAGAACGACCACGAAGCTGATTGTCGATACGGCGAGAATCATGGCGCTCGGTACCGATAATGTGTAAACCACCGGCAGCCAGAACCGCATCGTGTTTCACTTGCCACTCGGCTTTCAATTGCGCGATTTGTGCTGCACGTGCCGCTTGATCCAAACTTTCGTCGTGTTCGATTTCTTTCAACTCACGCTCGATACTGCCGCCGAGCACAATGTCGGTACCACGACCGGCCATATTGGTCGCAATCGTCACTTGAGCAGTAGCGCCTGCTTGCGCCACGATCTGGGCTTCTTTCGCGTGATGTTTAGCGTTCAATACATTGTGCGCAATCCCATCGGCAGTCAGAATCCCAGATAGTAGTTCAGACTGCTCAATCGAGGTTGTACCCACCAAAGTTGGTTGTCCGCGCTCTACGCAGCTTTTGATATCCGCAATAATCGCTTTGTATTTTTCGTTCGCGGTTTTGAACACCTGATCTTGGCGATCATCGCGCAGCATTGGCTTGTTGGTCGGGATAATGACCGTTTCCAAACCATAAATTTGCTGGAATTCGTACGCTTCAGTATCAGCGGTACCCGTCATGCCCGACAATTTGGCGTACATGCGGAAATAGTTTTGCAGCGTAATCGTGGCCAGCGTTTGGTTTTCTTGCTGAATTTCAACGCCTTCTTTGGCTTCAACGGCTTGATGCAAGCCTTCTGACCAACGACGACCCGACATTAAACGACCAGTATGTTCATCAACGATAATGATTTCGCCGTCCATAACGACATAGTGCTGGTCTTTATTGAAGAGCGAGTGTGCACGTAGTGCCGCGTTCAAATGATGAATCAAACTAATGTGTGCAGCGTTATAAAGGTTTTCACCTTCTGGCAACAAACCCATTTCGGTCAGAATCGCTTCCACTTTTTCGTGGCCAGACTCTGACAACATGACTGTGTGCGCTTTTTCATCGACCCAGTAATCGCCCTCACCTTCTTCTTCAGTTTGAGCTGTCAATTGCCCTGGGATGCCATTCATGGCCTTATATAAATCCGTATTGTCATCAGCAGGGCCAGAGATGATCAGCGGGGTACGCGCTTCGTCGATCAGGATCGAATCCACTTCATCGACAATCGCAAAATTCATCCCGCGTTGTACGCGCTCACCCACGGTGAACACCATATTGTCGCGCAGGTAATCAAAACCAAATTCGTTATTGGTGCCGTAAGTGATATCGCACTCATAGGCCGCTTTCTTGTCTTCGTGTGCCATTTGGCCCAAGTTAACGCCGCACGTCATACCTAGGAATTCAAACAACACGGCCATCGTGTCGCGGTCACGTTTTGCCAAGTAATCGTTCACCGTAATCACGTGAACGCCTTTACCCGACAAGGCATTAAGGTAAGCGGCCAAGGTCGCAACGAGCGTTTTACCTTCACCAGTACGCATTTCGGAAATCTTGCCTTGATGCTGAACCAAGCCACCAATCAGCTGAACATCGAAATGACGCAAGCCTAAGCTGCGTTTTGCGCCTTCACGGCATACGGCAAAGGCTTCGGGCAGGATTTGGTCGAGGGTTTCACCCTTGGCTAAACGGGCTTTGAATTCTTCGGTTTTGGCGCGAAGCGCCTCGTCAGTCAACGCAGCCGTGGCAGGCTCAAGCGCATTAATCTGCTTTACGATGGCACCGTATTGTTTGAGCAAACGGTCATTACGGCTTCCGAAAACTTTTTTTAGCAGAGTCGAGATCATCTTGTGCTACCAGTTGTTTAGCCTTTTGTAGGCTTTTTTTAATTAAAAAGTAGATAAGCAAACGTTTTAGCCTAAGGCCACTCAGTCTTGCATCGTTGTCTTGCCTTGACGTACACATTGTACTGTCTGCGGCTTTGGACGCCTTGCCATAAAACTTTTGCACATCACTTACATCGGCGAATTAAAAGCTATTACGCCTATGTGGTTCCACCCTGAAGGAATTTCAAGCTGACACGCAATTCTTTCATTTCTGCGCAACGGCTGTATTGCCAGCATCAATGAATCGCAAGGGATTTTGCGCTACGCCACGGTAGCGAATTTCAAAATGCAAATGCGGCCCTGTTGAACGCCCCGTACTACCTAGCAAGGCGACCGTATCACCCACTTTGACCGTATCACCCATTTTCACCATCAAACGGCTAGCGTGAGCATACCGACTCGTGAGGTCGTTACCATGATCAAGCTCAATCATATTACCATATTGAGGATGGTAGGCCGCATACACCACCTTACCTGTCGCCGCTGCAACCACAGGTGTGCCGGTATCTCCTTGGTAATCTACGCCCTCATGAAACACCTGCGCGCCTGTAAACGGATCAACACGCCAGCCAAAACTTGAAGACTGCGGCGCGATAAGCATCGGTGAATGACGCGGTAAATGCTCCGAATTCGGCGTTAGCAATACGGATTCGGCCAAGGTGAGCTGATCAATTAGGGCACTCATTTTGCCATCAGTCGTACCTAGCAAGGCCTCTAGCCCACTCAATGAAAATGATTGTCCTGGCTGAGCCAGTCCACCTTGCGGTGCAGCTTGCTGACTTAAAAACGGTTTAATATCAATGCCGGTTTTATCGCCCACTCGTGTAGCTAGGCCATCAAGCCGCGTGAGCTTGGCCTGCAACTGCCCTACTTGCACTGCCAAGGCATCAATCTCTGTTTGCCTCGCATGTTGGCCGGGCATCAGTCTCAACAGTGGCTCAACGCGATTGGGTGCAAACAACATCCCCAATCCAAATGCCGCAGCACCAATTAATAGCGTTAAAATCAAACCCAAGGCCAGCAGCTCGCGCTGACCTAGTGAAATTGCCTTATCCAGCCGATTGGAAACTAAAATAATGTTCATGCGTTTCTCCGCTTATGCAGCGTAAAAATATCTCTTTCGACGGTTTAATGAATCGAGACCACTCGCTCAAACGACTCGTGCAGCAAGTGGACACGCTCAATCAAATCTTGGACATTGTCCGAAGTGCGCTACCCGCAGAAGTCGCCAATGTTTGCCAAGGCGTAGCATGGGCGGGCAGCGAATTGATGATTGCCGTGCCATTTAGTGCCGCAGCCACCCGCATTCGCCAAGCGGCACCCGATATCTTGCACGCGCTGGGCTCGGCAGGTTGGCACGCTACCGCAATTAGACCGAAGGTGCAAGTTGCATTGCAACACGGAAATCCGATTCAAACCAAGAACTTACACATCCCCGACGCAGCAAAAACAGCACTCAATGAACTAAGCCAGCAAGTGGACGACCCTGCGCTTAAGCAAGCACTGGAAAGCTTACTCAGGCATCACAGTGGTAAAAAATAGCGCCGGCTGCGGCTAAAAAGGCCTTACACGGCTTTTTGTAATACGATGGCATCCAAATTTGAAACTACGACTGGAATCCACCGCGATGCTTCATTTACTACGCAAAGTAAGCAAACTCGTAATCCTGATTGTCGTCGTGATTGGACTTACCGTACTCGGAGTCAGAGCATTTGAATTACGTAGTTTTCCTGAGCTTGAACTTTGGCATACTTATGTGCCCAAAGAATTGAGCATCGCCGAGTTCGACCAAGCAAAATGGCAAGATTTTACCCAAGCAGAAACACAAATTTTCCAGGCAGTTCTTTCCGAAGTCACTGGTAAGCTGCCGGAAGCGGCGCAAACAAAATTTAATCGCTACCACGCTAAAGCCAGCGTCTACCCGCCTAGTTTTAAAACCGATTGGAACCGCTCTTACGTACTTGAGCCAGCAGGCAAGCCCAAAGGTGCTGTGGTGTTATTGCACGGGCTCACCGATTCGCCTTACAGCTTACGGCATATCGCGCAACGCTATGTTGCCAATGGTTTTGCAGTGGTCGCAATTCGCCTACCAGGGCACGGCACCGTGCCAGCGGGCCTGACCAATGTGCGCTGGGAAGAATGGATGGCGGCTACTCGCTTGGCTATTCGTGAAGCAAAACGCCTCGCGCCAGCAGAGCTTCCACTCCATATCGTTGGTTTCTCAAACGGTGGCGCTTTAGCGGTGAAATACGCAGCCGATGCATTAGAAAACCCAGCGCTCGCCCGCCCCGATCGTCTGATTTTGCTATCACCCATGATCGGTGTCACCCGCTTTGCCCGCTTTGCAGGACTGGCTGGCTGGCCTGCCATTTTGCCGTCTTTTGCCAAAGCGGCGTGGCTCAGTGTGGTGCCTGAATTTAATCCGTTTAAGTACAACTCGTTTCCAGTCAACGGCGCACGTCAGTCTTTTCGCTTAACTGAAGCACTGCAAGAGCAAATTGCCCAGCTCGCTCAAAACGGTAAACTCAAAGACATCGCCCCCATCACCACTTTCCAATCGCTGCTCGACTTTACCGTCAGCACACCGGCGATTGTTTCTGCGCTGTATGCGCACTTGCCTGATAATGGTAGCGAACTGATGCTGTTTGATGCCAACCGCTCCATCAACTTCAACCCGCTACTGCACCCAAGCACTGAAACGGCCTTGTCGCGCATGATGCCAAGCACACCGAAACAATACCAAATCACCGTAATTGGTAACGATGCAGCAGAGAAAGCCAGCTTAAACACTATCGCCCGTACTTTTGCGCCAGGAGCCACTACAGCAACTCAACTCGCTCTGGACATCCCTTATCCAGCGGATATTTTCTCTCTCTCACACGTAGCAGTGCCTTTCCCAATGGACGATGCACTGTATGGGGTAAATCCAGTCAAAGACGAATACTTTGGCATTCATCTGGGCACACTCGCACCCCGTGGCGAGCGCGGCGCGCTGATTGTGAGTGTGGACTTCATTACGCGGATGTCGGCCAACCCGTTTTATCCGCTGATGATTGAGCGTATCGACGCGGGCATCCAACAGCCCAAACCAGCAAAAGGAAAGTCGATCCCGCTGACTTCGCCAATCGACTCAGAATTAGAGGCGAAAGATTTTCTTCAGCTCATCGAGCAACAACAGGCTGATCAAACCTAATTCAAGGTGTAGGACATGTACTTTCTCGTATGCCTAATGATTGCCATCAGTAGTGGGCTCATTTTTAAAGCCTGTTTATTTCATATGCAGTTCGAAAGATGGCCTAATAGCCCGCAGGAACTAGTTCATTGGTCGATGCGCTTGAGTAGCAAATTGATTGTTGGATTATGGTCGGGAATTTGGATGCTCGGAGGGTTTGCTAAGCCTATGACCAGTCTCTCGGCCACCGGCTTAATGATTGGCCTGATCGCCAGCATGCCCATCATCTTTTTTGCCTTGCTTTGGCTAATCGAACAGCGCAAACAATAGGTAAAAAAAACGGGCACCAAGGGTGCCCGATCAAATACAGGGAGAGTGATGAACAAAATGGAATCAAGTATTTTGCACATACACCTCTAAGACCTTGGGCTCGCCAATTAGTTTCACAAGCCATGTGTGAAAATTCACACTCAGCCACCAGAAAATTAACTACCACAGCTATTTTTGCTGACAACACACAAAACCACCATCAACGCCGCTTATAATGCAACCCCATCGAAAACCCACTTGAGCATCAGTCAGCATGGATCCAATTTTATTATTTCATTCCCTCATCATGGGCTTGGTGGAAGGGATTACCGAATTCCTACCGATTTCATCGACGGGCCATCTGATTCTCACTGGCGATTTGCTTAACTTCTTGCCAAAAGAAAAACGCAATGTGTACGAGATTTTTATCCAGCTCGGCGCCATGCTGGCGGTGGTGTGGGAATATCGCGCTAAATTTGCGACGACGCTGTCAGGCATTAAGCATCCAGGCAATGAACGCAACTTATTTTTGGGCATTATCATTGCGTTTATTCCTGCGGCAATCCTCGGTTTATTATTCAGCAAAAGTATCAAAGAACATTTATTCCAACCGATTCCCGTCGCAACGATGTTTATCGTTGGCGGCTTGATTATTTTGTGGGCAGAGAAACGTCAGCATAGCGTTCGCGTTGAAACCGTGGATGACATCAGCCTCAAAGACGCCATCAAAGTCGGTCTCTGCCAATGCCTTGCCTTAATCCCCGGCACCAGCCGCTCTGGCGCAACGATTATTGGCGGCATGTTTATGGGCTTGTCGCGCAAAGCGGCAACCGAGTTCTCTTTCTTCCTAGGGATTCCAACACTGGGCGCGGCATCGATTTACAGCATCATCAAGTATCGCAATGAATTGAGCATGGATGATTTTGGCGTCTTCGCCGTGGGCTTTGTCGCCTCGTTTATCTTTGCCTTTATTGCCATCCGTGCCTTAATCAAATTCATCTCGACGCACACCTTCATTGTGTTTGCTTGGTATCGGATTGCTTTTGGTCTCGTGGTACTGGCGACTTGGCACTTTGGCCTTGTGAATTGGACTGCATAAGCAACAAGGGTATTTGATTGTAGACATTAGCCACAAAAAGCCACATCGCAATACCCGTCAAAATTAGTAACATCCCAACACATTCAAAATCCCTTCGTCACCGAAGGGATTTTTTTATTCCAACACTGCCTTGCTAATTACTGATGTTCCCAAGTAGCAAACAGGGTTCATTTTGCGGCACACTGCTGGATTACCTCTTTTATTGATCCAGCATGATGAGCATTCAGCGTCGCAACGGTATTTTCTTAATTGTTCTCTCTGCCGTTGCCTTTGGCTGGATGCCGATTTTTGGTAGCTGGGCTTATAATAGTGGCGTGAATACCCAAGGTTTATTGCTGATCCGCTTTAGTGTGGCTGGCTTGGTGATGGCCGCGGTAATGCTGATACGCCGCGCCACATGGCCAAGAGGTTGCACCTTGCTGGGTTTAATGGCGATGGGCGGGATTGCTTATGTTGGGCAAGCGTTTTGCTATTTCTCTGCGCTACGCCACGGCTCTGCAGCGTTGGCGGCTTTATTACTCTATGTCTATCCGGTCTTGGTCACGCTGGCTTGCGCGTTTTGGTGGAAGGAAAAACTCTCGGCGCGAACGTGGGCTGCACTGGGCTTAGCCTGCGTGAGCCTCATTTTGACCATCGGCCCTGCCGGTGGGCAATGGTTGGGCGTGGCCTTTGGCATCACGGCGGCGGTCATTTATTCGGGCTATATCATTGCTGGCAGCCGCTTAACGCCCTTGGTGGGCGCATTACCAGCAGCAACGGTGGTGATGCTTTCCGCTGCGGGCAGTTTATGGATGAGTACGCTCTGGAGCACGCCGACGTGGCCAAGCACAACCGCCAGCTGGCGGCGGTGGCGATTGCTTTAGTGTCAACTGTGGTGGCGATTTTCGCCTTTTTGGCGGGATTGGATTATCTATCAGCCAGCGAAGCCTCGACGCTATCGACACTTGAACCGGTCGTGAGTGTCTTACTCGCCGCGCTCATTTTAGGCGGGCATTTGTCCATGCTGCAGTGGCTGGGTGGTGCAGGTATCTTAATCGCTGGCTTGATGATTGCGCTCGCGCCAGTGATACCTGCTCCGGAGTAATCACTATTGCACTGGCATCGTGTGCATCAATTGATCGGCTTCAATACTGGCAACAGTCGGATCGAGTGCGATTTTCTGTAGCATAGGCTGCAATGTCGCAGCGCTTTGTGCTGGCGTCAATTGCACAGCATAAAAGCCGCCACCCAGTTCACGCTCAAACGTCATCGCCAGCTTATAGCGCTGCGCCAATTGGCTCACCGCCAACTCAGGCGCAGCAGGCTTAACCTTAAATTGCACAATCACACGTTCTATCATCGCAACAGGTGCACTATCTGCAGTGGCGCATGCGGCAAGCAGCAGGCTGCAACTCAGAACCAACAGCCCGCGTTGCAACAACTTTATCCCAAAATTGAGCATGGTTTTCTCTCACTAAATCGGCAATATCAATAAAATCCACCCTCGCACGATGACAACGGTGGATTGACTCAACACACTACGCGCTTATTTACGTTTTGCAGCAGCTTGCAGCGCCCACGGAGATTGCGCAGCGCCTGGTCGCTCGCCTTTCGTCCACCATTTAGTAGTAAAGATTTTACCGTTAAACGCAACACATTGGCCACCAATATAAGTGGCCGTTGCAGACCACGCAGGGCAGTTATTCGGCGCAGGCATGGTGATCGGTGCTGGCGTAGCGCTTGGCATCGTCGTTGGTGTGGCGGTTGGGGCAAGCGTTGGTTTAGGCGTAATGACTAGCGTTGGGCTTGGTGTGCTATTTCCGGTGCAAGCACCCACGTCTTGCCACAAGAAGTTCAAGCTGGCTTTTGGATTCCTTGGATTCCATTTTGCGCCACCATAAGCCACGTGAGTTAAACGCGCTTTATAGTTGCGACCATCAAACGTCACCAAATCGCCAGCTGTAAAGCTTTTACCTTTGCTCCATGCCACATAACAGCCCGCAACAGGTGGCACTGGTGTTGGCATTACGATTGGA
>CAUOZE010000006.1:0-73153 GCA_963508915.1 uncultured Deefgea sp.
GCATGAGAGTGGACACATTACGAATGGAGTAAGTTATGGTGCTTAATCATATAGTAATTAATAATCAAAGAGTTATGTTTGTTTCTGCATCATGCCGGATGGAGATTGAAAAAACAAGCAGCGCTTAAGTTGATACGATTGGGTGTTGCCCTGCCTAATGAATTTTGGCGAAAATAGATGCGCTCATTGATATCCGTTGGGTCGCTGGGTACGCCGTTAAGTTGATACTCGTAATTCATCACGCTCAAATAATTTGGCTTATTGTTTTTGCCTTCATCACCGCCATGAAACAAACCAAGATTATGACCCAGCTCATGCATAATTGTACCTGCCTGATAATTGATCAATTTGTATAGCTCATTGGCGCTACTGCTATTCAAACCCCACAAGCCCAGCGTCACCAAAAAGTCATTGCCATTAATTTCGCCTAAACCTGAAGATCCGCCATAACCATTGCTATTTTGCGTAGAACCCATTAATGCATAATGAAAAATCAAGCGACGGCGAACATCCATGCTGGCATTCTTATAGTCCATCGTATTGGCGCAATCGGCATTTTTGTACAAGCTCACACAACGTGCATAAGCGACCTCTTTGCCGCCACCTAAATTAAAATCGGCAGGACTTACAGCGGGGCTATACAACTGCCCCACATCCAGCCACACATCAATCCCTTTGCGATTAAACGCTTCGCGAACCAAATGCAAAGCCTCTTTACGTGGCTTGATACCCTCATCAATCGCGCTTTGCATCCAATCGATTTGGATCAAAATAGTCGGCCGTCCAGCGCGGGCACCCATTGCATACAAATCCAAACCCGCATAAGTGCCGCCCGCTTTTTTTGCACTACTCGGTATGCCATCGCGGTCTTCATCACGAGCATCCACGTCGACATCATTGCGCCCACCGGGTGTACCAAACGGCACTACACGCCAATCTGCAGCACTATGAGTATCTTTAGTCTGAGTGTAATAACGCACCAAAGCATAACTACCATTTCCGTTCAGCGCGCGGGCTGGATTACCTTGCCACGCATTGGTGCTGAATGTTTGGCTCGCATTATTGCCAAACCTCACATAATCAACCGTCTGATTATTACGAACCAATTCAATCGAACCATCCGCCCCCCAAACTGGCCAATCTTGATCACGACCGATGTATTGCGTCTGGAGTGTTTTCTTCGGAGCAATCGCGTCTAAATTAGCCGCTACAACGATATAAGATTTCGCTTCAATCCTGCCGCTTAGTGGATACGTACTTAATGCATTTAATGGTTTGCTTTGAATTCGCACACTCACATCATTCAAGGAAATGGTCTGATTGCTTGGATTGTAAATTTCAAACCAACTACCTTGGCCAGTCGCATCGGCGGCAACTTCGTTAATCACCAAGTCATTCATATCACTTGGCGGAACACTTGGCACAGGCGTCGAAGTAACAATCGGCGCTGGACTTGGCGTTACAGGGCCAATTGTTGGTGTCACGGATGGTGCCGGCGCAGCCGTTGTGCTACTGCACTCATCGAGCTTTTTCCACGGCTTGGCATCGCCAAAATTTAACGCAGGATCTTCACCATTGGTCCACCACTTTGCCTGATAGGTCACACCGTTGCGCATCACTTTCACACCAGCGATATAGGCAATTGAAGCATCCCACTGTACTGCACATCCACTCACGGGTGGCGTAGTTTGAACTGGCGTTGGCGTGACAACTACAGGCGTTTTTGTAGGCATAACGGTCGGCGACGTCGTTGGCGTCGCTTGTGGAGAGGTACTTGGTGTTGGGGTTGCCGTTATTGAGCATGGTCCGACCAAGCTCCACACTTGGCCTACCGCTGAATTGCTCAGTGGACTATCACCCAACGTCCACCATTTAGCGCGGTAGGTACTGCCTTTCACGACGACAGTCTGCCCTGCGGTATACACCTGCGCGGTTGACCACGAATCATCACAAACTGCTGCAGAGGTCATCATCGACCACCCACTCAACGCAAGAAAGCCCAAGCCAAACGCTACTTTATTAAAACCCATTTCTCACAAACCCCGATATTCGCCAATAAAACTGACTTCGACAGTCAACCAATAGGGCGAATAGTCGCATACGGGTTAGTGCGTACTCAACAACTCACTCACTACAAATCAATAAATAAATTTACACTTTGCAATAATTTAGACATATCAAGCATATAGATCAAAACAAACAAAAATATAGCCTGCATGCAGATACCCTCTAATCACTCACCTGCAAACGCTCCGCCAAGCCCGACTGCCGCACCACGCCTTTGCGGCTAGCACTGGCGATGACAGCTTCCTCACCCCATAAACTCACCTTGCTTCTGGCGCGCGTGATGGCGGTATAAACCAGCTCTCGACTCAATAAGCCACTTCCACCCTCCGCGGGGCTCGGAAGCAACAACAGCACATGACCGAACTCAGAGCCTTGTGATTTATGCACCGTCATCGCAAACGCCGTTTCTACCGCCGGCAAGCGCGCCGGCGCGATTGACCGTGTTCCGCCATCTGCGGTTGGAAAATGCACCCAAAGCTTGCCACTCTCATCGGGTAAAGTCAGGCCAATATCGCCATTGTAAAGCTCTAAATCGTACAGATTTTGTGGCACCAACACAGGGCGTCCGGCATACCAGACTTGATCACTACTACGCAAACCACGCTTAAGCAATTGGGTTTCGATGGCCGCATTGACCCGAGTCACACTAGCAGCACCGTTGCGAACTGGACTCAACACCCGAAAGGCGTCAAATGCTTTAAACACTACGTTTGGGCAGGCTTTACGACTTACCTCAGCAAAGAAATCATCAAAGCCCACCATAATCGGGCCCATCAAATCGTATTGCGCTGGATTAGTACCATACCAATTCAGCGCCGAGTCTTCGGATTGACTACTTGCGGCCAGCAACTCACTCAACTTACGCAAGTCACCCCGATTAATCGCGCGCGCCAAATCACCAATCACCCCAGAAAAACGATAGCTCTTCTGCAGTGTCATCACATGATCGCCGATGCGAGACTCAGAAAACCCGGCCTCTATCCGCTGCCCCGTTAAATTGGATAGCTGCTCGGCAAATTGCGGGGATAAACCAGCACCAGCGCACAAATCGCCCATCACCGCGCCCGCCTCTACCGACGACAATTGATCTTTATCGCCCAGCAAAATCAATCGCCCCTGCGGCGGTAAGGCATCGACCAATTTACTCATCAGCGCCAAATCAATCATCGAGGCCTCGTCCAGCACCAGCACATCAAGCACCAATGGCTGCGCTGCGGTATGACGAAACTGCACTGAGTTAAACCGGCTACCCAGCAAGCGATGCAAGGTCACCGCCACATCGGGGATTTTTACGGCGATGTCATCGGGCAATACACCTTGCTCGCTGAGATCGGCCTTGCCTTTGCGGATCGCCTCTTGCATTCGCATCGCGGCCTTGCCAGTTGGCGCTGCCAAGCCAATTTGTAAGGTCGTTTTCGATGTCATTTGCAGCAACGAAAGTAATTTGACCAAAGTCGTCGTTTTGCCGGTGCCAGGGCCGCCACTAATCACCGTCAGCCGCTGATGCAAAGCGGCGGCCACCGCCACCTTCTGCCAATCGGGACTCTCCTTGCTATTGGCAAACAAGGACTGCAACTGCGACCTCAACACCCGCTCATCAGGCGGCTCAACCGCGTCGGCCGCCAAAGCCAACAGTTGCTCAGCCAAGCGAGATTCATACTGATGATAGCGCGCCAAATAGAGCCGTTGCTGCGACACAATCAAGGGCGTAAAACTGCCCGCCTCGCCGACCAAACCACTAGCAAGCCATGCGGCAATATCGGTGTGAGCAGGAATCTCAACACAGACATCACCACGTTCACTGGCCTTTGCCAATTCCGCTGCCAACCCGAATAAATCAGCGGGCGCGTCTGGATTTTGACGGCGCAGCAATTGAACCAAGGCACTAGAAAAATCGAGTACGGGCGCACTTTTTTCTACGATGTCATTCATTGCTCCGCTCCTTGTCCCAGCGCTGCATTTAAAGCCTCGATCAAATCAAGACTAGGTATATCTTTGTAAACACCACAATCAATATCATTGGAAGACATACCTCTAATAAACAAATACAACACCCCGCCAAAGTCTCGCGAATAGTCATACTGATCACCCATGCGGGATTGCATATGCCGATGCCAAGCACACACATACAGCAAATACTGCAAGTAATAGTGCGAATCGCTCATCACATCGATCAAATTTTCTGGTGCGTAATCGGCTAAGCGATCGCCCAGATGATTAGATTTGTAATCAGCAATAAAATATTGCCCTTGCCAAAAAAACACCAAATCGACAAATCCGTTTAAATAACCAGCAAATTTTTCGGGTTTCAAACGCTGTGCGGCAGCAATAAAACGCGGTTCAATATTAAATTCCGGTTTCGCCAAAATGCGGCAAAACTTGGCAATGTCAACTGACTTGCAACCCAGCAAAAACTGCCATTCATTGAGTCGCTGCCGTGAACCCAATTGATTCAACGTAAATTGCCCTTGTGCCAGCGTGATGGGTGCTGCGAGCACATCCAATAACCACGCCGCAGTTTCATCGGGTGCATTACCCTCCAAAGGCAAGCCCGATTTCAGCATCTGTTTTTCGATATTGGCGGCCAGCAAAGCGGTATCGCCCCGCGTGAAATCTTCATTCTCCAACACCGAATGCAAGGTCGTACCCGCCTTACTGCCGCGTGCAAAGCTAAATCGCATTTCATCGCTAGTTTCAGCGAGCAACACACTAGACGGAATCGTATGCGCATCGTGATCGGCCCCCACCTCAGCCATCGCCTCACTCGCACCATAGGCACGTGTTAATGAAGTAAAGCTGGCCAAGCGCCATTGCGCCGCCAGACTCCAAGGCGCATTGGTAAGTCGAGCCGACAATACCCCCAACTGTAAATCGACATCCTCACCGTGCTGTGCGATATAGCGCTGGGCTTCAGGCAAATCACTAATGGTTAAGGCCGGAGTCATCCCCTCACCTAAATCGGCAAAGGCCGCGCGAATCGCAGCGGCATCGACCTCTTTGAGATTATCGCGGAATGTCACACCTGACTTAAAGCGCAGCAATTGTGACAAGGGTGCATTTTTAACCACCGGAGAGGCTTTTTCCAAAGCAGGAAACGCCAGATACAGACGATGCTTCGCGCGGGTCACCGCCACATAGAGCAAACGAACCGCCTCGGCATAGGCTTCATGCTCGGCTTGTGCCTTATGGCTCACCAAATCAGCAGTGCCCACATCAATTTTGAGCGCATGCCCATCGAGTGGATCGTGAAACGACAACATACCGCTATCACGCAGCAATGATTTCTTGCCCTTCCATGAAAACGGGCAAAACACCACCGGATACTCCAAACCCTTGGAGGCATGAATGGTCACTAAACGCACTCGGTCTGCATCGCTCTCTAAACGCATTTGTTGGTTTTCTGCGCCTTGACTGGGATCCGCGATTTGCCGTGTTAGCCACGCCAGCAACAGTGCCGGACTTGGGCGCGAGCGGGATTCGTTTTGCACCAGCTCGGCCACATGCAATAAATTAGTGAGGCGGCGCTCGCCATCGGCAAATTGCAACACACGACTCGTGATATCCGCCTCAACCAGCCAGCGACGGAACATCGGCATAAAGCCAAATTTTCGCCATTCATCTCGCCACGCCTGTAGATTTTCGACTTCACGCTGCCATGCTGTATCGTCCAATTGCAGCGCCATTAATTGCGCCACACTTAAACCCATTACCGAGCTCACCAAGGCTTTGCGCAGTAATCCAGTTTGCGCAGGCGCTTCAATCGCGGCCAGCATGGCGCACAAGCCCTTTGCCTCATCGGAAGCAAAAACACTTTCGCGGGTTTGCATCACCGCCGCAATGCCACGCTTGAGCAAGGCTTTGCGCATTTCATTGCCCTGCCTGTGACTTGGCACTAAAACAGCAATGTCTCGCGGACTCAACCTACGCTCACTCAATGTCGCACATCCTTCGCCAGCAGCATTCAGCAACGCGGCAATCTCATCAGCCGTTGCCGCAAACAGCATTTTTTCAGCCACTTCTGGCTTAGCACCATCAAACACAAAGGCATGCACGGGGCCTCGCCCATCGTCACACAGCAACTTGGAAGCACCACTTTGCTTGGCATTGATTGTGGGATGGGTGATTTTGCTTTCGACAAAAGCATTGGCAGGCGCAAATAAAGTATTTACAAACTGCACAATCGGCGCATCTGAGCGGAAATTCGTATCGATCGAGTAGCAAGCATCCGCCTGTGCACGTGCGCCCAAATAGGCATACACATCCGCACCGCGAAAAGCATAAATCGCCTGCTTAGGGTCGCCCACCATAAAAAATGGCGGCTGCGTACCATCCCCAAGCGCTTGACCAAACAATCGATCAATAATCGCAAATTGCAGTGGGTCGGTATCTTGAAACTCATCCACTAGCGCCGCTTTGTATTTCTGGCTTACTTTATCAGCGAGGTTTTGCGCCCGAACTGGGTTTTTCAAAGCACCCGCCAAGGTATTGATACTATCGTCAAACGACATTTGCCCTGCAGTCGCCTTCCTAAGCGCCAATTGCTCGCGTACATAGTCGCCAAACTGCAGCAACCAGTGTTTTAAGCGCAAATCCAAATCGGCAGCCACACTTTGCGCATTCAAATGCAATTGTTCTGCGGCATCAAAAAACGCATGAGTTGGCGCAACGGCTTTGAATTCTTTTTTCACCATCTTTAGGATCTGGCTTTGGGTGAGTTTTTCCCATTCTTTGAATAGACTCACACTCGGCGTTGCCGATTGCATAAGGCGATTGGCTTGCGAAAGCCAACTTTGCCATTTTTCTGGATTCAGTTTATAGGTGCCAGAGAAAATCTCGGCGGCCAAGGCATTGCTGAGCAAAGCACTGATCTCGGCTTGATCCCAGCATTTTTGGCACTCCCCCCATAATTTGGCATACCGTTCGTCCTGCTCTTGGCTGTACTCGATCGAAGGCAATGAGGGCAGCGGCAAAAAGTGCGCTGGGTTGAGGCTCTTACTCGCTGCGGCATACTGCAGCAACACATCAATGGTGATTTTCTGCCCCTGCAGATAAGCCACCCACCCCGTATCCGCCCGATATAACTGAGTACGCCAGAAGTCCTGAGTGATTTCAGTCAGCAGCTCGCTCTCGTCTTCCAATAGCTTGCGGTCAAAATCAAAGCCCGCTTCAAACGCTTGCTCAGTGAGTAGCCGCTGGCAAAAACTATGAATGGTTGAAATCGCGGCGCAATCGAGCGTCGCCAAGGCCAAACGCAATTTTTTTAACAAAGCTCCATGCAACCGATCTTGAACCTCCTGCTGCGAAGAGCAATCTTTAAGATCAACCCCCGCCCACTCTTCAAGACCGTCCTGTCTTACCCTCTCAAACACTACTGGTGGCTCAGAAACAAACTTAATCCACACATCGGCACAAAACGGTTCCGCAACACCATTAACGATTACAGGCGCTTGCTCAACAAAGGTTTGCGTGAGCTGCGCCAAGCGCAAACGAATACGGTCTTTTAATTCGGCAGTTGCGGCTTTGGTAAACGTCACGACAAGAATTTGCTCAGGGAGTAATCCTTTCTGAGCGTTGTAGGCTGGCTCTCCTGGGGCAATACTGGCCCCCAAGATAAGCCGCGCATATAAACCGGTGATATTGAATGTTTTCCCCGTCCCTGCCGACGCTTCAATTAAGTTGCGACCCGACAGCGGCACTTCGTGCACCAGCAAAGGGGCGTAGTTTGGGTGTAGATGCTGTACCTCACTCATCACGCTCTCCTAGCAACACGGCCAAATCACTGGCTAGATCATAATCACTAAGGGCCGCTAACATCGGCAACACGATCTTTTCTGCCCAAGCTGTAAACACAACGCGTGCTGCACACACTTCCTCATCATTTTCTAACTGCGATTGCGCGAATGGATCTTCAGGCCACAACAGTTGATTTTGAATTTCAGTCCACTCACCATCATGCGTAAAGCTAGGCAACCAGCGCGCCAAAGCAGCATCCCACCGCTGATCATCATCGTCGGCCTTGCCCCACGCTAAAGCGGCGTGCGGGAAAAACGGCAATGGCGCGCTCATCGCCGCTTCATACAGCGCAACCACCTCAGCTAAATTCGCTTTGGCTTGCGCAGCGCTCAGCGGCGCAAAGGTGAACACGCGCTCTGGCGACAAGCAACGTGTGACTGCGACCATCCCAGACGGCTGCATCGCACACAAAACCAAATGCTCTACCCACACCCTGAATACATCTCGCGAATGAATTTGGCTCTTTACACTGATACGACCATCAGCAAAACATGCATCCAACCAACCGGTGATAAGTACCAGTGACAAAGCAATATCCACCGCGACAGGCTGGAAAGCCTCGCTACGCTGATAAATTGGCAAAGCATCACGCAGCGCGCAAGCCGCTTGGAGTTGCTCATTGACCAATAGCTCACCCGGCGCACCCAATGGGGTATCGCCACGGGAAAAAACTAGATCAATCGCTTCCAAGCCATACATCAGGCCTAATTCTCGAATTCGACTGTCGCGAAAATCATTTAAATCAAACGCTTCATCATCAATTAAATGACCATCCGCTTCTTTTAAATTCAAATGTGCACGATGCCGTAAAAAATACGCCGCAGGCTTAGCCAAGCATTGTGCCAACTCATCCCAGCACAATTCACTCGGCAAGGTATACGGCGGATACGCTGGCACTTCAAGAATCGCACTACCAATTTGAGTAGAAGCAATTTTTTCGGCGGCTTTTTGCCACAAGGGGTTGAATGATCGACCACGGGTATCGACTGCAAAGCATTGCTGACTAAAGGGTTGCAATGGATACTCAGTAATGAGGTGTTTTAACAAATGATCGCGCCGCTCTTCCAACGAAAGCGCTAAATCACCTTCCAGTACAAAGCCTTGTGCCACGCAATCGAGCACGTCACTCACCAAGACCGAAGGCGGAAAATGTGCGTCATCCTTCAAGCTACGGCCAACCCACGACAAATACAGCTTTTCGCGTGCCGCCAAAATAATATCGAGGAATAAATAACGGTCATCCAATCGCCGCGATCGATCCCCGAGCAAAGGATTTTGTGCGATCAGGTCAAAACCCGCCGTAGGCGGATTGCGCGGAAAATCAGATTCATTCAATCCGAGCACGGCAATCACCCGAAACGGCAAACCGCGCATCGGCACCATGGTACAAAACGTGACGCCGCGCGACATAAACCCTGAGCCACGGCTAGAGTTTTCAAAGTGATGGCTCAGCCAATCACAAATCACCTCGCGCGGTGCGGTTTGCGTAAAGCCAGCTAATGCCGCTTCATCAGCCAAGGTCGCCAAAGTGCTACGAATCACTTCAGCCAGTTTCAATTCAACGTCGTCTTGCTCATCAAACAAGATAAATGCGTCTAACACCCGCAGTGCGGTATCGCGCCACTCGGGCAAAGTGCGCTCCAGCACCAGCTCACCGCGCCAAAATTGCAGTGCCGCAATAAATGACATCAATTTCGCCAGCAAGCTCGCTTGCGAACCTTCCAAATCATCCCACGGCGCAATTGCATCGCTACCTGCTGCGCTCCACAGCGGAATTGCATCACCCGCCAATGCATTGGGTAAAGCGACTCCGAGCAGTAATCGATCTAAACCAGCTTGCCACGTATTGGTCGCGCCCATATCCGCCAAGTCAAACTCGGCACGATGCGCAGTATCCAAGCCCCAGCGGATATTGGCGGCCTCTATCCAATGCCTAAGCGTCACTAAATCTGACGTTTGAATCCCAAACCGCGCCGCCACTTGCGGCGTTTCAAGCAGTCCGTAAACTTCATCAGCTTTACAGCGGCTGGCTGGCAAATTTAACAACTGCATCAACACATCGACCGCGGGGCATTCTTGCTGCGTGGTTAAATCGGCAATATTAAAAGGGATATTCGGTGCGCCAGAGGCTTTAGCACCACCAAACACCGCCTCAATCAACGGTGCATATGGCCCCATATCAGGCAGCAAAACAGCAATTTCAGAGGCGAGTAAAGTATCATCCGCCACCAACATCGCGCTCAGCTGGTCATGCAGAATTTCGATTTCGCGCATTGCGCTGTGCGCATTATGAAAAGTCAGTGACTGATCATTTTTGGCGATGACTTGTGCGCTAGCGGCATCGCGATTAAACAGATTAAGCACATCCGATTGCAGCGCCTGCAATAAACTCGGTGTCAGAGTGTGTTCGAGTGGGTCGGTAAAAAGCCATTGTTCGCCCCCGCCCGTCCAAGGAAACACCTCGGTCACAGCGCGGTAAAAATCGCGCCCCGCCTTGCCCATCGCCGCCAAGAGCGGATGACCGATATCGAGATATAAGGCTTCTTGTGGTTGCTTGGTTTCGCGCAGCGCAATCACCTTGGCACTCACAATCGCCCCCCACTCTTCACGGCAAGGATTGAGCAAAAATAGATTCACGTCGATGTGCTCAGCGAGCGCACCCAAAACATCGATATACGCAGGCGGCATTCCGGCAATGCCAAACACGGTAATTCGCTCTGGTAAACGACTCGGTCCCGCCGTTTGCCACTGCTGAAAAAGTCGCACAAACATATCGGCACGATGCGGCACTTCATCTGTATTAAATGAAGAATCAATACTGGCGCGTACTTCGCGCCACAACGTAGCCTGCCAAGCCTCATCAGGGCCAAGCCCTAGCAGCTGACCCGCCTCCCACGCCGCAATCCAGTCACTACGAAAAACCAGATATTGATCGAATACGTCGGCCAATTTACCCGCCAAGGCCATCCGCCGCCGTGCGTCACCTTCTTTTAGATAGGCTTCAACAGTCGGGCTGGCCTGCTGCGCCTGCGATGTCGGCAACAAACCATACATCCGCCACGCCAGCGGGCTGGAGCTGTAAGGAGATTCAGCCTGCAAATGCGGCATCGCGTCTTTGAGCAAGGACCAAACAAAACTCGCTGGCAGCTGAAAATCAATCCCCGCACAAATGCCGATCCGATCAGCGAGTTTGAAACGCAACCAGCGCTCCATTCCTTTGCTCGAAACAATAATTTTTTCGCTCGCGAATGGATCACTAAGTGCAACGCCATACAAGGCTTGCAGCAATTCAAATAGATTTTCGAGACGATTGGACTGATAGATATTGAGGCGACTAGACATGCGAAGACCGAGGTAAATGGCGTTGCTTATTCTACCCCTTAAACTGACTTAAGCTGTAGGATTCCAGCTTAAACTACACCGTTTCAAAACAAAAAAAGCGCCAATCACGGCGCTCCTTCATTAAGGTATATGCATGTAGCAATTAATAAATAATCCCTACAGAGCAATACCTATACATTTATACTTTCACGCGGCACCAAATCATCAGCCGAACGCAATAAATCGACCATGGCGCGATCAAATAGCTGCGACTCTTCCAAAAAGCGAACGCGATCGCGCGCAAATAAACGGCGGAAGGCCCGTAAACTCAGCACGGATGGCGCTTCATGACCTTCAACCACAAAAACAATCGCACTTTGATTGGCCTTAGTCCAACTGAGCTGCGCCATCTGTGGCGTGCCATCAATGTTGATTTCTACTGCAACACCATTACCAAGTTGCTGCACAAATTCTGCATTGTCATTGCCGCCGTGCTGCAAAGCTTCTGCTGGCGTCTCAAGGCCCAATTCCGCTTCGATGATTTGATCGATTAAATTGAGCTTATTTTCTAAGGCGCCAATCGCTTCCTCAATAAACACCGGATTCAATGGCGCTTTTTCCTCAATCTCCGTGGGTTCAGACGTATACGCCGCGAGCATAAAATCGCGAAACTCCTCATGAATCAGCGACAAAGGGGGCGGCGGCGCAGTTAAATCACCCGCGCCAGCGCACATCGCCAAACGATGCGCATCAACGAGATGGGTATTTAGCTCTTGAATTTGCGATGGCTTCCAATCCAAACTCAGCACACCTTCACGTAAAGTCGACACCATACTCGGAATCAAGCCGAGCAATAGTTTGCACTCTTCGCGATCCACTTTGGGTGCCAAACTCCAAATTAAATCAGGCACCACCAGCCGATAGTGCTGTTCTTTTTCTGGTTTTTCACGCCCAGCCAATTCAATCGCGCGCGCCCAAGTGGTCACCAAAAAATCATATAAATACGGCTCGATGGTGTAAGGCGATAAAGCATCAGAAATCATCGCGGTGATCCGCGCAAAGTGCAAAGTGCGCTGCTTAGCATGATCCAAGACTTGCGCGGCAGTGCTGGCCATCTTTTCACAATGTGCTAATTCATTGGCAACCCAAGCATCTAACTCATCCAACATCAAGGTAAACAGATGCAAGTCTTCGGTTTCATCGGTCAAAATAATGCCAACAATCCGGCAAATCTCAGCATTCACGCGCTCAGCACTATCGCTATTTTGCTGCATTCCCAAAGAAATGGAGCCAATTCGATTCACCAACATCCGCGCGGGATGGGTTTTTCTGGCAAATAGATTCGGATCTTGCAGCGCAATTTTCAGCACTAAGAATTGCAAGCGACCCAACTGCGCACGCACTTCGGCTGGGACTTTGCTATCGCGCAAAATAAATTCAAACAGCATCGCTACCACATCAATCGTCATCGACTCATCAACGTTGGCCGCAATCTCATTGAGTTGTTGGCGCTGCTCCAAAATCAGATTTCGAATCTTGCCGTCTTCACCCCAGATCCCTTCGGTGCTTGGGGTTGAAATTTGGATCAAATTTTGTACTGAATGCGCCAAGGGTGCGCTCACTTGGCGCAGGGGATGCGGCGCAACATCATCGCCAAATGGCGCATCCACCGCGCCCATTTTCGACATGCTGTTGCCAGAAAAGAAATACTTTAACGATCTCCCTGCGCTTTTCACATCTCCCAACCACGACTTAGCAACGCCGCGCGTGCCGACAGGCTGAGCAGCTGCAGACTGATTTGGATTTGGATTTGGATTTGGATTTGGATTTGGGATGCCACTCATGTCGCGATCAAATGTTTGAGTTAAATCTGACACTGCGCCGCCTTGCTGCCCGACTGATTGCCCAATCGATTGAACATAATCGAGCAACTGATCTTCCGATCGTGTCGCTCTTTGAGCAAAAGTCGAATCTGCGGAAGGGGTTGATGCGGCATAATTGGCGTAGCAAGATACTGGATCAGGGGCAAAATCAGAGCCGCCATAGCTGGCCTGACCCAGACTCTCTTCGATCGCATTTGCAGAATCGGCACTACTCCCATCCAACTCGGACTCTGGTGTTGCTTCAGCGCGTTGACCGAACTGAGATAAATCGGGCTGCTTGCGAACTTTGAGTTGCAGTTGCGCGGCGATACCATGCTGCGCCAACAGGACATTTAATGCCTCGTAAATTGGCGCAATATGCGGACACATTGATTCGGTTAATTGCCCAAGCAATACAGGAATCAAGGCGTGATCTTCAACGGTATCTTCCAGCGCCGTTGCAAAAGCGCGCGAAATCACATAAGTGCGAAACGGGTTTTCGCGCTCTTTGATCACATCTTGCTCAAACAGCAAAGCAATACGAATATTTAAATCTCGAATCGCCTCTTCGGCTTCTTTTCGAAAGCGAACGGTGATTTGATCAATATGCAACTCTTCTTCGAACGAAGCAGACTCAACCAGAGACAAGCCAGCAGCACCAATGCCATCAAAAAAAGACGGTCTAAAATTACTGTAGGCGGTTTGAAAACTGCGATGTACCAATTGCTCGATGGTCTTAACCAAGTGCAGCTCAAGCACTGCGCCATGGCTCATGACAAACTGACGGGCTTCCAACAACTGCCGTTGCTCCACCATCGAGCTGGCCCGATCGGCTTTACTAAACAATTGCGACAGGACCAATTCCAGCACCAAAACAATTCTTTGGTTAAATTCAGCAAGAAATGTGGTGCGCGTTGCAATTAATAAATCGTTGCGATCCATTTTGGTAGCTACCATGAAGTAAGGTCAAATCCCGTCTGTTTGCTGAGTAAAAATCATGCTAGAAAATTTTCCGGATTCTAACATCGTTTCCTTACAGGAAAACCACTAACGTTTAGTATAGATGTACGAACGGTCGACATACTAAATCATTCAGTATCTTCAATATTTCACTGTCACTAAGCTAGCGCCCTTCTGTACAATCAAGCGCTAATTATTGACAGGAAAACAAGCTGTGTTTCGTCTTTTTGAAAGCCTTGTTCACCCTTACCCAGAACAAGAAAACAAATCCCTGCCTAAGCACTTCAGCACTTTCATCTGGCGCTGCACTAAAGGCTTACGGCCGCTCATTGTAGGCATGATGGTGTGTACCGCCTTAATTGGCTCATTCGAGGCGATTTTATATAGCTTGCTCGGTCATTTAGTCGATTGGCTCGGCAGCATTGAACCAAGTCAACTTTGGGATCAAGAGAAACCAAAACTGTATTTAATCGCAGGGGTTTTATTGTTAAGCCCTTTAATTGTTGCACTACAAACCCTGTTAAAACACCAAGCGTTGGCAGGCAATTTCCCGATGCTCTTGCGCTGGAATTTTCACCGCCAAATGCTAGCGCAAAGCATGAGTTTTTATCAGGACGAATTTGCCGGTCGTGTTTCGGCCAAAGTGATGCAAACCGCCTTAGCCGTACGCGAAGTAGTCTTTATCGTGACCGATATCATGGTGTTTGTTGCCATTTACTTTTTCACCATGCTGGCTGTCGCAGGAAGCTTTGATCTCTGGCTGCTCGCCCCCTTGCTCGGTTGGTTAATACTCTACATCGCTGCGATGTGCTACTTCGTGCCACGTCTTGGTAAAGCAGCACAAAACCAAGCCGACGCCCGCTCGTTGATGACAGGTCGGATTACCGATGCCTACACCAATATCGCCACGGTAAAATTGTTTTCCCATGGTCGACGAGAAGCCGCGTTTGCCCGCTCGGCAATGCAAGAGTTTATGCATACCGTGAATGGCCAAATGCGCTTGGTCAGTGGGTTTGAGGTGGTTAATCACACGCTCAGTATTTTGCTGATTATTGCCAGCACCGCGATGGCGCTGCATTTATGGAGCTTAGGCCAAGTCACTGCAGGCGCAGTCGCCGCATCTTTGGCAATGGCGATGCGCTTAAACGGCATGTCGCAATGGATTATGTGGGAAATCGCGGCGCTATTTGAGCATATCGGCACGGTTCAAGACGGCATCAATACGCTGACCACACCGCATCAAGTGCTAGATGTGCCCGACGCTCCGCCCATCACCGTACCGCACGGCAAGGTTGAATTTAATCAAGTTGACTTTGGCTACGACAGTGATCGACTACTACTGAATCAATTGTCTTTACAGATTAAAGCCGGCGAAAAAATAGGTATGGTCGGTCGCTCTGGCGCTGGCAAATCAACCATCGTTAATTTACTGCTGCGCTTTTATGAAATCAACGACGGGAAGATCTTGATTGATGGGCAAAACATTGCTCAGGTTCAACAAGAAAGCCTGCGCTCGCACATCGGCATGGTGACGCAAGATACGTCGTTATTACATCGCTCGGTACGTGAGAACATTCTGTACGGTCGGCCCGATGCCACCGACGAAGATATGATTGCCGCAGCTAAACGCGCCGAAGCGCATGATTTTATTTTAACACTGAGCGATCCGGCGGGACGCACGGGCTACGATGCCCATGTCGGTGAACGCGGCGTAAAACTCTCGGGTGGACAGCGCCAACGGATTGCCATCGCGCGCGTCATGCTCAAGGATGCGCCAATTTTATTGCTCGACGAAGCAATCAGCGCGCTGGACTCGGAAGTCGAAGCGGCGATTCAAACCAGCCTCTATCGATTGATGGAAGGGAAAACCGTTATTGCGATTGCCCATCGACTCTCTACGATTGCGGCCATGGATAGACTGATCATGCTCGACCAAGGGCGGATTGTCGAACAAGGTAATCACCAAGAGTTGCTCGAACATGGTGGTCTGTATGCAAGACTATGGGCGCACCAAAGCGGGGGTTTCTTGGGTGAAGAAGCATAGATAATGTATTGACCTGCAGACAATGAAAATCAATGTCTACAGGTCAATACCCAAAGGATAGAATGTCTCCTCGATTTCGTAATTTAGTTTTTTCAGTACTTCGCCGCCCTAAATTGGCTTCTGCCTTGCTCAAATTAGGATTTAATTTATATCCCGCCATCCGCCGCACGGGCTGCAGAGTTAAAACAATCTCAGCAGATCTTCGTGACATCACGGTTGAGCTACCGCTCAATTGGAAAACACGTAACATCAATGGCAGCCTATTTGGCGGCAGTATGTTTGCGGCAACAGATCCTTTTTATATGAGCATGCTGTATTTTAATCTCGGCGATGACTATGTCGTCTGGGACAAAGGCGGCACGATACGCTTTAAACGCACCGCGCTCAGCACACTCACGGTGCAATTTAAACTCGATGAAGCAGAGCTCACCGAAATTCACCAGTTACTGGCGATCACCCCCGAAATTACCCGCACTTATCCGCTGCAACTCATCAACAACAAAGGGGATATTTGCGCGGAAGTCGAACGCGTCGTTTACATTGCACACAAATCCGCTTACGAGCAAAAGCAAAGCGAACGCAAGCAACAAAAACAGCTTGAATCTGCACGCAGCAATTTGAATCATCCCGTGCAATAATTGATTTTCCACTGACGAACAAGAGGTGCACTTATGTTTGGTAAATTGGCAGCAGATGCATTAGGACTCAGCGACATTGGTTCAGTTGTTAAACCGCAGGATTACGACAAAGTCGACAGCGATGATTACGTGTTTCACGAAGACAATGAAAAAATCTACTTCCTGATTAAATCCAAAACGGATGAATATTGCTTTACCAATAAAGCACTGATTCATTTGGATGGCACCAGCGCGATGAGCAAAAAACGCATGCTCTACCGCTATAGCTACTATGCCTACCCCATCACGGATGTGCATCTTGAAACCGCAGGCACCGTCGATATGGATGTGGAAATCAAATTCACATTTGGCAACAAGTCCTTCTCAATTGACGTCCATAAAAAGCATCTCGAAGAGCTCAAAGACCTCTACAAATCTTTGCTTAAAATTGCCGAAACCATGCATGAAAACGAAGTGGCACACGACAATGCCAAAGCCAGTTTGCAACTGGCAGCTACGACACTAGGCCGTGGTCAAGTCGGCGGCACACCCGTGGTCGAGGCATTTAAAGAAATCAACCAAAGCGCATTTAGCTGGCTTTCTGCAGCACAGCAAAAATACGTCGTAAAAGATTTTGGCTTTGTTTTCGAGCGTTACCTGAGCCCTACGACCACTAAATAAGCGGTAGAGGGTTGCCCACTGGCAACCCTCTATACGCCTGAGGGAAGGACGTCATGCAATTAGTGAGATTGCAAATCACCAATTTTCGCGGCATCAGTCAAATTGATCTCTCGCTCGATCCAAATGCGACCGCCCTTTTTGGTGAAAATAACTGGGGAAAGACCAGCCTAATCAATGCACTGTGCCGCTGCCTAGGTAGCCCTGCACCGATTGAAACCTTGTTTGCCCACGATGACTTCCATCGCATCAATAATTCCCGCGCCAGTATTGCCCGCAGACTCAATATCACATTGATTTTTCAAGCCAGCGATGAAGAGGCTCATTCATTCACCGATTTAATCTGGCCCGACAATAACGGCACGCCGATGCTTGCGCTGCGATTTGCGGCTGAGCGATTTGGACATAGTGAAATTCATGCTAGACGCTTATTTGTTGGCAGCGATGGCGCCGAGCTTGACCACGAACATAGCGACGCGCTCGCCAATCAACTCATTGAGCGCCATCCGGTACTGCGCTTTCGTGATATGCAACTCACTGATTGGCTGGAGCACCCTCGCCTCGCAACACAATTACGCCCCGAAGATCCAGAACTCACGGCCAGCGATGCCGTGCGGGCGGTTTTTGAGCGCATCTTAACCCTGCCGCATCAATTGCATCCACAAGAACTCAGCAGCGGCTTAGCCGCAATGCAAGCGCTGCTTGAAGAGCAAGCACAATTTTTGCAAGGGAAGGCACCGAAACGCTTAGCCGAGCAAATTGCTGCTGCACCACTTAACTTTCGGAACGAAGACAGCTTGGTCGATATTGCCAACCGATCTGGCTCCGGCTTGCGCCGCGTGACATTACTAATTTTACTCGGCGCACTGCTTACCGCACGCGGCGACAACCCAATGCATGCCGATGCTGAACCAATTTTGGTGATGGAAGACCCAGAAACACATTTGCACCCCATCCAATTGGCGATGATTTGGGGCTTGATTGAACAATTGACGCTCCAAAAAATCATCACCACCAACAATGGTGATTTACTCGGCAGCTTTATGCAAAGTGGTTTACGCCGCTTGGTGCGCCAACCTAATTACGTTCATGTTTATCAGCTCGCTGCCAATGCCCTTTCGCTCAGCGATGCGCGTAAAGTCGCTTTTCATATTCGCAGCAACCGTGCCAGCAGCATGTTTGCGCGCGTATGGTTACTGGTTGAAGGTGAAACTGAGTTTTGGTTATTTCCGGAATTGGCACGCATCTCTGGCGTCAACTTCCCACTGGAAGGTATTCGTTGCGTTGAATTTGCTCAAGCAGGCCTCGCGCCATTGATTAAATTTGCCGACCATTTGGGCATTAAGTGGCATGTCATCTGCGATGGCGATGAGGCTGGACTCAAATACCAACAGCGCGCACAACGCCTACTCAACAATCGAGACGAAAAACGACATATCACGATGCTCAATGAGCACGATATCGAACATTATTTATGGCAAAACGGCTTTGCCGAAACCTATAAAAATGCTGCAGCGCCACGTGGCGTGATCAATCCTTATTATCAAGCCGCACTCGATAAACAGGCTGAATTAGAAGACGAAGAAATCATCAATCGAGCCCTACGCCATCACAGCAAACCGGGTATGGCGCTTGAGATTGCCGAAGCGG
Organism: uncultured Deefgea sp.; assembly: GCA_963508915.1. Lineage (GTDB taxonomy): Bacteria > Pseudomonadota > Gammaproteobacteria > Burkholderiales > Chitinibacteraceae > Deefgea. Next base: position 18,993 of record CAUOZE010000006.1, read on the forward strand.
CAGAAATCAAAGGGCGTGAAGCGATACCGATAGAGTTAAAAGCGATGTTTGAAACACTTCAATCGCTCAGTAGCGAACTTAACTAAATAATAATGTATTGAGCCGTAGCTATTATTTAATAATACCTACATTAATATACCCAGCATCTAGAGCACATCAATGGCCCGTTTCACACTTCTCATTATCGGCGATGAAATCCTCAGCGGTCGCCGGCAAGACCAGCATTTTACTGCGATCTTGCAAAGACTCCAACAACGCGGACACACGCTAGAGGCTGTTTTGTATTTGGCCGACAATAGCCAAACACTCATCGAAACCTTTCAACGCACTCTCGCACAAGGGCTACATGTCATCAGCTGCGGAGGGATTGGGGCCACGCCCGATGACTACACCCGTGCCGCATTGGCCAGCGCCCTAAATCGCCCACTATGCCGCCAAGCAGAAGCGGCTCAATTAATTGAAGATAAATTTGGCAGTGATGCCTACCCACATCGAATCAAAATGGCCGATTTCCCAGAAGGCGCCATCATCATTCCCAACCCTGTCAATCAAGTGGCGGGCTGCTCTATTGAAAATCACTACCTTTTACCTGGTTTTCCGAGCATGGCTTGGCCAATGGTGGATTGGTTACTAGATCAATATTATGAAGTGGCACCAAGCGCTTACCGCCAAAGCATTACGGTACTAAACGCCAAAGAGAGCGACCTTATTCCCTTAATGCAAGAATTGGTAAGTACTTGGCCTACATTGGCTTTTTCTAGCCTACCCAGCTTTGGCAATAGCCACTGCGCCGAGCCACACGTCGAACTCAGCGTTCAAGGCGACATAGGCGAAGTAACACAGGCAATTGAGTTTTTAAATACCAATTTAAGTGCGATGAATTATCAGCAATATCACAAAGTGCTACTGACGTTTTGAGATAACAGCACTGCCAATTCATCAATCATTTCAGCCCATTCAGAATCGCTCTGCAATTCTTCGGTTAAAAATCCAGCTTGGCTCGGTGACCAGAAACTGGCATCGCAGATGGGTAAATCATCAGCAAGAGGATGGGCGGCAATAAAATTTTTGATGCTACCCGTATCGCTGGGCAAGCCCAATTGAGCAAATAAAATGCAAAGCGTATGTGGGTTGGTATCCATTTTTTGCACCAAAGTGAGATGAAGATTACCTTGTGTTATCCCTTGCGATGAGACAAAGCAAGCTCACTGATAAATAAGCGCTTACCGATGGCGTCAAAGTCAGTCTTTACACCCATCTAACTTATATAAACTACCCAGCCAAAGCAGGATCGTAGTCATTTAATCTGTACTACATATATAACACTCACAGACAAATACTCGTGAATTAGCTCGATTTCCATTACCCTCAGAAAGATAAAATTTCAACCAAGGGGTGGGAATCAAAGTGAAAAGATTACTATTGCCGTTACTGATTGCATCAGCATTTGCGCAAGCAGAAACAGCGGCTGGGAATGTCGTTTTTGAAGAAAACTTTGAAAAAGATTTAAGCCAGTGGGTTGGTTTAGGTGGGGAAGATAGCTCTGCAATTTATACGTCTATCGTCGTCGATCCACTCAACCCAGACAACAAAGTCGCCCGTTTTGATAAACCCGTTAACATTGGTGATCTTTTTAGCCGAGCTAAATTCCCAGAGGGAAAATATAAGATTTCCTTTGACTACCTTGGCATGTGCGGCGGCAACTGCGGTGCAACACTGGGCCTAGATGAAGGCAAGCCAGGCCGTAAAGAACAATGGCTAGCCAGCACGGCAACAGGCTTTCCGGAACGACTCAAAGACACTAAAAAATGGGAACATTACGAATTTGATTTCAAAGGCAAATTCGACTTCCACATGAAATGGGAACAATGGGATTCTGCCAAAGGCTCTGGTAAAGATGCGTACATCGACAATATCAAGCTAGTGAGTCTTGAAGCAGCAAAACCAAGCGAGAAAAAAGAAACCAAGATTGTTCCCATCACCGGCGGTGTTGCAGGGCCTTCTAGCCCGCAGTCGGTGATGTACTTTACAGCTTGGGGCAAACACAATGGCTTTAATGTAAAAAACCTCGAAACTAGCGGTGCAGCCAGCAAAATCACTGTACTTGAATACGCGTTTGGTAACGTCAAAGACAACCGCTGCGTAATCGGTGTCGACAAACAAGGTGAAGGCTCAGCCGGCGACGACTACTGGGATGCGCTGCCAAAAGAAGCGACTCTAGATGGGCTCGAAGACAAAGGTGATAACGGTTTATTTGGGCACTGGAACCAACTTAAGCAACTGAAGAAAAAGAATCCAAACCTAAAAGTATTCATTAGCTTGGGTGGTTGGACGTGGTCAAAACACTTCTCTGATGCCGCACTGCCCGCCAATCGTGAAGCCTTTGTTAAATCTTGTGTTGATGCCTACATCAAAGGCAATGTACCCAACAAAGAAGGCAAAATCGTACCTGGCATGGCCGCGAGCGTATTTGATGGTTTTGACATCGACTGGGAATATCCAGCTTCGCCCGGCAACGATGGCAATATTGTCCGTCCCGAAGACACCCAAAACTACACAGCGCTATTAGCAGAGTTCCGTAAACAACTCGACGCTGTGAAACCTGGACTAATCTTGACGATTGCAGCCCCAGCTTCACCGGCAAAATCAGAGAAAATTGAGCTAGAAAAAATTATTCCACATCTCAATTGGATCAACCTAATGACTTATGACTTTACCGGTCCATGGTCAGGCGCTACAGGTCATCATGCGGTGCTCTTTGGCGGCGCGAAAGATCGTATTTCTGTCGATAGCACGGTCGAAGACTATTTGGTTCGTGGTATTCCATCAAACAAATTAGTACTCGGAGTGCCATTTTATGGTTACGGCTGGACTGTCAACAGTCTCGAAAACAACGGCATGTATCAACCGGCTATTGCTAAAGCAAAAGGGCCACTCGAAGCAGGCTCAGCGCCATATAGTTACCTGAAAAAACTACCAGGCACAGAACACCGTGATGAAAAAACACGTGCATTCTGGAAAGTAAATGGTAAAGACGTTTGGGTCTATGACGACGTACAATTACTGAAAGAAAAAATTGAATTCGCCAAGAAGAAAAAGCTCGGTGGCATTATGGCTTGGGAGCTCTCGCAAGACACACCTGATGCAGAGTTGGTCAACACCATTTACCAAAACATGATCAAGAAGTAAGCAACAAAAATTCCCTGTTAGTTATATAACAGGGAATTTTATTGATTAAAAGGCTGATTCATCAGCCTTTTTTCTTTCATGCTAGATTAAAACTTGCCAGACAAAGTCAAACCCAAGAATGGCATTGATGAATATTTCTCCGTAACCACATCATTACCTTGCTGATTCTGGATTGTAAATTCGCCATTCACGGCAGTACCCGCATAAAAATCTAAACGAGCACTGTCAGTCATTTTATAACTAGCGCGAACAAACAATGGCACTGAATTATTTTGCAACACACCATTAGTGGCAATTGGGTTATTCGCCGCTAAACGTGACTCATATGAACGCCAAGTACCACCAGCGGATAACTCCCACTGCGGCGTAGCTTTCCATGACAGCTCCAACCCAGCAGGGCCAACAGGTCCGGCAACAAATGGATTATTCAAGCTCAGTGTGTCAGTAATTTTCCAATTCACAATTAAAAATGGATACACATTATTACTTTCAAAAGCCTGCCAAGCGCCGACACCTAAGCCCAACATTAAACTTGGCGAGAAATACTTCGCTACAAAAGCATTGGCACCGTAGTTAATACTCTCGCCCTGATCCGCTCCATCTTCAGCGGCGTATTGCACACCGGGAGAGAAAGAAAAAATCACGCCGTCCGCTGTCGCGTAGCTATATGGCAAAGTGAGTTGTGCACTACGCAAGTCTTGCCAAGGAGTAACTCCACCCCACGCCTTTGGTTTATCAAACGACCAGCTCTGTTGACTACCACTAATTGAAAAACCAAGACTTTGATTCTGATCGATCTTTTTAGTAGCGCCCAATGAGGAACTGAGCCAAGTGGTGCTCACTTCACCACCACCATCCAAATCCGTACTAGGCGCATAAACGGGAGTAATACTGTAATTCCAAGTCACATCATTAGCTTGTGCTAGCGATGCAACGGCCAAGGCAGCAGCTGTCAAAATTAACTTATTCATTGATTTAAATTCCAATTTTCAAAAGTGCTTTCATTCTATGGACAATCAACCAATCAAACGAGTAATAAACAAAATCCGTTATAAATTCACAACTTAGATTAGCAAATAAAACTTAGAGTATCCGCATGAAGCTATTACTAAATGGAACCTAGACAAACATACCCATCACAAACCTGATTGCAAATCTTTAATCAAGTCACCCACATATTCCAAACCCACCGAAATCCTAACCATTCCATCCGTAATCCCCGCAAGAGCACGTGCCTCAGGCGTTAACCGCCCGTGTGATGTCGTAGCAGGATGGGTAATCGTGGTGCGCGTGTCTCCTAAATTGGCGGTACGGCTCATTAATTGCACTTTATCAATCAATGCCCAAGCCGCCGTTTTACCGCCAGCCAACTCAAATGACAATACGCCGCCTGCCCCAGTTTGCTGGCGCTGCGCTAGCTCATACTGTGGATGCGATTTTAGGCCAGGATAATATACGCGAATCACTTGTGGTTGTTGCTCTAACCATTCCGCTAGTTTGAGTGCATTTTCACAATGCGCCCTCATCCGCAGGCCCAATGTTTCCAAACCCTTCAACAATACCCAAGCATTAAAAGCAGACAAAGTCGGGCCCGCCGTACGCAGAAAAAGGTAAATGGGTTCAATCACCGCATCGCTACCGACCACTGCCCCACCCAAAACTCGCCCTTGGCCATCAATAAACTTGGTGGCTGAGTGCACAACGATATCCGCCCCATGCTTGAGCGGCTGCTGTAAAGCGGGCGAGCAAAAGCAATTATCAACCGCCAACAACGCGCCATGTCGATGTGCAATTTTTGCAATTGCAGCGATATCGGCCACTTCAGTCAGCGGATTATTTGGCGTTTCCAAAAAAAACAACCTGGTGTTTTCTTGTGCAGCAGCATCCCAAGCCGACAAATCAGTTTGTGCGGCATAGCTCACTGTCACACCAAATTTACTGAGGTGGGTATTAAACAACTGAATCGTTGCACCAAATAAACCGCTCGACGCAACGATATGGTCCCCCGATTTGAGGTGCGCCATGCACAAAGACAAAATCGCACTCATACCAGAAGCGGTCGCAACAGCGCGCTCACCACACTCTAATGCCGCCAATCTTTGCTCAAAAGCAGCAACTGTTGGATTGGTAAACCGAGAATAGATATAACCTGGCACTTGCCCAGTAAATTTAAGCTGCGCTTCTTCAGCTGAGCCGACCACAAAACTCGATGTTAAATGCAGCGCATCGGAGTGCTCGCCACATTCAGAACGCATCGTACCAGCACGTACCGCCAGTGTTTCAGGGTGTAAATCATCTAAATTCAACATATTTAATCCTTTATTCAATAAAAACGGGAGCACGCGGCTCCCGTTTTTTCTGCGTTTTTACAATTAAATCAAATTCTGCTCTGCAACGCCAATATTCAAATCGAGGATGCGACTATCACTTTCACTATCGCCGGCCTTCGTCGACAACGGAGAAATACGCTTCGCTTCAAGTTCATCTAAATACTTGTCGGTAATATCACCTGTGATGTATTTACCATCAAAGCAAGATGTCTCAAAAGCAGTGATTTTGCCACCACTGGCTTCGGTACAGGCTTGGATCAAAGCATCTAGCTCTTGATAAATCACACCATCGGCGCCAATCTCTGCTGCGATCTGTTCTGCATTACGACCGGTTGCGATTAATTCATTGCGCGTTGGCATATCAATGCCATACACATGCGGAAATTTAACCGGTGGCGCAGCAGACGCGAGGTAGACTTTTTTCGCACCGACATCACGGACCATTTGCACGATCTCTTTTGATGTTGTACCACGCACAATCGAGTCATCTACCAGCAGTACGTTTTTGCCACGAAATTCAACCGCGATTGGATTGAGCTTTTGGCGTACTGATTTCTTGCGGCTCGCTTGCCCCGGCATAATGAAAGTGCGGCCAATATAGCGATTTTTCATAAATCCTTCGCGATATGGCAAGTCCAGCGCATCAGCTAATTGCAAAGCAGAGTCGCGGCTCGTATCTGGAATAGGAATAACCACATCAATATCGAGCGCAGGAACCATAGCACGGACTTTATCCGCCAGTTGCTCGCCCATTTTCAAGCGAGATTCATGCACTGAAATTCCATCAATAATGCTATCTGGTCGTGCAAAGTAAACATGTTCAAAAATACAGGGCACCAATTCAGGACTTGCATGGCATTGGCGACTTGAGAACTGACCATCAAACGTTACATAAATCGCTTCGCCAGGTGCGACATCACGCATGAATTTAAAACCAAGCACATCGAGCGCAACGGATTCACTTGCAACCATGTACTCCATGCCTTCAGCCGTCTCATGGCTACCCAAAGACAATGGACGAATACCATGCGGATCACGGAAAGCAACCATACCAAAGCCAGCAATAATCGCGACAACTGCGTAAGCGCCTTTAACACGACCATGCACCGCAGTAATCGCGTCAAATACAGTGTCGGCATCCAGTTGCGGACCAGAAACACGGCGAGACAGCTCATGTGCAAACACATTACAGAGCGCTTCGGAGTCTGAATTCGTATTAATGTGCCGCAGATCGGTGCGGTACATGTCTTCTTTAAGCTGCTTGTCGTTAGTCAGATTGCCGTTATGCGCCAACACAATCCCGAATGGGCTGTTAACATAAAACGGCTGCGCTTCTGCCAAGCTTGAAGCAGAACCGGCAGTTGGATAACGAACATGGCCAATACCCACGTTACCCATTAAAGAACGCATATTGCGTGTGCGAAACACATCACGAACAAGGCCTTGGCCTTTATGCATATGAAGCACTTGCTGTTCAGCAGTGACGATACCGGCGGCATCTTGCCCACGATGCTGCAAGACGAGCAAGCCGTCGTACAGCATCTGATTTACCGGAGTTTTAGCGACCACACCTACAATGCCACACATTGGTCAAGATTCCTTGCGTTTACAACATTTGAAAAAATTTAATCGTAATTGATACGGCTAGCAAAAGCTTCTGGGAGCCAAGACTTAGCAAGAAAAGCACTTTGTTCAAACAAAGGACTAAACATCGCATTCCGCCACTCTGGCTCTTTTGGCAAACTGGTAAAGCCCGCTAACAAAACAAGAGTCAGCACCAGTAAATAGCCACGCGCAACACCAAATCCAGCCCCTAGAACTCTGTCGATGGGTTTAAATCCAGTTGCTTTAATAAATTGATTTAAGGTAATCCTAAAAATAGCAGACAGTAGCCATACAATAAAAAAGATGGTTGCGAACGCCCCTAAATACCTTAAAGATTCGGTTGGAATACTTTGCGGCATCCACAATGCAAATTGCCCTGCAAAGTGAATTGCACTCCAAAATGCCAGTACCCATGCACACAACGCCAAAATTTCTTGTGTCAAACCACGCATTACAGACAATAAAATTGATAAGCCGACAATGCCAAGTGCGGCATAATCAAACGAGGTCATTGCGCGGCCTTAGCAACTAGGGAGCCTGAAACACCCATTTCCTGCATGGCTTTGATCCACGCCTTGGCTTTCGCTTCATCATCAGTTGGGCCAACTCGAACACGAGTTAATTCACCCTTGCTGGTTTTGATTTTTTCACTACTGGCTTTAACCCCAGCATTTTTAAGTTTACTCACCAGCTCGGCTGCTTTTTCTGCATCAGCATAAGCCCCAACCTGAATATAATAGGTCTTCTTAGCACTCGCAGGTGGAGCTGCATTCGTTGACTGCTTGCCCTCGAGGATATCCTCTGGGTTCACTGCAGGTTTTTTGGGCGCAGGAGTCTTAGTAACTGGTTTTTCAACTGGCTTTTTCGTTGGCGCTGGTTTGGGGGTCGCAATGGCGATTTGGCTCACAACAGGCTTTTCAGTCGCAACAACCACAGGCACTTCTACAGTTTCAACGATTTTTTCAGCTTGATGGCTCACTAACTTGCCAGGTAGCGCAACAGGAGCAACTTTAGACGCTTCGATCACAAGCTGCTCGGCAACAGGGGCTGGCTCCAAAGCCGCCGTTTCATGAACAGCAGACGCTTGAATTTGATTATCAACGGTAGAAGACAATGCTGGCGCGCTAGAGATAATTTCTACTGCATGGTTATCCACTAGATTTTTAGGGGGCTCACCATCTAAAACCGTCCACAAAAATGTGAGCGCAAAGATGACCAAAGCAATGGCACCGATCAAACGGCGGCGGGCGCGTTTTCTTAACTGCTGAAGTTCATCACTCACATTTGCCATACTTTATTGCCCACGCGCCACCATGACTTCAGCCACAGTAAAGAAAGATCCAAAGACCACAATTCTATCAGCTTCAACCGCATTATTGCAGGCTGATTGATAGGCTTTTGCGACTGTTTCGTACTGCTCAACCCGTGCCTGAGGTGAATACTGCAAAACAATCTGCGCCAAATTGGCTACAGAAGCAGCTCTTGGCAGTTGCGGGGCCGCTAAATGCCAAACGTCGATGCGATCAGCCAGCAAACTTACCACGCCTGCAATATCTTTATCTTGCATCATCCCCATCACAGCATGCGTCTTGGGGTGAAAACCCATACCATCCAAGCTAGACTTTAAAACCAAAGCGGCATGGGGGTTATGCGCCACATCCAAGACGACTGTTGGCCTACCAGGCAATACCTGAAAACGAGCAGGCCACTCCACTTCCAGCAAACCGCGCTTAATATCGCCCAAAGACACAGGAAGCCGATCCTGACAAGCATCCAGCACCGCCAAGGCCAAGCACGCATTATTTAATTGATACTTGCCTCGCAATGCAGGCAAAGGCAGGGCGTGGCGTCGTAGACCTGCCTTGTTCCACCAAGACCATTGCAAACCTTCGACTTGCATTTCAAAGCCAAAGTCTTTTCCAATCAATCGGAGGTCTGCGTTGAGCTCTGTTGCGACATCCAACAATGTTTGCGGCGGCTGAGGATCTGCGCATAGCGCAGGCTTGCCTGCACGATAGACGCCCGCCTTTTCCACCGCAATTTTCTCACGCGTATCTCCTAGATAACTTTGATGATCAATACCAATACTCACAACGGCTGATACGGTTGGCTCAAAAATATTGACCGCATCAAGCCGACCACCAAGCCCCACCTCCATAACCGCAACATCAACGCCCTGCTCAACAAATTGATGCATTGCAGCCAAGGTGCCGAACTCGAAGTACGACAAAGTAATTTCGCCACGAGTCGCCTCAATCGCTCGAAAGCTATCGACAATCATGCCATCAGAAACGGCGGTGCCATTGATAGCAATACGTTCGTTGTAATGCAATAAATGGGGTGAGGTATAAGTCCCGACCTTATATCCAGCAGTTCGCAATATTTGCGACAGCATCGCGCAAACCGAGCCCTTGCCATTCGTACCAGCAATAGTAAGCACTGGAAATTGTGGATTGATTTGCATCACATCACGCACAGCCGTGACACGCGCCAAACCCATATCGATTGCAATTGGATGTAAAGACTCTAAATAGCTTAACCACTCAGCCAAGCTATCGGCATTGAAAGCTGACATTTATTAAGCTGCAGGTTGGCGGTTGAGCAAAGTAATGACGTCCGCCAAGCGCTGGCGTAATTCACGACGATCTACGATCATGTCAATCGCCCCTTTTTCTAGCAAGAATTCAGAGCGCTGAAAGCCCTCAGGCAATGTTTCACGTACCGTTTGCTCAATCACACGTGGGCCAGCAAAACCAATCAAAGCACCAGGCTCTGCCATAACCACATCACCCAAAAACGCAAAAGAGGCAGAAACACCACCCATCGTTGGATCAGTTAACAAAGAAATAAAGGGTAATTTCTTATCAGCCAGCTTAGTCAAAATCGCGCTAGTCTTTGCCATTTGCATCAAAGAACTTAAGCCTTCTTGCATCCGCGCACCACCCGATGCTGATACACAAATAAATGGCAAGTCATTCTCTAGCGCCGTCTGAACACCACGCACAAAACGCTCACCAACCACCGACCCCATCGAGCCGCCAACAAACTTGAATTCAAAAGCAGCAACCACTACAGGCACAGTCAGAATCGAGCCTTGCATCACCACCATGGCATCATCCTCTCCCGTGGCTGCTTGTGCAGCAGAAAGTCGATCAGGGTAGCGTTTGCCATCTTTAAACTTCAAGATATCAACTGGCTTAACTTCAGCGCCAATTTCAAAACGGCCCTCGGCATCCAACAGTTGATTCAAGCGCTCACGCGCTGGCACAGCATTATGAAAACTGCACTTCGGGCAAACTTCTAAATTATTAGCTAAATCAGTACGATACAACACTGCATTACAAGCATTGCATTTACTCCATAACCCCTCTGGTACGGCAGATTTACTCGCCGTTGTACGACTTTGGATTTTTGGCGGTAATAGTTTTTGCAACCAACTCATTCATTCACTCCTTAAGCCTTAAATACGGGCACTATCCATTGCGGCACGTACTTCGGCCAAAAACACGCGCAAGCGCTCAGCCAAACCTGCTTCGCCTTGCTCTGATTCTTGCACCAGACGTGAACCAATCACGACTGCATCAGAAATCTGAGCAACAGCCTTTGCTGTGGCTGCGTCACGAATACCAAAGCCAACCCCAATAGGAATCGACAAGAATTGCTTTAATACATCCAACTTAGCCTTCACATCAGCGACATCAAGATTGGCCGAGCCGGTTACGCCTTTCAGTGAAACATAGTACACATAACCGCTCGCCAACTCGGCGACGGCTTTAACTCTAGATTCGGGTGTCGTTGGTGCTAGCAAAAAGATAGGATCTAACCCATGCGCCTTAAATACTTTTGCCGACTCTTCTGCTTCTTCAGGCGGCATATCAACGGTTAATACACCATCAACCCCAGCAGCAATTGCGGATTTTGCAAATTCTTCGTAACCCATCGCCTCGACTGGATTGGCATAACCCATCAAAACGACTGGCGTTGTTGGGTTACTGCTGCGAAACCCTGCGACCATTGCAAATACACCACGCATGGTCACTTTGTGCGCCAAAGCACGCTCTGAAGAGCGTTGAATTACTGGGCCATCTGCCATTGGGTCTGAAAATGGCACGCCAAGCTCAATCACATCAGCGCCACCTTGCACTAAGGCGTGCATCAATTCAACAGTAATACCTGGATTTGGATCACCAGCAGTAATAAACGGAATCAGTGCTTGACGATTTTGTGCGGCAAGCTGCTGCATAACACTTTGAATACGAGACATAGGTATCTTTACCAAGACAATATTTTACAACACATGGCGGGATATACCCACCAAGCATAGCTTTAAAGTTGAATACCACTCACTCTGGCAATCGTTGGAATATCTTTATCGCCACGACCCGACAAGTTCACGAGCAAGACTTCGTCTTTGCGCATCGTTTTTGCCATTTTTGCCGCATGCGCTAAGGCATGGCTGGTTTCTAATGCGGGAATAATCCCTTCAAAATGGCACAAGTCATGAAATGCAGCCAAGGCTTCATCATCATTAACCGCAACATATTCAGCGCGACCAATGTCTTTCAGGAAGCTATGCTCCGGGCCGACGCCAGGATAATCCAAGCCAGCAGAAATCGAATGTGTATTGCTAATTTGACCATCATCGTCTTGCATCAAATAAGAACGCTGACCATGCAGCACACCATGCTTGGCATTTGAAGTCAATGGCGCAGCATGACGACCAGTTTCAACCCCATCACCACCGGCTTCAACACCAATGAGGCGCACATTAGGTACTTCGATATATGGATGGAAAATACCGATCGCATTCGAACCACCGCCCACACAAGCCAAGACAGCGTCAGGTTGACGACCAATCATTTCTTGCATTTGAACTTTGCATTCTTCACCAATCACAACTTGGAAATCACGAACCAACTGCGGATACGGGTGCGGGCCTGCTGCAGTACCGATGATGTAATAAGTCGAATCGACATTCGTCACCCAGTCACGCATCGCTTCGTTCATCGCGTCTTTTAGGGTTTTGGTACCTGATTCGACAGCAACCACTTTAGCGCCAAGGAGCTTCATGCGATAAACGTTGGGGGCTTGACGGGCAACGTCTTCAGCGCCCATATACACCACACACTCCATGCCATAGCGTGCCGCCACGGTAGCGGATGCCACGCCGTGCTGACCAGCACCTGTTTCAGCAATCACGCGTTTTTTACCCATACGTCGTGCCAACAGAGCTTGGCCAATCGTATTGTTTACCTTATGCGCGCCAGTATGGTTCAAATCTTCGCGTTTCAAATAAATCTGCGCACCACCCAATGCCTCTGACCAGCGCTCAGCGTGGTAAATCGGGCTTGGACGCCCTACATAGTGCTTCAAGACATAGCGATATTCATCCATAAATGCCGGATCTTTTAACGCTTTTTCAAATTCAATCCGCAACTCTTCCAATGCTGGCATCAACGTTTCTGCGACATAAATGCCCCCATGGATACCATAATGACCACGTAAATCTGGCTGCTGATAAATTTCGCTCATGACTCTCTCACATAAACACTAAAGCAGATTATTAAATAGCGGCACGAATAAAAGCATCGACCCGCTGTAAATCTTTAACGCCCTTGCTAACTTCTACACCACTTGAAACATCCACAGCCCAAGGCTGAACTTGCACAATTGCTTCAGCAACATTGCCCGGATGCAATCCACCCGACAAAATCAAAGGCAACGGCCACTCAGTTGGCAAATCATTCCAATCAAATGAATGGCCAGTTCCACCAGGCACACCATCAACCCATGCATCTAATAAAAAGCCGCGACATAAGGGTGAAACAAACTGCTGGGCGTATTCTAACAAATTTAAGTCGGGTTTTACCCTGGCTGCTTTGATAAAAGGTCGACCAAATTGACTGCAATAGGCTAAATCTTCATCACCATGAAATTGCAGCAAGTCTAACGGCACCTTTGCCAACACGGAACTGACAACAAGCGGAGACTCGTTGACAAACAAACCGACCGACATCACAAATGCAGGCAGTGCAGCTACGATCTCAGCCGCTTGCTCTGCCGACACATTGCGAGGACTTGGCGGATAAAAAACCAAGCCGATCGCATCGGCTCCCGCCTGAGCCACACTTCGTGCAGTTTGCGCATCGCGCAATCCACAAATTTTGACCCGTGTACGAACATGTCGACTCATTTATATTAATCCGTAGCGGTATTCTGGTTCAGTTAGCAAAGCAAATTCTTCGGGGTAGGTCACCCCAGTTAAATATAAACCGTCAGGCATAAATGTAGGCGGCGCAGATTTGCGATTTTTTTGCGCCAAAAGCCACGCCATCCATTCGGGCTCATCCTTGCCTTTGCCAATATGCAGCAAAGCGCCCATCATATTTCTCACCATGTGATGCAAAAACGCCCCCGCAGAAAAATCAAAACACAGCATATTACCCTGCTCGGTAATTTCAATCCGATGCAATGATTTGATCGGTGAGAGGGCTTGACACTCTGCCGCCCTAAAACTACTAAAATCATGCTCGCCCAACAAAAAATGGGCCGCACTACTCATTTTTTGAACATCAACATCGTAGTGAATCCAGCCTACACGGCCAGCTTGCAAGCTTGGACGCACAGGGTGGCGCAATAATAAGTAACGGTAATGGCGACCGGTTGCTACAAAACGGGCATGAAAATGATCTGGCACCTCTTGAGCCCACAAGACCGCAACGCCCGCAGGCAAAAAACTATTTACCCCACGAACCCACGCCGTAATTGGGCGCTGCACATGAGTATCAAAATGAATCACTTGCCTGCTAGCATGAACACCTGCATCAGTTCGACCGGCGGCATGCACTCGAATTTGGTGCCCCGCCATTTTGGCAATAGCACGCTCTATCTCGCCCTGCACCGTTTGCATTTGCGGCTGAACCTGCCAACCGCTAAAATCTCGCCCATCGTACTCAATCGCCAATGCGTATCGCTTTAATTCCAAAATCCACTCACTCCCATGGATATAGTCAGTAATATCAAGATGCACTGCATTGAGAAAAAAACTCGCTGAGGCTGACCCAAAGGGGCGTATTCAAAGCAATACTCGGCAACTTCATGATCACTAGGCTTTAAAATCATACCCAACAGATCAGAAAAACTTAGCTTCGCCACCAGCAGCTCTTCAGCTTTTTCCAATGTTAAAGCAAATCTCAATGCAAAGCGTGTTTGCATGCGATTAAAATATTGCAAAGGGCTTAGAAAGATATAAATTGATGAATATATTTCAGCGCGAGTCATCTTAACAAGCAACAACTGCAAACTTGAAGTAACAATCACAATCCTAGCTACCTGCTCTAAACCCAAAAGCACACCAGCGTCAGTGGGTGAAAAACGAGAGAACCATAAATACTGACCCGGCACAGTCCAGCCATAAATAAGCAGAATCGATAAAACAAGCCACTTTAACCGTGACAAGCTCCTCAGCAATTTACCTCGCGCCCAAAACAAGGCTACCAGAAGCACTAAACCACAAGTTACAAAAAGATAATGGCGCTCAAGCCATGGCAACAACGTAAGTAGCCACAACCAGAGCGCCAAATAATTTACGGAATGGAGTTTCAAAAATTAATTCAACAAAAACCTAGAATTACAAATCAGACAATAGCGTTTTTGCCGTATTCTGCTGATCAGGACTACCTTCTTGAAGCGCCTCTTGCAAGATCTCCCTCGCGCCTTCAACGTCACCCATATCAATATAAGCACGAGCCAAATCAATTTTTGTTTGCACAGGATCATCAGCCGCAAAATCAAGCTCACTATCGGTAGCTGCGGCATCCAGCCCCAAGCTAATGTCACCCAAAGGCGCATCCAATGCCCCAAATGCAACACCACCATCTAGCGCAGCTACAGGCGCCACGCCCTCGCTCAAATCAAAATCAAAGTCCAAGCCAATATCACCCAATTCAAGCACCACATCACCCGCCGCTACGTCCTCAGACTCTGGCACTGAATCACTCAAGCTAGGCAGCTCCAATCCTGCGAAAGATTCAATAGAATCATCTTTAAGTTCTTCAATAGACGATGAGATATCTAAATCCAAAGAGTCCGCCATAGACTCAAATTCATTCATTACAGTTGAAGACATTGCAACGGTGCTATCCTGAACTGGACTCAGTGCCGCATCGAGATCAAAGTCTGCCAAGGCATCTAAGCTTGCGAATTCAGCATCAGCATCGACCGAAGGCACACCTAAATCAATAGGTAAATCCAACGCCATCATTTCATTACTAAGTTCAGCCTCGGGTAGTGAAAGAGCCTTATCTTCTGGATTAGATTCATTTACATCTGTCAAATCGTTCATCGGAACATTAAAACTTAATTCATTACCATCATCCAATGGCAACTCGCCAATCCCAAAGTCAAACTCATCAGTAGACTCTAAAGCCTCAGTCGGCTCGGCCTCAAATGCAGACAAGTCATTTTTTTTTTTTGTTGGGTCCAGGTCCAACTCAAAATCTAAATCAGTGTCGAGCGATTCTGACACATCAGGCTCGGTCACATCAGTCATCAGTGAAGCAGCAGCAGAAACACCTACTGCAGCAGGCGCAAGCACACTCGTATCAACTAAGCCACTACTTGCATCTAAAGCTTGATAAAGTGGATTTTCTGGGTCAATTGCACGCCCATTTTCGGCTGCATTTTCCCAGTGAATACCTTTTCCGCCTGTAATCGCAAATAATGCAGAGGCATGCTCTTCAAAAGACACCTTATCTTTGCGAGCCGCATAAATATCGAGCAACTTCATGCGAATTTCATGGCGGGACGGATCTTTTTGTAGAGCGTCTTTTAGAATTTCCTCCGCCTGAGCGTCACGACCATAGGCCATATACACTTCAGCTTCCGCAATTGGATCCACCTCATCCGTATCGATGGTGCCTAACCCTTGGCGGCTAAAGTCCGTCAAGAATGAATTTTCAGTAGACTGCGTGCTGATTACACCACCACCTGTACTACCTAAAACGGTATTGGCTTTTAAATCACCGCCAGTAATGATGCTATCCTCAAAGACCCCAGGACGTTGGCGGCGTCGTGCATACCACAAGCCCCCTGCACCCAATAAGATGGCCAATGCTCCGCCGCCCAAAGCCAATGGATTTTCAAAGAGACTCTCTACAAAACCAGGCTCCTCAGGGACATCAGCAACCACTTCAACTCGTTTTTTTACTTTCGCCACAGGTGCACTTGCAACTACAGCACTTGCTGCCTTCTCACTGGCTGCAGCAACATTAGAAGCAACCACAGCAACATCAGATGCAATTGATTCGGGCGCAGAAGACTTAACAGCATCGGGGATTGGGCTTGCTACAGCAGACGCTGGAGCCACAACTTTAGAGCGCATAGCGGCCAGTTTTTCCATATCAGCTACATTTTTTTGCAACTCCGCAACACGCTGATTAGCTTCGTTTAGCGCCCTATGCCGAGCAGCAACCTCCTCCTCCAAAGCAAGCATTTTTGAATTATCAGCCGATTTCTTAGCTGCATCTGCAGCCTTAGATAATTTCAATACATCTTTATTTTTATCAACAGCAGAAGCGCCCTGATCTTCAACCTTGGCTGTAATTTTCCCGCCCGAAGCCTGCTCAGTCAGATCGCGTGCAGGCGCTTTTGCAGCAGCCTCACCCAATTTACTGCGATATTCACTCCAGTTAGCCGATTGCACTTGAACTTCTTTACGGGCTTCCTTTACCCCAACTTGCTGCATTTCAAGTGCAGACTGAACACGTAAGATTTTTCCGCGCTTTAGGCGATTCATATTGCCATCAAAAGCATCGGTATTGCTGCGATACAGGCTAACCAAAACTTGGTCCAGGCTAACGCCTTCAGGCTTAATTTTTTTTGCTACCGCAGAAAGTGTATCGCCGCCTTTAGTCTTATAAGAATCAATTACAGACTCTTGAGCTGAGCTGTCTTTACGTGACTCAGTTGCTACAGGCTCTTTGGTTTGTACATCCTGATTAACCGCTTTGTATGGCTTGGACGTAGTTGATTTTATTGCGCCAGTTGTTCTTGTACCAGGCAGGACACTTGGAGAAAACTTGGTTGAACTGCCCGAGGCCAAAGAAGGCGCATAACCCACGGGGTCGATCAACGCAGTGTATTCACGCTGAATTCGTCCAGATGCCCAATTCAATTCAACCAATAGATCCAAAAAAGGCTCGGTAATTGCTTGAGCAGAATTAACCGTCACATAGTATTGGCCGTTACCACGCTTTTCAATATTGAACCGCAAACCAAGTGAACTAGAAGGATATGTAATTTGCGCGGTTGAAAACGCATCCGGCGGCGCTAAACTGACCACCAATGAGTCAGCCTCACCTGGCTGCACGAAAACCAAATCAATCTCACCACGAAATGGCTGACCCAACCCAGACAAAACATTGAGTCGCCCCAAACCAGCTGCATTAACAAACAAAGGTAAAGCAGCCATCGTTACGGCCAATACGCATGTTTTTAGTCGTGGCGTTTTAAGCACAAGCAATCTCCCAATCGCGGTCACACAATTTTCGCTAAATTCTGAACCATGAATCAAATTAGACTTAATTTCTTTACAGAAACAGTTTCAAAGCTTTCCAACAAAGAAAGAGTAAACATCTTTGTGGCATTTCACATTCAATAATTAACCAATAATACTAACAATTCAAACTAAAGCAGAATTTTATATTCATTTTTATGCTTGAACGTAACAGAGACGCTACGTTTTTGTGGCACTTTCGCTAAATCCCAAGACGCTACCGCCCAAGACCACAACACAGCCAAAGGCGCCCCAAGCAATTCCCCGGGCGGATTCTGCCCCAAAAAGTCTAATGCAAAAAATAATTGCTGCGACTCTAACCCCGCAAGCAATGGCTCAGCCTTGGTTTGCTTGCTTAGTTTTTCGCCCTGCAGATTCGCAATAACAGGAATATGCGCATAAGTTAACGAAGGATAATTTAACACCTGCTGCAGACCAATCTGCCTTGATGTCGAATCTAGCAAATCTGAGCCACGAACAACGTGAGTTACACCAAAGGCAGCATCATCGACGACAACGGCCAATTGATAAGCCCAGCAGCCGTCAGCACGCAGCACAATATAATCACCCACCTCACCCTGCAAATCCTGCTCAACCCCCCCCTGAATCAAGTCCGTGAACCGAATCAATCCACCCCGTACCTTTAGCCGCCAAGCAGGGGAAGAAAGTTTGTTTTTCATACCGAGCCGGCAAGTACCAGGGTAAATTGGACCATCAACACCTCGACGAGCATGCAATGCAATTTCTCTACGCGAACAGCTACAGGGGTATACATTGCCACCTTCAATTAAATCATTTAACACAGATTGATACATATGATAGCGATCACTTTGAGTTACCAACCCATCATCCCACTCAAAACCAAACCTAATTAATGCTCTTACAATTTCATCCTTTGCGTCATTTTGAGTTCTGATTTCATCAACATCTTCAATGCGCAACAGCCAACGACCATGATTTGCACGTGCATCAAGATAGCTAGCTACGGCTGCAATTAATGATCCCATATGCAAATAACCAGTCGGACTTGGTGCAAAACGCCCCACATAGGCAGGCGAACTTTCTAATAAAACACGGTTCTTTATATTTGCCATACCTCACCTAATCAACATTACACTCTGCTAAAATAAACCCATTTTTACAGCAGCTATTTTAAAAGGACAAGCAATGACTTACGTTGTGACTGATGCCTGTGTGAAATGCAAATACACCGACTGTGTAGATGTTTGCCCCGTAGACTGCTTTCGCGAAGGCCCCAATTTTTTAGTGATTGATCCCGACGAATGCATCGACTGCACTCTTTGCGTAGCAGAGTGCCCAGTTGAAGCGATCTATGCCGAAGACGACGTCCCAGAAAACATGACTGCGTTTATCGCCCTGAATGCGGAACTAGCCAAAACATGGCCAACCATCGTAGAAAAAAAAGACCCTCTTAATGACCACGAAATTTGGGCGGCCGTCTCGGGAAAAATGGACGAGATTGAGCGCTAATTTTAATCGGAACCGGCAATTAATTGCTAAATTGACTAAAACCAGTTATATTCAATGGTTCTACTCAGCCTTGCCTAACCGTGGTCGCTAACGGTAGGCTTCAACCCGTAAGGAGAATTCATGCGACACTATGAAATCGTATTTATCGTACACCCTGATCAAAGCGAACAAGTTCCTGCAATGATCGAGCGTTACAAAACCCTGATCACTTCAGGCGCTGGTGCAGTTCACCGTTTAGAAGACTGGGGCCGTCGTCAATTGGCTTACCCAATCCAAAAAATTCACAAAGCTCACTATGTAATGATGAACATCGAATGCAGCCAAGCTACTTTGGATGAAATCGAGCATGCATTCAAATTCAATGATGCAGTTTTACGTCACTTGACACTAAAAACTGATACTGCGGCAACAGAAGCCTCGCCAATGATGAAAGAAGAGAAATCTAAATCATTGTCACAAGCTACTGGTGAAGGTATCGCCGCTTAATTCGGCCAAAATTGAACTTACGAAACCGTGTATTAATTGAAGGCACGTTGGCAACAAATTCAGCCTTGCGTACCACGCCTGCTGGCATTGAAATGATTGAAGGACAAATCATCCATCTTTCATCACAAGAAGAATTAGGCAGCACGCGAAAAGTAGAATTTGAAATTAATTTTTTAGCTATGGGAACCATCGCGCAAGCAATTTCACGACTCCCGCAAAACACCCAACTTAAATGCAAAGGGTTTTTAGCTGCTAAAAATCAACGGGCTCGTCACATACTGGTTTTGCATATTGATGCATTTGAACTTTTGAATTGAGGATTAACTCATGTCTCGCAATCTTTTTAAGCGGAAGAAATTCTGCCGCTTCTCTGCAGAAGGTATCGCACACGTTGACTACAAAGACGTTGCCCTGCTAAAAGACTTTATCTCTGAAAACGGCAAAATCATTCCTGCACGTATCACAGGTACTAAAGCAAAATACCAACGCCAATTGTCGACCGCTATCAAAGTAGCTCGCTTCTTGGCTTTGCTTCCATACACTGACCAACACTAATCGAGAAGGGAGAACTTTTCATGCAAATTATCCTACTCGAAAAAGTAGCAAACTTGGGCACTTTGGGCGATGTGGTTAAAGTGAAAGACGGTTACGCACGTAACTTCTTGATCCCACAAGGCAAAGCTAAACGCGCTAACGAAGCAAACTTAGCTGAATTTGAAGCACGCCGTGCTGAATTAGAAGCCAAGCAAGATGAAATTCTCGCTCAAGCGCAAGCGCGTGCCGCTAAGCTTGAAGGCGCAGAATTCACAATCAGCCAAAAAGCTGGTGTGGATGGTCGCTTGTTCGGCTCAGTAACCACACAAGACATCGCTGATGCGATCACTGCTGCTGGCACCGAAATCAAGAAATTTGAAGTTCGCTTGCCAGAAGGCCCATTCAAGGCTATCGGCGAATACGAAGTGGCATTAGCATTACACCACGACGTTGTTAGCACTGTTAAATTGCAAGTTGTTGGCGAAGCAGCTTAATTAGCCTCCCGACTCAATAAAAAAAAGCCACGATTTTTATCGTGGCTTTTTTTAACCCTCAAACCATCTTAACGACTTGCGAGCGATTTGAGTACCCTAGAAACAGCAACCAAACCAAAAGTCGCCGTCACAGTCATTGCAGCACCAAAACCACCCTCACAATCCAACCGAACACCCTCGCCCGCCTGCGGTTTTAGTGCACATACAGTGCCATCCGCCTGCGGATAAACCAATTGCTCTGTCGAATAAACACATTCAATGCCAAATTTTTTCCCCGCCCTTGGAAATTGATAATCGCGCCGCAATAGACTTCGTACCTTTGAGGCTAATGGATCTTGTATTGTACGACTCAGATCATCAACCAAAATCTGTGTAGGATCGATCTGCCCCCCTGCGCCCCCCACCGTAATCAGTTTCATTTTATTGCGGCGACACCACGCAATTAAAGCTGCCTTGGTTTTCACACTATCGATACAATCAATAACAAAATCAAATTGATCAAGCAAATACTCAGCAAAATTCTCTGGCGCAATAAAAT
Organism: uncultured Deefgea sp.; assembly: GCA_963508915.1. Taxonomy (GTDB): domain Bacteria; phylum Pseudomonadota; class Gammaproteobacteria; order Burkholderiales; family Chitinibacteraceae; genus Deefgea. The sequence goes on from CAUOZE010000006.1 coordinate 40,215, forward strand.
CTTCAATCTGACGAATCTGTAACTCTGGATTAATTGCCAACATCCGCTCGGCCAGCACTGCGACCTTCATACGCCCAAACTGCCCATCCATAGCGGGCAATTGGCGATTTGTGTTCGAAATACATACATCATCCAGATCAATCAATGTGACATGGCCAATACCAGACCGAGCCAAAGCCTCACCCGCCCAAGACCCTACACCACCAACGCCAATGACACATACGCGTGCAGCACTGAATTTGATCAAACCCTGAGCACCATACAACCTAGAAATACCAGCAAAGCGCTGTCGGTATGAATCAGAAAAACTCATTCTTCACTTCCAAAATAATGCAGCCCCAAAGGGGCTGCAACATAACCATACGTATACACACCAAAGCCAATCTAATCAATGGCTACAGGCAAATACACTCATTCTGATTTTGGTGCCGGCTTGCGACGCACGGCAGGCTTTTTGGTGACTGGAGAAGCCGCTGGCTCACTAGGCTCAACCAAAGACGAAGAAGGAGAAGCTTCAGCCATCGGTGGCTCTGTTGGACGCACACCATCCGTATCAGTCCGTTGCGGGCCACCAGGCATACCAAAACCCGTAAATAGGTTTTTGGCTCTGTCTTGCAATTGCTGCTGCATATCAACAAACATACTAGTGCTACTTTCTAGATAATTGCCCATCATATTTTGAATTGCAGGACCCTGGAATTTCATGAATTCACCCCAGAGGTTATTGTTTGCAAAAATAGGGTTATCACTGATGATGGTTGACTTAGCCTGATCCTGTAAACGACCCTGCATTTCAGCAAACAACTGCATATTTTTTTCCAAATAATTCCCCATCAAGCCCTGCATTGCATGGCCATAAAAACGAATAATCTGTGTCAGTACATCATAAGAGAACATCGGCATACCACCGGACTCTTCTTCCAAAATAATTTGCAACAACACACTGCGCGTCAAATCTTCGCTGGTCTTGGCATCTAAGATTGAAATATCAATACCATCAAGCACCAACTGCTTTACATCTGTCAGCGTAATATAGCTACTCGTGTGCGTATCGTACAAACGACGGTTGGGGTATTTCTTGATGACTCTTTTATCGACACTCATTACTTAAACCCCCCGAATTAATTGAATCACTCAAACCATCTACTGAGGATAGTCTTGTGTGAGTCGCGATGCAACATGATGCACCGCACAAATTTATATTGACAACAACAAAAAGCTCTTCCAAAATGACTCCGTATTGTGCAATGCAGCATTTGACCAGATTGAGTCTGGTTCACCCAAACATCTTTCAGGAGTACTAGCATGACAACAGCACAGCAACAAATCAACGAATTTGCCACCGAACAACTTGAAACTGTTTTACGCTTTGCGCGCATTTCTATCGATGCGGCAGAGCGCATGGTTAAATTGCAAGTTGAAACTGCAAAAAACACCTTCGAAGATTCAGCACGTAACGCAAAACAGTTTGTGACCGTTAAAGACGCACAAGCAGTATTTGCAGCTCAACAAAAAATTTCTGAAGCTGCCGTCGAAAGCTCAATGGCTTACAGCCGCAACCTGTACGAAATCGCTTCTCAAGCACAAACAGAATTCAGCAAGCTCGTTGATGAGCGTAGCGTATACTTCAACAAAAACGTTGTTTCTGGCTTGGACCGCTTTGTTAAATCTGCTCCAGCAGGCTCAGACGCAGCTGTAGCAGCAGTTAAATCAACCGTACAAGCGACTGCAGCCGCAGTAGACAGCATGACCAAAGCTGCAAAACAAGTTGCCGAATTTGCTGATGCATCAGTAAAAGCTGCATCCACAGCTACGGCCGATGCGGTTAAAACTGCAGCCAAGAAAACAAACGGCACGAGCAGCACAGCACAATAATTTCATTTGAATCACCCAAACAAACGGGCACTTAAAAGTGCCCGTTTTTTATTTCCCAAGGGGCTAAGCCCGTCGGCTTTACTCTTCAGCCACCTCAGCCACCTCAGCCACTACCGCTTCAGCAGGTGCATTCGCAGCAGCTTCGTCATTCAATACCGCTTTGATTGACAAGCGAATACGACCTTTCTCATCTTGCTCAATCACTTTAACGCGAACGATTTCACCTTCTTTCAAGTAATCGCCCACATTATTGATACGCTCATTGGCAATCTGGCTAATGTGCACCAAGCCATCTTTACCTGGCATGATCGAAACGATTGCACCCACGTTTTTATCCAGAATCTTAACGACCGGGCCTTCATAGATACGACCGATTTCAACTTCAGCAGTAATTTCTTCAATACGGCGACGCGCTTCAGAGGCACCTTCCGCAGAAACAGAAGCAATCGTAATGGTGCCGTCTTCTGTAATATCGATTTGTGTACCGGTTTCTTCGGTCAACGCGCGAATTACCGCACCGCCTTTACCAATCACATCACGGATTTTTTCTGGGTTGATTTTCATCGTATAAAGACGTGGAGCGTGCTCGCTCACCTCTTCACGTGCACCATCGAGAGCGCCTTTCATAATGCCGATGATGAGAACGCGACCTTCTTTTGCTTGGTCAAGCGCAACACGCATGATTTCTTTGGTAATACCAGTGATCTTGATGTCCATTTGCAGCGCAGTAATACCGTTTTCAGTGCCTGCAACTTTAAAGTCCATATCGCCGAGGTGATCTTCGTCGCCCAAGATATCTGACAATACCGCGAAGGCATTACCTTCTTTAATCAAACCCATTGCGATACCGGCAACGTGATTTTTCATCGGCACACCCGCATCCATCAATGCCAAGCAACCACCGCAAACTGACGCCATTGAAGACGAACCATTTGATTCAGTGATTTCAGACACCACGCGCATTGAATAAGCGAAGTCTTCTTTGTTTGGCAACATTGCAATCAAAGCACGCTTTGCTAGACGGCCATGACCAATTTCGCGGCGTTTTGGAACACCAACGCGGCCAGTTTCGCCTGTCGAATACGGAGGGAAATTGTAATGCAACATAAAGCTATCAGTGTAGCCGCCGTGCAATGCATCAATTTTTTGTTCGTCGAGCTTAGTACCCAAGGTAGCAGCAGCAATGGCTTGTGTTTCACCACGCGTAAACAACACCGAACCGTGTGCACGTGGCAATACGCCAGTGCGAATTGAAATTGGACGTACAGTGCGCGTATCACGACCATCAATACGTGGTTCACCAGCCAAGATTTGGCCACGAACGATCTCGCCTTCCAAGCCTTTGAAAATACCTTTGATTTCATTAGCCGCCAAAGTGCCTGTTTCTTCAGTAATCAGTGCATCTTTTACCAAAGCCCAAGTTTCATTGATTTTTTGTGTACGAGCTTGTTTTTGGCGCAGTTTGAAACCTTGTGCCAAGCCTTCAGCAGCGATACCGCGCACTTGAGCAATCAAGGCCTCATTGGCAACAGGCGCTGTCCAGTCAAACAATTCTGGATTAACTTCATCAGCCAATTCATTAATTGCGTTAATTGCCACTTGCATTTGCTCATGACCAAACACCACTGCACCCAACATGATGCTTTCTGACAATTCGTTCGCTTCAGACTCAACCATCAATACAGCCTGGCTAGTACCAGCAACAACCAGGTCCATTTGGCTGTCTTTCATTTCTGACATGGCTGGGCACAATACGTACTCGCCATTGATGTAACCCACGCGCGCCGCACCAATTGGGCCGTCAAAAGGCACGCCTGACAATGTCAGCGCAGCTGAAGCGCCAATCATTGCTGCGATATCAGAATCAACTTCAGGGTTAATCGACATCACCGTTGCGATAATTTGGATGTCGTTAAAGAAACCCTCAGGGAACAATGGACGAATCGGACGATCGATCAGACGGCTTGTTAGCACTTCTTTCTCAGATGGCTTGCCTTCACGTTTAAAGAAGCCACCAGGAATTTTACCAGCCGCGTACGTGCGCTCTTGGTAATCCACAGTCAATGGAAAAAAATCTTGGCCCGGTTTAACCGAGCGAGCAGCAACGACAGTCACCAATACCGAGGTACCATCGACATCAACCATTACAGCGCCTGTTGCTTGGCGCGCAATTTCACCTGTTTCCAAGGTGACAGTATTTTTGCCATAGGCAAATGTTTTCGTAAATTTATTGAACACTCGTTGTCCTTTTCACAATGTTTGCCAACGATCATGGCGATAAGTTGCTTCCGCTGCGATGGGATCGCCAAGCTAGTGCTTGCACATCGCCGACTCCGGCACAACCGAACTTTACTCTGCCGCCGGAATCGCTATTGGGCGGAGCAAAGGTTTGAAACTAAAATTAGGCGATCATATAGAAAAAAAGTCGCAATCGAGAGACTGCGACTTTTTTACCGAGAGTCTTATTTACGTAGACCCAAAGCAGCGATCAAGCTGCGGTAGCTTTCGTTGTTCGTGCGTTTGAGGTAATCCAACAAACGACGACGACGTGAAACCATTGCCAACAAACCACGACGTGAGTGGTGGTCTTTCTTGTTCACTTTAAAATGTTCAGTTAGATCGTTGATACGAGCAGTCAACAAAGCAACTTGTACTTCAGAAGAACCAGTATCGCCATCCTTGTGTTGGAATTTTTTTACCAGTTCAGCTTTTTGAGCAACAGAAACAGACATTCAAACTTCTCCAAAAAATCACCATTAGGTGATTAGACAAGCTAGATTGAGCGATCAAACCTACTCTAGCTCCATTAACTTTCTACGCCACATGCGTAGAAAGCAGTCGTTTGGGTCGCAGCACGCCATCAGCGCCCACTTCACCCAAACCAATGAACATAGGATTATCTAACTTTTCCGAGTTCCCGTAAAGCCTTAACTCCCCAAGCGGGGCATTAATTGCGTCCAGAATCGGCATGCCATTTCGCATCAACGCCGTTTGCGCCAAATTAAGCTCAAAGCTGGGCAACTCAGCAATCAGTTGCTCACCCGGCAACAACATCGCCTCTCGTTCAGGCATTTCGAGGGCGATATACTCATCCAGTGTGATTGCATCTTCTAACTTAAAACCACCCGTTAAGGTGCGGCGCAAGCCCGACAAATAGGCACCACAACCCAATGCGTTGCCAATATCTTCTGCCAGAACACGAATATAAGTTCCTTTCGAACACAAGACATCGACCACCAATACGGGGGCTTCATAAAACACAACAGTCATCTCGTAAATCGTAACGGGACGTGATTTCCGTTCTAAAACAACCCCTTCACGGGCATATTCATACAAGGGTTTACCATCAACCTTTAGCGCGGAATACATTGGGGGGGTTTGGACAATAGGACCTGTAAACTGCTGCAGTGCCGGCAGTATTTGCTCAAGCTCACTAGGTGCAATACCACTAACGGTAACTTCACCCTCACCATCCAATGTCGTCGAAACCTGACCAAATATAATGGTTGCCCGGTAACCCTTATCGGCATCCAGCATCCGTTGAGCAAATTTAGTCGCCTCTCCAAAACACAGCGGCAAAAGCCCTGTTGCAAAAGGATCCAGCACGCCGGTATGACCACCTTTTTCTGCCTGAAGCAACCAGCGGCACTTTAAAAGTGCACCATTACTAGAAAAACCAAACGGCTTATCCAACAACAAAACACCATCAACTTTACGCTTGGCCATCTTCTTCGGGCGCTTTGGCTAATGAGTTGGCCTGTTCAATTTTATGCGTCAAATCCATACCGTATTCGATTGATTCGTCGTATTCAAAATGAAGCTCGGGCATTTTGTACAAAGAAAAACCACGTGCAATTTGCGCACGCAGGAAGCCCTTTGCACGCTCAAGTAAGTGAGCAATTTCAGGACGATGACTAACATCGCCCAAAAAAGTGTAAAAAACCTTCGCATGTGAATAATCACGCGACACTTCAACATCTGTGACAGTGATCAGTGATGCATGGGGATGATCAAGCTCAGCTCGGATCACCGTCGCTAAATCTCGTTGAATTTGCTGAGCAACACGATCAGCGCGAGTAAATTGTTTATTAGCCATTGTGTGTGAGGAGTGAGGGGTGAGGCGTGAGGTGTATCTACCGCCACCCTTTATGATTTATAAAATACGAAAAGGCGCAGAAACTCTGCGCCTGTGTTTGGAGAGAGGGCTCTACACCTCACACCTCCCTCCTCACATCTCACTTTATTAAAGTGTACGAGCAACTTCCACCACTTCGAACACCTCCAACTGGTCACCCAATTGAATATCGTTGAAGTTTTTGATTTGCAAGCCACACTCGAAACCGGCTTTCACTTCTTTAGCTTCATCTTTAAAGCGCTTCAGATTTTCCAACTCGCCTTGATGAATAACCAAGTTATTACGCAAGACACGAACACCTGCCGAGCGCTTAACCAGACCTTCCATCACCAAGCAACCTGCAATCGTACCGACCTTCGATACAGCAAACACTTGGCGAATTTCAACCATACCAATGATTGACTCACGGCGTTCTGGTGCCAACATACCCGACAAGGCCGCTTTCACGTCATCCACAGCATCATAAATGATGTTGTAGTAACGTAGATCAACGCCTTCATTCTCAGCCAATTTACGTGCTGCAGAATCTGCACGTGTATTAAAGCCGATAATGACCGCTTTCGATGCCAATGCTAAGTTAACATCAGACTCAGAAATACCGCCCACTGCGCTGTGCAAGATCTGAACACGAACTTCGCTGGTTGAGAGTTTTTGCAAGCTTTGTGATAACGCTTCTGAAGAACCTTGTACGTCGGCCTTGATGATGATTGGCAAGTTTTGAACATTGCCTTCCGCCATTTGCGCAAACATGTTTTCAAGTTTAGACGCTTGTTGACGAGCAAATTTCACATCGCGGAATTTACCTTGACGGAACATCGCAATTTCACGTGCCTTTTTCTCATCCGCCAATACCATCGCATCGACACCAGCTGACGGCACTTCAGACAAACCCAGAATCTCAACTGGCATTGATGGGCCAGCTTCAGTAATTGGCTTGCCGTTTTCGTCCAACATCGCACGAATACGACCGTAAACTTGACCTGCAAGCACGGTATCGCCTTTACGCAAGGTACCCGACTGAACCAACATCGAAGCCACAGGGCCACGACCTTTATCCAAACGTGCCTCAATAATAATCCCTTTCGCAGGACCATCGACTGGCGCAGTTAGTTCAAGCACCTCAGCTTGCAACAGAATCGCATCAAGCAACTCATCAATACCCAAGCCTTTTTTCGCTGAAACGTGCACAAACTGAGTATCGCCACCCCAATCTTCTGGAACCACTTCTTGCGCAACCATTTCTTGACGGATACGTTCAAAGTTAGCTTCTGGCTTATCAATCTTATTCACCGCCACCACAATTGGCACACCCGCTGCTTTCGCATGGTGAATCGCCTCAATCGTTTGCGGCATCACACCATCATCGGCAGCCACAACCAAAACCACGATGTCGGTCAATTGAGCACCACGAGCACGCATAGAAGTAAACGCTTCGTGACCAGGGGTATCAAGGAATGTAACAACACCCTTGCCAGTTTCAACGTGATATGCCCCGATATGCTGTGTAATACCACCCGCCTCACCCGAAGCCACTTTCGCACGGCGAATGTAGTCAAGCAAAGAGGTCTTACCATGGTCAACGTGACCCATTACCGTTACAACTGGCGCTCGTGACGTCATCGCGTGTTCAGTTTTGTCGCTTTCATCCAAATAAATATCGGGATCATCAAGCTTAGCAGCAACTGGCGTGTGGCCCATTTCTTCAACCACAATCATTGCAGTTTCTTGGTCGAGAACCTGATTAATCGTGACCATCATGCCCATTTTCATCAGCGCCTTAACGACTTCAACGCCCTTAACGGCCATTTTGTGCGCTAAATCTGCCACGGAAATGGTTTCTGGCACATCAACTTCACGCGCTACCGGCTCTGTCGGTGCAACAAAGGCATGGGCATTATCTTGCTGAGCCGCCGCATTATTGCGTTTACCGCCTTTCTTCGACTTCCAATCATTACCAGTATCGCCACCACGGGTTTTGATACCTTTCTTCTGACGACCATCATTCCAGCCGCCTTTCTCATCTTTCTTAGGTGCAGTGGCTACACCTTTTTTATCCGCTGGTTTTGCAGCAACAGGTGCAGGTGCCGCAGCTTTTTCTGGAGCGTGAATTGGCGTCTCTTTTGGACGACGGAAATCAACGCGAGCACCAACGCGTGGCGCCTCATGACCTGGCTTCAAGTGTGGTTTCACGGCAGGCTTGGCAGCTTCAGCAGGTTTTGCTTGCTGTTGCGGCTTGGCTTGCTGCGCTGGTTGTTGTGGCTTCGCTTGCTGTGCATTGGCTTGCTTGGCTGGTGCAGATGTTGCTGGCGCAACTGTTTCAGCAACAACAGGCGCAGCCTCAACTACATGCGCCACTTGCTCAGCTGGTTTTTGGTCACGATTTTTCTTGGCAGCCATTTCTGCCGCTTGACGAGCATAAAGCTCGTTTTGACGGCGAGACTCAGCTTCACGCGTTAGGCGCTGTGATTCATCAATCACCATTGCAGGTGCTGCAGGTGCTTGTGGCGCGACAGCTGCAGGCGCTGCTGGCGCTGCTGGCGCAACCACGGCAGCAACAGGCTCAACAACACGAGCAACCGGCGCTTCTGGCGCTTCAAATACACGCTTTTTACGCACCTCAACTTGAATCGTTTTCGATTTTCCTGTGGCATCCGTCTTGCGAATTTCAGTTGTTTCTTTACGCGCCAAGGTAACTTTTGGCTTATCGCCCGCCTGACCATGTTTTTGCTTTAAATGACCTAACAAACGTTGCTTATCATCCGAGCTCAAAACATCATCGGCACTATTTTTATCAACACCAGCAGCTTTCAATTGTTGAAGCAACTCTTGCGTTGGCATTTTTAATTCGGCAGCAAACTGGCTGACTTTGGGTTCACTCATAGATTACTCTCCCGCGCCTTAGGCGAACAAATGTTCGCGCGCTTTCATGATCAGTTGTTTAGCGGTTTCTGCGTCGATACCAGTCATTTCGGTTAATTCATCGACCGCCAAATCTGCTAGATCGTCACGGGTACATATCTCGTTATCAGCCAATTTCGCAGCCAACTCCGGGGTCATACCCTCAAGCGTCTTCAGGTCTTCGGACTGATGCTCAAGTCTTTCTTCACGCGCGATGGCTTGAGTTAACAAGGCATCACGAGCACGAGAGCGCAGTTCGTTCACGGTTTCTTCATCAAACGCTTCGATTTCCAGCATTTCATTCAGTGGCACATAGGCCACCTCTTCTAGTGTATTGAAGCCTTCTTGGACCAACACACTGGCTACATCTTCATCAATATCCAACGCTTGAATAAACAAGGCGCGAATCTTAGTGAATTCTTCTTCGTGCTTTTCCTCAGCTTCATCAACAGTCATAATGTTGAGTTTCCAACCCGTCAACTCAGCCGCCAATTTCACATTCTGACCACCACGACCAATCGCCATCGCCAGATTTTCTTCATCCACCACCACATCCATGCTGTGCGTATCTTCATCCAAAATGATGGAACTCACTTCAGCAGGTGACAAAGCATTGATCGCAAATTGTGCCGCATCAGGCGACCACAATACGATATCTACACGCTCACCAGCAAGCTCGTTACTCACAGCATTAACACGCGTACCGCGCACACCGATACAAGTACCTTGTGGGTCAACACGCTGATCGTTTGACTTAACGGCAATCTTGGCACGCATGCCAGGATCACGTGCAACACCTTTCAACTCGATCAAATTGTTTTCGATCTCAGGCACTTCCAGCTCAAATAATTTCGCCATAAAGTCCGGCGCAATCCGCGACAAGACCAATTGCGGGCCACGACCATTACGATCAACGCGCAACAAGAAGGCTTTAACACGGTCGCCAACACGTAAATTTTCTTTCGGGATCATTTGATCGCGCGGCAGAATTGCTTCTAGCTTACCCAACTCAAGAATGGCATTGCCACGCTCGACACGTTTGATGCTGCCTGAAACGATGTGCTCACGACGCTCAAGAAAATCATTCAAGTTTTGTTCGCGCTCAGCATCACGGATCTTTTGCAAAATCACTTGCTTCGCCGCTTGCGCGCCGATGCGGCCAAATTCGATTGGCTCTAACTCAACTTCCCAAACATCACCGACTTTCAAATCAGCGCTGTAATCAGGAGCATCAGTAATCGCGATTTGGCGTGATGGCTCTTCGTGGTCATTGTCTTCAACCACGTCCCAAACACGGAAACTGCGATACGCACCATTGTGGCGATCAATCGAAACACGAATTTCGACTTCATCTTCGTAGCGTTTTTTAGTGGCAGAAGCGAGTGCAGACTCCAAAGCGCCAAACACAACGTCTTTTTCTACATTTTTTTCGTGCGCAAGTGCTTCGACCAGCACTAGAATTTCACGATTCATAAATTAGTCCTCCGGCATCAAACAAAAGCCAAATTAACAGTATTTGCCAAATAGGTGACACAGCTTAAAACTGCGGTTCGATCCGTACCCGATCGATGCTCGACAAAGCTAACTTCAGCTCTTCGCCAGCCACATCAATCACCACGTGATCATCCACCAAGCCCAACAACTTGCCGACTAAATTCCGGCGACGATCAGGCAAGGGCAAACGCAGTTTCACCTTCACCATCTCTCCGGCAAATCGCTCAAAATCCGCCGGTTTTTTGATTAAGCGATCTAATCCCGGTGAGGACACCTCAAGGCGCTCATGGGGAATATTTTCAACCATAAACAAGCGTAATAAGTGATTGCTCACCAACACACAGTCGTCAATGGTGACGCCGCCTTCTTTATCGATAAAAATGCGCAGCAAGCCCTTCTCGCCCATTTCAAAATCGACTAATTCGTACCCTAGACCTGGTAAGGTACTGTCCAACACGGATTGCAGATTGACCGCCATACTTCCCTTCTCAAAAACCACAAACAAAAAATGGGCTGCAAACTATTGCGCGCCCATTCATAAAACCCACTGAAAGCACTCCCGCATGATTTTTTACGGGATTTTCCCGATTCTAACAGAAAAGATAAGCTGGCGAAATACTCCTTGATAAAGATGCACTTGTCTCACGGGTGCTTTTGCTCATAAAGTACATCAACGATTGGAGACAAATCATGACCCAGCCTTGGCTAGCCAACTATCAAAGCGGCGTACCACACACAGTAAACCTTGAAAAATTCAGTTCAATCCCCGAAGTTTTCGCACAAAGCCTAGCCAAATACCGCGATCGTGATGCCTTCATCAACATGGGCAAAAGCATCACATACGGTGATTTAGATCGATTATCAATACAGTTTGCAACCTATCTACAACAGACACTGAAACTACCTACAGGCTCACGTGTTGCGGTGATGATGCCCAATGTATTGCAGTACCCCGTGGCTATTTTTGGCATCCTTCGCGCGGGTTATATCGTCGTCAATGTCAATCCACTGTACACACCACGCGAGCTAGAACATCAACTTAATGATTCTGGCGCAGAAACCATCCTTATTTTGGCCAACTTTGCTCACACACTCGAAGCAATCATTCAGAACACCCAAATAAAACACACCATTGTGACGGAATTAGGTGATTTATTTGGTTTTCCAAAAAAGCTACTCGTCAACAGCGTTGTTCGCCACATTAAGAAACTCGTTCCCGCATATACACTACCAGGGCATACAACACTAAGCGCTGCACTTGAAAAAGGTCAGGACAATACCCTCAAAGAACCACAACTCAACCATCAAGACATCGCTTTCTTGCAATACACAGGCGGCACCACTGGTGTCGCCAAAGGCGCCATGCTCACGCACGGCAATATCGTCGCCAATATGCAGCAAGCGCACGCATGGATCAGCCCTGTAGTCTCCGACGGCAAAGAAATGATCGTTACAGCCCTGCCGCTTTATCACATCTTTTCACTTACTGCGAACTGCATGGTCTTTACCAAAATCGGCGCAACGAATTTACTGATCACCAACCCGCGCGACATCCCTGATTTTGTAAAAACACTCGCAAAGCACCCAGTCACCTGCCTTACCGGCGTTAACACGCTATTTAATGCCCTACTCAACAACTCTGACTTTGCAAAATTAGACTTTTCCAAATGGAAACTCGCCCTCGGTGGCGGCATGGCCGTTCAGCACGCGGTAGCCGATAAATGGAAAAAAATCACCCACATTCCTTTGGTTGAAGCCTACGGACTCACCGAAACATCGCCCGCCGCGATGATGAATCCGATGAACACCACGGAATTTAACGGCATGATTGGTCTGCCGATTCCGCTCACGACCGGCGAGATCCGTGACGATGCCGGCCAAGTCCTTCCCGCAGGCGAGCGTGGCGAACTCTTTATCCGCGGCCCACAAGTGATGAAAGGCTACTGGAATCGCCCCGAAGACACTGCGCAAATTCTGGGTGAAGACGGCTTTTTGGCAACGGGCGACATTGCCATTATGAAACCAAGCGGTTTTTTCCAAATTGTTGACCGCAAAAAAGACATGATTTTGGTGTCTGGATTCAACGTTTACCCGAATGAAGTCGAAGACGTTGTCGCCAACCATCCGCGCATTCTTGAAGTCGCCTGCATTGGCATTGCCGATGACAAAACAGGAGAAGCCGTCAAACTCGTTGTGGTCAAAAAAGACCCACAATTGACCAGCGAAGAAATCATCGAATTTTGCCGTGGCCAGCTCACCAACTACAAAATTCCGCGCGTCATTGAATTTAGAGATAGCCTACCCAAATCGAATGTAGGTAAAATTTTACGCCGCGAGCTTCGGGATTAAAATTGAACTTCGCAATTAAATAATTCGCACCAAGGAAACAAAATGAATCTATTGCCGTTTTTTAAACTTATGGCTGAACGCAGTGCATCTGATCTGTTTTTAGCCGCCGATTCGGCAATAGTCATTAAAATTCAAGGCACTTGCCACCCTGTCAACAACCAAGTATTGAGTGCTGAGCACGTAAAACAACTCGCCTATCAGCTAATGGGCGAGGCGCGAGTTGCCGTGTTTGAGCGCGACCTAGAAATGAACTTTGCTTATCCAGTAAGTGGGACAGGCAATTTTCGAATTAATGTATTCAAAAGCCGTGGCACTGTTGCATTAGTAGCACGGTTTATTAAGCCCAAAGCCGACACACTCGAAGAGCTGTTCATGCCTGAAATCCTTAAAGATTTAGTCATGGAAAAACGCGGCATTATCCTTGTTGTCGGCGCAACGGGCTCCGGTAAATCATCCACTGTTTCTGCGATGCTGGAGCACCGCAACGAAAATCACAACGGTCATATCCTCACAATGGAAGACCCGATTGAATTTATTTACAGCCACAAAAAATCGCTCGTCAATCAGCGCGAAGTCGGCACCGACACCCACAGCTACGACGATGCCCTAAGAAATGCGATGCGTGAAGCACCTAATGTCTTGATGATCGGCGAAATTCGTGACCGCGCCACGATGACTTATGCGATGCAATATGCGCAAGCTGGGCATTTGTGCATTTCAACGCTACACGCCAACAACAGCTACCACTCACTAAGCCGTATCGTGAACTTCTACCCGCAAGAAGCACGCGAATCCCTGCTTTACGATCTATCTACATCACTGAAAGCAATTATTTCGCAACGTTTGGTTCGCTGCAAATCCACCGGCAAGCTCAAACCCGCAGTCGAAGTGATGCTCAACACCAACCGCATCGCCGAACTCATCAAAAATGGTGAACTCTCAGAAATCAAAGAAGCGATGGAGCAATCCCTCTCCGAGGGCTCACAAACCTTCGAGCAATCACTGTACAAAATGTATCGTGATGGCGAGGTAGAACTCGACGAAGCCCTACGCAACGCCGATTCGGCGACCAACTTGTCATGGATGGTCAATAACGCGCAATCGGTGCAAGAACAAGAAGCCACAAGAAATGCAGCCAAAAACAAGCCAGCCGAACCTGATATCTCTTTCGATCTATCACTACACTAAACAGACCCAGATGGTCGCCTTGGCGGCCTTTTGACCTTGGAACAACACATGAAATTGTTTGGCATACCTAATTGCGAAACCGTAAAAAAAGCACGCACATGGCTTAGCGAGAATGGCTTTGACTACGAATGGCATGACTTCAAAAAACAAGGCCTCAGTGCCGAACAAGTCCAAGCATGGATAGCCGCGATTGGCTGGGAGCCTTTAATTAACAAACAAGGCACCACATGGCGCAAATTAGACGACGCAAGCAAAGCCAGCGTCGTCGACGCCAACAGCGCGATCGCCGTAATGATCGCCAATCCATCCATCATTAAACGCCCAGTGCTAGTCACAGACAGTCAGACTAATATTGGTTTTAAACCTCAGATCTATGAAGCATTACTCAGTAAAAACTAAGACGTATATAGCTATAGAGCAACATAATCAATGCTTTTAACAATATACCAATGCAAGCAATCTCAACCAGCAACGGACACCTAGTCTAAATCTTTGTGGAAACATCATGCAATCGTCCTTGCTTGTTTGATATCACAGCAACGCTCAGCACTTACAATTTCAAGAGAGCTAAAATGTCTACATATCGGTTTTATAAGAGAACAATCGAGGCGAAGGGTGAGATTCGAAATTTATGCGCTGAAGAAGGAGATTTTTTTGCGCGTAGAGAGAAGTTGCTGGCTCAAGGTTTTGAAGTTGTTGGCTGGCTGATTTACGCCCCGAACGAAGAAGTAGCAATTGCTCGTTTTAATGATGAAATAAAAAATCCACTAACAGAAAGCATTATTACCCCCGGCCACGATTTTACCGATTACATTTATCAAAAATTGAAATCGATTGGCGACAAAAAGAAATTGTAACTAGCCTACTTTGGGCCAGAATCGGCTAGTATCGGAAGCAATACGGCGGTTGTTAATGCCAAATGAGCGTCAGCGCTCCTTCTGATACCAGACATAACAAGCTCAGTGATGTGCAAGTAACGCTTGAGGCTTTTAATTGTAGAAGCTGAAACCGTTTAATATTTATTGCACTGAAAATCAATATGTATGCCATCACTGTATGCGCTAGGACTCGCCCGATTAGGATTAGCCCTCAACGAGTGAGCCCACTTAATTAGTTAGAGTCGTGAACATGTTAAAAGCTACTGCAGTACTTATGGGGACTCTCATTGCAGGTTCTGCGCTTGCCTGCCGGAGTTCACCGGAATATCCGCCGGAATTAGTCGGCAAACTGGCCACCGAGGCTTCGTACATCGTTGAGGCAACTCTGACCTCATCCAAATCGGAGACGAGTGGGCGCTTCACCGTCCACAAATGGCTCAAAGGAAACTGGTCGAGTGAGATTGACATATCTGGGTTTGGCTATGGCACAGATTGTCGCTCACCAATGTTTAATGAACGCTCACTGATTTTCTTGTCACGTGACAGTGAGGAAAAGTACTCTCTACTGGAGGCTCACAAATACGCCGGCGTTCGTCATGCGACGCAGGAGAACATCGATGCCATTATGCGCGCCTTGGCACCACCTGGGCGCGCTCAATAAAACCCAACTACTGGGCCTCGCAAGCTCAGCAGCAACCTACAAAACATTCCGCTTTAGGTCGACAACCGGCCATTTCAAACAAAAAGCCGCTTTTCAGCGGCTTTTTTACAGTCATCAAAGATTAAAACAATCTTGCCAGCAATGCATTTTCATACTTTGCATCGAGCGGAATTGCTGCTTTTGCGCCGCTACCTAATGCCGACTCAACCAATGCGCCACTCTTGCCGCGAATTTGCTCCAACTTCACGATGATATTGCCGCTTGGATGGATAATTTCCAGCGAGTCGCCGACTGAAAATTTGTTTTTCACTTCAATCTCAGCCCAGCCGTCTTGGATATTGAGCACTTCGCCAACGTATTGGCTACGGTGCGCTTTGGAATGGCCTTCAAGGTAGTTTTGCGCCTCAACCGTGCTGTGGCGTTGATAAAAGCCATCGGTATAGCCACGATTAGCCAGGCCATCCAAATCGGCAAGCAAAGTCGGATTAAACGGACGACCTGCCACGGCGTCGTCAATCGCTTGGCGATAGACTTGCGCGGTACGCGCTACGTAATACAGCGACTTAGTGCGGCCTTCGATTTTTAGAGAATCAATACCCATTTTGACCAAGCGCTCGATATGCTGTACCGCGCGCAGATCTTTACTGTTCATGATGTAAGTGCCGTGCTCGTCTTCGATAATCGGCATCAACTCGCCCGGGCGATTACCTTCTTCGATTAAATACGTTTTATCAGCAAGCGGATGGCGCTCTTGACCGCCGCAGGTCGAGAACGCTTGGTTAGCGTCATTCATCGCTTTGTTAAAATCAAACTGAATCACTTGCTCTTTCTGCTGCACATCGCCCGCATCGTCTTCTACCGTATCGTGCGTTTTGTAATCCCAGCGGCAGGCATTGGTGCAGGTGCCTTGATTTGGATCGCGGTGATTGAAATACCCCGACAATAGGCAACGACCAGAGTAGGCAATGCACAGCGCGCCGTGCACGAAGACTTCCAATTCCATATCTGGGCAAAGCTGGCGAATTTCTTCGATTTCATCGAGCGACAATTCACGCGACAAGATCACGCGCTCTAGCCCCATTGATTTCCAGAACTTCACGCCAGCGTAATTCACCGTATTGGCTTGCACCGACAAGTGAATCACTTGCTCTGGCCATTTTTCACGCACCATCATAATCAGGCCTGGGTCGGCCATAATCAGCGCGTCGGGCTTCATCGCGATGACTGGCTCCATATCCGCCAGATAGGTTTTCACTTTGGCGTTGTGCGGCAGGATATTGCTAGCGACGAAGAACTTTTTGCCACGCGCGTGGGCTTCTTCGATGCCTTGACCAATTTGCTCTAGCTTGAATTCATTATTGCGCGCACGCAGGCTGTATCGCGGCTGACCGGCGTAAACGGCATCGGCTCCAAAATCATAAGCGGCGCTCATTTTATCGAGCGTACCGGCGGGCAACAAGAGTTCAGGGGCTTTTAAGATCATGGCGTGTCGCATACTGAAAACAGGAAAGGCGGCGATTATACCGCACAAGCCCGCACAAAAAACAGTCAGATGGTAATAAATGATATAAATCAATCACTTGATTGTTTTACCCACAAGCAACTCACACCCTAACTAATTTTTTCTGGGATAAATCATTAAACTATCCAAAGCCCTGCCCTAGTTCATAAAAACATGGTTTTCAAGGCAAAATTAACCGTTTATCGCCTATATTTTAATCAAACCATTAAAACCACATTAAAACAGTCACTTAAGCGACCTATCCACAGCCTACTCACACGGCTATCCCTTTGAGATGTGAATTAGCACTTGCACCTGCCTAAAACTTGAGCACGACAATTTTATTGAATTGAAACAAGGCGCTAACTTACTTACTCACAGCTCGCTCACAGACTTAAGCATAAGCAACGGGGAAAACAATCAATCAAACGGTGGATAAGAAAAAACCGAGCACAAAGGCTCGGTTTTATTGAAATTTTGGGGTAACTAATCAGGCTTAAGCAAATGCGACATCCTGCAAATCGGCAAGCATGGCTGCTTCGTATTGCTCAACGGAATCATTGAGTACTTGCTTGGCGCAGCTACCGCATTTCCCACAGCAAGTCCCTGCGCTGGTCACACGCTGCAATTGGATATAGGTGCGTACGCCGGATTGCTCGACGGCTTTGCGGATAGCTTTATCGCTGACATTATTGCAAACACAAACAATCATAATGAGAACCTTATTAGCAACTATTCTCATTATCATAAAATTAATCCGTTTTGCCAAGTGGATTTTTTACAGCAACGATAAACGGTCGGCGTAAAATCAACGAATCCAATCCATTGAGGAAATGCCATGCAGCAAATTCAAATCGAACGCCAAATTTCCGCCGCCCGCCAAGCCGAACTCAAAATTGCCCACTGGCCGATCTGGGAAAAAAGCACTTCCAGATTCCCATGGACATACGATTCAAGCGAAACATGCTTCCTGATTGCCGGCGAAGTGACGGTAACACCTGACGGCGGCGAGCCGGTAACGATTAGTGCAGGCGATTTAGCGATCTTTCCAACGGGAATGAGTTGCACATGACAGATCACGCAGAATCTACGCAAGCACTACAACTTCAGCTAAGCAATAAATAAGCCCTGCATCGCAGGGCTTATTTGTTTCAAAAACTATTAAAAACATCCACACAGTTAAATGAGCGCCAGCTTGGCTTGAATACTCGCCGCGATCCCCGCCGCATCCAGACCACAGTCAGCTAAGATTTGCTTTTGTTCGCCATGCTCAACGTAGCTATCAGGCAAGCCCAATTGCAATACCGGCTTCATTATACCAGCCAGCATCAACGCTTCCAGCACTGCACTACCCGCGCCACCCATAATGGCGTTGTCTTCCACTGTCACTAGCAGATCATGGGTAGCAGCCAACTCCAGCACCAGCGCCGTGTCGAGCGGTTTAATGAAGCGCATGTTTGCCACCGTCGCATGGCAGCTTTCAGCCGCAGCTAAAGCAGGCTCTAGCACGGTGCCGAAGGCTAAGATGGCGGCTTTCTTGCCATTAAATTGGGCACCTTGGCGACGAATCTCGCCTTTCCCCCACGGCAACAAGCTCATTTCGCTTTGTACCACCGCCCCCAAACCACAGCCACGTGGATAACGCACTGCCGCGGGGCCATTGTATTGGTAAGCGGTGTAGAGCATTTGGCGACATTCGTTTTCATCACCCGGCGCTAAAATCGCCAGATTTGGAATACAGCGCATAAACGACAGATCAAAACTGCCCGCATGCGTTGGGCCATCAGCACCGACCAAGCCAGCGCGATCAATCGCAAAGGTCACATCCAGATTTTGCAAAGCCACGTCATGCACCAATTGATCGTAGGCGCGCTGCAAGAAGGTCGAATAGATTGCAACGACGGGTTTTAAACCCTCACAAGCCAAACCTGCGGCAAAGGTGACTGCGTGCTGTTCAGCGATACCCACGTCAAAATAGCGCGTTGGATATTCAGCATGAAAGCGCACCATGCCAGAGCCTTCCCGCATCGCCGGCGTAATACCAACCAACTTCTCATCACGAGCAGCCATATCACACAGCCATTCGCCAAAAACCTGCGTAAAGTTCGGCTTACCGCCTTTGCTGCCGCAAACACCCGCCTCTTGATTAAAGGGGGTAACTGCATGGTACTTAACAGGATCAGCGACTGCAAGCTTATACCCATTACCTTTTTTGGTGACTACATGCAAAAACTGCGGGCCTTTTAGCTCTTTAATATTCGATAAAGTCGCCACCAGCGTTTCCATATCGTGACCATCAATTGGACCGATATAGTTAAAGCCAATTTCTTCAAACAGCGTGCCAGGCGTCAAAAAGCCTTTGACGCTTTCTTCGCCTTTTTTCGCCAGCTCTTTCAGTGGCGGCACTGCGTCAAGCACTTTGCCCGATGCATTACGAATGCCGTTATAAAACTTGCCCGACAATAACTTGGCGAGGTAATTATTAAAAGCACCGACATTCGGCGAAATCGACATTTCGTTGTCGTTCAAAATCACCAACAAATCGATTTCATCGCGATGACCCGCATTAAACAAAGCCTCAATCGCCTGCCCTGCAGTCATCGAGCCATCGCCAATGACGGCAATTGCCTTACGCTGCTCGCCCTTAATCAGCGCAGCTTCGGCCATGCCGAGCGCAGCACCAATCGACGTCGAAGAATGGCCGACACCAAAGGTGTCGTATTCAGATTCTTCGCGTTTAGGAAAACCCGCCAAACCACCTTTTTGGCGCATCGTCGCCATGCGGTCTTTGCGACCAGTAAGGATTTTATGCGGGTAGCTTTGGTGGCCCACATCCCACACCAAGCGGTCATGCGGCGTGTCAAAGACATAATGGAGCGCGACGGTTAACTCGACCGAGCCTAAATTCGACGCGAAGTGGCCACCGGTTTGACTGACGGAGTCGAGCAGATAACTACGTAATTGCTGCGCAACCGCTGGCAAATCTTTACGCTCAATCTGGCGTAAATCAGCAGGGATTTGAATGGTATCAAGCAATGGGTATTTCATGTCTACCTTGCCTTGCACGGGGTATACCCCTACAAGCCTTATTAATATTTTCTATCAACAATATACCCAGCAAGGGCATTAAGCATATTTGCTTTTTCACCAAACGGCGCGAGCGAGGCCAAAGCAGAAGCTTTGAGTTCAGCGGCTTTTTCCTTCGCGCCTTTCATTCCCAATAAAGCAACATAGGTCGGCTTATTATTAGCAACATCTTTACCTGCAGTCTTGCCCAGCGTTGCCGAATCGGCTTCGCAGTCAAGAATGTCATCCACGACTTGAAACGCGAGTCCAATGCATTTGGCGTAATGATCAAGCGCTTCGCGCTGTGCGGCAGCCAGCGGCGTACCACAGTACGAACCCAACAAAACCGAAGCGCGAATCAGCGCGCCAGTTTTCAAAATATGCATCATTTCCAGTTGCGGCAGGGTCAATTCTCGCCCAACACTGTACAAATCAATCCCCTGCCCGCCGCACATCCCCAAGCTACCCGAGGCGTTTGCCAAAAACCGGATCATTTGCAATTGATCCTGCGCGTTATCAGCCAAAGTACGATTCGATAAAACTTCAAAAGCGGCGGTTTGCAAGGCATCGCCAGCAAGCAAAGCCGTTGCTTCACCGTAGGCCACATGCACCGTCGGCTTACCTCGGCGCAACACATCGTTATCCATCGCCGGCATATCATCGTGCACTAGCGAATAGGCATGAATCAATTCAACCGCACAGCCCGCATATTGCAGACGTTCAATCGGCGCATCCACGACCGCACCCGCAGCAAAGGCCAACAAAGGCCGCACTCGCTTACCACCGTCCAACACGCTATATCGCATGGCATCGTGCAAACGCTCTGGCAAATGCGTACTCGAAGGCAGCACGCCGGACAAAGTCGTTTCCATTTTCGCCTGAACTTCACTCATCCAAGCTTTAAAATTACCGCTTTCAATTGACATTACAGGGCTCCAGCGCTCGGCAAAGTTTGTAACTCACCCGCCTCCAAAACACGAACTTGCTGCTCGGCAGCTGACAACTTGCCCTCACAAAAGCGCAGCAACTCAGTACCACGCTGAAACGCGAGCAAGCTCGCTTCCAGCGCTTGATTGCCGCTTTCCATTTGCGCAATCAAGCCCTCTAACTCGGCCAAGCCTTGTTCGAAACTATCTGGCAACGCCACCGATTTTGCTGCTTTCGCCATTATCCTGGGCCTAAAATGAAAAGTCGTGGAACGATAACGACCCTCCGCGCAGCCGTCAAGCCAGCCACGAAGGGTAAAAAGGAAGCTATTGTACCCTTGCCGCCTCGTTGAAAACAGTAATTCTGTTATTTACGCAGTGCAAACTACGTCTTCGCATGAAGTTTAAAATGACCACTACCATCAAAACGAACCACCCAACACACAGCAACCGTAGCGAACACGTCGCCCTACAAGGATTTGAGCGGCATTTGACCCTTCTGCACAAACATACGGTGCAGCATAAAACACGCTCTCACACAGGTAACTGCTAGAATAGATGCACTTTGAATCGCCCATCCGCTCCATCATGCCCCGCATCGCTTATTTTATTCTTGCGCACGCTCAAGCCGAGCAATTAGCGCG
Organism: uncultured Deefgea sp.; assembly: GCA_963508915.1. Taxonomy (GTDB): domain Bacteria; phylum Pseudomonadota; class Gammaproteobacteria; order Burkholderiales; family Chitinibacteraceae; genus Deefgea. The sequence goes on from CAUOZE010000006.1 coordinate 61,830, forward strand.
ACTCGTCACTCAACTTGATACGGCCAACACGCGCTTTTATATTCACATTGATGCCAATACGCCGACTGAGACATATACGGCCATGCAGGCTGCGGTAAAAAACATTCGCTGCAATGCAACCTTCATCAGCCGCCAACCGTGTCGCTGGGGCGGCTTTTCATTGGTGGATGCCAGTTTAAGGCTAATCAAAGCCGCAATACAAGATGGATTCGACTGGGGGGTATTACTCTCTGGACAAGACTACCCAATTCATAGCAATGAATACATAACAGAGTTCTTAAATTCTAGCCAAGAGGTTGGCTTTATCGAATTAAAACCCGCCGCCGAATTTGATGTAGCCTATCGCTACCGCGCTTGGCACTTTGAAGCATTAAATGGCAAAGCCTATGGTAAAGCACTGCAAAAAATTCAACGCTGGGCTAATGCCTGCGGCATTCAACGTCAGCTACCCAGCCCATTACAAGCGATTCACGCTGGGTCTCAATGGTGGATACTCAGTGAGCGCACCTGCAAAACAATGTTAAGTTGGCTAGAAATCAATCCAAACGTCACTGCGTTCTTTAAGCGCACGCTCGTACCCGATGAAATGTTTTTTCAAACTGTGCTGATGCACACCGGTTTGGCGAACAAACTCAACCCCAAATCTATGCGCCATCTCGAATGGGATAAAGGCGCATGGTCACCTAAAACATTTCAAGCTGATGAAATAAAAACACTCAACAATCGACCTGAATTATTTGCTCGTAAATTTAGTGCTGATGTCGCAACTGAGCATGCATTGGACTTGTTGCATCAACAACAAAAAAAGAGCACACACCTTTAAGCTGGCGCTTGAGCAGTCTACGATGACTTATCAGCCACGTTATCGACAGAAGACTCATGGACACTTTGCTCGGCGGGATTTCAAATCACAATATCGGGCCGCAATTAATGCGGGCACTACAACGAAACCCTCAGCAACACCCCTGTCTTGCACTAAGCTACGCCAGTGAAGACGGTTGTAGCTTATGGGCTGGTAAAATCGTTCCAGATGCCGCCGACACGCCAGAATGTCGACTGGCTATACTACGTAGCAGCGAGTTTGGCGCAATCGCTGCAGCCCCCTATCTCTACAAAAACCATCTATGCATCACGATATCAGGCGTCATTGAGAATATTGAACAAATTGCAGAGCGCTTGATGGAAACCGATCACCTCAGCAAAGAAAAACGACTTGAGCACCAAATGGCCAGCCTGATTGACTGGCACTGGCAACAACACCGTGATTTATTGCGCGCAATCCAAAGCGTTTGTAAAACACTGCAAGGCTATTACTCCCTCGCGGCATTCAGCGAAGAAAAGCCAGGCACCATCTATTGCACTACCACTGGCGGTCCATTATTTGTTGCCCACGGCAATGGCATGAGTATATTTTCATCCGAACCCAATTTACTGCAAGAGCGTGCCGCACTGATTACTCAATTGCATCACGGCGATGTTGCGGAACTCACAGAACACAAAATATGTATTTTTGACGCAAATGGCACCATCGCACAGAGAGATCCAAGTCCAGTTCATAGCGCAGGGCAACTACCGCACTTCATGGTGCGTGAAATACACGCTCAAGCCAGCAACGCAGCAGAGTTCATTCATCACGCACAAGAACAGCAGCTAGAAAACTGGCTCAACACACCCGAGCTATTCAGTCATATTGATAACACCCTATTAATAGCCAGCGGCTCAAGCCATCATGCTGCGCAAACCGCTCGCTTTTGGCTAGAAAATCTAGCCAAAATACCTACACAAGTCGAATTAGCCAGTGATTTTCGCTATCAAGACAGAACCATCACACCCAATACACTGATTGTAGTTATCTCCCAATCAGGAGAGACCATCGATACCGTTGCAGCGCTGCAACACGCAAAACAACGAGGCGCCCAAGTTACTCTTGCAATCAGCAACCAAGCCAATAGCGCATTAATGCGCCAAGCGGATTTACAATTCCAACTGCGCGCTGGCGAAGAGTTCGGCGCAACCTCAACCAAAACCTTTACCGCACAGTTACTTTGCTTGTTTTTAGTCGCAACGACACTTGCCAAAGCACGACATCAAAATCTACCCGCACAGCTTGATGCGGAACTTCGCAAGCTACCCTCAGCGATCGCTGCAGTACTAGCACTCACCCCCAAACTCAAAGAGTGGGGGCTTTACCTGAGCAAAAAACCCAATTTAATTGTTACCGCCAGACAAAGTTACTACCCCATCGCGCAAGAAGGAGCCCTTAAACTCAAAGAAGTCGCCTATTTACATGCAGAAGCATGCCCCAGCGGCGAACTCAAACACGGCACATTAGCGCTAGTTGGAAACAACCTACCTGTCATCGCTTGCTTGCCATGGGACATGTTGGCCGATCAACTACTGGCCAATTTGCACGACGTTCGCAATAAGCACGGCGAGATTTTTGCACTGAGTGACATTGTCTTACCACAAATTGCAGGCTTCAACACGATTCGAATGCCAGAGAAACTACCCCACCTCAACCCTATTTTATATGCCATCGCGCTACAGCTTTTGTCTTATTACACCGCAATACACCGTGGCAATACGATCGATGCACCACGAAATATCAGCAAGACAGTAACGACCGAATAAGTCACTCACGAACACCACCCAACAAAAAAGCCACATCTCTCGATGTGGCTTTTAACTGGAACTCAAAGTTTCAATTATTTAGAAGCATTGATCAGATAAAGTGCTGCAGCTTTGAATTCCTCATCAGAGCCACTGTAGCCGCCTTTTGCTGGCATGGCACCGATACCTTTCACTGCAATCGCAATCGCACTATCTACGCCATCCTTCAAACGTGGCACCCAAGCCGCTTTGTCACCAAATTTAGGTGCACCTGCAACACCTGAGTCATGACAGGCCATGCACACACTCGCGTAAATCTCTTTACCCTTAACGGCAGGATCAATTGCACCGCCGGCTGCAGCGCCAGCCACTTTTGGCTCTTCAAACTTAGCACCAGCGGCATTACCCATATAAGCAACAGCACGCTTAACTTCATCATCGGTCAAATCAGCAGCGCCACCCTTAGCAGGCATTGCATTAAAACCACCAATCGCGTGTTTTACCAAAGTTTCAAAACCTTGACCGATTCGTCCAGCCCAAGCGCCTGCATCAGCAAACTTTGGCGCGCCAGCAAGGCCGGCGTCATGACAGGACATACAGACCGACTCGTAAACTGCCTTGCCAGATTTTGATCCAGGAGGTCCACCATCAACAATTTTAACTACAGCAACAGGCTGCAAACGAGCCGCCACGGCTTCCTTAGTCATTGTGGAACTTGTTACATCTGTCGACATACCTGAAGTCGCCAATTTAATGGCAAGATATGCAAACAAAGGCACTCCAATCAATGCCGCAAGAATAATACCGATTGCGCTTTTAAACGCCGATGCGCTGGAACCGCCCATGCTGTCATCCCTTTTGAAGTTGTGCGTATTATTAAAATGAGCCTTAAACAGCCCTTATCGTTGGCAATTATACCGACAACACAGCAACAACAAAACACAATTCACCTATCGACTAGACGAGTGAGTCATAAGCAGCTATCATCGCACACCTAATCAAATGCACCCGTAGCTCAGTTGGATAGAGTATCAGTTTCCGAAACTGAGGGTCACAGGTTCGATTCCTGTCGGGTGCACCAATAAAATCAAGGGGTTGCGGCTAATTAGCCTCAACCTCTTCGTTTTTCTGAATATGTAAAATCAAAATGCCCCGACAAATGCCCCGACAGGCAAACTCACACACCAACCCCAATAAAACTGCGGGTTGCATCAATTTCACGTCCCCAAGAAACAACAAATAAGAGAATTTAGAGCTACTTAAGCTCTCAACTATTCTCTCGAAACTAAGCATAGAGCTTCTCATTACACAAACTCATCAAACCATCATCTTTGTATAACCTATAAAATTCCGCAAATTAAGAGCTGATTTGGCTTACTCAAGTACCTTGTAAAAAACAAGTCCAAATATGATTGCTACCCGTACTGCCCAAACAAGAAACCAAGGACTTGTCTCAACAACCATAGGAGTTGCGTATAATAAGTGTCCCTACTGATTATCAGGGCAGGTCATTAATTGGCCGCGACGAATTGGAAGGCGAAGTACAAATTAACCAAACTATTGCGAGCGTTGGCCATTTCCAAATGCGATTCGAAATCCTGCCACATCAAATCAACGAAAAATCCTCACTAATCTATATGTGGGAAATACGTAGCAACTCTGGAGAACTTCTCGGGCGCTATATCGGAAAAGCAAAGGCTGGAGCCAAGCGACCGCGAACTCACTACTACCGCAATGTGGTGAACATTCTTGCTGGCAAGGCTTATCGAAAGGGCAACCCTGATGGGTACCGAAGAATTCACATAGCACTCGCCGACGCGCATCGTGCTGGCAACAACATTTCGTTGGTTTTTCTTTGCAACGTGCAACCAGACGAAAACATTAATGAAGCAGAGCAACGATGCATAAAAGAATGGGGCAGCCGGGGCTGCGAAACTTGGCAACTAAATGGTTAAGGCTTATATCATCCGAGCCAAATATTAGTTTTGAACAGACGTCGCATCAAGCATTACTCACAATACTTAAAAGCTGATTTTCAAATTCTTCAGCAGAACTCATCAGGTCAATTGTCTTAAACCGCATTCGATGCCCCTGTATGTCTACGTAGCCGTCAAACGCCTCGCCGCACTGCGGATGCAACAGCATGCCTTCACTACGCTCAATAGCATGGACATCGGTTTGTTCTGTTTGGGTGCGCAAGTAGGCGTAAAGCTGGTACAAATAGCCACTACGGAGCATCTCCGATTTAAAGCACCCTTCTGCAAATATTCGGGTGAATTTTGTGTCAATCACTAGTTTGCGCTTTTGCCTGACATTCACCAGTTCAATGTCCGTTTGCATGCCCGGTAAATAACTCATAATGCCATCGGAAAAACCTGTCACAGGCCAACTTAATTTCCGCCCATGCATCACTTGCCACCCCAGCGGCTGTAGCTGAATTTTCAAAGCATTAGCCACAGCCTTTTCGAAAAGGCGTCTAACCAGATACTCGTCAGCATCGACATCGACAGCATTGCTATGCCCACTTTGTTGAGTCGGTATGCAAGACTCAAAAACCATTTTTGCCAAACCTACCATCAACGAATCTGCAGACTCATTTCTACCGACTTGGTCTACCGCCAAATCTGAGCGTGACGGCTTTTGATTTGAAACACCTTGCCCCTCAAGAATGCGAGACATTGAGCGACACTGATGAGCAATTTCTGCATTAACTACATTCCGCGCTAAATGCTCTAAGGCGGCTCGAACTAGCCTATTGCGAGGCGTATCCATGGTGTGCTCTTGAAAGTGGCATGCCACACGCCCTCGTTCAAGAAGTTGACCAGCTTCAGTAGCCAGGACATCGATGCGCCCCCTCACCCGTGAGAGTACAGCACGTCGGTCTTGATAACCGCGACTTAAATTCCGCCGCAAACGCTGCTCTACAACCTTAACCAACAACCGAGCCAACAATTCAGGTAAATCGCGTGCAGATTCTATTTCTACAGTGCAAACTCCCTTGAATTTCACAAGGTCTGCAGCATACAAAAATAAAATCCAGATATTTCGCAGTGGAATTTTAGCCGCCATCCAATAAGACCTACTTGAGCAAGAGCTTAACGGCATCTTCTGCGGAAGATGGTGCATCAAACCAATACTCTTGCAACAGAGGCTCAATTTCCGAACGAATCACCCCTTCAAACCATGCCTGAGGGTTAGAAACAGTCCCATGCGGAGTTACATAGGAGTGTCCAACTTGAAATTGAGCACCTAACGAGCGGTCTGTCGAAATTGTTTGATTTAAGGCCTCCATTCGCTCTTGAATGTGCGCAAGACGTACTTCATCAATGCCTTTGCTAATACACCATTGCGCCCAAGCATCATTAAATTTCGGAGTGAGACTCACAAATGCAAAGCGACGACGAAGCGCCAAATCAACCAACGCCAATGAGCGGTCAGCCACATTCATAGTGCCAATCACATACAAATTATCAGGAACGTAGACTTTTTCGCCACGAGACTTAGAGTAAGCAAGCTCCATCGCATCAGCACGTGAGCGTTTACTGTTTTCCAGCAAAGTTAGCATCTCACCTAATACCTGGGCTGGATTGCCTCGATTTATTTCCTCAATGATGAGGACATGCTCAACATCCGGTTGCGCAATAGCCGCCTGCACCACTTGCAAAAACAAGCCATCCGTTAACGTCAAGCGACCATCACCACTTGGGCGGTAGCCGCGCACAAAATCTTCGTATGACAATGCGGGATGAAACTGCACTACACGCAGCTGTTCATCGGATACGTTTTTTTGTCCTATCAGTGCTTTAGCCAAACGCTTTGCAAGCCACGTTTTACCTGTCCCTGGTGGGCCTTGCAGGATTAGATTCTTTTTATCCAGCCAGCAACTTAGCATGTTATTCAGTTCTGGCTCAGGTACAAAACACCCCTCGGCGACGATGTCTGAAACCCCATATGCAACAAAAGAAGTAGTTAACTCAAGTTCCTCGATGATGTCTTCGCCCCCCAAAGCCTCGTCATCTTCAACTAACTCTTCAGTTGTTAAAAAACGGTCACGCCAATAGGGTTGCGCCATAAAAAAAGCATAATCTTGCTCAGCACCATTAAAGGCAAAGGCGACCAATTTACGAGCAAGCAATTCGTCCTCCACCCTTGCACGAGTAATGGTGGTTCGATAAGTGTAGAAATACCAATCCCTAGCAATAAATGACTGGTCCCAGGCTACATCAACCGTTTGCCCATCATCATGATTACGAGTGACCGTACCAACGGCTTTAATTTTCATCACACTAACAGCTACACCTTTGTTATCAAAGGGTGTGCCTTGTTTGCGAACGAATGTCGACTTGATAGCGATTCGGTCACCTACCTTCATCGAATTTACCTGGTCGGTAAATTTATCCTCATATCCGTTCTGCCAAACCCCATCCTCCAAAAACCGAGATAATTGGTCGCCACCATCCCCCCACATTGCTCCAACAAACCAATATTGAGTGCTGTCTGGCTGTACATGGTCTTCTGGAGCCTCAACCTCATCCTCATGACCTTTGAGTTGAGTCGCGACCTTTTTAAACATTTCAATAGCTTGCGCCTCTGAAAGTTCATCGACCTGCTTTGCCTCTTCCGTCAGCGCCCACACTCCTCGTTTGGGCGCATACATCCAGCCAGCTTTTGTCATATAGAAACGCGCCCAAGCGGCTCTATTTTCAAAAGTTGGCTTACCGTTTTGATTGACTTGTGCCAAATCATCGTCACTCAGGTCTTCATTCTGAATGATGTATTCATAAACTTGCTTTGGTGTAGCTTCACCGCCCAATTGCCGCATTGCTCGATGGACACAAGCGAAATAGCTAACAAACTGAGGAACCCCCTCAATTTTTGAGTGGAATATAGACATAATTAATTATTTCCAGCTAAGAGCACTTACCAAACCATGTTTTGGCATAAACAACGAGTGCAAGGAATCAATTGCGGGATTGTTATCAACCGTTCTGATAGATATTTCAACCGTCCGATGTTGGCCTATTCTGTTGAAAAAGTCAGTTTCTCTCCTGCACCATGACTAGCACACCTAAAAAATGCTTAATATTTCAGCAAATTGACATGGGTTTGCTTATATAACGAGCAGATTTACTAGAATTTTGCATGAATTCTTGCCCCTGTCGACAAGCGACCGACTTTTTCAACAGAATAGACAGAGTGCCGCCAGTGACCTACATCATCCTCGAAATGTGCCCGAAGTTGCAACCACGGACGGCTACCGACCCCAAGCCACCTATAAGAACGCAGTGTTTACCCTAACTTAAATTCAGTTCTTAACTGGATGTTTGCTTTTTGATTTAGTGACATTCAACCAAGAATAGCGAAATGGGTCTTCTGCAAGAAGAGCGCGCTTCATGTTTTCTTGGCCGCTAGAGTCCAGTTGGCGGTAGATACTTCGAATGTCAGAGTCAATTCCATTTTCTGGCGCACCTAGAGTTCTGGCTTTTTCATACCAAGCATGACCTTGTTCAAAGCAACGCAGCTCCATATGCACTGCTCCGAGCAGTGTGCATGGGCGATAATCCTGAGGCATCAGTGCGTGGGCTGCTTCCCCCATCTGAATGGCTTCCTCTCGCTGATTTAGGTCGCGCATCACTCCTCCACGTGTGGTGAGTACGGCTGATTTAACTTTTGGCTGCCTAATAGAGTTGCGCTCAATGCTATCAATTAACTCAAGGGCTAAGTCTGGTAAATCGCATTGACGATAATGACCACAAGCATTGATTGCGTTCCATGAGTCTTTTTGGCGTCGATACTGGTTGGCGTGAAAATCGGCTTCTAGACGGTGATACGCTTTTCTTACCGGTTTGGTGAAGTATTTTTTTGCGTTAGTGCCGAGCCATTCCAAATCTTCTTTAGCTAGCCTATTACCGGTATCAAGGTGCTGAAGAATTTTTGTCATTTTTGATATTAGCGAACTATCAATCGACAAGACTTCGTACTTTTTGAGTAGTGCTTGTGCCTGAATCATCGCAATATATTCAGGGTCACTTTCTCTTGCTATACGAGCAGCTTTTTCAGCGTCATCCCTAGCTTTTCGTGCTAAGGCTGCTGATTCGGCTTCTTTTGCTTCGATAATGTACGCCTCGAATGAAAGCATGCCGAATGTAAGCCGTTCAAGAATGGGGACAGTTCCCTTTAGGTGATGTTTATCTGTATCGTTTAAGTTTAGCGGCTCTCCTCGGAAGATAATTCCAAGGATTTCAATAATCCGACTGGTCAAATCATCTTCGATGTGTGATAGATGAAAGTGCCCAATTAATTCCTGGCGAGTTGGAGGGGTAAAACCTGATTTACTTGCAGAGAGTTGATAAGCAGTTGCCGCCATTTTTATATTTAATATGCGCTGCTCTTTATAGCCAGTCTGACGAGCCAGCCTTGCCTTGGCATCGGCTTCGTTAGCCTCGCGTTCGCGTTTACGGCGTAGGTTTCGTTCTGCCTCAATGTTGTTCTTTCTGGTGATGAAATGAGTGGCGCGTTCCTGAAGTGCATCTTCCGCCGCTTTTATCACTAGCTCAGCAGCGTGGTTTTTTCTCAAGTGGTCTGTGCCTAGCTCTGCTATGTAAGTCTCTCTAGTAATCTCACCGCTGGCCAGCCGATACAGTTCATGAAATCCCTCCTGTTTCAGAAAGCTCAATGACATTAGCGTTATCTTCTCTCCCTGATACATACTGGCGAGAATTTTGCTTAGGCGTGAAGAGGGAATAATTGCGTAGCTTATATGGCAGATGCGATAGTAATTGGCGATAAAATTTGTATAGTTAGTCATTGTTTGCATATTGAGTTCTCATTAAGTAATCGTTGAAAAGCAGCTAGTCGCTTTTTTTCAAAGCGAAGAAATGGTATGAAACACACCAATTTCCTGCGCATGCCCTTTGCGGTCATGCACGATTACTCCACCAATGTGCAACGCAAGCGTTGTGGAGCGTCCTTCTCAGGGACAGTCACGATGCTCGTCACGAGCAATTAGCGCTGCAGTTTGCCAATGCAAAAAGCGTTTACATCGTTGTTGCGGCGAGGTGTCCTTCTCAGGGACTGGTAGTGGTACATAACTGTAACCGAACTACTACAAATTGGCGTTTGCCAAATCTGCATTTCACTTGTACTTGCTACAAGTTGCCTTGCTTAGGGGCTGGCGCTGATTAGTGTCATACTAAATCAGAGCTGCACAAGAACTATCATTCATATGTGCGCAAGCATCATTCAATCCTAAAAATGATGTGTCCTTCTTCAGGACTGCCATGTTGTCACAATGTGAAAATATGGTGTGGTTTACTTCAGTAGGCAAGCCACGAAACTAGCTGGTTCGAACTATAAGCTATCTGAATAGTAGTCTGCAAGCATACCGCAATACAGTAACTCGTAATCTGTTCATAAAATGACAATATTTAAGAGGTTAACTTACCCATTCCAACTGAGTATTAATCTTAGTTTGTTGATAGTGAAATTGGTAAGCTCTCTAGCGATATACGTCGAGTTTGAGTGAATGATAAGTCGAGCAAGCTTTTGCAGGTTAGTGCCTTACTCTTTCCCCCTATCAGCCCAAGTCTGCGCCTTGCAATATAAAATGACATAGGTCGCATCATTGCGTAAATCATAAATGATGAGTTTTTTGAAGTACCCATAAGCAAACTATCTTACAGAAACGTCGATTCCATTTAGGTATACCTAAACGAAACCAACAAAAGACCGCCTGTCTAATGGTTCCACAATACTAATTTACCACTCAAAAGGAACTTGCTATATTGAAACCATCCAAACGGAACTTTTAATGAGGTGTCAGTATGTTTGTTCGAGCCTACCTTCGTGCCAGCACCAAAGAGCAAGATGCTAGTCGTGCGCGTCTGCAACTTGATGCTTTTGCCGACGACCATAATTTACGGATTGCCAGTTACTACGTTGAAAACGAAAGCGGTACAAAACTCGACCGACCTGAGTTGATGCGGCTTTTGAATGATGCCAGCAATGGGGATATGTTGTTGGTAGAACAAGTCGACCGCCTCAGTCGATTGAAGAATGCTGACTGGCTGACGCTACGGCGCATGATTGCAGAAAAGGGAGTGCGGATTGTCGCGCTGGATTTGCCGACCACTCATAGCTTGTTGAAAGATGACGATAGTTTCACTGCGCAAATTCTTGCCTCTATAAATAACATGATGCTGGATATGCTCGCCGTCATAGCACGCAAAGATTACGACGACCGCCGCCGCCGTCAAGCCGAGGGAGTTGCCAAGGCAAAAGCACAAGGTCTATACGCAGGTCGCCCGAAAGATGCTGAACTGCATCGCAAAATCACAAGCCTACTGGCTGAGGGTAAATCATGGAGTGCGATTCAGGATTTTCTGGGTTGTGGGCGCGGAACGATTAAGCGGGTGAAAGATGAAATTCAAGGAAGAACAAAAGAGTCTCAAGTAATTTGACTGACACTTTTCAAGTGTAAATACAATAGACAGTACAACTTTGGTCGAACTGAACGCCTGCAATTCCATCATTTGCAGACGTTCATTAATTGAGTCGAAAGTTTCTGCAGCTCCTCCAAGGACTAAACCGCTCGCGCGGTAGGGTGGCTCCGATTAGCCATTGTGATATTTGATTAATAGCGCTGTTTCCTACTTTGAGAATTGAGGCAATCCGCCTCGTTCTTGAATAGGAGCACAGCCATGACTTCCTCGGCA